>NZ_JAQSDN010000021.1 GCF_029945925.1 Polaromonas sp. | reverse complement strand
GCCAGCACGCCGCCTTTGGCCGTGCCGTCGAGTTTGGTCACGATCAGGCCGGTCAACTGCAGGGTCTCGTCGAAGGCCTTGACCTGGCTCAGCGCGTTCTGCCCGGTGTTGCCGTCAATGACAAGAAGTATTTCGTGGGGTGCCGTGGCATCGGCCTTGCTGACGACACGTTTGATCTTGCGCAGCTCTTCCATCAGGTGCAGTTGCGTCGGCAGGCGCCCGGCGGTGTCCACCAGTACCACGTCCTTGCCGCGTGCCTTGCCGGCGCTGACCGCATCGAAACTCACAGCGGCCGGATCGCCCCCTTCCTGGCTGACGATTTCCACCATGTTCCGGTTGGCCCAGGCTTCGAGCTGCTCCCGCGCAGCGGCACGGAAGGTGTCGGCTGCGGCCAGCAGCACCGACGCGCCTTCGTTGGCCAGGTGGTGCGTGAGTTTGCCGATGGATGTCGTCTTGCCCGCACCGTTGACACCGGCCACCATGATGACCGTGGGTTTGTACTCGCCGATCACCAGGGGCTGCTCCAGCGGCTTGAGCAGTTGGGTGAGCGCTTCGGTCAGGATGTTTTTCACGGCCACCGGGTGCGTGACGCCGCTGTCTTTCACGCGTCGCCTGACTTCATCGAGCAGGTAGGCGGTGGCGCCGGTGCCGGCGTCGGCCATCAGCAGGGCCGACTCCAGGTCTTCATACAGCGCGTCGTCGATGCGGTTGCCGGTGAATACGCCGGAAATGCTGGCGCCGGTCTTGTGCAGGCCCGAGCGCAGCTTGCTGACCCAGTGCTCGCGGTTCGCCGGCACTGCGCCGGGCAACGGAATGTCGATGGGTGTGACCAGCGCACTGCCGATCAGGCCGCCGCCGGGCAGCGCCGGTGTGGCCGCGGCGGGAGGCGCAGCGGGCGCCGCGCTGCCAGGCAGGGCAGGGGGTGACGCCGCTGCCGGCGTGGCCTCCGGGGGGGCAGGGGGCTTTTTTTTCTTGAAGAAACTGAACATTGGTTGTGCTTTGGAGTCACACTATTCTATGAAACACACCACACAGGATTTCATGGGCACGTTTATCCGGTTTCCGGCACCCTCGCGCAACGCTCCTCTTCTCCTTCTTTTCCCTCTTTTCCCCCTGCTCCTCAGCTTCTTTCTGGCCAGCCCCGCGTTGGCCCAGACCGCAGCTCCAGCCACCCCCGTCACCCAGTTCCAGCTGGCCAATGGCCTCACCGTCATCGTCAAGACCGACCGGCGTGCACCCACCGCGGCGCACATGCTCTGGGTGCGGGTCGGCTCCATGGACGAAGTTGACGGCACCACCGGCGTGGCCCATGTGCTGGAACACATGATGTTCAAGGGCACACCCAGCCTGAAGCCGGGTGAGTTTTCACGCCGTGTCGCGGCGCTCGGTGGTCGCGAAAACGCGTTCACTTCCCGGGATGCCACTGGTTATTACCAGCAAATCCCTTCGGGCAAGCTCGAAGAGGTGATGCGCCTGGAGGCCGACCGGTTTGCCCGCAACCAGTGGGCCGACGAGGAGTTCACCAGGGAACTCGAGGTCGTCAAGGAAGAACGCCGCCTGCGCACCGAAGACTCGCCGCGCGCGCTGATGCATGAAGCCGCCAACGCCATGACCTTCGTGGCGTCGCCTTACCGGCGCCCGGTCGTGGGCTGGATGAGCGACCTCGAGGCCATGACGCCCGACGATGCCCGTGCGTTTTACCGGCGCTGGTATGTACCGGCCAATGCGGCCGTGGTGATTGCCGGGGATGTGGATGTGGCGCAGGTGCGGCGACTGGCGGAAAAATACTATGGCGCCGCGGCGGCCCGTCCGGTGCCGCCGCGCAAGCCGCGCATCGAGCCGGTGCAGACCGGCCTGCGCAGGATGGACTTCAAGGCACCGGCCAGCCAGGCCTATGTGAGCTTGTCCTACAAGGTGCCGGGTTTGCAGTCGCCGGTGGATGCCGCGCCGGGAACGGGGGACGCCTTCAACCGCGATGCGCTGGCCCTGACGGTGCTGGCCGCCGTGCTCGACGGTTACAGCGGCGCGCGGCTGGAACGCGCCCTGACCCAGGGTGACAACCGGCTTGCCGACAGTGCCGGCGCGTCCAACGGCCTGATCGGCCGCGGCCCGCAGGTCTTTGTGCTCGATGGCGTGCCGGCCGCCGGAAAAACCGCTGACCAGGTGGCCGACGCCCTGCGCCAGCAGGTGGCGCTGATTGCCCGCGAAGGCGTCAGCGAGGCCGAACTCCAACGTGTCAAGACCCAGTGGGTGGCCAGTGAGACCTACAAACTCGATGCACTGTTCAGCCAGGCCCGCGGACTGGGTGCCTACTGGGTCAACGGCCTGCCGCTCGACACCGACGAGCGCCTGATCAGCCAGCTGCGCAGCATCAGCAGCGCCGAAGTGCGGGCCGTGGCGGCGCGTTATTTCAGCGACGACCAGCTGACCCTCGCCAACTTGCTGCCGCAGCCGCCCGATCCGGGGCGCGTCAAACGTGTGCCTGCCGCGGGGCTGCGGCATTGAGCGCGGTCCGCCCGCGACTGGCGTTTTCTTCCATCCTGATTTCTCCGGGAACTCCTGTGACAAGTGCTATCAAAAAAAGAGCTGTTTGCGCCCTGCTGATAGGGGCTGCAGCCATATTTACTCCCGTGTTTTCATGGGCTGCGATTCCTGTGCAGCACTGGACGCAGCCCGGCGGCGCCCGGGTTTACCTGGTCGAAAGCCCGGCCATCGCCATGGTCGATGTGCAGCTGGACTTCGATGCCGGCAGCCGGCGTGTCGCGGCCGACCAGGCCGGTCTGGCCGGGATCACGGCGTCGCTGCTTTCCAAGGGCGTGGCGGCACGCGGCGGCGAGCCCGCGCTCGATGAAAATGCGCTGGGCGAAGCCTGGGCCGATCTCGGCGCGCAGTTCGGCGCATCGGCGGGCTCCGACCGTTTCAGCTTTTCACTGCGCAGCCTGACCGAGCCGGACCTGCTGAGCCAGGCCATGCGGCTGGCCGCGCGTCAGATCGCGGAACCCTCGTTTCCGGACCCGGTGTGGCAGCGCGACCGCCAGCGCATGCTGGCCCAGCTCAAGGAGGCCTACACCCGGCCCGGCTACCGGGTGGCCCGCGCTTTTTCAGAAGCGGTGTACGGCAGCCATCCCTACGGCCATGAAATCAGCGAAGCCAGCCTGGGGCGCGTCAGCGTGGCCGACATGCGGGCCTTTCATGCGCGCTACATCACGCCCTGCCACGCCCGGGTCAGCATTGTGGGGGCATTGACACGCGCGCAGGCCGACACGCTGGTGACGGGGCTGCTCGCGCGCCTGCCCCAAGGCGACTGTGCGGCAGTGCCGCCGCTGCCGGCGGTGGCCGAGGTGGCGCCGCTGGAGCGCGGGCAGGTGATCACCATCCCGTTTGACTCGGCCCAGGCGCATGTGCTGATGGGCCAGCCCGGCTACAAGCGCAACGACCCTGATTTTTATGCCCTCACCCTGGGCAACTATGTGCTGGGCGGTGGCGGCTTTGTCTCGCGCCTGACCGAAGAGGTGCGCGAAAAACGCGGCCTCAGCTACAGCGTCTCCAGCTATTTTTCGCCGGGCCGCCATGCCGGTGCGTTCACCGTGGGCCTGCAGACGCGACCCGACCAGGCCGCGCAGGCCACCGGGGTCGCCCGTGAGGTGATTGCGAAATTTGTCGCCGAAGGCCCGACACAGGCCGAGCTCCAGGCCGCCAAGGACAACCTGATAGGCGGCTTCCCGCTGCTGATCGATAGTAACCGCAAGCTGCTCGGCAACCTGGCCAACATCGCCTGGAACGACTTGCCGCTCGATTACCTGGACACCTGGACCGACCGCATCGCCAAAGTCAGTGTGGCGGAGGTCAAGGCCGCGTTTGCGCGCAAGCTGCAGCCTGAAAAAATGGTGACTGTTATCCTAGGGTCTGCTTCCCAGTAAACGGCACGTCCTTTTTTGGGATCGTTCCCAAGCGCCGCACATGAAATACACCCCAGCTTCCGACAACAAAACCCCCAAGACTGCCGCCCCGCGCCCGAAATCGGGCAAGGTGGTGGGCCGCAAGTCCGTGCCGCCGGGCGAGATCCGCATCATCGGCGGGCAGTACAAACGCACCAAGCTGCCGGTGGCCAACAAACCCGGCCTGCGCCCGACGCCCGACCGCGTGCGCGAGACCCTGTTCAACTGGCTGGGCCAGGACCTGACCGGCTGGCGCTGCATCGACGTGTTTGCCGGCACCGGCGTGCTGGGTTTTGAAGCCGCCTCGCGCGGCGCTGCCGAGGTGCTGCTGTGCGAGCAGGATGCCGGTCTGGTGGACCAGCTCAAGGCTCTGCAGGCCAGGCTGCACGCCGACATGGTGCGGGTGGAGCGCGGCGACGGCGTTTCCGTTCTCCGGCGCCTGTCCCCCGGCAGCATGCAACTGGTGTTCCTGGACCCGCCGTTTGACTCGCCGCTGTTCGAGCCTGCGCTCAAGGCGGCGGCGCAGGTGGTGGCCGAGCCCGGTTATGTCTACCTCGAGGCGCCGCAAGCCTGGACCGATGAGGCACTGGCCGACTACGGCCTGCAGCTGCATCGCAGCGGCAAGGCCGGCGCGGTGCACTTTCACTTGCTGGTCCGCAAGGGCGTTTCGCTGGAAGGCGCGTAGCCCTGCAGGCGGCAGGGACAGGCGGCCCCACGGTCAGGCGGGCATAATTGCCGCATGGCGACAAGCACCCCGAGTTCCCGTGTGGCGGTTTATTCCGGCACCTTCGACCCCTTCACGCTCGGGCACCAGGACATCGTGCGCCGCGCGGCCGGGCTGTTTGACCGGCTCATCATCGGTGTGGCTGTGGCGCACCACAAGAAAACGCTGTTCAGCCTGGATGCGCGCCTGCAGCAGGTGCGCGAGGAAACGCAGGGCATGGCCAACGTCAGCGTCCTGCCGTTCGACGGCCTGATCATGGATTTTTGCGCGGCCCAGCAGGCCGTGGCCGTGGTGCGCGGCGTGCGCCACCTCACCGATTTTGACTACGAGGCGCAGATGGCCGCGATGAACCGCAAGCTGCGGCCCCAGGTGGAAACCGTGTTTTTGCTGCCGGACGCGCCGCTGCAATGTATCAGCAGCACGCTGGTGCGCGAGATCAGCAAGCTCGGCGGCGATGTGGGCCAGATGGTCAGCGCCAATGTCGCCATCGCCCTGCAGCAGGCGCAGAAAGAGGGCTGACCATGGCCTTGCTGATCACCGACGAGTGCATCAACTGCGACGTGTGCGAACCCGAATGCCCGAACCAGGCGATTTACCTGGGCAAGGAAATCTACGAGATCGACCCGCAACGCTGCACCGAGTGCGTCGGGCATTTCGATGAGCCGCAATGTGTGCAGGTCTGCCCGGTGGCGTGTATTCCCGTCAACCCGGCCTTCATCGAAGACCATGAAACGCTCTGGCAGAAGTACCAGCGCTTGCAGGCGGAGCAGCCTGTGGCGGCGGTGGAATCGCGTTCTTCATAGTTTTTTTGGCCTCCAGCCCTTGTCTGGTGGGCGCAAGAGGCTATTGAATTCATAGCAACCTCTTCCCGCATCTGTCATCCCGGACGTGATCCGGGATCCATGGGGGCGCTCCTCTGACTCCGTTCGGGCCGAGCTTGCCGAAGGGTCGAAGCCTTTTTTCCTTCAATCTTTTTAGTTCGCTAATGCTTGTTGGCCGGGGGTTGCCCGGCGGCAAGTAACTTTCTTTTGCGTCAAAAGAAAGTCACCAAAGAAAAGGCGACCCGATGGTCTGGGTCCCTCCGCTTCGCTGCGGGCAACCTCCGGTGCTTGGTAAAAGCGGGGCCTCGCTCGAACTCGGCTTCGCCTCAGACAATCGCGAGCCCTTATCCGCTTTTGCCTGCGCTCCTCGGCCCAGCCCGACGGGTGGGGGCACAAATGCGGGCTCGGGATCGGGTGCGGGGAGACATGACGCGCGAAGCGCGTCATGTCGGAGCCAAGCGGCCGCCACGTTTGCACGCGGTGGCAGCACACGCGGCCAATGAAGTCCCCCTCCATCGCCCAGCGGGGCGAGGGCAGGGGTGAGGGGTGGGAGTGGGGAGTCGGAACTACTGTCCGGGGCAGACTGCTGTCGCAGCGTGAAGCCGCTAATCGTTGACGGAGTCGTCAGGCTCAGGCTTGCGCGGCGGCTTGGGCCGCTGCGGGGCGCTGGTGTGGATCAGCATGGTGGCTTTTTCCATCTCGCCGGCCAGCAGGTCGGGCACGGCCTTGAGCGCGCGCGCGATGCTGTCCTCGATCGCCGCGCGGTGTTCCTGGGACGGTTTTTTCAGCACCCAGTTGATGACTTCGGACTTCACGCCCGGGTGGCCGACGCCTATGCGCAGGCGCCAGTAGTCGCCCGTGCCCAGCTGGGCATGGATGTCGCGCAGGCCGTTGTGCCCGGCGTGGCTGCCGCCGAACTTGAGCTTGGCCTGGCCGGGCACGATGTCGAGCTCGTCATGGGCCACCAGGATCTCTTCGGGCGCGATCTTGAAAAAACGCGCCAGCGCCGCCACCGACTTGCCCGACAGGTTCATGAAGGTCAGCGGCTCGAGCAGCCAGACGGTCTGGCCCTTGATGGTGGTGCGGCCGACGCGGCCGTGGTAGTTCTTGTCGAGTGCCAGGCTCAGCTTGAGTTCGCGCGCCAGCGCCTCGGTCCACCAGAAACCGGCGTTGTGGCGGGTCGCCTCGTATTCAGGGCCGGGGTTTCCCAAGCCTACAAAAAGTTTGATCATGCTGTGTGATGAGAGGGAAAAAGCGGTCTGCAGGTGGGGCCCGCCACCGGATTATGGGTGCAGCAAGACCTTCTCCCAAGAAAAACGGCCCTTGACCTCCGGGGAGGACAAGGGCCGCGGGCCGTTTCAGGCCAGTGCCGTCATGAATTACTTCTTGGCAGCAGGCTTGGCAGCGTCAGACTTGGCGCCGGCTTTGGCTTCCTTGGCGGCAGCGGCCTTGGCGGCCTTGGGATCCACAGGCGCGGCAGCAGCAGCAGCAGCGGCGGCATCGGCTTCAGCTTCTTCCGAAACGGCAGAAACCGACACCAGCACCGGGTTGTCCAGGCCGCCTTTGGCGACAAACTTCACGCCTTTGGGCAGCGTGATGTCCTTGACGTGCAGCGAAGTGCCTTTTTTCAGGCCGCTCAGATCGACGGCGATGAATTCAGGCAGGTCTTTGGGCAGGCAGGAAATGCTCAGCTCGGTCAGCACGTGGTTGACCAGGCAGTTTTCGGCCTTGACCGCAGGGGACTCTTCCTGGCCGCTGTAGTGCAGTGGCACTTTCATGGTCAGGCGGGTCTTCGCGTCGACGCGCTGGAAGTCGATGTGCAGGACCAGTTGCTTGAACGGGTGCATCTGCAGATCGCGCAGCAAGACCTTTTGTGTCTTGCCTTCCAGTTCCATCTCGAGGACGGAAGCGTGGAAAGCTTCTTTCTTGATGGCGTGCCACAGTGCGTTGTGATCGAGTTCGATCAGCGACGGTTCACCGGTGCCACCGTAAACGATACCGGGCGTGCGGCCCGTGATGCGGAGACGGCGGCTCGCACCCGTACCCTGCTTGGCGCGCTCAAAAGCGACGAATTTCATAATCTTCTCCAAAAGAGGTGGGCCGCGACCAGCTCACCCCGACATTGGAAAATTCCATCCATCCGGTTCCGGATTTCTGAAACTTTCCGTAAAAAAGCTGCTGCAGCATGGTGCTGCGGCAGCCGGCTTTTTGTCCTGGATCAGAACAGGTTGTCCTGGTCCGAGAACAAACTCATGACCGACTCACCGTTGGCGATGCGCTGGATTGTCTCGGCAATCAGCGGCGCCACGGAGAGCTGGCGAATTTTCTTGCAGTCCTGCGCGGCCTGGCTCAGGGGAATGGTGTTGGTGATCACCACTTCGTCGAGGGCTTCGCCCTGCGCAATGCGTTCAATCGCGGGGCCCGAAAATATCGGGTGCGTGCAATAGGCGTACACCTTTTTGGCGCCGCGCTCCTTGAGCACCTCGGCGGCCTTGACCAGCGTGCCGGCCGTGTCGATCATGTCGTCCATGATGACGCAGTTGCGCCCGTCGATGTCGCCGATCACGTGCATGACTTCCGACACATTGGCCTTGGGCCGGCGCTTGTCGATGATCGCCATGTCGCAGCCGAGCTGTTTGGCCAGGGCGCGGGCACGCACCACGCCGCCGACGTCGGGCGACACCACCATCAGGTCGTTGTAGTTTTTCTGGCGCAGGTCGCCCAGCAGCACGGGCGAGGCGTAGATGTTGTCCACCGGGATGTCAAAAAAGCCCTGGATCTGGTCGGCGTGCAGGTCCATGGTCAGCACGCGCGAGACACCGACGGCCTGCAGCATGTTGGCCACCACCTTGGCGCTGATGGGCACGCGTGCCGAACGCGGGCGGCGGTCCTGCCGGGCGTAGCCGAAGTAGGGGATCACCGCGGAAATGCGCTCGGCCGAGGCACGCTTGAGCGCGTCGACCATGATCAGCAGTTCCATCAGGTTTTCATTGGTCGGCGCGCAGGTGGACTGCACCACAAACACGTCACGCGCCCGCACATTCTGCTGGATCTCGACCGTGACTTCTCCGTCGGAAAAACGTCCCACATGGGCGGCTCCCAGCGAAATGCCCAGATGCTGGGCGATCTCGGATGCCATGCTCGGATTGGCATTGCCCGTGAAAAGCATGAAGTCGGAGTGGTGCGGTTGCATGTGTGGCCCAGCGGGTGTCCAGGAAGAAAACGTTGCTGAATGGATAAAAGCAGTAAGCGCACTGACAACACGGACGCCCTGTGTCCGTTCCATGTCAATGCGGCTTCTGGCCATTTCCTGCCCAGCCAATTCAGTGGCTGAATTGCGCAGGCAGAGCCTTCACCGGAGACACTCAACAGTCAGCGAGCACGGCCCCCGTTGTCGGGTGGCCTAAAAACACGGGCCCCACATGGGACCCGAAAATTTTGGCAGGGGTGGAAGGATTCGAACCTGCGAATGCCGGAATCAAAATCCGGTGCCTTAACCAACTTGGCGACACCCCTACACAGGTAGATTGTCGGAGCTGAAAACTGTCAAAGACAGATGTCAGGGGACCGGCAACCAACCCTTTAATCGTTGTTTCTGGAAACACATTCCATGGCCCTTATCTTACCAACCGGCCAGAGGATGTGCATCCAGGTTGCTGCACTTTCGGACCTGCCAGTCGCCCGGGGCGACCGCGAGTTCCATCTCGTGCGGCATATGCGCAAATACAGCACTTCCCGAGCCAGTCATGCGACCTTGCAAATGCTGCATGGACAGCCAATCGAGTGATTGGCCAACCTGCGGACACAAGGCCTGCGCGACTGGCTGCAAGTCGTTATGGCCGAATTCGTAAACAGAGCCATTTGCGTTTGCAGCAAAGCCTCGGATTGTAGCAGTTTCTGTATCGCGTTTGAGCCCGGGCGAGCGGAAAATGGCGTCGGTCGGCAGCCCGGCGGCGGGCTTGACCACGACAAAACGGGCGGCGGGCAGGGCCAGCGGCGTGATCTTTTCACCGACACCTTCCACCCAGGCGTGGCCGCCGCTGAGGAAAAACGGCACGTCGGCACCGAGGCCGAGAGCGATGGCCTGCAGTTGCTCCGGCGGCAGCCTGACGCCCCACAGGCGCTGCAGGCTCAAGAGGCAACTGGCCGCATCGGAGGAGCCGCCGCCCATGCCGGCCTGGGATGGAATACGTTTTTCCAGCCCGATGTGCACGCCCAGCTTGGTGCCTGACGCGTGTTGCAGTGCGCGCGCAGCACGCACCACCAGGTCTTCGGCCGGCAGCGCCTCGCTGGCCTCGCTGCCAAGGTCGGCGCGTGTGATCTGGCCATCCTGGCGCAACTCGAAATGCAGGGTGTCACACCAGTCGATCAGCATGAAGACCGACTGCAGCAGGTGGTAGCCGTCGGGACGGCGCCCGGTGATGTGCAGAAACAGGTTGAGTTTGGCCGGCGCCGCGACGTCGTAGATCGCCTTCAGCGGCGGGGCCGAAGCAGGGCGCGACAGTCCGGCTTGCATCAGGGCGCCGCCAGTACGATGCGCAGGTCGGAGCGCGGTTGCGGCAGCGTCCGGCTGGCCGAGATACGGCCCTCGGCCTGTTGCGACAGATCGGCCTTCCAGCCGTCCGCGGCGGTGTTTTTGCCGTCCAGCCAGTCGAACAGCGCGGGCAGCGGCACGGCTGCGCCAGTGGCTTTTTCAATCAGTTCGTCGACCGTGGCAAAGCGCTGGATCTGGTTGCCGGAATCAAGCACCGCCTCCCGCGGCGACCAGCGCAGCACGGCCAGGCTGTTGCCCAGCGGGCTGTTCAGCGTCAACTCGCCCTGCGTGGGGTTGCCCCTGAGTTCGAAGCCGGCAAAAAAAGCCTGGGGTGGCTCGCTTTGCACCTGCAGGCTGATGCGGCCTGCCCAGAATGATTTTTTTTCATCATTTTGGTCTGCAGCCCTTGGCGGGCTTGCGCAACCAGCTATGAAAAATGTAGTAAATAGCAGGCTCACCAGCAGAGCGGCCGACCGGCGCAGCGGGGCGTCAAAGAGGGGCATGGCGGCTTACAGCCTGACGCGAAGGCGTTTGAGCGTTTCGAGCAGCGTCTCGTTCTCGGCGTTGAGCAGCATGCCTTCCTTCCAGATGGCCAAGGCCCTGTCGCGCTGACCCAGGCTCCAGAGCACCTCGCCGAAGTGCGCGGCGATCTCGGCGTCGGGCTTGGCCTTGTAGGCGGCCTCAAAAATTCTCAAGGCTTCGGCCTTGTTGCCCATGCGGAACTCCACCCAGCCCAGGCTGTCCTTGATGAAGGGGTCCTCGGGCGCGTACTCCAGCGCCTTGAGGATCAGTTGTTTGGCCTCGGGCAGCCGCACGTTCCGATCGGCCAGCGAGTACCCCAGCGCGTTGTAGGCGTGGTGGTAGTCGGGCTTGCGTTCCACCACCTGGCGCAGCAGGCGTTCCATTTCCGGCAGCGCATTGAGCTTTTCGGCCATCATGGCCTGGTCGTAGAGAAGCTCGGGTTCGTCCGGGAACTGCGTGACGGCCTGCGCCAGCAACTCGTAAGCGCTGCGGTATTCCTTTTGCTCGCGCAGCAGGTTGACCTCGGCCATCAGCTTGATGCGTTTGTCATCGGCGTTGCGCTCAGGCAATTTCCGGATCAGCTGGCGGGCCTCGGCGAGTTTGCCCTGCCGGGCCAGCAGTGAAGCGCGGCGCACTTGGGCCTGGACCAGTTCCTGCGCATCGGGAATTTTGTTGATCCAGTTTTCCGCTGCGGCGAAATCCCTGCGTTTTTCAGCAATCTGCGCGAGCGACAGGTAGGCCTGGGACAGGCCGCGACTGGTCTGTGGCTGGGCTTCACCCTGGCCGGCCAGTTCGAGATAGCGCAGCAGCGAAGTCTGCGCTGCCGCCAGCTGGTTGTCCTGCAACTGCAGGGAGCCCAGCACCAGCCAGCCTTCGGGGTACTCGGGCTTGTCGCGCGTGACCAGCAGCAGCTGCGCGCTGGCTTCGGCATAACGCTGGGCATCGAGCAGGCCGCGGGCATAGGCCATGCGCATTTCAGGCACGGCCTTGGGGTTGCCCGCCAGGTATTTCTGGACCAGGGCCTCGGCGCGCGGCAGTTTGGGGTCCATCAGTTCCAGTGCCAGCAGGGTCGGCCCTTCAGCCGCGGGGTCGATGGCCTGCCCGCGTTCGGCTGCCTCCAGCGCGCCGGGCTGTTCGCCGGCGGCCAGCCGCATGCGCCCGACGGCGGTCCAGGCGGCTGCGCCCGTGGCGGGGGCCTTGAGCTCGTCGGCCAGTGCCTGCTCGAGCACGCTGGCGGCGAGTTTTTTGTCGCCGACACGGGCAAAAAATCGTGGCAGGCTGGTGATGGCCTGCGGGCGTTCGACCTGGGGCGTGAGCTTCACTTCGTTTTTAAGCGGCTCCGTGGTCTCGGTGATGCGATTCAGCGCCAGCAGGATTTGCAGCACATAACGATTGGCTTCCCGCGAGGCCGGCTGGGCCTGGCGCCAGGCCTGCGCCGCCTGCAGCGCCGCGTCGCCCGAGCGCGATTGCAGGGCGATGTCGGCCGCGCGCTGGTACAGCTGGGCGTCGTTGGTTTTTCGGGCAGCGTCCAGCATCAGTGCAAAACCGCTCGGTGCATCACCTTCGCGTGCCGTGAGTTCACCAAGCAGTACCTGGTAGAACAGCTCCCCGTCCAGGCTGGAAGGCACGGGGGTGAGGGATTGGGCCGCGGCCGGCGCCTCAGGCTGGGCAGCGGGTGGCAAGGCCGGGGCAGGCTGGGCGGTCTGAGCCCACAGCACCGGAACTGCCAGGCAAAGTGCACTGAAAACGCTGATAAGTTGTTTCATCGGACCATGATAATTGAAGCCCTGCGCCCATGTAGGCGTGTTTCCTGATTGCCCCGAGTTGCCCATGCCCGAATTGCCCGAAGTCGAAGTCACCCGCCTGAGTTTTGCCAGTCGCATTGCCGGTGCAAAAATACTGGGCCTGCAGTTGGGCAAGCCGCTGCGCTGGCCTCTGGGCTGCGATGCCGCGCGTCTGACCGGGCACACCGTGCGCGAGGTCCGCCGGCGCGGCAAATACCTGCTGCTCGACACCACCGGCGGCCTGCTGCTGATCCATCTGGGCATGTCCGGCAGCCTGGGTTTCGCTGCAGACTTGCCGCCGCCTGGAAAACACGACCATTTTGACCTGCGCACCACGGCAGGCACCTTGCGATTGCACGACCCGCGCCGCTTTGGCGCCGTGGTGTACGCGCCTGCCGAGCACGACGCTGCCGCGCAAAAACTTCTGGGCCGGCTGGGTGTGGAGCCGCTGACGGACGGTTTTGACGCGCTGGCCTTCTACCGCGCGCTGCAAGGCAGAAAAACGGCGATCAAGCAGGTGCTGCTGGCCGGCGAGATCGTGGTCGGAGTCGGCAACATCTATGCGTCGGAAGCACTGTTCATGGCCGGCATCCGTCCGACCGTGCGTGCGGGGCGGCTGAGCAAGCCCCGCGCCGCCCGGCTGCATGCGGCGATTCGCAGCGTGCTGGCACAAGCGCTTGCAAAAGGCGGCAGCACCCTGAAGGATTTTTCCAACGCCATGGGCGAGAGCGGCTACTTCCAGCTCGAAGCCATGGTTTACGACCGGGCCGGCCTTCCCTGCAAGCTGTGCGCGGCGCCGATCCGCATGCTCCGGCAGGGGCAACGTTCCACTTTCTACTGTGTCAACTGTCAGAAACCCTGAACACCCGTCCCGCCCGGGGCTGACCGTTTCCGGTGGGCGATGCTATATTGATCGGTCTATGTCCACGGCGCACCATGTCTTTTAACCAACAATTTGACCAGCACGGCGCCTGGCGGCGCGAGTTTGCCTTGCGTCTGAAGCTTTTGTCCGAATGGATGAAGGGCCACGATCTGCTCAACGCCGCCGTGGAAGAACGCCTGCTTCGGCTGGAGTCGCAGGTGCGCTCTGACAAGGTCATGGTGGCTTTTGTCGCCGAATTTTCGCGCGGTAAGTCCGAGCTGATCAATGCGATCTTTTTCGCCGGTTACGGCCGGCGCATCATGCCGGCCAGTGCCGGCCGCACCACCATGTGCCCGACCGAACTGGGCTACGACGCGGACTCGCCGCCCTGCCTGCGCCTGCTGCCCATCGAGACCCGGCTCAAGCCGCAGGCCCTGATGGAATGGCGCATGGTTCCCGAAAAATGGACTCGTGTCGACCTTGATGTGAACGATCCGGTCAAGCTGTCAAAGGCGCTGGAAAAGGTGGCCGAAGTCCGCCATGTCACGCAGGACGAGGCGCGCGCGCTGGGGTTCTGGCATGACGACGCGCCGCAGGACAATCCGCGGGTCAATGCCGACGGTCTGGTCGAGGTGCCCAAGTGGCGCCATGCGCTGATCAATATCGCCCACCCGCTGCTCAAGCAGGGGCTGGTGATTCTGGATACCCCGGGGCTCAACGCCATCGGCGCCGAGCCGGAACTCACGGTGAGCCTGATTCCGCAGGCCCATGCGGTGGTCTTCATCCTGGCGGCCGACACCGGCGTGACCAAATCCGACCTGGCCATCTGGCGTGAACACCTGATTACCGAAGGTGACGACAACGATGCCCGCCTGGTGGTGCTTAACAAGATCGACACCCTGTGGGACGCCCTGAGCTCGCCCGCGCAGATCCAGGCCCAGATCGACCGCCAGCGTGCAAGCTCGGCGGAAATTCTCGGGCTGCCGGTGGCCCAGGTCATTCCCGTCTCGGCCCAGAAAGGCCTGGTCGCCAAAGTCACAGGGGATGACAAGCTGCTGCAGGCCAGCTGCCTGCCCGGGCTGGAACTCGCCCTGGCGCAGGGCGTGATGGGGCAGCGACAGAAAATACTGCGCTCTGCGGTGGCCGCCGGCATTGTCGAGTTGCGCGCTGAAGCCGGCCGCGTCATCCACATCCGCCGCCGCGACCTGGCCGAGCAGATGATCGAGCTGCGCGGTTTGCGCGGCAAGAACGACTCGGTCATCAAACACATGCGTTCGCGCATCGAGCAGGAGCAGGCCGAATTCAACGCCAGCGGCGCCAAGATACAGGCCGTGCGTTCCATCCACCTCAAGCTGCTCAGGGAAGTGTTCCACCTGCTGGGCACACCGACCCTCAAGACGGAGCTGGCCGAACTGACTGACGCGCTCAAGCAGCCCGGCATCAAGCTGGGCGTCAAGAAAGCCTATGGCCAGACCTTTGCGCGGCTGCGCGAAGGCCTGCAGAAAGCCCAAACCACCAGCGCTGACATCCAGCGCATGCTGGGCGGATCGTTCAAGCAGCTCAATGCAGAGTTCGGTTTTTCCCTGCAGGCGCCCAAAGAGCCCGAAATGAGCCGTTTCCTGGTGGACCTGGAGCAGATCGAACGCAGCCACCTGCAATACCTGGGCGTGGCCAACATCCTCAAGCTGGCGCAGCCGGATTTTTCCGAACGGCTGGTGCGGGCCCTGGCCACGCGGCTGCGCGTGGTCTACGAGACCGCGCTGGGCGAGGTCGAGTTGTGGAACAAGTCGGCCGCTTCCCAGCTCGATGCCCAGCTCAAGGAGCGCCGGAAAAACTTCAGCCGCCGTATCGAGGCGATCGAACGCATCCAGCAGGCCGCCACCGGCCTGGACGAACGCATTGCTGAAATTGCCGCTCATGAACGGGCGCTCGATGAACTCGACGGCAAGCTCGACGTACTGACGGACCAGCTCGTGCATGCACCGGCAAGTCTGCATGACCCGGCTCTGGCGGCCCCGGCCGCAGCAATGATCCAGGCCGCCTGAGCGCGGGCATGGCCCTGACATCCACACCCGGCGCCGGTGTGCCCTCGCTGCTTTCCGGGGCGACCGAAACGGGTTTGCAGGCGGCGGCACTGGGGAGCCGGTTTTCCACGCAGGTCGTGCGCTGGCAGAAAAGCCACGGACGCCACAGCCTGCCTTGGCAAAACACGCGTGACCCTTACCGCGTCTGGCTGTCCGAGATCATGCTGCAGCAAACGCAGGTGGCCACGGTGCTCGACTACTACACGCGTTTCCTGGCGCGGTTTCCGGCGGTGACCGATCTGGCCGCTGCCGCGCAGGACGATGTGCTGGGTTTGTGGAGCGGGCTGGGTTATTACAGCCGGGCCAGAAACCTGCACCGCTGTGCGCAGGACGTCGTGCGCCTGCATGACGGGCAGTTTCCGCAGACGGCGGAGCTGCTGCAAACCCTGCCCGGCATCGGGCCTTCGACCGCAGCGGCCATCGCCTCTTTCTGCTTTTCGCAGCGGGTGGCCATTCTGGACGGCAACGTCAAGCGGGTGCTGACACGGGTCACCGCGTTTTCCGGCGACCTGGCGTCCAGCGCGCAGGAGCGGGCGCTGTGGGCCATCGCCACCGAGCTGCTGCCGCGCCGCCAGCTGCCTGAAACCATGCCGCGTTACACCCAGGGCCTGATGGATTTGGGCGCCACGATTTGCACAACCCGCCAGCCTTCCTGCCTGCTGTGCCCGCTGCAGGGCATGTGCCGGGGCTTGGCCAGCGGCATGCCGGAAAGTTTCCCGGTCAAGACCCGCAAGCTCAAGCGCAGCGCGCAGTCACTCGCGCTGCTGTGGGCAGAAAAATCCGACGGCAGCGTGTGGCTGGAACGCCGCGCTGCGCCCGGCATCTGGGGCGGCCTTTATTGTTTTCCGGTGTTCGGCAGCGAAGAGGATCTGCTGGCGGCCTTGCCCGCGTCCCTGCAGACCCGCCTGACAGCGATCAAGCCTTTTGTGCATGTGCTGACCCACAAGGACTTGCGCCTGTCGCCCATGGTGCTGGCGCTGTCGGCCCGGGAGGCCAGAAGCACCCGCCTGCCGGGCACGGGTACCTGGTTTGCGCGGGACACCTGGGAGGCGCTGGGACTGCCGGCACCGATCAGGAAGTTGCTCACGCAGCGGGAGTCCTGATTTTTCATGGTTGTTGATGAAAAAGTCCTCCAGCCCTTGATGGGCGGGCGCAGGCAGCTATCAAAATGAGAGTAAACCAGCCTGCGGCGGCCAGGCTCACGGCGCGGCGTCGAGTTCCCGGTGGCGCTTGAGGGTGACCCAGTGCGGGCCAAAGGCCTGCGCCAGCTGCTCGACCAGGTAGACCGAGCGGTGCTGGCCGCCGGTGCAGCCGATGGCCACCGTCACATAGCTGCGGTGGTCGCGGGCCAGCGCCTGCAGCCAGTGGCCGATGAACTGCTCGATGTGGCGGAACATGTCGGCCACCTCGGGGTAGCCTTGCAGGTAGCTCACCACCGCTTCGTCCTTGCCGGTCAGGCGACGCAATTCCGGTTCGTAGTGCGGATTGGGCAACATGCGCACATCAAACACGTAGTCGGCGTCGACGGGCACGCCGCGCTTGAAGGCAAACGATTCAAATACCAGGGTCAGTTGGGTGGCCGGTGAGGAAATCAGCGCCTTCACGTAGCCCTGCAGCTGGGACGGCCGGATCATGCTGGTGTCGATGACATGGGCATGCTCGCGCAACTCGCCGAGCAGCTCGCGCTCCTCGCCAATCGCATCGACCAGGGCTCGCTGCTGGTCCAGGTCGTCCCGCCGCGACAGCGGGTGCATGCGTCGGGTTTCCGAAAAGCGCCGCACCAGCGTGTCCGTGCTGGCGTCGAGAAACACCGATTGCACCGCCACGCCCTCTTCCCTCATTTGCGCCAGTTGCAGTGGCACCAGCGGCAGCGAGGTGGCGCTGCGCACGTCCATCGCGATCGCCACCTTGCTGGCGCCGTGCTGCTTTTCCAGCGCCACAAAAGGCAGCAACAGCTCAGGCGGCAGGTTGTCCACGCAGTAGTAGCCCGCGTCTTCCAGGGCATGCAGTGCGATGGATTTGCCGGAACCGGACATGCCGGTGATCAGTACCATGTCCATATCCGGGGCCATGTCCGGGGTGGGGTCGGTGGCGGCGTTCATTGGCCCAGCATCTCCTTGGCGTGGGCCAGTGTGGTGCCAGAGAGTTTTTCGCCGCCCAGCATGCGGGCCACCTCGGCCACCCGCTGCTCGCTGTGGACCAGCTCGACGGTGCTCACGGTCTGGCCCTTGTCCGGGCGTTTGGCCACCATCAGGTGATGGTCGGCACAGGCCGCGACCTGGGGCAGGTGGGTGACCGCCATGACCTGCCGGTCCTTGCCGAGCTGCTTCATCAATCGGCCCACGGTTTCGGCAACGGCACCGCCGACGCCAGCATCCACTTCGTCAAAAATCAGGGTCTGTGCTTGCCCGAGCTGGCTGGTGGTCACCGCGATGGCCAGCGCAATGCGCGACAACTCGCCGCCCGAGGCGACCTTGCCGACGGGGCGTGGCGTGCTGCCGCTGTGGCCGGCCACCAGAAATTCTGCCTGCTCCAGGCCATGCTGCGCGGGCTGCTCCAGCTTGCCGAGGGCCACTTCGAACTTGCCGCCCTGCATGCCCAGACCTTGCATGGCCTGCGTGATGGCCTTGGCGAGCAGGGGCGCGGCCTTGCTGCGGGCTTTAGACACCTGGCGCGCTGCTTCCATGTAGGCGGCCTGGGCCAGTTGCTCGGTTTTTTCCAGACCTACGAGGTCGGCCGCCGCATCGAGTTTCTGCAGCTCGCTGCGCCAGCCGGCCAGCAGTTCCGGCAACTCGGCCGGCGTGCGCTTGTAGCGGCGTGCCAGGCTGACCCAGAGCGAGAGGCGCTCATCGAGTTCGGCGAGGCGTTGCGGGTCCAGCTCGGCATGCCGCGCGTAGCCGTTCAGCGAATGCACGGCATCTTCAATCTGTGCCAGGGCACTGCTTAAAACCTCGGTCAGCGCTTTGAATTCGGGCTCGATACGCTCCTGATTTTGTAGCGCGGTGAGGGCGCGGCCCAGCAGGGCAGTGGCGTTGTCGTCGGACTCCTGCAGCGCATCGACCGCCGTCTGCACCGCGTCGCGCAAGGCCTGCACATTGGACAGCCGACTGTGCTGGGTGTTGAGTTCTTCCCACTCGTGCTCGCCCGGTGCCAGCTTGTCGAGCTCGCCGATCTGCCAGGCCAGGCGTTCGCGCTCGCGCTGCAGGCTGTCCTGCGCCTCGCGCGCTTCCAGCAGGGACTTGTGCGCGCTGCGCCAGGCCTGCCACGGCTGCGCCAGGGCCTGGGCCGGTACGCCGGCGTAGGCATCCAGCAGGCCGCGCACCGCATCGGGACGGGTCAGGCTTTGCCAGGCATGCTGGCCGTGGATGTCGACCAGCAGGTCGGCGATCTCGCGCAACTGGGTGGCCGTGGCCGGGCTGCCGTTGATCCAGGCCCGGCTTTTGCCCTGGGCATCGATCGTGCGGCGCAGCAGCAAGTCGTCTTCAGCGGCAAAGCCGGCCTGGTCCAGCCAGCCGGCCAGCGCGGCCGGCGCGTCGAAGGTGGCACTGATCTCGCAGCGCTGCGCGCCCTCGCGCACCACACCGGCGTCGGCGCGTGCGCCCAAGGCCAGTTGCAGGGCGTCGATCAGGATCGATTTGCCGGCGCCGGTCTCGCCGGTGAGGACGGTGAAGCCGCTGTCCAGGTCCAGCGCGAGTTCGCGCACGATGACAAAGTCGCGCAGGGCGATGTTTTTAAGACTCATACCGCACCTTCATTCCAGTGAAGTTTTTTCCGCAGGGTGTCGAAGTAGCTCCAGCCCCGGGGATGCAGGAAACGCATCTGGTATTCCGAGCGCCGCACCGTGATGCGGTCGCCGTGCAGCAGGGTGGCCAGCGACTGCATGTCGAAATTGGCGCTGGCATCGCGGCCCGCGACAATTTCCACGGTGACCTCGCCCGTGTCGGGCAACACGATGGGCCGGTTCGACAGCGTGTGCGGCGCAATCGGCACCATGACCCAGCCGGAAATCGAGGGGTGCAGCAGCGGACCGCCCGCCGACAGCGCATAGGCGGTGGAGCCGGTCGGCGTGGAAATGATCAGGCCGTCGGCGCGCTGGTTGGCCACAAAACGGCCATCAACTTCGACCCTGAGCTCGACCATGCCGGCGGTGGCGCCGCGGTTGACAACCACGTCGTTCATGGCGGTGGCGCTGAAGACGCAGCGGCCGTCACGCATGACCTCGGCCTGCATCATCCAGCGCCGGTCTTCCTCGTATTCGCCGCGCAGCATGGGCTCGAGCGCGGTCTGGAAATCCTCGAAGGCGATGTCGGTGATGAAGCCCAGGCGGCCCTGGTTGATGCCGACCAGCGGCACACCGAACTGGGCCAGCTGCCGTCCTATGCCCAGCATGGTGCCGTCGCCACCGACCACCAGTGCCAGGTCGCAATGCGCACCGACGCCGGCCACATCAAGCACCGGGTAGTGCGTCAGGCCGGTGTTGCTGGCCGTGTCTTTTTCCAGCGTGACCTCGCAACCCTGCGTGTGCAGGAAGCCGGCAATTTCCTCCAGCGCCGAGCGTGAACCCTGTGCGTGGTACTTCCCGATCAGGGCGACGTGACGAAATTGCGACTTCATCGCCAAATTACATCACAACATCCTTGCCAAGCTTCGTAGAATGGCTTCATGCTTGATGAACGTGCCCGACTGTTGTTAAAAGCGCTTGTGGAGCGCTACATCGCCGACGGTCAACCGGTCGGCTCGCGCACCTTGTCCAAGGCCTCCGGACTGGACCTGTCGCCGGCGACCATACGCAATGTCATGAGCGACCTGGAGGATCTGGGCCTGATCGTCAGCCCGCACACCTCGGCCGGCCGCATCCCGACCGCCCGCGGATACCGCCTGTTTGTCGACACCATGCTGACCATGCAGCGCGACCAGTATTCGTCGCTCACCGCGCTGGGCACACCCCGCCTGGCACCGGACCAGCCGCAGAAAGTTTTCAGCAACGCCGCCAACATCCTGTCGGACCTGTCGCAGTTTGTCGGTGTCGTGATGGCCCCGCGCCGCACGTCCGTGTTCCGCCACATCGAATTTCTGCGCCTGTCCGAAAAACGCATCCTGGTCATCATCGTCTCGCCCGACGGCGACGTGCAGAACCGCGTGATCTTCACCGAGACCGACTACACCCAGAGCCAGCTCATCGAAGCGGCCAACTTCCTCAATTCGCACTACGCCGGCATGGCGATCGAGGAAGTGCGCGAGCGGCTGGGGAGCGAGGTGGAAGCCCTGCGCGGCGAGATCGCCATCCTGATGCAGGCGGCCGTGCAGGTCAGCAGCGAGGCGATCGAGTCGCGCGACGAGGTGGTGATCTCGGGCGAACGCAACCTGCTGGCGGTCAGCGATTTCTCCAGCGACATGGGCAACCTGCGCAAGCTGTTCGACCTGTTCGAGCAGAAAGCCCAGCTCATGCGCCTGCTCGATGTGTCCAGCCGGGCCGAGGGGGTGCGCATTTATATCGGCGGCGAAAGTCAGGTCGTGCCCTACCAGGAACTGTCCATCGTGACCGCACCCTACGAGGTGGACGGCAAGGTCGTGGGCACCCTGGGCGTCATCGGGCCCATGCGCATGCCCTATGAAAAAATGATCCAGATCGTCGACATCACGGCCAAGATGGTCAGCAGCGCACTGAGCCACAGCAAGTAGGGCCGGTACAATCTGCTCTGGCGACGTGGGGCGTTAGCTCAGTTGGTTAGAGCAGAGGACTCATAATCCTTTGGTCCACAGTTCAAGTCTGTGACGCCCTACCACCCAATTAGTAGGCTATAATTCGAGGCTTAGCGGCTGTAGCTCAGTTGGATAGAGTACTTGGCTACGAACCAAGGGGTCGTGGGTTCAATTCCTGCCAGCCGCACCAAACGTCAAGCCCTGGAACCGCAAGGTTCCAGGGCTTTTTCGTTACGATGTCCCGATATGGACACGTTTTGACTGCCTCAGTCGCTCATGAGCAAAGCCTTCACCAAAGAAACCGACGCGGACGACGATGACGAGTTGTCGTTGCCGCCTTTGCCCGCGGGCGGCAAAAACTACATCACGCCCGAGGGCTACGGCCGGCTCAAGGCCGAGCTGCTGGACCTGATCGACAACGAGCGTCCCAAGGTGGTGGAGGTGGTTCACTGGGCCGCCAGCAACGGCGACCGCTCCGAAAACGGCGACTACCACTACGGCAAGAAGCGACTGCGCGAGATCGACCGGCGCATCCGTTTCCTGACCAAGCGGCTTGAAATTGCCGAGATTTCCGACCCGGCCGTGCACCATGGCAGCGACCAGGTGTTTTTTGGCGCCACCGTCAGCTACATCGACAGCAGCGGTTCCGGGCAGACGGTGACCATTCTGGGCATTGACGAGGCGGACAGTGCGCGCCACCAGGTCAGCTGGATCTCACCGATTGCCCGTGCGCTGCTCAAGGCGCGGGTCGGCGACGAAGTGAAACTGGCGACCCCGGGCGGGCTCAAGGACATCGAGGTGGTGCAGGTCAGTTATCCGGCGCCAGAGGCCCCCGGTGGGCCGCGCTGACATGAACTAAACAGCCCCGGGGGCCGCGCCCTCAGACGCCGGGTTTGGCGCGCTGGACCCGCAAAACCGAAGGGGTACGCTTGACGCTGCGCATGACGGACGCCAGGTGGATGCGGTCACGCACGGCCACGTCAAAGCGCAGGTCGGTCGCATCCTGCGCCGGCTCCTGCCCCATGTCCACATGCGTGATGTCGGCCTCAGCGGCGGCCAGCGCCGAAGCCACGCGGGCGAGCACACCTTTGCCATTGGTGACCGTGACCAGCAGGCCGGTTTCAAAGGCACGGGTGGGTTCGTCCGACCAATCGACCGCAATGAAGCGCTCGCTGTCGCGGTGCTGCAGTTTTTTGGCGATGGCGCAGTCGTCCGTGTGGACCACCAGGCCTTCACCGCGCCCCAGATAACCCACGATGGCGTCGCCCGGAATGGGCCGGCAACATGCGGCAAACTTGACCGAGGCGCCTTCACTGCCGTCCAGCACCAGCGCGCCTTGCGAAATCGATTCGTGCGCGGTGTAACGCTCCCGGCTCATCAGCAAGGGGTCCGGTTTTTCGCCGGTTTCAGCCAGCAGCGTGACGATGCGCTTGGCGATCATGCTGGCGATCCGTTTGCCCAGGCCGATATCGGTGAGCAACTCGGCGCGCGTGCGGTTGCCGCTGAAACGCAGGATTTTTTCCCACGTGGCGTGGTGGGCGTCGTCGTCCTCGGACAGCCGCTCGCGGTCTATGCCCTCGGCCCGCAAGGCTTGCGCCAGCATTTTTTCGCCCAGTTCCTGCGACTCGCTCAGGGCCATGGTTTTGAGGTGATGGCGAATCTTCGATCGGGCTTTGCCGGTGCGCACAAAACCCAGCCAGGCGGGGTTGGGGCTGGAGACCGACGCGGTGATGATCTCGATCACGTCGCCGTTGTGCAGCTCCGAGCGCAGCGGAACCTGCTCGCCATTGACCTTGGCGGCCACGGCGCGGTGCCCCACGTCGCTGTGGATGGCGTAGGCAAAATCGACAATCGTTGCGCCGCGCGGCATGGCCATGATCTGGCTTTTCGGTGTGAACACATAGACGGCGTCGGGAAACAGGTCGATCTTGACGTGGTCCCAGAACTCGGCGGCATCGCGGGTTTCGTGCTGGATATCGAGCAGGGATTGCAGCCACTGGGTGCCCAGCCGTTGCGAGGCGTCGCTTTCCGGGGCGGTGGCCTTGTAGAGCCAGTGTGCGGCAACGCCGGATTCAGCCACGATGTGCATGGCCTCGGTGCGCATCTGGAATTCGATGTTGGTGCCGAAGGGGCCGACCAGCGTGGTGTGCAGCGACTGGTAGCCATTGACCTTGGGGATCGCGATGTAGTCCTTGAATTTTCCCGGCAGCGGCTTGTAGAGCTGGTGCAGCACGCCCATGGCGGTGTAGCAGGCCGTGACACTGGCGACGATGATGCGAAAGCCGTAGATGTCCGTCACCTGCGCAAACGACAGGTGTTTTTCATCCATCTTGCGATAGATCGAATAGAGCGCTTTTTCGCGCCCGTAGATATGCACCTGGATGCCGGCGCTGGCAAACGCCGCTTCCACTTCGGACTGAACCCGCTTGATCACATCGCGCCGGCGGCCACGGGCGCGGGCGAGGGCCTTGGTCAGCGTGGCGTAACGCCAGGGGTACAGGTGCTGGAAAGCGAGGTCCTGCAGCTCGCGGTAGGTTGCGTTCAGGCCCAGGCGGTGCGCGATCGGCGCATAGATGTCCAGGGTCTCGCGCGAGATGCGGTTCCACTTGCTGCGCGGCACGTCGCTGAGCGTGCGCATGTTGTGGCTGCGGTCGGCCAGCTTGATCAGGATGACGCGCACATCGCGTGCCATTGCCAGCAGCATCTTGCGAAACGATTCGGCCTGGTTTTCCTCGCGGGTGTTGAATTCCAGCTTTTCCAGCTTGGTCAGGCCGTCCACCAGTTCCGCGACAGGCGCGCCAAAACGCTCGATCAGCTCGGGCTTGGTGACGCCGCAATCCTCGATTGCATCGTGCAGCAGGGCGGCCATCAGGGCCTGTGCGTCGAGCTTCCATTCGGCGCACTGTTGCGCCACGGCGATCGGGTGGGTGATGTAGGGCAGGCCGCCGTTGCGTATCTGGCCCAGATGCGCTTCATCGGCAAAGCGGTAGGCGGTCCGGACGTTGTTGACGTCCTCGGCGCTCATGTAGTCCAGTTTCGCCGTGAGCGCGGCAAAACTCGCCGCGGCTGCGTTGGCGGCAGCCGGGGTGGAGGTGACGGTTGCGATGGGGAAATCCAGGGCGCTCATGCCTTAAATGTATCGTGGTGCCGATAAAACATGCAAAAAGCGGGCATTACACGACCTTGGGGAAACAAAAAAAAGCACCGCAGGCGGTGCTTTTTTGGAGGAGGGGGAGGGAGCCTCAGCTGGGGACTTTTTTCAGCATTTCGAGGCCGATTTTGCCTTCGGCGATTTCGCGCAAGGCGGTCACGCCAGGCTTGTTCTTGCTCTCGATTTTGGGTGCATGGCCCTGGCTGAGCATGCGCGCGCGATAGGTCGCAGCCAGAACGAGCTGGAAGCGGTTGGGGATTTTTTCCAGGCAGTCTTCAACAGTGATGCGGGCCATGATGATCTCCGGGTTAAATGCAGTAGGGGAATGAAGCAGCAAGTCAGGCAATGTGCAGGGCCTGGAAGGTCTCGGCGCGGGCACGTCTTTGGGCTGCAAACTTGAGCCGCTGGGCATGGACAATGGTTTTCAGGTCGAAAACTGCTCGTTCAAATAACTCGTTGATTATAACGAAATCGAATTCGTGGGCCTGGGCCATCTCGATGGCCGCATTTTTAAGCCGCAGTTCGATCACTTCCGGCGTATCCTCGCCGCGCCGCTCCAGCCGCGAGCGCAACTCCTCCCAGCTGGGCGGCAGAATGAAGATCAGCACCGCGTTGTTGAAAATACGCTTGATGTTGATCGCGCCCTGAAAGTCGATTTCCAGAATGACGTCGGCACCGGTGGCCACGCGTTCCTCGATCGTTTGGCGCGACGTGCCGTAACGCTGGCCATGGACATGCGCCCATTCCAGGAAGGAGTCCCGCAGCACCATGCCGTCAAACTCCTCGGGCGAAATGAAGAAGTATTCTCGGCCATGTTTTTCCTGCCCGCGGGGTGGCCGGGTGGTGTGCGACACCGCCGGCTGCACCCGCGCATCGAGCTCCATCAGGGCCTTGACCAGGCTGGATTTGCCAGCCCCACTGGGAGCAGCGACAACAAACAGGTTTCCGGGGTAATCCATGGCGTCAGGTTCTTGTAGATGAGTTGATTCAGAGCCGGGCAGGCCTCATTCGATGTTTTGGACCTGCTCGCGGATCTGCTCGATCAGCACCTTCATGTCCACCGAGACATGGGTGAGTTCCAGCGACCCGGATTTGGAACCCAGCGTGTTGGCTTCGCGGTGCAGCTCCTGGATCAGGAAGTCCAGCCGTTTGCCGACTTCGCCGCCGGCGGCGAGCAGCCGGTCGATTTCGTCCAGGTGGGAGGACAGCCGCGTGATTTCCTCCGCCACATCAATGCGTATCGCAAAGGAGGTGGCTTCCGTCAGGGCCCGGTCCTGTGCCGCTTCGGGCAGGGTGCTGCCGCCGCCCAGCGCCATGGCTTCCTGCCAGCGTTCCATGAAGCGGATTTTTTGCTGCTCGACCAGCTTGGGCACCATGGGCACGGCCGAGTCCGCCAGGACCCGCAACTGGGCTGTGCGGTCCAGCAGCATCTGCGCCAGCCGGGCGCCTTCGCGCTCCCGGGCCGCCAGCAGGTCCTTCAGGGCTTTTTTGGACAGCTTGAGCAACTCGTCACTGTAGTCGTGGGTGGTTTTGTCTTCGCCGCCCGCCAGCCGCAGCACATCGGCCACACTCAGGGCGGCGGCATGGGGCAGCCACGATTTCACCGTGTCTTCCAGGGAGCCCAGTCGCTGCAGCGTGCTTGCCGCCGGGGCACGCAGGCTGCTGCCGGAGCTGCTCTCCAGCGAGACGCGCATTTCAATCTTGCCGCGCTTGAGCTTGCCGGTCAGTAGTTCACGCAGGGCAGGCTCGGCCTGACGCAGCTCATCGGGCAGGCGGAAGGCCAGATCCAGAAAGCGGCTGTTGACCGAGCGTATCTCCACACCCAGGCGTGCACTGGCGTCCGTCCCGGCGTCCGTTTCCGGGGTATTTCTCGCAGGGGTGGATTGGACGGCTGCATAGCCTGTCATGCTGTAAACTGACATTTAGTAATACGCTTTTCGTAGAGTAAACAGGACTTGGTGATCCCGTCACCTTGCTTAATCCCGAATTATGTCAAAGGTCAAGCCCGCGCCACTCCCACCCGATACAGTCATTGGCGGTTATCGCGTCGTGCGCAAGCTGTCGGCCGGCGGGTTTGGGGTAGTTTACTTGGCTGTTGACAACGAAGGCCAGCAGGTCGCCATCAAGGAGTACCTGCCGTCCTCGCTGGCCAGCCGCCCGCCGGGCGAATTGCTGCCCCAGGTGCAGCCTGAAAAGCTCTCGCTGTACCGCCTGGGCCTGAAAAGTTTCTTCGAGGAAGGGCGCTCGCTGGCCCAGATCTCGCACGCGTCCGTGGTGAGCGTGCTTAATTTCTTCCGCGAAAACGAAACCGTCTACATGGTGATGAACTACCTGGAGGGCGGTACCCTGCAGGATTTCATCATCACCGCGCGCGAGCTCAAAAAACAGAAGGTGTTTCGCGAGTCGACCATCCGCTCCCTGTTTGACGAGATCCTGCGGGGCTTGCGCATCGTGCACCAGCACAAGATGCTGCACCTGGACATCAAGCCGGCCAACATCTTCGTGACCGACGACAACAAGGCCGTGATGATTGATTTTGGCGCCGCCCGCGAGGTGCTGAGCAAGGAAGGCAACTTCATCCGCCCCATGTACACCCCCGGTTTCGCCGCGCCCGAGATGTACCGGCGTGATTCGTCGATGGGGCCGTGGACCGACATTTACGCCATCGGCGCCTGCATTTACGCGACCATGCAGGGCTACCCGCCCAATGATGCGCCGCAACGACTGGAAAAAGACCGTCTGTCGCTTGCACTCTCCCGTTTGCGCGGCGTGTATTCAGACAACCTCATTGAAGTGGTTGAATGGTGCATGTCACTCGATCCCTTGTCGCGGCCGCAATCGGTTTTTGCCTTGCAGAAAGAACTCAGCCGCGAGGGTGAGCGGCGCTACACCAAGCTGACGGTCGGCGAGAAAATGCGGCTGCAGTTTGACAACATGGTGTCAGACACCAAGAAAACCGCGCGCAAGGCCACTGGCTTTGCGACGAAATTCAAATGAAATTCTCGGTCTTTCAGGTCAGTCGCAAGGGCGGTCGCGAGAAAAACGAAGACCGCATGGGGTATTGCTACACGCGCGAGTCGGGCCTGTTTGTGCTGGCCGACGGCATGGGCGGTCACCCTGAAGGCGAGGTCGCGGCCCAGCTGGCGCTGCAGACCATTTCTGCGCTGTATCAAAAGGAAGCCCGGCCACTGGTCAGGGACACCACCGAATTCCTCTCGTCGGCCCTGATGGCGGCGCACCACCAGATCATTCGTTATGCCAGCGAAAAAGGCATGCTCGATACACCGCGCACCACGGTGGTGGCGGCCATCCTGCAGGGCTCGGGCGCGACCTGGGTCCATTGCGGCGACTCGCGGCTCTACGTGGTGCGTGACGGCGAGCTGCTGACCCGCACGCGCGACCACTCCTACCTGGAGCAGCAAAACGCGGGCATCATCAAACTCGAGCGCCTGAATCGCAACATCCTGTTCACCTGCCTGGGTTCACCGTCCAAGCCGGTGTTTGACATCGCCGGCCCGGTAGTCCTGCAGCAGGGCGACAAACTGATGCTGTGCTCCGACGGCCTGTGGGGGACACTGACCGACGCTGAAATTGTGCGCCACATGGCTGGCAACAGCGTGTCTGATGCTGTGCCCGACATGGTCGAGCATGCGCTGCGTAATGGCGGCGAGCACAGCGACAACGTCACGGTGCTGGCCATGGAGTGGGAAACACCTGACGCTTTCGAATCGACGCGCGGCGTATCGACCGACAGCATCATGGACGGCGTTTTTGCATCGACCATCCAGGCCGGCGTGCTCGACTCCAGCGTCGAAGACCTTGACGATGCGGCGATCGAACGCTCCATCGCCGAAATCAACGAGGCGATACGCCGCTCTGCGGCAAAAAAGGTCTGAGTTCCCGCTTGGTCGCTTCCGCTGCAGGTGCTGCCTTGTGCCTGACTTTTCCCTTTTCTCTCCTTCTTTTCTGCTTCCTGTTTTTTCTGTCTCCCGGGCGTAGCGACGCCAGAAAGCCCTGACCATGAGTTCATTTTCGCGAAGCAGCGCCCGTGCCGCCGACCAGTTGCGCCCGGTGCGCATCACCCGTGCCTACACCGCCTATGCGGAAGGGTCGGTCCTGATCGAGTTTGGCGCGACCCGGGTGTTGTGCACGGCCTCGGTCGAGGAGAAAGTGCCGGGCCACAAAAAAGGCAGCGGCGAGGGCTGGGTCACCGCCGAGTACGGCATGTTGCCGCGTGCCACCCACACCCGCAGCGACCGCGAGGCCGCGCGCGGCAAGCAGAGCGGACGCACGCAGGAAATCCAGCGCCTGATCGGCCGCTCGATGCGCGCGGTGTTTAACCTGAAAAAACTCGGCGAGCGCACCATCCACCTCGACTGCGACGTGATCCAGGCCGACGGCGGCACACGCACGGCCAGCATCACCGGCGCCTTTGTTGCGGCGCAGGACGCGGTCAACAAACTGCTGGCCGAAGGCAAGCTCAAGGAAACGCCGATCATCGGGCACGTGGCCGCCATTTCCGTCGGTATCGTGCAGGGCACGCCCTTGCTGGACCTCGAATACATTGAAGACGTGAGCTGCGATACCGACATGAACGTGGTGATGACCGGCGCCGGCCATTACGTCGAAGTGCAGGGCACCGCCGAAGGTGCCGCCTTTTCGCGCCAGGAAATGGACGCGCTGCTGCTGCTGGCTGAAAAAGGCATCAGCGAGCTGGTCGCGCTGCAGCAGCAGTCGCTCCTGAATTGATAGCTGTTTGCGCCCGTCCTGATTGGGCTGAAGCCATATTTTTCTTATGAAAATCGTACTTGCATCGAACAACCCCGGAAAACTGGCCGAATTGCAAGCCATGCTGGCGCCCCTGGGCGTGACGCTGGTCAAGCAGTCCGGCCTGGGCATTCCGGAGGCAGAGGAACCCTTTCGAACCTTTGTCGAAAACGCCCTGGCCAAGGCGCGTCACGCGTCGCGCTTGAGCGGCCTGCCGGCGCTGGCCGACGACGCCGGCCTGTGTGTCGATGCCTTTGGCGGCCTGCCGGGTGTGGACACGGCTTTTTACGCCACGCAATTTGGCTACGACAAAGGCGACGACAACAACGTGCGCGCCCTGCTCGAGCAGATGGCCGGCATGGAGCAGCGCCGCGCCGCGCTGGTTAGCACGCTGGTGGCGGTGCGTTCAGCCGACGACCCCGAGCCCCTGATTGCGGTGGGCCGTGTCAGCGGCGAGATCGCGCGCGAGCCGGTGGGCAGCAACGGTTTTGGTTTTGATCCGGTGATGTTCATTCCAGCCTTCGGCAAGACCTTTGCGCAATTGCCGGTTGAGGTCAAAAACGCCAACAGCCACCGCGGCATGGCGGCGCGCCAGATGATGGACCTGATGCGCGAGCGCTGGTTGTGAGCAGTTTCGGTTTCTTCTTATGACTTTCCCCATTCCTGTTGTCTGCGCGTCGCCCGGGGAGGAAACCGGGGCAGGGCTCAAGGACATCCAGCACTACATGCGCGACGGCACGCTGCAGCTCAGCGTCTTGCCGCCGCTGTCGCTTTACGTGCACCTGCCCTGGTGCCTGAAGAAATGTCCCTACTGCGATTTCAACTCGCATGAAGTTTCCGGCGAACTGCCCGAGCAGCGTTACCTCGACGCGCTGATGGCCGACCTCGAAGCCTCGCTGCCGCTGATCTGGGGCCGCACGGTGCACAGCATCTTCATTGGCGGCGGCACGCCCAGCCTGTTCTCGCCGCAGGCCATCGACCGCCTGCTGGGCGACATCCGCGCGCGGCTGCGGCTGGAGCCGGACTGCGAAATCACGCTGGAAGCCAACCCCGGTACCTTTGAGAAACACCGCTTCAAGGCCTTTCGCGGCGCCGGCGTCACGCGGCTGTCGGTTGGCGTGCAGAGCTTTGACGACAGGCACCTGAAAGCCCTGGGCCGCGTGCATGACCGCGCCCAGGCGATAGCCGCCGTCGAAGAGGCCGCACAGGCCTTTGATACTTTCAACCTCGACATCATGTACGCGCTGCCGGGCCAGACGCTGGAGAACCTGGCGCAGGACATGCAGCAGGCGCTGGCGCTGCAGCCGCCGCATATCTCGATTTACCACCTGACGGTCGAACCCAACACCTGGTTCGCCAAATACCCGCCAGCGCTTCCGGAAGACGACGACGCCTACGCGATGCTGGACCGCATCACCGAGCTGACCGGTATGGCGGGCATGGACCGGTACGAGGTGTCGGCTTACGCCAAGCCCGGCCACCGCTGCCTGCACAACCTGAACTACTGGAAGTTCGGCGACTACCTCGGCATAGGCGCCGGCGCCCACAGCAAGCTCAGTTTTGCGCACCGCGTGGTGCGCCAGGTGCGCTTTCGTGAGCCCAGGCTTTACATGGACAAGGCGCTCGCCGGAACCCCGGTGGCGCAGGACGGCGAGGTCAGCCGCGCCGACCTGCCGTTTGAGTTCATGCTCAACGCCCTGCGCCTGCGCGAGGGCTTCAAGCTGCAGGACTTTGCCGAAAAAACAGGCTTGCCGTTGACGGCGATCCAGGCCGGGCTGGACGAGGCCGAACGCAAGGGACTGATCGAGCGCGACTTTGCGCGTATCAAGCCGACAGAGCGCGGTTTTGACTTCCTGAACGATCTGCAGATGCTGTTTCTCGAGTCCCGACAGTAAAAACCGTTTTCGCCTTTTGCGCGGTGCCCGGATTTGACGGAAGCGGTGTCCCTGACGAAGGGCATCGCAGACCGGAGATGCGCGCCGAAAGACATCTGACCAGGCATTCCTTTGCGGATTCAGTACTGTTGTTTTCTTGAAAAATGACGCTGGTCGTAGTCATCTTCCTACAAACGGACGATGGAAGAAAGAGCAAATTGGCAACTGATTTCACTCTTGGTTTGACTCGAATTTGTCAATACGAGCCCGACCAGCGATGAATCACCAGCTCTTTAATTTACAACCTGTCTCAACCCTTAGGACGACATATCATGACAGCATCAAAATTTCCATCAGCCAGGCGCGGGCTAGGGCTTATCGCTCTGGCGGTACTGGGAACTGTTTCCAGCTCCTGGGTCGTTGCGCAAGACGAGACCACCGGTCCGTACATTGGCGGCAACGTGGGTCGCACCCGCGCAAACTTCAACAACGATTCCATCAACCAAACGCTGGTCGGTCAGGGCTTGAGGGTCGGTTCCGCGACTGAGGACAACAGCGGCACGGGCTACAAGCTTTTCGGCGGCTACCAGCTCAACCGCAATTTCGCGGTGGAAGGTGGTTATTTTGATTTGGGCAAGTCAAGCTACACGGTTAACGCCAACCGAGTTACCGATAACGCAGCCGGCACATTCAACGGGGAAACTCGCGTTCGTGGTCTGAACCTGGATCTGGTAGGAATGCTGCCTGTGTCCGATCGTTTCTCCGTATTCGGCCGCGTTGGTGCCGCTTATGCGCAAAGCAGGGCCAGCTTCAACAGCACCGGCGCCGTACCTGTGAACACCTCCAATCCGCGTCGCAACGACACCAACCTTAAAGTAGGCTTGGGCATGCAATACGCCATCACGGAAGCGCTGGCTGTGCGTGCCGAACTGGAACGCTACCGCATCAATGACCCGGTCAGAAACCGCGGCCACATCGACATGGCATCCCTTGGCCTGGTCTACCGTTTTGGCCCCAAAGCCCAGACCCCTGTCGCGCAAGCCTACGTACCACCGGCCCCGGTTTACGTCGCTCCGCCGGCGCCACCGGCCCCGGTTTACGTCGCTCCGCCGGCGCCACCTGCCCCGGTTTATGTCGCTCCGCCGCCCGCTTACGAGCCACCAGCCCGTCCGGCGAAACAGGGTCGCAACTAAAGTCAGGTATGGGGGGCACGGGGGTGGAAACTTCCGCGACCCCTCGCTTGAGCTGAAGCGGCGGGATGTCCGCTGATTCAGCAATCGGCAAAAGGTCAGGCTGAACAAAGAGCAACACGAGCCATTCGGGGTTGTGTCGGGCTCTCTGCCATTGGATAAAAAGCCAGGAAAAGCCTCTGGCCTGTCAGGGTCACGCTGCACAATCCGACGGTCCAACCCGTCTTGACAGGTTACTATCTCGTGAACAGGCAAACCACGATGGCAACTCAGATAAAAAAAGATCAACGCATGTATTGGGCTGGGTTGTCGCAAGCCAGCTTCCCACGTTCGTTGGCCGCATTTCTGGCCAGAGCGGTACTGCTCGGCGCAGTCGCTTTGAACACACTGTTGCTTCCGGCCGTGGCCGCGCCGAACTCCCCCCCCTTGAGCACGCTGGACCCTGCCGCAGGCTCGCGTGACAATGCCAGTGCCTCGGCACCCGCCGAATCGCAGGTCGCATCCGTTGAGCTTGTCAGGCTCGCCAATTTTGGGCAGGAAGTGGCTTCGCCGGAGTCCCGGAAACTGGCCGACTGGGTGGTCGACTCAGCCGACAATGGCAAGTTGCCCTTCATGATTATCGACAAGGTACAGGCCCGTGTGTTCATGTTCAATGCACAAGGGCAGCTTCGAGGCGCTGCTGCTGCCCTGCTGGGGCTGGCCGTGGGCGACCACACCGTTCCCGGCATTGGCCAGCGCAAGCTGTCGAGCATTCTTCCAGCGGAGCGCACCACGCCTGCCGGTCGTTTCGTGGCTTCACTGGACCGGGATATTCACGGCCAAGAGGTTCTCTGGGTGGACTACGACAGTGCCCTGTCGCTGCACCGGGTCGTGGCGGGGCAGCCCAAGGAGCGCCGGGCAGAGCGCCTGGCCACGCCGAGCCCACTGGACAACCGCATTTCCTTTGGTTGCATCAATGTACCCGTCAAGTTCTATGAAACCGTGGTGAGCCCGTCGTTTACCGGAACCAATGGCATCGTGTATATATTGCCGGAAACCCGCTCGGCCCGTGAAGTTTTCGGCTCTTACGATGTTCAGGATTCCTCGCGCAAACAAGCCTCAGCCCGGGTCGCTCCGGTAGGTGACTCCAGCACCAGATAGTCACGCATGCGAGGCTGGCAGGTTGGCTTCCCAACGAGTGGGGAGGTGTTCGGGAGGGCCCGGTCCGGGCTGTCACCGGCTTGAAGAAATACCAGCAGCTGGCGGAAGCGGTGAGATTCGAACTCACGAAAGGTTTCCCTTTGCCGGTTTTCAAGACCGGTGCAATCGACCACTCTGCCACGCTTCCAAGCTTGTTATTTTAACTGCAGTCGAGGCAGTCCCTTTGAATGCCGCTGGAAAAGAACTCAGTCGCTTTGCAGCATGCCTTTGCTTTCAATAAACGCCACCACTTCCGCCAGCCCCGTCTTGGTCTTCAGGTTGGTCATGACAAAAGGCTTGAGGCCCTTGGCCGTGGTGCGCATGCGTATGGTGTCGGCTTCCATCACGGCCAGGTCGGCGCCCACGTAGGGAGCGAGGTCGGTCTTGTTGATCACGAACAGATCGCTTTTGGTGATGCCGGGGCCGCCCTTGCGCGGGATTTTTTCGCCGGCGGCGACGTCGATCACGTAAATCGTCAGGTCACTGAGTTCGGGGCTGAAGGTGGCGGCCAGGTTGTCGCCGCCGGACTCGACAAACACCACGTCGGCGTCGGGAAAGTCTTCCAGCATGCGGTCAATCGCTTCGAGGTTGATGGACGCGTCTTCGCGGATGGCGGTGTGCGGGCAGCCGCCGGTTTCCACACCCATGATGCGTTCGGCCGCCAGCGCGCCGCTGACGGTCAGGATGCGCTGGTCTTCCTTGGTGTAAATGTCGTTGGTAATCGCCACCAGGTCGTACTTCTCCTTCATGGCCTTGCACAGCATTTCCAGCAAGGTGGTTTTGCCGGAGCCGACGGGGCCGCCTATGCCGACGCGCAGTGGTGGCAGTTTCTTGGTGCGGTTGGCGATGTGGTGCATGCTCATGAGCGGAACAATCTGGAGTATTGGGTTTCGTGTTGCGATGAAAGAATCGCCAGCATGGGCGAAAAGGCCTGGCGTTCGTGGTCTTCAAGCGCCATGGCTGTGGCAATGGCCGCCGGGATTTCCGCCGCCAGCCGGGCCAGTATGCGCTGGCCGGCGCTCTGGCCCAGTGGCACCGATTTAAGCGCGGCCTGCACCATGTTTTCGGCCCAACCGAAGGCGTAGGCGGTCAGGCAGTCGGACACCCCGGCGGTCAGCGGCGAGGCGGCGAGTGCAAAGGTGACGGGGTAGGTCGGTGGCAACTTCGCGCAGGCGTCGATATTCGCCTCGCTGACGCTGTGGTGGTTGCGCAGCCATTCCAGCAGGGAGCGCCCCATCTGTTCGGCCTGCGCCCGCAGTTCACTGGCCTCACGGGTCTGCAGCACCCAGTCGTTGAGGGCCTTCACCTGGTCGAGCGTGCCGCTGCGCCAGGCCGGAATCGCCTGTGCGATCACCGCCAGGTCGCCGCGCGCCAGGCTCAGCTGCAGCTGGTCGCTGAGCCAGTCAGACGCTATGCTTTCGGTAGCTACTCCCGCCCGTTCCACGCCGGCTTCCAGCCCTTCTGAGTAGGAGAATCCGCCGACCGGCAAGGCTGGCGAGGCCAGCCAGATCAGCTGCAGCAGGCTGGCGGCCGGCAGGGGCTGGGCCGTCGTGCTCAATGGCTGTGCGGCTTGTGTGGGTGGATCTGGATCGCGACCGGCCGCACTTCGTCGTGCTTGTGCTCATGGCCGTGAGCGTGGCCATGGTTGCAGTCTGGGCCGTGCACATGCGGCGCGGGTGCCGCGACCGGCGCGTGCGGGTGAGCATCTCCGCCCTCATGCGCGTGGCCATGGCCGCCAGCGCTGTAGGCGCCGCCTTCGGGCTCGAAGGACTCGCTGACTTCGTTGACGATCAGGTGCATGGAGCGCAGCATGTCGGCCAGCACATGGTCGGGTTCTATCTTCAGGTGGTCGGGCTTCAGTTCAATCGGCACATGGCGGTTGCCGAGGTGGTAGGCCGCGCGCGTCAGGTCGAACGGCGTGCCGTGGGTGGGGCAGGCGGTGATGCGCAACACGGTTTGCGGCGCGGCGATGACTTTCACCATGGACCCATCTTCGGCCACCAGCACATCACCGCCGCGCACCAGTGTGCCGCGCGGCAAGAAGATGCCGAGCTGGCGGCCCAGCGAGTCGGTCGCTTCGAAGCGGCTTTTCTGGCGGATGTCCCAGTCGAGTTCGACCGTGGCGGCGCGTTTGAGCAACACGGGTGCCAGGCCGGCGCCCTGCGGCATGATTTTGGAAGCCTGGAGCATCGGTAATTCAGTTCAGAAAAGAAAGTAGCGTTGTGTCATCGGCAGGCTGACGGCTGGTTCGCAAGTGAGCAACTGGCCGTCGGCGCGCACCGAGTAGGTCTGTGCATCGACCTCCATTTTCGGCGCGTAGTCATTGTGGATCATGTGCCGCTTCTGCACGCCGCGTATGTTCTTCACGGCCGCCAGGTTCTTGGCCAGGCCGAAACGCTCCTTGATGCCGCCGGCCAGGCCGGCCTGCGAGACAAAAGTCAGCGAGCCCCTGGCAATCGCGCCGCCGAAACCGCCGAACATCGGCCGGTAGTGCACCGGCTGCGGTGTCGGGATGGAAGCGTTCGGGTCGCCCATGGCGGCCATGGCGATGAAGCCGCCCTTGACGATCAGCGCCGGCTTGATGCCGAAGAAGGCCGGCTTCCAGACCACCAGATCGGCCCACTTGCCGAGTTCGATGGAGCCGACCTCGTGCGCGATGCCGTGCGCAATCGCCGGGTTGATGGTGTATTTGCTGATGTAGCGTTTGACGCGGAAGTTGTCCGCCCGATCACTGTGGTCTGCCGTACTCGGCTGACCTCTGAACGCTTCCCTCTCCCCTTGGGAGAGGGATGGAGGGTGAGGGGCTGCGATGGTAATTGATGGGGCCAGCCAGCCGCGCTGCACTTTCATCTTGTGCGCGGTCTGCCAGGTGCGGATGATGACCTCGCCGACGCGGCCCATGGCCTGGCTGTCGCTGCTCATCATGCTGATGGCGCCCAGGTCGTGCAGCACGTCTTCGGCGGCAATCGTTTCCTTGCGGATGCGGCTTTCGGCAAAAGCCAGGTCCTCGGCAATCGCCGGATCCAGGTGGTGGCAGACCATCAGCATGTCCACGTGTTCGTCCAGCGTGTTGACGGTGTAGGGCATGGTCGGGTTGGTGGATGACGGCAGGAAGTTCTGCTCACCGACCACCTTGAGGATGTCGGGTGCATGGCCGCCGCCCGCGCCTTCGGTGTGGAAGGCGCACAGGGTGCGGCCCTTGGTGGCGGCAATCGTGTTTTCGACAAAACCGCTTTCATTGAGCGTGTCGCTGTGGATGGCAACCTGCACATCGGTTTCTTCGGCGACGTCCAGGCAGTTGCTGATCGCGGCGGGCGTCGTGCCCCAGTCCTCATGCAGCTTCAGGCCGATCACGCCGGCATCGACCTGCTCGTGCAGCGCGGCCGGCAGGCTGGCATTGCCCTTGCCGAGAAAACCCAGGTTCATGGTGAAAGCATCGGCCGACTGCAGCATGCGCTCAATGTTCCAAGGCCCCGGTGTGCAGGTGGTGGCGAAGGTGCCGGTGGCGGGGCCGGTGCCGCCGCCCAGCATGGTGGTGATGCCCGAAGTCAGCGCTTCCTCGATCTGTTGCGGGCAGATGAAATGGATGTGCGAGTCGATGCCGCCGGCGGTGACGATCAAACCTTCGCAGCTGATGATCTCGGTGCCGGGGCCGATGATCATCTCGACGCCGGGCTGGGTGTCGGGGTTGCCGGCCTTACCGATGGCCGCGATGCGCCCGCTCTTGAGGCCGATGTCGGCCTTGACGATGCCCCAGTGGTCGATGATCAGCGCGTTGGTCATCACGCAGTCCATCGCACCTTCGGCCCGCGTTTTCTGCGACTGGGCCATGCCGTCGCGAATCGTCTTGCCGCCGCCGAACTTCACCTCTTCGCCGTAGCTGCCGGCACGCAGGGTGTAGTCGGCCTCGACCTCGACCATCAGCTCGGTGTCGGCCAGGCGCAGGCGGTCGCCCACGGTGGGGCCGAACATTTCGGCATAGGCTTGTCGTCCGATCGTGGCCATCAATGGACTCCCGTAGGGCCGCCCCAAGGGAGGCCAGCGCCCCCTCGGGGGGCAGTGAATACACGAAGTGATGAACGTGGGGGCATCAGATCTTTCCTTGTACCAGGCCGCGAAAGCCGTAAATTTTTCGTTCGCCGGCGAAGTCCACCAGCTCCACCGTGCGCTGCTGCCCTGGCTCGAAACGCACCGCCGTGCCGGACGCGATGTTGAGCCGCATGCCCTGCGCGGCGGCTCGGTCAAAGGCCAGCGCCCCATTGGTCTCGGAAAAGTGGTAATGCGAGCCGACCTGGATGGGCCGGTCCGCGGTGTTTTGCACCACCACGCTCAGTGTGCGGCGGCCGGTATTGAGCGGATGGTCAGGGCCATCGGTGAATATTTCGCCTGGAATCATGACCGTCTCACTTGTCTTTGTTGGACAGCCAGATCGCCAGCACAACCAGGCCGCCAAGGGCCACAAAACCCCAGGCGTCGGTGGCATGCCAGTGGGCGCCGGCCATCAGATGACCGTCATGGCCAAATGAGGCTCCAGCCCACGTTGTTATTGCGCAAGTAGCTATAGTTTTGAGAGCAAAACTGGTTTTCATGGTGCGGGCTTTTTGCAAGGGTGGATGATTCACACAATCGGCTGGTGCACGGTGACCAGCTTGGTGCCGTCGGGAAAGGTGGCTTCGACCTGGATGTCGGGGATCAGCTCGGCAATGCCGTCCATCACGTCGGCGCGGGTCAAGATCGTGCGACCTTCGCTCATGAGCTGGGCCACGGTTTTGCCGTCGCGTGCGCCTTCCATCACGGCGGCGCTGATCAGCGCGACGGCTTCGGGGTAGTTCAGTTTCAGGCCTCTGGCCTGGCGCCGCTCGGCCAGCAGCGCGGCCGTAAAAATGAGCAGCTTGTCTTTTTCTCTGGGGGTCAGTTCCATGGGTTCTCCGGGGTCGGCTGCAGCAGTGAGCGCTCTGCCGGGGTGCAAGAATGGTGCCACAGGAGAACGGCGCGCAGCACTGGTTTTCCCTCTGTGGCATGGAACCTGCACTTGAAGAGGCTCCGCCTTATGACGTATTGACACCCCATGGACGCCACCGCCACGCCGCCCCTGCCGACCCCGGCGGTTCCGCCGTGGGCGCCTGCCGTGCCTGCGCAGGCGGGGCCCGAGGCGCCGGTGCAGCGCATCATCAAGGTCAGGCGCGACTACAACAGCTGGGTCGCCAGTGAAACCATGGAAGACTACGCACTGCGTTTCACGCCGCAGAGTTTTCGCAAATGGTCCGAGTGGCGCGTCGCCAACACCGCCTTCGGCGCGGCCTCGTTTCTGATCCTGGAGGCGGTGGGCGCCACCCTGCTGGTGCAGTACGGCTTCACCAACGCCTTCTGGGCCATCGTCGCCACCGGGCTGATCATTTTCATGGCCGGCCTGCCGATCAGCATTTATGCCGCGCGTTACGGTGTGGACATGGACCTGCTGACGCGCGGCGCCGGCTTCGGCTATATCGGCTCGACCCTGACCTCGTTGATTTACGCCTCTTTCACCTTCATCTTTTTTGCGCTCGAGGCGGCGGTCATGGCCTATGCGCTGGAACTGGCACTGGGCATTCCGCCAAGCTGGGGTTACCTGATTTGCGCGCTGGTGGTGATTCCCCTGGTCACCCACGGGGTGTCGGCCATCAGCCGGCTGCAGGTCTGGACACAGCCGCTCTGGCTGATCATGCTGGTCGTGCCGTTTGTGTATGTTTTGGTGCGTGATCCGGGAGCGTTTGCCGGAATAACGCACTACAAAGGTGAAAAGGGCGCGAATTCGGGCTTTGATCTGCACTTGTTTGGTGCCGCCTTGACGGTGGGTATTGCGCTGATCACCCAAATGGGTGAGCAGGCCGACTACCTGCGTTTCATGCCGGTGCGCACGGCGGCCAACCGCCGCCGCTGGTGGGCCGGCGTGCTGGCCGGCGGCCCCGGCTGGGTGTTGCTCGGCGTGGTCAAGATGCTGGGGGGCGCTTTTCTCGCTTACCTGGCGATCCAGCACATGGTGCCGCTGGAGCGCGCGGTGGACCCCAACCAGATGTACCTGGCGGCCTATGAATACGTGTTTCCGCACTACGGCTGGGCCGTGGCCGCCACAGCGCTGTTCGTGGTGATCTCGCAGCTCAAGATCAATGTCACCAACGCCTATGCGGGATCACTGGCCTGGTCCAACTTCTTCTCGCGCCTGACGCACAGCCACCCGGGGCGTGTGGTCTGGGTGGTGTTCAACACGTTGATCGCCTTCATGCTGATGGAGATGAATGTGTTCCAGGCCCTCGGTGATGTGCTGGGCCTGTATTCCAACATCGCGATTGCCTGGATGATGGCGGTGGTGGCCGACCTCGTCATCAACAAACCGCTGGGCCTGTCGCCCAAGGGCATCGAGTTCAAGCGCGCCCACCTGTACGACATCAACCCGGTCGGTGTGGGGGCGATGGCGCTGGCTTCGCTGCTGTCGGTGAGCGCCCACCTGGGACTGTTCGGCCCGTTGGCCCAGGCTTTCTCCGCGGTCATTGCACTGGGCACGGCTTTCATCACCTCGCCGCTGATTGCCTGGGCCACGAAAGGGCGTTATTACATCGCCCGCCAGGGGGAAGCGCCCGAGGCCGATGCCCAGGGCCACTACAAACCCTATGCACTCAAGCGCTGCGTGATCTGCGAGCGCGACTACGAAGGCCCGGACATGGCGCATTGCCCGGCCTACCAGGGTCACATCTGCTCGCTGTGCTGCACGCTGGACGCGCGCTGCGGCGATTTGTGCAAGCCGCAGGCCAGCCTGTCGGCGCAATGGTCGGCCACCCTGCGCTGGCTGCTGCCGCGCCGCATCTGGCCTTACCTGGACACCGGCCTGGGCCACTTCCTGCTGCTCATGTTGGTCATCGTGCCGCTGCTGGCCAGCGTGTTCGGCCTGCTCTACCACCAGGAAATGCGCGCCTTGCTGGACCTGCAGGCCGCCTCCGAGTCGGCGCTGCGCTCCGGCTTCCTGAAGGCCTATATGGCGCTGCTGGTGATCGCCGGGCTGGTGGCCTGGTGGCTGGTGCTGGCACACAAAAGCCGGCAGGTGGCGCAGGAGGAGTCGAATCGCCAGACGCATTTGCTGATGAAAGAAATCGAGTCGCACCGCCAGACCGACGAGGCGCTGCAGCAGGCCAAACGCGTGGCGGACCTCGCCAACCAGGCCAAGAGCCGATACATCAGCGCCATCAGCCACGAGCTGCGCACGCCGCTCAACAGCATTTTGGGTTACGCCCAGCTCATGGGGGAAGACACGTCGATTCCGCTGCACCGCCAACAGGCGGTTGGCGTCATCAAGCGCGGCGGCGAACACCTGCTCTCGCTGATCGAGGGAACGCTGGACATTGCGCGCATCGAAAGCGGCAAACTCACGCTCAATGTCAAACCCATGCACTTTGTGGATTTTGTGCAGGAGATGACCGGCATGTTCGAACTCGAAGCCCAGGCCAAGGGCCTGAGCTTTCACTTCGAGTCCGAAGGCACGCTGCCGGTGGTGGTGCGCGCCGATGAAAAACGCGTGCGGCAAATCCTGATCAACCTGCTGGGCAACGCCGTCAAGTTCACGGCCAGAGGGCGCATCAGCCTGCGGCTGAAATACGCGCGCGAGATGGCCAGCATCGAAATCGAGGACACCGGCCCCGGTTTGTCGGCGCAGGAGATCGAGCGCATTTTCGAACCCTTCACGCGCGCGTCCACACCCGGCCCCGCCGCACCCGGCGCGGGCCTGGGCCTGACGATTGCCAAGATGCTGACCGACCTGATGGGCGGCGAACTCACGGTGGCCAGCAAGCCGGACGTCGGCTCGGTATTTCGCGTCAAGCTGTTTTTGCCCGAGGTGCGGCTGGCACCCGGCGCCGCGCTGCCGGTGCCGTCGTCGCGCGCGCACAAGGCGCGTTACGGCTATGCGGGGCCGCGCCGGCGCGTGCTGGTGGTGGACAACGAGGAGGCCGACCGCGAGCTGCTGGCCAATGTGCTGCAGCCGCTGGGCTTCGAGATACGCACGGCCGCCAGCGGCCACGACTGCCTGGACCTGCTGGCCGCAGGTTACCGGCCCGAGGCGATCCTGATGGACCTGGCCATGCCCGGCATCGACGGCTGGGAGACCCTGCGCCGCGTGCGTGCGGCGGGCCATGCCGATATTCACCTGGCGATTGTGTCGGCCAACGCCTTCGACAAGGGGCTGGACAATGATGTGGGCATCCGCCTGGAAGACTTCATTCTCAAGCCGGTGCGCCACAGTGAGCTGCTGGACTGGCTGGAGCGGCGCCTGGCGCTTGTCTGGCTGGAAGCGCCGCCGCAGGCGCCGGCCGCACCGGGACAGGCTGCGCTGCCGCGCATCTACCCGCCCGTGGCGCAACTCGACGCCTTGCGCGAGGTGGTCAACCTCGGTTATTTTCGCGGCATCATGAACACCCTGGACGAGATCGAAAAATCACAGCCGCAAAGCACGGGTTTTGCCGCCGAGATGCGCGGCCTGGCGCGTCAGTTCCAGTTCGAGACCATGAGCCAGCAGCTCAGCCAGGTGCCGACATGAACGGCCGTGTGCTCGCGCAGACCCTGGACCGCGCCAACAGCGACGTGGTGCTGATCGTCGACGACGTGCCCGACAACCTGTCGGTGCTGCACGATGCGCTCGATGAATCGGGCTACACCGTGCTGGTGGCCACCCACGGCGAGGCGGCGTTGCAGCGCGCCGCCCAGGCGCTGCCCGACATCGTGCTGCTCGACGCGATGATGCCGGGCATGGATGGCTTCGAGGTGGCCAAGCGCCTGAAGGCCGATGCCCGCACGGCGCACATCCCCATCATCTTCATGACCGGGCTGACCGAGACCGAGTACCTGGTCGCCGCGCTGGAATCGGGTGGCGTCGACTATGTGACCAAACCGATCAAGCCCAAGGAAGTGCTGGCGCGCATCGGTGTGCACCTGCAGAGCGCGCGCGAAAAGCGCCAGGCGCGCAACGCCCTGGATGCCTTCGGCTACGCCACCATCACGGTGCGCGCCAGTGACGGCAAGCTGATGTGGCAGACGCCGCTGGCGCGCGAGCTGTTGCAGCAGTATTACTCTACCTGCGCGCCGCAGACGCCGGAAGCGGTGCTGACCTGGCTGCGGCGCAACCTGGCCGATGCCGAACGGCAGATCGAGCCGCCGCGGCTAGTGTGCGAGAGTGCCGCCTCGGTCGCGCGCCGTCTGACCTTTCGCCTGCATCAGCAGACTGGCGACGACGACTGGCTGATCATCATGCGCGAGGAGTCCGACGACACGGTGATCCAGGCCATGAGCCTGAGCTTCAAGCTCACCGCGCGCGAGGCCGAGGTGCTGTACTGGGTGGTCAAGGGCAAGATCAACCGGGATATCGGCGACATTCTGGGCACCAGCCCCATGACGGTGAAAAAACACCTGGAGCGGGTGTTTGCCAAACTCGGGGTGGAAACCCGCACGGCTGCGGCCGGCATGGCCATGAGCCGCATCCGGCTGCTGCACCCGCAGTTTGAACAGTAGCGCCCCGAGGTCGGGGGCCCCCACGGTCGCTCGCTGCGCGTAGCTCCCGAGGCCTTGCAGGCCGCGGCTCGCGAGACGCTTCGCCTCTGTCGCCTGTCCAAAGCTGCTCAAGCAGCTTTGGAGCCGCAGGCTCCAGCCCCGCGGGGGCCGCTGCGCCTGCGGACTGGCAGAGCCAGATCCGCGGCCCCGGCTGGCCTGAAGAGCCCAGCCCCGCGCATGCTCGCTGCACATTGCTTCCTCTGGCCCTGGAACCGGCTTTGTGCAGGCTGGCGTGGTAACGGTTACAATAGCGGATTCGGTAAAGCATCAGCTTTTTACATCGAAGCCCCTTTACCACGCGGCTTCCTTCTCAAATGCGGCGCTTCCAAGAGCCCGAATTCACAGTGTTTTCAGTGCCCCTACAGCGCTGAACCCTCTCAAACACTGTTCCATTTCCGGCGAGCACCTCCCCCAACGGTGCCCACGCAAGGCTCAACCAGCCAGTCCTTTTTTGTAAAGCCTGGCGGTCAGGACCCGAACACGCGCGGGCTTGCTTGCAAGCCGTTATTTCCTTATTTATCAAGCCGGGAAAAATACCCGGCACAGACTTTATGAACATCGATCACACCAATATCGCGGTGGGCAAGTACCTTGTCTCCCCGCTCGCCAAACCGCAGGGCGAAGGCCTTTACGCGGCGTCGGTCTCCATCCGCTCCGGGCGCGGCAGTGCCACGCATGACCGCGTGCTGCGGTTCAGCGGGCTTTTTGACAGCGCGGCGGCTGCCGTGCATTACGCGACGGAACACGCCCTCGGCTGGATTCACGAGCGCACGTCGCCGGTTTGCGCCTGACAGGCTCAGCCCCATCGCCTGCACCACAGATTATTTTCAAATTCGCAAGGAGTTTTCATCATGGCCAAAGAAGAACTGATTGAAATGCACGGACTGGTCAACGAAGTGCTGCCGGACTCGCGCTTTCGCGTGACGCTGGACAACGGCCACAAGCTGGTGGCTTACACCTCCGGCAAGATGCGCAAGAACCACATCCGCATTCTGGCGGGCGACCAGGTGTCGCTGGAACTGTCGCCTTACGACCTGAGCAAGGGCCGCATCACGTTCCGGCACATTGCCGGCCGCGGCCCGGGCCCTTCGCGCAGTCACTAAGTTTTTTTAGATCATATTGGCTGCCAGCCCTTGAAGGACGGGCGCCAATAGCTATTTTATTGATAGCAGTCAAAAGCCGGCTCAAGGCCGGGGCGCGTTGTCCGCAGAACTCGGCGGCCGCGCCATCCATGCGAACATCGACGAGCGCATCGCTTCCTCAACCGTCATCGCAATCGGTTGGACCCATTCGACAGGCACAAAGACGGTGTAACCGCCAATCATGTAGCCCATCGGCAAATACACCGCCACACGTTCCCCCGGCAAAAAGCCCGCGGGCAGATCCGCAAAACTGCGGCGCGTGATCAGTCCCACAATTTCGAGCCCGTTGTCCGGCATGCGCAGGATCACCACACTTTGTTCGCCCTGCTTGCCTGTGGGCGAAAAGTAATCGGCAAAACTCTTGAGCGACGAGTAAATGCTTTTCACGACAGGCAGGTTGGTGAACGGCAGCTCGACAAACAGCAGCGCCTTGCGCACGCGCGGGTCGGATACCAGGTAACCAATCAGCACAATGCCGAGCATGCCGACCACCAGCCCCATGCCCGGTATGTAGAAGTCGCCGAACAGCGGCCGCAGTATCCACAGCGTCAGGGTCTCCATCCATGCCAGCATGATGAAGAGCAGGTACAGGGTCAGGGCCAGCGGCAGGATGGTGATCAGCCCGCGGAAGAAATATTTGTAGAGCTTTTTCATGGTGGTTTCAAAAAGGGAAAAGTCGGACCGGGCAGGGTGGTGAGCGAAGTCCCCCAATATACCGAAGCTCTGTGGCGCGTCCAGCGACCGGGTGTGGCGTTCAACGCTGCAATGTAGGTCTGGCCCTACCTTTGTTGGGGTCCGCTTCCGGCACCCGCGTCTGCGGAAGGTGTTTATCTTTGGGTTTCGTACTTAACAAGGAAAAGTCACATGCCCATCATTGCCTGGTTACTCGGTGTCCCCATCACCGTCATCATCCTCCTGATGTTGTTCGGCGTTTTTTAAGTCGGGGAGGTTCTTCATGCTGCGTAAACTGCTTGTTTTCGCCATCACCTCCGGGCTGGCGGCCAGGCTTTATCGCCACTACGCCAGCAGGCGCAGCCCGCCTGTGACGCCGCTCAGGCCAGCGGCGACACGGCGCCGGCGCGCGGGCGTCCAGCGGGATCCGGGCTGAGACCATGTCCCGGCCTCACGGGCCGGGGCATTTTCACTTCGCATTTCGCCACTGCCGGTGTCGATCACTCCATCCTGGACACGGGCCCAAAGCAGGCCTTGAGTGAGGCCTTCTCGCAGACCAGCATCTTGTTGCGCTGCGGGTTGAACTGGATGAAGCGGGTGATCTGTTCTCCCGGCCCGTCCAGCAGCGCCCCTGAGCAATCCTTCTTGTCGTTTTGCCGGACCACGGTTTCCACGAGCTTGTAGAAACCGCTGGCGTCGGGCAGCTTCGCGACCACGTATGTTTTTTCGGCTACTTCCTGTCCGCTGGTGCTGAGCACCGTGCGGTTGCTGCGGTATTGCCACGTCTCGGTGCAACTGCCGCCGAAGAGCGACCAGGACCAGGTGCCTGTCAGGGGGTGGGCGTTCGCCGGCGCGGGCTCGCCGGCAGCCTGCAGCAGGGGAGCGGCCATGAGCAGGCAGGCAGTGAAAAGCAGTTTTCGCAATCAGGGCTTCCTCAGAGGCAATGGATGGGAGGGGGGCGGAAGGGTCAATGCTACTCCCTTGCCGCTTGGCCCCTTGCCGGGCGCCGGCCGGAAAAACCGCGCCGCTATTGAGGGGCAGCGTGGCTATAGTGGGGCATGTTCACGCTGAAGGAAACCCCATGAAAAAGTCCGCCCTGTCGCCGTTGTTGTCCGTGCTCTTGCTCGGCGTGTTGTCACCCGTGCATGCCCAGAGCATCGGCGAGGTGGACACCGTGTTCAAATTCATCGGACCCGATCACAAGATCGTGGTCAATGCCCATGATGACCCCAAGGTCAGGGGTGTCACCTGTTACGTGTCTCGGGCCAAAACCGGCGGCATCAAGGGGGCCGTGGGTTTGGCTGAAGACAAATCTGAGGCATCCATTGATTGCCGCCAGGTAGGGCCGGTTTCGTTTGTCAAACCGCTGCCGCAGCAGGAAGAGGTTTTCAGCGAGAGGATATCGCTGGTTTTCAAGAGGATACGCATCGTGCGCATGGTCGATGCCGACCGCAACACCCTGGTGTACCTGACGTACTCGGACCGGGTGATTGAAGGCTCGCCGCAAAACAGTGTCGCGGCGGTTCCTGTTGATCGTGCGATGAAGATTCCGTTGCAGCCTTGAGTTCCGCTTCGGCCAGGGTGCTGGTGTTGTGACGGGCTTTCGGAAAAAAAGAATGAAAAAGGCTTCATAAAATCGCATACTCAGCCGTTATATGGGGATATGTGTCATTCCATCGTGTTAAACACTGAACGAAACAGGGGCGTTTGTCTCTCTGTGGCAGCCTTGCTGTCAGATCTTGCCCGGGCAAGGGGAAGTGCTTGTGCCCTGACCGCCGGTTTGCGACATTCCTGCCAGCAACAAAAATGCAGGGGACTACCCCGATAGCAACCGGGCGGGGAGCGATGGATACTTTGGTTCTAAATTGCCCAAATCCCCATGCTTGGGTTTCACGGCATTTCCAACGAGATATCAGGTAACCCATGCACCACCAATCTCTTCCTGCTTCGTCAGCCGGCCTGTCCGGCTCCTCCTGTGCTGCGGTCGACAGGGGGCTCCAGCCATGAGCCGTGAAGAGGAACTGCTGGACGCCAACGCGCGCTTGCAGGCCCGCCTGGCCGAACTGGCCGCCGACAAGGACCGTCTGGGGCTTGAGCTTGACGAACAGAAGCGCCAGGCTGAACTGCTCAGGAGCAGTGTGCAGGGATTGCGCGATCTGGCCACGATATCGGCGGACTGGTACTGGGAACAGGATGCAGAGCATCGCTTCGTCAGCTTTTCCGGCGGGCAGGCGGCCATCGATCTCGACATTGAGCGGGACAGCAACACCGGCAAGCGCCGTTGGGAGCTCGCCGGTGCGGTGCCTCTCAGCGGGTCCTGGGAGGCGCACCGCGCTTTGCTGGATGCGCATCAGCCGTTTCGCAATTTCGAATACATGCGCAAGCTCGGCGACGATTTGGCGTGCTACCTGTCGGTCAGTGGCATCCCGGTCTTTGACGACCAGAACCGCTTCCTCGGTTACCGGGGGACGGTGCATGACATCAGCGCGATCAAGCGCTCGGAAGAGGCCGGGCGGCAGGCCGCGGGTTTCCTCGATGAGGTGGTTGACAACCTGCCGATTGCCCTGCAACTGAAGTCCGTGCAGGACGGATTCAGGATTGTGGGCTGGAACAAGGCAGCCGAGGCTCTGTACGGGGTGACCCGCGAAGAGGCGATGGGCCGCACGGTGCACGCTCTCTGGCCGAAAGAGGACGCAGACCGCATGCACGCCGCCGACCTGGAGCTGATCGCAGCAGGCGTCATGCAGGACCTGCCCGACCGGCAGGCCGCCACAAAACACCGCGGCGCCATTCGCGTTCACATGCGCAAGGTCCCGCTGAAGGACGCCAGCGGGGCCGTCACCCATATTCTGGTCACCAGCGGGGATGTCACCGGACGCTTGGCCGCCGAGGCCCGACTGCGCTATAGCCAGGAACGTTTTCGCAGCCTGACCCAGCTTTCTTCCGACTGGTACTGGGAGCTGGACGACCAGTTCCGCTTCACCCGGATGTCCAGCGGCGCGGCCCGCTTTGGCAGGCTTCCGGCCGGCCCGGGAGACCAGGCCCGGATCAGCGAATACATCGGCCGGACACGCTGGGACATCGACGACAGCCCACGCAACAAGGCAGCCTGGGCGGTGCATCGCGCGCAGCTGGATAACCATGAAACCTTCCGCGACTTCGAATACGAGCGCGTGGACCTGGACGGCCAGTGCATCTTTTTCTCCATCAGCGGCGAGCCCGTGTTTGACATGGACGGTAAATTCACGGGCTACCGCGGCGTGGGCACCGACATCACTGTGCGCAAGCAGACCGAAGCAGCGCTGGTGGCCAGCGAGGCACGCTTTCGCAGTGTGGTCGGTGCGCTGGCTGAAGGTGTCATCATGCGTGATGCCGAGGGGCGAATCCTCGACTGCAATGCCAGTGCCGAGCGCATTCTTGGCCTGACTCTGGCCCAGATGCGAGGCCAGACCCTGGTGGGGCCGGCGTGGCAGACGCTGCGCGAAGACGGTTCGTTGATGGCCGGGGACGAACGGCCCAGTGCGGTGGCCAAGCGCACGGGCTTGCCGCAGTCCAACGTGGTGGTCTGTTACCGCAAGCCCGACGGCAGGGATCTGTGGGTACTGATCAATGTGAGGCCGCTCTTTGACCGCGCCGGCGACGCCCCGTCCGGGTTTGTCAGCACTTTCACTGACATCACCGAGCGTAAGCGCGCCGAGATGGAAATTGTCCGGCTCAACGTCGACCTGGAAAACCGGGTCTCGCGCAGGACAGCCCAGCTGGAGGCGGCCAACACGGAACTGGAGGCTTTTTCCTATTCCGTGGCGCACGACCTGCGTTCCCCGCTGAGTTCCATCGACGGCTACTGTGCCTTGCTGCAAAAGGCGGTGTCGCCGCAGGCCGACGAACGCCCGAGCCACTACCTGAACCGGATACGCGGCGGTGTGCGGCGCATGGGTGAACTGACCGACGGGCTGCTGCTGCTTGCCAAGCTGTCGCGCACCAGCTTGAACTGGGAGACCGTGGACCTCGGGGCCGAGGCGGCCCGGGTCGTCGCACAATTGTCGGAGGCCGAGCCCGGACGCGACGTTCGGGTGACCGTCGAGCCCGGCATGCTGGTCAGGGCGGACGTCTCGCTGATCCGGCAGGTACTTGAGAACCTGATCAGAAACGCCTGGAAGTTCAGTGCGAAAAAGAGCCGCACGGAAATCGTGATCGGCAGGGAAACCGTTGTCGACCAACCGTCGGTGTATTTTGTCCGGGACAAGGGCGCGGGATTCGACATGGCTTATGCCGACAAGCTGTTCGGCACTTTTCAGCGCCTGCATTCGCCGGAAGAGTTTGCCGGCAGCGGCATCGGCCTGGCCACGGTCAAACGCATCATCATTCGTCATGGCGGGCGGATCTGGGCAAGTTCCGTGTTGGATGAGGGCAGCACGTTTTATTTCACGCTCGGAAGCGACCAGGGCAATGCCTTGCCGGGTGACGATGTTTCCGGAGAAGACGTGGGCATTGCGCTGGCCCTGCCCCGCTCACGCCACCTGTTCAGGGACACCGGCCCGGCGGCCCGGGATACGGCGGGTTCGCTGATCAGCAGTGACAACGATATTTTTTCCGCCGGTGACCAGCAGTTCAGCAGTGCTTTCGAGCATGCAGCGATCGGCATGGCGCTGATCGCCATCAACTCGCGCCGGATCCGGGTCAACAGTGCCTTTTGCCAGATGCTCGGCTACTCCGAAGCGGAGATGCTGGCCCGCACCGTGCACGACCTCACCCATCCGGACGACATCGAATGGGATCTGCTGCAGCGAAAAAGGGCGCTGGACGGCGAGATTGAAACCTACCAGCGGGAAAAGCGCTATATCCACAAGTCCGGACATATTGTCTGGGGCTCTCTGACGTGTTCGCTGGTGCGCGACCCCGACCGCAAGCCGCTGCACTTCATTGTCCAGGTGCAGGACACCACCGAGAGAAAAGAGGCCGAACGCATCCTGCGCGAGAGTGAAGAGCGCTTTCGCGCACTGACCGAGCTGTCGTCCGACTGGTTCTGGCAGCAGGATGAAAATTTCCGTTTTGTTCCGGTTCCAGGCGAGGCGACCCGGCTGTCGGCAATTTCCCGCGACGCCATCGGCAAGGCGCCCTGGGAGCTGAACCATGTGGACATGGATAACCGTGTCTGGGAGGGCCACAAGGCAATGCTCGCGCGGCACGAGGTTTTTCGCGACATGGAAATTTCCCTGCTTGACCGCAAGGGAAATGTTCGTTACATCAGCATCAGCGGGGAGCCGATCTTCGATTCGTCCGGTCGTTTTACCGGGTACCACGGAACCGGCCGCGACACCACCGAGATGCGCCGCGTCAGTAACGCGCTGCGGGACAGCGAGATGCAGTTGCGCGAGATCACGGACACCGTGCCGGCCCTGATCGCCTATGTCGACAAGGCGCAGCGCTTTCGCTTTCACAACCGGGCCTATGAAGAAGGGTTTGGCCTGTCGCATGAGCAGATCGACGGCAAAACCCTGCTCGAGGTCATGGGCGAGGAGCTTTACCAGGTCGTGCGCGCCCAGGTAGACGAGGTCCTGTCGGGTTACCCGGTGGTCTACGAGCGCACCCAGAAAACCGCACGCGGCGACCACCGCGACTATGTGGTCAATTATTTTCCACGTTACGGCGACGGCAAGGAGGAAGGCGAGGTCATCGGGTTTTATTCGCTGGCGACCGATGTGACCGAGCTCAAGCGCATCGACCGCATGAAAAGCGAATTTGTCTCCACGGTCAGTCACGAGCTGCGCACGCCGCTTACCTCCATCCGCGGTTCGCTGGGGCTCATCTCCGGCGGCGTGGCCGGCGAGTTGCCGGCGCGCGTCAAGACCCTGGTGGACATTGCCAGGAACAACTGCGAGCGCCTGATCCGTCTGATCAATGACATCCTGGACATCGAAAAAATCGAGTCCGGCAAGATGCACCTGGACCTGCAGGTGGTCAACCTCCAGCCCTTGCTGGCACAGGTGCTGGCGGCCAACGAAGGTTTTGGGGCGGCGCAAAACGTCAGCCTGCGCCTGGATTTCCCCGAGGGTGACCTGCGGGTTCATGTGGATAGCGACCGCCTGGCCCAGGTCGTGACCAACCTGCTGTCCAATGCGGTGAAATTTTCACCGCCGGGCGGGGTGGTCGAGGTCCATGTCAAACGCGCAGGCCTCGGCGTGCGGGTGGAAGTGCGTGACCACGGGCCGGGTATTCCGGAAGAATTCCGCAAGCGCATCTTCCAGAAATTCTCCCAGGCGGATTCGTCCGACACGCGCCAGAAGGGCGGCACCGGGCTGGGCCTGAATATTTCCAGGGCGATTGTCGAACGCCTTGGCGGCAGCGTGGGTTTTGACAGCAAAGTCGGCGTGGGCTCCACCTTTTTCTTTGAACTTCCCGAGTGGAAAGAAGCTGCGCCGCGCCTTCCCCCGCAAGCCGGGGTCTTCACCCGGCCCTGCGTGTTGATCTGCGAAGACGACAGAGACATCGCCCGCCTGATCGCGATGATGCTGGACAAGGGCGGCTTTGACAGCGACATGGTTTACAGCGCCTCCGAGGCGATGGCCCATCTGGCGGCCAACCGGTATGCAGCGATGACGCTGGACCTCAAGCTGCCCGACCAGGATGGCGTCACACTCATCCGCACCCTGCGTAGCCAGGAAGGCACGCGTGATCTGCCCATTGTGGTGGTGTCGGCCATGGCCGGGGAGGGTCAGATCCAGTTCAACAACCAGCCGCTGACGGTTTCCGACTGGCTCGAAAAGCCGATTGATGAAAACCTGCTGATCCGCAGTCTGCGCCATGCGATAACAGGCATGGCCGAGGGCAAGCCCCGCATCCTGCATGTTGAAGACGATCTGGATATCCAGCGCATCACGGCAGCAATCGTGCAGGACTTCGCCACCTTTGAATTTGCCGCCACGCTGCAGGAAGCCCGCGCGTGCCTGCTGGCGCGGACCTACGACCTGGTCCTGCTCGATCTGACCCTGCCCGGTGAATCAGGTTGGGATCTGCTGGCCGACATCGAAGCGCTGGAGCGGCCGCCGCCGGTGGTGGTTTTCTCGGCCAGCGAGGTGGACCGCGCCCAGGGAACCCGGGCGGCTGCCGTGCTGGTCAAGGCGCAAACCTCGAACGCTGAACTGCTGCAGACGCTGCAGCGGGTCCTGAGCCAGACGCGCTGATCGAAGGAAGGGTGCCGCCTTCAGGCGGCGGGCCTGCAGCAGCAAGCCCGCCTCAGGGCGTTTACAGCCGTCCCAGGTCCTGGATGGCGTCCACCACCATGCTGGTGCCCACGGCGATCAGCAGAATGTCGCTGGCCACGCGCACATATTTGTGGCCGGCAGGGGGAGTTCCCAGCTGGATCAACACGGCATTGGGCACCGGGTAAAAAACCACGTCACGCGGCAGCGGCTGGCCCATGGCCCACTTTTTAGCCTGGCCCGGAGGCATGCAGCCATTGTTTTTCTTTGCCAAGCCGGGAGGGCAGCGACCTGCCTTGTACTGCTTGCCGTAGTACTCGCGGATCACCACGCGCTGCTGGTCACCGAAGTAGGCGCCTACCCGGACATCCTGTTGCACCGGGCGGGCCTGCTGGGCTCCCTTGTTGTTGCCGTTGCCCTTGTCGCCGCGGTCGGCTTTGTCCGACTTGCCGCCGGAACGTTCGTTTTGCTCCTGCTTTCCGCCTTTGCCCTGGCCGGCCCATTCGGGTTTCTGGGCCCAGGTGGAACCTGCCGAGAACGCAAACGCCAAAACGAGGGGCACCGCGCGAAGGGGATGCAATGGATTCATGTTCATGAGGTGACCTTGGTCGCTGGGTAATCGGCCGGGCCTGGGTCCGGTGCTTGGGTGACTGCTTTATAACGCGTCACCTTGGATTTCGTTGGCCTTTTGGCTGACATGGGGTCTTCCTGCGATGTTGTCCTACAGCCAGGAGCCGGTCGCGCGAGGCGCGCCGAGTCGCTCACCAGGGTTTACAGCCTGTGGCACACAGGCAGCTGAGGTCATCGCAATTGCCGATCGAGAGCGCTGATGCGCGGATGCCGGAGGTCGCGGAACGTGATGCCAAAAAGGGCTGCAGCCCAATACAGGAAAGCGGGAGGCGCTATCAATCGGGGAGCGTTCTCCTCTCAATTTCCCGTCAGCGGCTTTTCGCCTGGTTCAATGCGCTTTCGAACTCCTGGTGCGACAGAGTGCTGTCCTTGTTCGTGTCGGCTTCATCAAAGTGCCTGGCCACACCGCGAAAGCCGGACGCCTCTTCGCGGCTGATCTTGCCGTCCTTGTTGGTGTCCATGAAGCTGAATGCCCGCGCGATGTCCCCGGCGGTGTATCTGGGTTCGGTGGCGGCCGAGACCGTCGATACCACGGAGGTGGACGGCGCGGACTGGGCCTGAACCGCCGCCGGCTGGGCGTGTGCCACCGGCGCCAGCAAGGCCGCTGCTGCGGTGGCGATGGCGAGGGCGAAGTGGGTAGGGGGTGCGCCCCGTGAGGCGGTGGTCAAAGTCATGGGGTTCCTGACGGTATGGGTAAACATGAGTACCATTGAACGCCAATAGACCAGTTGGCGCCAGCAAGGTTGCACGGTGTTGCGTGACTTTACATTCCTGTGGCAACGGGACACATTTTTTTTGCGCTGACCAGGCCGTTCGGGCTGCCCTCTGACGGCAGCTGTCCGACCTGTCCCACAAGTAGCAAACCTCTGGGCTGGCGCGCGAACCATTCGATAATGGCGATCATCAGGCAGAGCATCACCGCGCAAACAAAAAACCGGACTTCCCGGTGGCCGTCTGTGCGGCGGGCGATACCCCCCATCCAGCAGGAACCGCCAAGCCATGAACCTCCCCGACGCAGCGACATCCACCGCGCTTGAAAACAAGACCTTCCTGCTTCTGCTGGTGGCCGTCTCGGTGGCTTTCCTGTGGATACTCTGGCCGTTTTACGGGGCGGTGTTCTGGGGCGCGGTGCTGGCCATCATGTTCGAGCCGCTGTACCTGCGCGTGCTCAGGGCCATGCCGGCCAGGCGTGTTGGCGCCGCGCTGCTCACACTGCTGGTCATCCTGGTGGCGGTCATTTTGCCGGTGGGCATCGTGACCGGGCTGCTGATCCAGGAAGGCGGCAGCGTCTACCAGCGCATGCAGTCGGGTGAACTCAGCGTACCGCGTTACTTCCAGCAGGTCTACGATGCCCTGCCGGCCTGGATCACCAGTTTGCTTGACCGCTTCGGCATGAACAACTTCGGGCTGGTGCAGCAACGGATCACGGAAGGGCTGACCAAGGGCAGCCAGTTTTTTGCCACACAGGCCTTGAGCATCGGGCAGGGCACCTTCGACTTTTTCGTCAGTTTTTTTGTCATGCTCTACCTGCTGTTCTTCCTGCTGCTCGACGGTTCGGCCCTGGTCATGCGCATCAAGGATGCCGTGCCGCTCAATGCAGAGGTCAAGCGCAAGCTGGCAGCCAAGTTCACCACGGTCATTCGCGCCACTGTCAAGGGCAACGTCGTGGTGGCCCTGATCCAGGGCTCGCTGGGCGGCCTGATCCTGTGGGTGCTGGGCGTGCATGCGCCGGTGCTGTGGGGCACGCTGATGGCCTTCTTGTCGCTGTTGCCGGCTGTCGGCGCCGCCATGGTGTGGCTGCCGGTCGCAATTTATTTCCTTGCCACGGGGGCCATCGTCCAGGGCGTGGTGCTGATCGCCTTCGGCGTGCTGGTGATCGGCCTGGTCGATAACATCCTGCGCCCGATACTGGTCGGCAAGGACACCAAGATGCCCGACTACGTGGTGCTGGTGTCCACGCTGGGCGGCATGGCGCTGTTTGGGCTGAACGGCTTTGTCATCGGCCCCGTGATCGCGGCGATGTTCATGGCGGCCTGGGATCTGTTTGCCAAGGCGAGGCAGGCGGAGGTGGCGAAGCCGCCCAAGCGGCCGTGACGTCAGCGTAGCGACATCCTTGACAAGAATTCCCGGAAGTCAGGTGCCGGGAAATGCCGGAACCCCCCTCAGCGGGGCACCACCTTGTAGGATCGGCCATCCGCTGCGGAGCCCGAGCTTTCTCCCTGAACAATCAACGGGGCAAACACGCGAATTTCGGTGGTGGCCGGGACGGTGAACTGGGTTTCCAGCGTGGCTTTTCCGTTTCCCTTTGTGATCACCTTGACATCCTGGCCAAGGTCCGAACTGTCGGCAGCCAGAACGACCAGCTTGATCGTTCCCGTTGCCGAAGTCAGGACATAACTGACGTCGACCTTCAGCCTGACTTGTTGGCCCGGGTGAAAGACCTGGCTTGTGTCGGGCGAGATGGCCGTGATTTGCGCCAACGAACCGAAGGGCGGTTTGCCGGCGGGTTGCCCCGTGGACTGGCAACCGAGCAAGAAAATGGAAACAGCAATTGCCGCAAACAGTGAGGGTGAAAATTTGATGTGCATTACTCCATCCTGAACCGGATGAAGAAAAAAGTCAAAGGAGAGCCTTGTCCAACGAGGTATGAGCCTGAAGGAGGCGCGTATTTCCAACGAAAA
>NZ_JAQSDN010000020.1 GCF_029945925.1 Polaromonas sp. | reverse complement strand
CCTCGAATTATATACCGGATTTTTCATCACAGTCAAACTTTTTTGAAGCTTTTTTTCTCTGCTTTCTGACTGGAGCCGCCTTTGGCGATTCGCTGTTTCATCAGCAGAGCCATCGACTATAGCACTGTTTTCTTGCGGTTGCGAGAAAAGATGTTGGAAAACGCACCGTGAGCCCCGTCTTCACACCCTCACCACCCGCCATCGCATGCCGCCACGCTGATTAAGCCTAGGGGACCAGCGGCAGAGACCGCAACCTCGTTCCGGTCAATACAAACAGGGCGTTGGCCACGGCGGGCGCGAGTGGCGGCACGCCGGGTTCACCCACACCGCCAGGGGGCCGCGTACTGGACACCAGATGGGTCTCAACCAGGGGCGCCTGCGCCAGCTGCAGCATCGGGTAATCGGGAAAGTTCTTCTGTTGCACCACGCCGTCGTGGATGTCCACCTTGCCGTACAAGGCGGCCGTGAGCGCAAACACCACGGCGCTTTCCATTTGCTGGGCGACGATGCCGGGGTTGACCACCGTGCCGCAATCCATGGCACACACCACCCGATGCACCCGCGGCTGGCCATTGACCAGCGACACCTCGGCCACCTGCGCCACGATGGAGCCAAAAGATTCATGCAGCGCGATGCCCCTGGCCCGCCCTGGGGACAGTTTTCCGCCCCATGAAGCCTGGCTCGCTGCCAGCTCCAGCACGGCCAGGTAGCGCGGCGCATCCTTGAGCATTTGCCGGCGCAGCGCCAGCGGTTCCTGCTGCACCGCAAACGCCAGCTCGTCGATAAAGCATTCCGAGAAAAAGGCATTGTGCGAATGCCCCACGGAGCGCCAGAAGCCCACGGGAACACTTTGACGGGTGGCCACATGTGACATGTGCTGGTGGGCAAAGCCGTAAGGCAGGTCAAACAAGCCCTCCGCCGTGGTTTTGTCGGGCGTATCGACGGGGCCGGCCAGCATGGGCGCACCGCGTTCCATCCAGCGCGGACTGATGGCGTCGCCGGCCGACCGGATGCGCAGGCTGACGGGCTGGCCCTGGGCGTCGACTGCCGCGACAAGCCTGGCCAGATGCATGGGCCGGTAAAAGTCGTGGGTGGTGTCTTCTTCCCGGGACCAGATCAGCTGCACCGGGCGACCGCCACACTCCATGGTCACCCGGACCGCCTGGGCGATGTAGTCCACCTCCAGCCGGCGGCCAAAACCGCCGCCCAGCAGGGTGACGATGACGCTGACATCTTCCACCGCCACGCCGGCCACACGCGCCGCGATCGCCGCGCCCATCTGCGGCACCTGGGTCGGCACCCAGAGAAACACCTTGCCGTCCCTTACCTGGACCGTGCAGTTCATGGGCTCCAGCGCGGCGTGCGCCAGGTAGGGCGCGCGGTACAGCGCCTCCAGCTTGCGGGCGGCGCCCGCCTCGGCCTGTGCCACCGACCCCTTTTCGTAAAAGGTGAAGCCCTTTTCGCTGTCTTCCCCGTCTTCCCCCTGCAGCGCAGCTTCCAGCGCGCGCTCGATCTGGCGCGAGTCGAGCGCGCCGGCGGGGCGCTGGTGCCAGTCCACCGGCACCGCCTGCGCAGCCTGCTGGCATTGCCACCAGCTTTTCCCCACGACGGCAAAACCCGCGGTGGAACCGGCGTAAGGGGGCAGGCGCACCAGGCGCTCCACCCCCGGCATGGCCAATGCCGCGTTCACATCGATAGACCCCGGTGCACCGCCCAACATCGGACACATGCGGATCGCCGCGTAAAGCATGCCGGGCAAACGCACATCGAGCCCGAAGCGGGCCGTGCCATCGACCTTGGCGGGAATATCCTTGCGCGCTGCGTTCCGGCCAATGACCTTCCAGTCCTTGCGCGCCTTGAGTGTCACACTGCCCGGCGGCGTGGCGACGGCAAAGCGGGCCAGCTCACCGTAATGCGCAGATTTGCCCGAGGGGTGCGAAATCACGCCGTTGCTGACCGTGAATTCGGCCACCGGCAGGCGCCACTGCAGCGACGCCGCCCCCAGCAGGGAGGCGCGCGCGGTGGCGGCCGCCGTGCGCAGCACCAGCCAGGCGTCGGCCACACTGCTCGATCCGCCCGTTGCATTGATGCCCAGCTCCCGTGCCAGCTTGCGAACCACCCATTCGCCCGCCCTGACCTTGAACGGGCGCTCCTCGAGCTCGAAGGGATGAAAGGGCAGGCCGGCGACCAGCATCGCCACATTGCCGTAAATGCTGTCGGCGCCGGCCTGCTCAAGATGGACGCGCGACAGCGGCAGATCCAGCTCTTCGGCCACCAGCATGGGCAGGGCCGTGTGGACACCCTGGCCCATCTCGCTGCGCGCCATGGCCAGCACCACCGAGCCGTCGGCGGTGATCTTGATCCAGCCGTTGAGCGCCACCTCACCCTCGGCCGGCGGCCAGAGCCGGCCGGAACCGGTGCGCGAGCGCGGCGGCAACGCACCCCAGCCCACAATCAGGGCGCCGGCGGCACCCGCCGCGCTGAGCAGCCAGGTCCTTCTTTTCATGAACGCTTTTTCACCGGCGCCCGGACGACACCCCCCATGCCTGCGGCCCGCTTGATCGCGAGGCGGACGCGCTGGTAGGTCCCGCAGCGGCAGATGTTGGTCATGGCGGCATCAATGTCGGCGTCGGTCGGTTTGGGCGTCTTTTCAAGCAGGGCCGCCGCCGCCATCAACATGCCGGACTGGCAGTAGCCGCACTGCGGCACCTGTTCGGCGATCCAGGCACGCTGCAGCGCGTGTGGCCTGGCGGGCGTGCCCAGCGCCTCGATGGTCTGGATGCGCCTGCCCGCCAGGGTGGCCACGGGTGTGACGCAGGCGCGCACCGCCTGCCCGTCCACCCGCACGGTGCAGGCACCGCAGGCCGCCACGCCGCAGCCGAACTTGGTGCCCGTCATATTGAGCAGGTCGCGCAGCACCCACAACAAAGGCATGGCCGGGTCGGCGTCCACCTGCACGGCCTGGCCGTTGATTTGTAGTTCCATAAAACGTCCGGTGGTGTCGGGCTGGCCCGATCCAAGCGGCTGCCCGCCGCAGATGTCCATTGCACTATAGCCATCCGGCCCCCATCTCCCAAAGCCCGGAAACCAGCATGCGAAATGGCGCACCCGGATAATCCCTGACAACATGGCATTAATTACACTTCTTGACGCTCAACTCGCTTTTGGGCACGTCGCACTGCTGGACCACGCAGATTTTTCACTGGAACCGAACCAGCGCATTGGCCTGATCGGCCGCAATGGCACGGGCAAGTCCTCCCTGCTCAAAATCCTCGCGGGCCTGGAAAAACCCGACGACGGCACCTTGCAGCTACAGCAGAACCTGCGCATCGCCTACGTGCCGCAGGAGCCCAGCCTCGATCCGCATGCTACTGTTTTCATAGCTGCCAGCGCAGGACTGGCAAGGACACGGCATGTGGTGGAGCTGTATCTGGCGGCCGACGAACACACCGACCTGGACGCCCTGCAGTCGGAAATCGAGGCGCTGGACGGCTGGAACTGGGAGCAACGCGTGGAGGAAACCCTGCACCGGCTGCACCTGGACAAGGACGCCATCGTCGGCTCGCTCTCGGGCGGCACCAAAAAGCGCGTGGCCCTGGCCCAGGCGCTGGTCGCCAAACCCGACGTGCTGCTGCTGGATGAGCCGACCAACCACCTGGACCTCGATTCGATCGCCTGGCTCGAAGAGCTGCTGGTCAACTTCAACGGCAGCATCATCACCATCACCCACGACCGGGCCTTCCTGGACCAGGTCGCGACCGTCATCGTCGAGCTGGACCGCGGCAAGCTGCTGAGCTACCCCGGCAACTTTGCGCAGTATTTGGTGCAAAAGGAAGAGCAGATGGCGCAGGAAGCCGTCATCAACGCCAAGGCCGACAAGTTGCTGGCGCAGGAAGAGGTGTGGATCCGCAAGGGCGTGGAAGCGCGCCGCACCCGCAGCGTGGCGCGCATCGGCCGGCTCGAAGCCCTGCGCGACAACCGCTCGGCGCGGCGTGATGCGGTCGGCCGCGTCAACCTCGATGTCTCGAGCGGCGACAAGAGCGGCAAGATCGTGGCCGAACTGACCAACGTGACGAAAAGTTTTGGCCACCCGGGTGCCTCCAAAATCATCGTCAACGGTTTCAGCGCCACCCTGCTGCGCGGCGACAAGGTGGGCCTGCTGGGACCCAATGGCGCCGGCAAAAGCACGCTGCTCAAGCTGATTCTGGGCGAGTTGCAGCCCGATGTGACCCTGCCCCCGGGCAAGGTGCGCCAGGGCGCGAACCTGCAGGTGGCCTACTTTGACCAGATGCGCGACGCACTGGACCTGGACGCGACGCTGGAAGACTTCATCAGCCCGGGCAGCGAGTGGGTCGAAATCAATGGCCAGAAAAAACACGTCAAGAGTTACCTGACCGACTTTTTGTTCAGCCCCGAGCGCGCCCGCTCCCCCGTGCGCAGCTTGAGCGGCGGCGAACGCAACCGCCTGCTGCTGGCGCGCCTGTTCGCGCGTCCGGCCAACGTGCTGGTGCTCGACGAGCCGACCAACGACCTGGACATCGACACGCTGGAACTGCTGGAAGACCTGCTGCAGAACTACGAAGGCACGGTCTTCCTGGTCAGCCACGACCGGCGTTTCCTCGACAACGTGGTCACCAGCACGATTGCCTACGAGGGCACGCCCGGCAACCCGGGCTTCTGGCGCGAGTACGAGGGCGGCGTGACGGACTGGATCACCCAGTCGAAACGTGCGGCGCAAATCACCGGCGGCGGCAAGGCGACTGCGACTCCTGCCAGCACCAAAAATACAGGCAAAAACACGCCGGAGCCCAGCAAGGACGTGCGCGAGCCGCTATCAAAAAAGAAGCTGAGCTACAAGGAACAGCGCGAACTCGACGGCTTGCCGGCGCTGATCCAGCAGCTCGAGTCGCAGCAGAAGGCGATCGAGCAGGAGCTGTTTGACGGCACGCTGTACACCACCAACGCCAAACGCGCGGCCGAACTGAACGCCCGCAACACGAAAATCGAGGAAGAACTGATGGCGGCGCTGCAGCGCTGGGAGATCCTGTCCAGTTAGTCGCCAACGGGGTCGGGTGAAACACCTACAGGATTTCGCGCCGGTGTCGGGGCGCGCGGCCCCCTTTGACACAGCGGCCTGCGCTACAGTGGCAGCATCCTCCAGAACTGGTTCCATGCCCCCACGTACGCCGCCTCCCGCCCGCCTTTTTCTTGCCCCCTGGCGCTGGATCGCTGCGCTGATGCTGGGTCTGTGGCTGACCGGTTGCGCTTCCCTGCCCAGCGAGGTGGACAGGCCGGTCTCGTCGGCGCTGGCCGACCCGACGGAAACCCGTATCGGCCGGGCCGTGCAAGCCCGCGCCGCCCAGGCGGAAACCCACAACGATTCCGGTTTTGCGCTGGTCAACAGCGCCGAGCTGGCCTTCACCAGCCGCATGGTGCTGATCAATGCCGCGCAAAAAACACTGGATATCCAGTATTACGCGATCCATGCCGACGAGACCACACTGCGGATGTTTGACGCCCTGCGCGCCGCCGCCGCCCGCGGCGTGCGCATCCGCATCCTGCTTGACGACTTCAATACCGCCGGCAAAAACGCCCAGGTGCTCAAACTCGCCTTTGAGAAAAACATCGAGCTGCGCCTGTTCAATCCCCTGTCCGGCGGGCGCGGGTCGATGTTTTTTCGCGTCCTCGGGGCGCTGAAAGACATGGACCGCCTCCAGCGGCGCATGCACAACAAGATTTTTGTCGCCGACAACGCGGTTGCCATCACCGGCGGGCGCAACCTCGGCGAAACCTACTTCGGCCAGGGCGAGGCCACCAACTTCATCGACGCCGACGTGCTGGCCGCCGGCCGGATCGTGCGCGACCTCTCACACAGCTTTGACCTGTACTGGAACAACCCGCTGGCCTACCCGGCGCAGTCATTGATGACCGCCGCGCAGCTGGAAGCCATGAAGCCACCGCCGGCAGCAACGGCCCCGCGGGCGGGCCAGGCCGGGCCTGTCCACGGCGAAGCCAGCGCTTCTGCCGGCGGCAATGCCACCGGCGCCGCCCGGCCCCCAACCGCGAAATCCGCCGTGCGCAAAGTCACCGCGCTTGACGGCTCGGTCAGCGTGGCCGAACCCCTGCCCGACAGCACCAACCTGGCCTTGCTCGAATGGATCTGGGCACCGTCGACGCTGCTGGTCGACAAGGCCTCCAAAATCGCCGCGGATGCCGATGCGGTGGAAGCGTCACAGGACACCACGGTCGATGGCCTGCTGCAGCTGATGGCAGAGGCCAAAAGCGACCTGCTGATCGTCTCGCCCTACTTTGTACCGGGCCGGCGCATGATGGACCAGTTCGCGGCCATCCGGCGCAAGGACGTGCGCATCCGGGTGCTGACCAACTCCCTGGCGTCCAACGACGCACCCGCCGCACATGTGGGGTATGCCCGTTACCGCAAGGAACTGCTGGGCCTGGGCATTGAACTGTATGAAATGCGCGCCGAGCAGGAAGGCACGCTGAGCGGCCTCAGCTCTCTCGGCAGTACCGGCTCGGCCGGCGGCTCGCGCGCCAGCCTGCACGCCAAGATCGTGGTGCTGGACGACACCCTGCTGGTGATCGGCTCCATGAACCTGGACTTGCGCTCCCAGCTGCAGAACAGCGAGGTCGCGCTGGTGATCCGCAGCAGCAAACTCTCGGCCGACACCACCCGGCTGATTGAACCGGCGCTCGCCAAGGGTGCGTACAAGGTCGAGCTGCAGGACGGCCAGCTTGTCTGGCGCGCGCCTCAAGGTTCGCAGCTGAAAGACTCCCGCACGGAGCCGGACGCGAGCCTGGGGCTCAAGCTCATGCTCATGCTGATCGGACCCCTCGCGCCCGACGAGATGCTCTGAGCGGCAACGCGGCGTTTCCTGTGCTGATTGTCAACCGCTGACGACACCGCAGGCCGGAAGGGCCCGCTTTTCCGGGGGGAGGCACAGACGGCCGGCCGGTCGCCAGGCGGCAAGCGTCGTCAGTAATTCAGGCTGATCGTCATCTCCAGGTTTTCTCCGTCATAGGGAAAGCTGGCGGCCGCAAACGAGGGGGCCCCGAGCAGGGCGCTGGCGTCGTTTGAAAAGCCGTAGCCCTCCACCGGGATGCCCAGCCAGTTCACATCCAGTTTGCCGTTCATGTTTTCATCATGCACAACGGCCAGGGCATAACTGCCCGGCGCGATGTCTTCAAAGTCGCAGCGTGCCTGCCTGTCCCGGACCTTGATGACCATGATCTGGGTGGCGGCGTGCAGGTACTCCGTCGGGAACCCCACCGACGACTCGAAAAGCGCGCAGGCCACGGCGCCTGTGCTGCTCCGGATGTCCAGAATCTTCACGTGAATGCCGGGGCAGGCCGACTGCGCCAGGACGCTGGCAGGAAGCGTCGCCACCAGCAGCATGGACCACCACGCTGCCCAACGCTGGCCCCGCGTGGCCCGCCCCGCCGGCGGGCGCGTGGCGCAGCAGGCACACTTGCTCGTGCTTGAGTGATTCATGGTCTTCCTCGCAGTCCTGGATGGCGCAAGCCGGGCCGGTCTTGTGTCAGGGTTCCTCGAGTTTCAACTGGATGACTTCGATATCCCGATTCTGCGTGTTCTGGAGCAGAAAAACCATGGGACGGTGATGATGGACGAGATGCCCTGATCGGCCGGGCACCCCCTCAGGCTTCCGGCGTGTCGGTGTCGCGCAGGCCGTCGCGTAGCCCCTTGCGCGCGGCGGCCGCCAGCGCGCCGTACCGGATCCTGAAGGCGTCCAGCGACTCTTCGTTCAGTTCCTCAAGATCGAGCAGCGCGTTGTGGGCGCCCTGGGTCGCCCGTATGAGTTCGTCCAGCTTGATCTGGATCGCCTCCGTGTCGCGGTTCTGCGAGTTCTGGATCAGAAAAACCATCAGGAAGGTGACGATGGTGGTGCCGGTGTTGATCACCAGTTGCCAGGTGTCACTGAAGCCGAACAAGGGGCCGGTGACGATCCACGCAGCGATCACGCCCACCGCGAGCACGAACACCTTGGGACGGCCGCAGAAGTGCGACGCCTGTTTCGCGAACCGGGAGTACCAGACGGTGTTATGCATGTAAAGCCTCATTGTTTGAAAGGAGTCGGACAACAGCTGCAACGACGGGCCATCCGGTCCGTCGTCCGCGCAAAGGGGTTTCAGGCACTTGCCGCTTCAAGCCAGCAGGCTCAGGCCGTCACGCCAAACAAAGCCCCGACAGCGACGGCGGTCACCCCCAGGACCGGTCCCATCGTTGCAGCGGCGCCTGTGCAACAACCCGCTTCGGCGATCACTCATGCAAACACAGCCACGCGCAAAGGCTCACGCTTGCCTTTGGCCAGGATGTCGCGCTGCTGCATGGGCGCAAGGCCTGCGGCGTCGCAGGCGACGATGCTCACCAGCAATTCGCCGGGCGCCGCGGCATCGCACAGGCGTTGCGCGGTATTCACCGTGTCGCCTATGAAATCATAGGCCTTGGCGCCCTCGCCGCCGAGCACCCCTTCGACGACTTGGCCACAATGCACGCCGGCACCGGCCGTCAGATTCGAAGCCGTCAGCAGCTTGCGCGTCGAGGCTAGCATGCGCGAGCCCGCGGTCACGGCCTGGGCAGCATCCGCAAACACGGCCATGACTTCATCGGCGGTGTATTTGAGTTTGATCGGAGGGTTCTCGCCCAGCGCCTCTTCCGCCATCCGGTAATAGGCGTTGAGCATGCGGACCACGGCCTCGGGCGTCTGCGACTCGCTCCAGGCGGTAAAGCCGCGAATGTCCATGAACAATATGGCGCGGCCCACGCGCTGCAGCGACAGGCTGCGCTCGTCAGCAATCGCACGGTCAAGAATGCCACGCCCGAGCGACCACTCCGAATACTGGCGCAGGCGCGCCGTCAGCGAGCGCACCGTAGCGAGTGAGCGGCGCAGATGGATGTCGGCAAAGCCCAGCAACACCCCGAGCAAAAGCAGCACCACCGCGAGAAAGTCATGCGCGCGGTCGGCGAAGAAGAGGTCGAACGATAAGGCGGTATTCTTGCTGCGGGCCTCGAACAGCGCATACATCACCAGCGGGATCGCCGAGCGCAGCACGTTCTCGGCCAACACCAGAGGGGCCGCGCCCCCCGCTTGCCTGGCCTGCGCCGATTGCAGCAGGGCGAAGCCGAACGCAAAAGCCCAGTAGGCCTGGTGATGCCACTGCTGGAAGAAAGCCGCGCCCTCGAGGCCCGTCTCGACCACGGAATAAAGCAGCGGGCCGGCCAGATTGGCGAGAAAAGGCCGCGGCCGGCCGCGCAGGGCCAGCCACTCCATCAGCCAGGCCTGCCCCATGCCCGAGGCCAGCAACAGATAGGGGTCGGCGCCGGCAAAGTAACCGGGGCGCGCCAGCAGCGCCTCGAGTATCAGCAATACCAGTGGCACATGACCACTGTGGGTGAAGAAGTTGCGCGCAGCGCGTGCGGAAAGCGTTTCAGCAGCATTCATTCGGTCAGTATGGCGGAATTCGACCCGGTTCCAGGAGCCGGTCGGCCGGCGTAACGCGAGGCGGCCTTGGCCGCGCTGGAATACCAGTTGTTCTTGCCTGCCATGGTGTGTTCCCGGGTCAGGAGAGGCTGGCATCGGGAAACCCGATGTTGCACCACATGTGGATCTTGGAGACATAGGCCGGACCTGCGGCGACGGCAAAGGGCTCGACACCGTAAGCGACAAAACCGCAGCTTTCATACAGGGCGCGGGCTGCATCGTTCCCCTGCGTGACCGTGAGCTGGACCAGCCGGACCCCGGGGCGGGCGCCCGCTTGGGCCAGCACGGCCTGCACCAGCCCACGCCCCAGCCCCTGCTGGCGACACCGGGCGGGCACATACATGCCGAAGAGGGTGGCCTTGTGGCGCAACTTCTCGCGCGTCTCGAACGACAGGGCCGGCAACGCCGGCGAGCCGGTCGTCCTGAAAAACACCAAGTACCCGCTCCGCGGCAAGCGGCTCTTCGCTGAGCCGCGCCTGCCACCACGACAGCGGCAGGGCGGCGCGCTCGGCGACGCTGGAGGTGAAGGCAGCGGGATGCAGGGCATAGGCCTCCAGCATCAGGGCCCGGTAGTCATGCGCATGGGCAGGCCGGAGCTGCTCGATCAGCATGGCTGGACCCCCTGCCTCTTGCTATTCCAGGGGACCGAACTTGCTATGGATTCAATAGCTGCCTGCGCCCGTCTCTCAAGGGCTGGAGGCCAAAAATACATGAAAACCGGAAGACGGCTCACGTCATTCCGTCCCGCAGCCGCGCAAACACCTTCCAGAACGCCGCCTCCTGGGTGGTCGCAAAGTTGATGCGCATCAGGGTGCTGGGCTTGCGCACCGCGTGAAACAGCGCACCGGGCGCGATCAGGTAACCCTCGTCGAGCATGCGCTGCGCCAGCGCGTCGGTGTCCACACCGGTCTCCACCCAGCCGAACAGCCCGGCGGGTTCCGCCGCAAAGCTGCAGCCGTGCGCCAGGGCCAGCTTGACGCTGCGCGCGCGGGCCGCGTCCAGCCGGGTGCGAATGCGTTCGGCATGGCGGCGCAGCTGGCCCTGGTCGATGCACCAGGCCAGCGCTTTTTCCAGCAGCGAGGGCGTGGTCAGCGTGCCCAGCAGTTTGGTGTCGAGCAGGCGCTCCACCAGGTCGGGCGGCGCGGCCATGAAACCGACGCGCCAGCCGGGCGCGAGGATCTTGGCAAAACCGCTGACATAAATCGTGCGCTGCAGGCCGTCGAGCGCACACAGCCGCGTCGCATGTTCGGGCGCCAGGTGGCTGTAGGTGTCGTCCTCGACGATGTGGAAGTTGTGCTGGTTGGCCAGCTGCAGCACGCGGTGCGCGCTGCCCGGCGCCAGGCAATAACCGGTCGGGTTGTGGAACACGCTGACACTGACAAACAGCTTCGGGCTGTGCAGCGCGCAGTACTGCGCCATGACCTCCAGGTCGGGCCCGTCGGCACGCCGCGGCACCGGCAGGATGCGCATGCCCAGTGCGTCGAGCCGCGCAAACTCCACGGCCCAGCCGGGCTCCTCGACCATCACGCAGTCGCCGGCGCGCAGCAGCGTGCGGCTCACGATGTCCAGGGCATGGGTGGCACCCACGCTGGTGATGATTTGTTCGGGCACCGCATGCACATTGAGCGCGCTGAGTTTTTGCGAGAGCGCGCGGCGCAGGCCGCTGTCGCCCATGGGTTCGCCGTAACTGAGTGAAAACTCGCGCAGCGCGCTGCCGCTGGTGACCCTGCGCACCGCCGCCGGCATGAAGCTGGTCTCCAGCCACTCGGGCGGAAACACGCCCATGCCCGGTTGCGGCTTGTTGCTGACCTTGTGGAACATGCCGCGGATCAGCGCCGTGGCATCCACCGGCGCCTGCCGGCTCGCCATCCAGGTCGCGGTGCTCCAGCTGCTCAGCGGTGGCGGGGTTTCGGGTGCGCCTGCCTCCAGCGCCCCGGACGCTCCGGTTTTTGCAGCAACATGCGCTGGATGGACGGGCGCCAGGACCGCATTGAACGATGCATCGCGGACAAAAAATCCGCGGTTCCTGCGCGCCACCACCAGGCCCTGCGCCTGCAACTGGTCATAAGCCGCGACCACGGTGGACACACTGACGCCCTGCTGCCCGGCACACAGGCGCACCGAGGGCAGGCGCGCGCCGGGCGCCAGCAAGCGGCTGCGAATACGCTCGGCAAACCGTGCGCTGAGCTGCTCGGTCAGGGACTGGGAAGCGGTTTTCATCAACATGGCGGATCCCGGCGGCCCCGGTGCAAGGCAACACCTGCGGCCTGTGTGCTGACAATTTGACCAGCACAGTTTGAAAATTTGTCACTACAACTGTATTGGTAGTGTGCTGGCTTGAACTATAAAGTCTGAGTCATGAATTGGCAAGAATTTACAGCCCTGCTGGTGCTGGCGACGGCGATGAGCTTTTCGCCCGGCCCCAACACCACTCTGTCCACCGCCCTGGCGGCCAACCACGGCCTGCGCCGCGCCATGCCGTTTGTCTGCGCGGTGCCGGTCGGCTGGGGCGTGTTGCTGAGCCTGTGTGCGCTGGGCCTGGGCGCGCTGCTGCTGGCGATTCCGTTGCTGGGCCTGGCAATCAAGCTCATCGGCGTGGTTTACCTGCTCTGGCTGGCCTCGAAGATTGCGCGCACCCGGCAGTTGGGCCAGCTCAGCGAAGCCGACGCAGAACGCATGAACGTCGGTTTCTGGCAGGGCGCGGCGCTGCAGTTCGTCAACATCAAGGCCTGGATGCTGGCGCTCGCGATTGTCAGCGGCTGGATCGCCGGGCGCAGCGACCCCGGCCTGCGTTTTGCCGTGGTGCTGCCGGTGATGCTGGCCTATGCCTTTGTCAGCAACCTGACATACGCGCTGGCCGGCTCACTGCTGCGCGAGTGGCTCAGCGGCCCGGCCGGCAGCGGCCGGCGTCTGGTCTGGTTCAACCGCGCCATGGCGGCGGTGCTGGTGGCCACGGCGATCTGGATGCTGTTTTTATGACGCAACAACAGATCAACAAGGGCCTGTGGCTGGGCCTGCTGGGCATTGTGATTTTTGCGGTGACCCTGCCGATGACGCGACTGGCCGTGGGCACGCCCGAGGCGCCACAGATGTCGGGCGTGTTCATCGCGCTGGGCCGGGCCGTGGTCGCGGCAGCGCTGTCGGCGCTGTTCCTGCTGGCCACCCGCGCACCGCTGCCGCAGCGGCAGGACTGGCTGCCGCTGGCCATCACCGCCGGTGGCGTGGTGTTCGGCTTCCCGCTGTTCACCTCGATTGCCATGCGTTATGTCGAGGCCATGCATGCCAGCGTGATCGTCGGTGTGTTGCCGCTGGCCACTGCCGCCGTCGGCGCGCTGCTGCACCGCCAGCGGCCCTCGGCCGGCTTCTGGCTGTGCGCGGCACTCGGCAGCGCACTGGTGGTGGTGTTTGCCGTGCTGCGTTCCGGCAGCACTGCCGGCCTGTCCATCCATTTCGCAGACGGGTTGCTGCTGGCCGGCATGTTGTGCGCGGCCGTCGGTTACGGCTACGGCGCGCGGCTGTCGCAGCACATGCAGGCCGAACATGTGATCTGCTGGGCATTGCTGATCTCCCTGCCCTTGACCCTGCCGTTGTCACTCGTCAACTGGCCAACGGTTGAACTCAAGACCAGCGCCTGGGCCGGCTTTGCCTACCTCGGCGTGTTTTCGATGTGGCTGGGCTTTTTTGCCTGGTACCGCGGGCTGGCGCTGGGCGGCACGGTGCGTGTGAGCCAGGTGCAGCTGGTCCAGCCCTTTTTGTCCATGCTGTTTGCGGTGCCGCTGCTCGGCGAGCGCCTGGACGCAGTCACCGTGGGTTTTGCCCTGGCCGTGATCGCCACCGTGTTTGCCGGCAAGAAAATGCCCGTCCACACCGTCACCTTGAAGGCAGCCACATGAAGATGAGCCACATTCCTTTCGGAACGACCGACTGGTCCACCGTGGCGCGCACCGAGCATTCGGCGCAGGCCGGTCAGGCCTTCTGGCGCACGCAGCAGTTTGGCGAGGTGCGCGTGCGCATGGTCGAGTACACGCCCGGTTACCTGTCCGACCACTGGTGCAGCAAGGGCCATGTCCTGCTGTGCCTGGCGGGTGAACTGCACACCGAGCTCGACAACGGCAGCCGGCATGTGCTGCTGCCCGGCATGAGTTACCAGGTGGCCGACGGCGCCGAGGCGCACCGCTCCAGCGCCCCCAAAGGTGCGACACTGTTTATTGTGGATTGACACAGGAAAAGACAACAACCATGGACACCAAGAATATGCACTGGACCCTGGCCGCACGCGCCGAAAAAATGAACCCTTCGGTGATCCGCGAGATCCTCAAGGTCACCGAAAAGCCCGGCATCATCAGTTTTGCCGGTGGCCTGCCCTCTCCCAGGACCTTTCCGGTCAGCGCGTTTGCCGAGGCCTGCGCCAAGGTGCTGCGCGAAGACGGGCCGGCGGCCCTGCAATACGCCGCCAGCGAGGGTTACGGGCCGCTGCGCGAGATGGTGGCGGCCATGCTGCCCTGGAAAGTGGACCCCGCGCAGGTGCTCATTACCACCGGCTCGCAACAAGGCCTTGATCTGCTGGCCAAGATCCTGATCGACAAGGACAGCCCCATCCTGGTGGAAACGCCGACCTACCTCGGCGCGCTGCAGGCCTTCACGCCAATGGAGCCGCAGGTGGTGAGTGTGGCCAGCGACGACGAAGGCATTGACGTCAACGATCTGGCGATGAAGGCAAAAGGCGCGCGTTTCCTGTATGTGCTGCCCAACTTCCAGAACCCGACCGGCCGCACCATGAGCGAGGCGCGCCGCGCCGCGTTGTCGGCCCGCGCCGCCGAACTGGGTTTGCCGATTGTGGAAGACAACCCCTACGGCGACCTGTGGTTCGACACGCCGCCGCCGCTGCCGCTGAGCGCACGCAACCCGGACGGCTGCCTCTACCTCGGTTCGTTTTCCAAGGTGCTGGCGCCCGGTCTGCGTCTGGGTTTTCTGGTCGCACCGAAAGCGCTCTACCCCAAGCTGCTGCAGGCCAAGCAGGCGGCCGACCTGCACAGCCCCGGCTTCAACCAGCGCATGGTGGCCGAGGTCATGAAAGACGGCTTCCTGGACCGCCATGTGCCGACCATTCGCGCGCTCTACAAATCGCAGCGCGACGCCATGCTGGCCGCGCTGAAACGCGAGATGCCTGAAGGCGTCAGCTGGAACACGCCCGACGGCGGCATGTTTTTGTGGGCGCGTTTGCCGGCCGGCATGAACGCAGTGGCGCTGCTGCCCAAAGCCGTCGATAAAAACGTGGCCTTTGTGCCGGGCGCCGCTTTTTACGCCGACAACGCCGACGAGCGCACCCTGCGCCTGTCGTTTGTCACGGCCAGCATCGCGCAGATCGACACGGGCATTGCTGCGCTCGCGGCAGCGATCCGGGAGAGCCGTCCCGCCCAGGCTCGCGCAACGACAAGCGCGGGGTTCCCCTCTTCACAAACAGGGGCCGCGGAACCGGCTTCGCCGGGCCGCAGGCGCAGCGCCCCCCCGGGGGGCAGCGAACCACACGCAGTGGGGAGCGTGGGGGCCAACAGTGTAGAGGTCAAATAGATGCTCAAGATCTGGGGGCGCATGAGCTCCATCAACGTCAAGAAAGTGGTGTGGACGGCACAGGAGCTGGGCCTGGACTTTCAGCGCACCGAAGCAGGCGGTTTGTTTGGCCTGGTCAAGACGCCCGAATACATGCAGCTCAATCCCAACTCGCTGGTGCCGGTGATCGAGGACGACGGTTTTGTGCTGTGGGAGTCCAACGTGATCGTGCGTTACCTGTGCGCCCGGCATTCATCGGGTGACATGTACCCAACCGACCTGCACGAGCGTTTCGACGCCGAGCGCTGGATGGACTGGCAGCAGACCACGCTGAACCCGGCCAGCCGCCCCGGCTTCTGGCAGCTGGTGCGCACGCCGCCCGAGCAGCGCGATGCCGCGCTGCTTGACGAGTCCAACGCCGCAGTCGAGGCGCTGATGGCGATGCTGGATGCCCACCTCGCGCAGCGTCACTTCATGGTCGGCGAGCATTTCACCGTGGCCGACATTCCCGTGGCCTGCGAGGTGCATCGCTGGTTCGGCCTGCCGCAGCCGCGCCAGAGCCGTCCCCACCTCGAACGCTGGTACGACAGCCTGTGCGCCCGGCAGGCCAGCAAGGGTGTGCTGGACCTGGCGCTAACCTGACAACTTCCACCTCTCACCTCTCACCTCTCACCTCTCACCTCTCACCTCTCACCTCTCACCTCTCACCTCTCCCCTTCTGATCCCGCACCATGAAAACCAGGCCCTTCAACCAAGTCGACGTCTTTACTGACCAGCCCTATTTCGGCAACCCGCTGGCCGTGGTGCTGGACGGCAGCGGCCTGGACGACGAAACCATGCAGCGTTTTGCGCGCTGGACCCACCTTTCGGAAACCACCTTTGTGCTGCCGCCCGCCGATCCTGCTGCCGACTACCGCGTGCGTATCTTCACGCCAGGCGGCGAACTGCCTTTTGCCGGCCACCCCACGCTGGGCAGTTGCCACGCCTGGCTGCAGGCCGGCGGCACACCCAAACGCCAGGACTTCATCGTGCAGGAATGCCAGGTCGGCCTGGTGAAAATCCGGCGCGACCCTTCGACCCTTCGACATGCGCAGGACAGGCCAAGCTCAGGACAGGACGGCGGGCTCCTGGCTTTTGCTGCGCCGCCCCTGCAGCGCTCGGCGCCCAGCCCCGCAGTACTGGCGCAGGTGGCCGCCGCCCTCGGCCTGAAAGCACAACACATCCTGGCCGCGCAGCTGCTCGACAACGGACCGGTCTGGCTGGGCCTGTTGCTGGACAGCGCCGACACCGTGCTGCAGCTGCAACCGGATCACGCCGCACTCAAGAAACATGGCCTGAAAGTAGGTGTAGCCGGCGCCCATCCAGCGCAGACAGCTCCTGTTTTAATAGCACGCACCAACCGCGAAGCGCGCGCTTTTTCCGGCAGCGCGCCCACCAGCCCCGCAGAAACAGCCACGGCAGACTTTGAGGTGCGGGCTTTTGCAGCGCCCATCGGCATCGAGGAAGACCCGGTCACCGGCAGCCTGAACGCCAGCCTGGCGCAATGGCTGATCGCCGAAGGCCACGCGCCCGAGCGTTATGTGGCCGCGCAAGGCACTTGCCTGGGCCGCGCCGGCCGCGTCTGCCTGACGCGCGAGACGGATGCGCAGGGTTCTGTGCAGGTCTGGGTCGGCGGTCAGTCGGTCACCTGCATCAACGGCACGGTGACGCTGTGAACCGTGCCCAGGTCGATCACCTGGTCGTCGTGGCGGCCAGCCTGGCGCAGGGCGTGGCGTGGTGCGAGGACACCCTGGGCATCACGCCCGGCCCCGGCGGTGAACATCCGCTGATGGGCACACACAACCGCCTGTTCAGCGTGGCCGGCCCCGCCTTCCCGCGCGCCTACTTCGAAATCATTGCGATCCAGCCCGGCGGCACGCCCCGCAGGGCGGCCGGCACGCAGCGCTGGTTCGACATGGACGACCGCGAACTGCAGGCGCGTGTGGCCGGTGAGGGCCCGCAGCTGGTCCATTTTGTCGCCAGCGTGCCCGGCGTGGTCTCGGCCGTCAAGGCACTGGCCGCCCTCGGGCTGGACCGCGGCAGCGTCGTGGGAGTCTCGCGCCAGACCGCGACGGCCCTGCTCCAGTGGCGCATCACCGTGCGCGACGACGGCCAGCGGCTGTTCTACGGCACGCTGCCGACCCTGATCCAGTGGGGTGAGGCCGGCGAGGACCCAGCGCGTGCCGCCCACCCACTGGACGCAATGCCGGCTTCGGGCGTCACGCTGCAGGCGCTGCAGGTCAGCCACCCGCGTCCCGAAAAACTGGAGGCCGCGTATGCCGCCATCGGGCTGGCCGGTGTGACCGTGACCCTGGGTGCACCCAATCTTCTTGCCACGCTGCAGACGCCGCGCGGCTTCGTCACACTCGAATCGAAAGGCGTCTGAATGTACCGAACGCAAGCGCTTGCTCCGCCCGCTACCCGCCCCAGTACCGGCCTGCCCGACCTGCCCTCGCTGACGGAGATCGAAGCCGCGGCCCGCGTGGTCTACCGCGAGTTCCAGGCCACGCCGCAATACCGCTGGGGCCTGTCGAGCCAGCGCCTGGGCACGGACTGCTGGATCAAACACGAGAACCACACGCCGGTGGGTGCTTTCAAAATCCGCGGCGGCCTGACCTACTTCGACGCCTTGAGCCAGGCCGGCACGTTACCGAAGGAAGTCATCAGCGCCACCCGGGGCAACCACGGCCAGAGCATAGGCTGGGCGGCACGCGCGCACGGCGTGGCATGCACCATCGTGGTTCCGCGCGGCAACTCGCTGGAGAAAAACGCCGCCATGCGCGCGCTCGGCGTCACGCTGGTTGAACACGGCGAGGACTTCCAGGAAAGCCGTGAGTTCGCGATGCGCCTGGCGACCGAACGCGGCGCCCACATGGTGCCGAGTTTTCACGCCGACCTGCTCAGCGGTGTGAGCACCTACTGGTGGGAGTTCATGGTGGCCGTGCCGCAGCTCGATGTGGTCTATGTGCCGATCGGCCAGGGTTCGGGTGCGTGTTCGGCGATTGCCGCCAAACTGGCGCTGGGGCGAAAGCTGCGCATCGTCGGCGTGGTCAGCGCCCATGCCACGACCTATGCCGACTCGCTGGCTGCCGGCCGCGTCGTCGAAGCGCCGGTCAGCACCCAATTGGCCGACGGCATGGCCTGCCGCATCGCCGACCCGGCCGCGCTCGACATCTTGCTGCCGCACCTGGACCACATCGTGAAGGTCAGCGACGACGAGGTCGCGCAGGCCATGCGCGACCTGTATGCCGACACCCACAACATCGCCGAAGGCGCGGGCGCCGCGAGTTTTGCCGCCGCCATGCAGGAACGCGCGCAGCTCGAGGGCCAGGTGGTGGGCACCACGCTGTGCGGCGGCAACGTGGACAGCGCCACTGTCGCCAAGGTATTGAGCCCCCACGCTTCTCGCTTCGCGTAGTGCGCTGCCCCCCGAGGGGGCGCTGCGCCTGCGGCCCGGCGAAGCCGGTTCCGCGGCCCCGGCTGGACTGACTGCTTTTTAGCGCTATCGGTCACACGCGTGACTAGGCGCACCTGCGGCACGCGCCACAATTTGCCCATGGGAACCCTTTACCTCGTGCGCCACGGCCAGGCATCGTTTGGCGCTGAAAACTACGATGTGCTGAGCAGCATGGGGCACAGGCAGAGCGTGCGCCTGGGGGAGTACTTCAAATACAAGGGCGTGACTTTCGACGCGGCGCTGACCGGCACGCTGAACCGCCAGATCCAGACCTTTGCCGGCATCTGCGAAGGCATGGGCACGGCGCTCGATGCCTTGCGGCAGCCAGGGCTCAACGAATACGACGCGGAGGCGGTGATCGCAGCCATCCATCCGGCGAAACTCGACAAGCCGACCTCGCCCGAGATGTATCGCAGTCACTTCCGCCTGCTCAAGGACGGCCTGGCGCAGTGGATGGCCGGCGTGGTCAGCCCGCGCGGCATGCCCAGTTACACCGATTTTGTGGCCGGCATCACCGGGGTGCTGGACCACGTCAAGACCAGCTACACCGGCAATGTGCTGCTGGTCTCCAGCGGCGGCCCGATTGCCACCGCCGTCGGCCATGTGCTGGGCACCAGCCCCGAGGCCACCGTCGACCTGAACCTGCGCATACGCAACTGCTCGCTGACCGAGTTTGCCTTCACGCCCAAACGCCACATGCTGGTGACCTACAACACGCTGCCGCACCTGGATGCACCGGAACACGCGGACTGGATCACCTACTCATAGGGTCTGGCTGCCCGTCCCCAGCGTGGAGGCGCCCAGCCATTGCAGGTAGGCGCTGGAGCCCGCGGTCACCGGCAACTGCAGAATCTCCGGCGTTTCGTAAGGGTGATGGGCAAGAATGAAAGTCTCCACCTGCGCATACAGCGCCGCGCGGGTCTTGATCAACAGCAGGTATTCGGCTTCGCGCCGGCTCTGGCCCTGCCAGACATAAAAACTCTTCACGGGCATCACCTGCACGCAGGCGGCCAGCTGTGCTTCAACCAGTTGCTGCGCCAACATTTCCGCCGCGTCCTCGCTGCCCATGGCCGTCATCACCATGCAGACCGCGTCCATGGTGACCCTAACGCGGCGCCTGGCTGCTGACGCGCCAGACCACATTGCCCACATCGTCGGCCACCAGCAAGGCGCCGCGTTTGTCCATGGCCACGCCGACCGGGCGGCCCCAGGCCTTGCCGTCCGGACTCACAAAACCTGTCAGCACATCAATCGGCAGGCCGCTGGGCTGTTTGTCCTTGAACGGCACAAACACCACCTTGTAGCCGCTGCGCGGCTTGCGGTTCCAGGAGCCGTGTTCGCCGACAAACACGCCACTGGACAAGGCTGGCGGCAGCGCACTGCCCTCGGCAAACGCCATGCCCAGCGGCGCCACGTGGTTGCCCAGCGCATAGTCGGGCGCAACAGCCGCCGCCACCAGGTCGGGACGCGGCGGCTTGACACGTTCATCCACGTTCTGCCCGAAGTAGCTGTAAGGCCAGCCGTAAAACGCACCGTCCTTCACCGAGGTCAGGTAGTCGGGCACCAGGTCGCTGCCGATTTCGTCGCGTTCGTTGACCACCGTCCACAAGGCGCCGCCCGGCGCCCAGCCCATGCCGTTGGGGTTGCGCAGGCCGGTCGCAAACAGGCGCTTGGCGCCGGTCTGCGGGTTGATCTCCCAGATCGCGGCACGGCCGGCTTCGGCCTCCATGCCGTTTTCACCGACATTGCTGTTCGAGCCCACGGTCGCATACAGCTTGCTGCCGTCCGGGCTGGCAATCAGGCTTTTGGTCCAGTGGTGGTTGATGGGTCCGCCCGGCAGGTCGGTCAGGGTGACGGCCGGCGCGGTGATGGCGGTCTGGCCGGTTTCGTAAGGGAAACGCACCACGCCATCGGTGTTGGCGACATAAAAGTTGTTGCCGATCAGCGCCATGCCGAAGGGTGAGTTCAGGCCCTGCAAAAACACCGTGCGGGTTTCGGCCACGCCGTCGCCATCGGCATCACGCAGCAGGGTGATACGGTTGGCGCTGGGCACGCCGGCGCCGGCGCGTTTCATCACCAGACCGGTGATCCAGCCCTTGAGGCTGAAGCCGGCCTGCGGCTGGGCCGGCTTGTTGCTCTCGGCCACCAGCACGTCGCCGTTGGGCAGCACGTGGAGCCAGCGCGGATGGTCCAGCCCGCTGGCCAGCGCCGTCACATGCAGCCCCGCCGCGGGCACAGGCAGCACACCCGCGGGCCAGCCGGTGGCCTCGGCGATATGCACGGTCGGGATCAGCGTTTTCGTCGGCGGCGGCAAGGTCGGCGTGGCGCCCAGGTCGGCACCGGGCGGCAGCTTGGAGGTGTCGCCGCAAGCCGTCAGGCCTGCCGCCAGCAGCAGGCACAGGGTCACCGCCCTCAGCCGGTGCTGGGTTGAATTCAGGGTTTTCGATGTCTGCATGAGGGTCTCGCCTTTGTCACGAAAAATACAGGGCTGCGTCAACGCAACTCTGGCACAGCCGGCACGCGCCGGCTGTCAGCCGGCCCCTCAGCCACCTGTCAGCGCAGGGGTATCGCGGCCGGCGCTTCAGGCCAGCGGCTGGAGCTGGCCGATCTCGCGCAGCAGGTCTGCCAGCGCCGCGCCGCTGGCCTGCAACACCGCCAGGCCTTTTTCGGCCGTGGCCGCCGCCGCATTGCCGGCCGCGCCCTGCGGGTTCAGGTCCTGCGCGGCCCAGGCCAGTTTGGCGCTGCTGCCGTTGCCGAGGATGGTGTGTTGCCGCGCCCGGTCCTGGCTGCTGGAGTGAAAGTTCTGCGCCAGCGCCATGTCCACCTTGTGCGGATGCAAGGCCAGCATCATGGAGGTTTCCATGTCGCCGCCATGCACGCCGAAGCGTTCTTCGTCGGGGCCGAACAGCTGTTTCACGGCAACCGGCAGCGGCAGGCTGAAGGTGTTGACGGTGAACACCGTCATGCCGAAACGGGCCCGCAGCTCGCGGCCCACGATGTCCAGCGTGGAGACGTTGCCGCCGTGCGCATTGAGAAAAACCAGCTTTTTGACGCCGGTGCGCGCGACCGATTCACCGAGGTCAATCCAGCTCTGGATCAAGGTCGCCGCGCCCAGGGTCAGGGTGCCGGGAAAAGCAATGTGTTCGATGCTGCGGCCCACGGTCTGGGTCGGCAGGAAGAGCACGGGGCCCCCTTGTTTCAGGTGCGGCAGGCTGTGCGCAAGCACACCGTTGACCAAATCGGTGTCCACGCTCAGCGGCAGGTGCGGGCCATGCTGCTCAATCGCAGCGACCGGCAAGACGGCGATGGCCGCGGCCGCATCGAGGCGGGCGAAGTCGGGGCTTTTGAGGTCAGCCCAGAAATGGGGGAAAGGTGCTGGGGAGGGGCGGGCGCGGTTCATGGGCGTATTTTGGGCCATTCTGCGCTGGGGGGTGTTCAGCCGTTCGGGCTGAGCTTGCCAACGCCTTCTTTGCTTCTGCTGTTGGAGGCTTGGTGGCAAGCACAAGACTTCACATAAGAGACGAGGCTTCGACAAGCTCAGCCCGAACGGTTCGAAGTTTCAACTCTAAGCCGCCGCCGCTGCCTTCTGAATCTCCACCCGCAAGTTCTGCTGTTGACTCAGATGCCGGCCCTGCCGCCGAGCCCCGTGTTGCTCCGCCGCTGTCGAAGGCGTTTTCTGCGGGCCGCCCAGCAACTCTGCCAGGCACTGCGGCCGCCCGCGCGCACCGCTGGCCTGGTAATCCGCCAGCAACGCAGCGCACACCCGCTGGTGGTCGAGCAAACGCACTTGCGTCAAATGCGCAAACAGCAGGTCCACCAATTTCTCCAGCGCAAACTCATGCGTCTTGCCCGTCGTCTGCCAGAGCCAGTCGCTGAAGGCCAGGAAATGCCCGAAGGCCGAGCCGGGCGCCAGCAGCAGATCGAGGCTCAAGGCAAACCGGCCCGAGTTGGCGACCATGTCCCAGTAACGCGCAAAGCGCTTGATGCGCTGCATGGTCGCAAAATCCACCGTCGAATTCTGCAAGATGGTGTAGGGCGTGTGCGGGTCATAGGCCATCGCAAATTCAAGCGTGTGCCGCGTGATCGGGGTGCCGCGCAGACGCTTGAGCACGCCGAACTGGATTTCGTGCGGCGCCAGGGCGTGCAGGCGGTCAAAGCCCTCTGCAAAACTCTGCAGCGTCTCGCCGGGCAGGCCAAAAATCAGGTCGGCATGCACATGGGCGCGGCTCTCATTGACCAGCCAGCGCAGGTTGTCGGCTGTCTTGCCGTTGTCCTGTTTGCGCGAGATGCGCTGCTGTACCTCGGGGTTGAAACTCTGGATGCCGACCTCGAACTGCAGTGCACCGTCGGGGAACTGCGCAATCAGTTCCTTCAGCCGGTCCGGCAGGCTGTCGGGCACCACTTCGAAATGCACAAACACATCGGGCGCTTCGGCGATGCGGTCCAGGAAAAACTGCAGGATGCGCACCGAGTTGTCGATTTTCAGGTTGAAGGTGCGGTCCACAAACTTGAAGTTGCGCGCACCGCGGCGGTACAGCGCCTCCATCTCCGCCATGAAAATGTCCAGGTCGAAGGCCCAGGCGGTCTTGTCGAGCGAGCTCAGACAGAATTCGCACTTGAACGGACAGCCGCGCGAAGCCTCGACATACAGCAGGCGCTGCGCCAGGTCCTCGGCCGTGTAGTCGTTGTAGGGCAGCGCCAGTTCATCGAGCGGCGGTTGCTCGCCGGCAATCACTTTCATCAGCGGCTGCGGGCCCCCACCTGGTAATTTAAGCAGCGTGCGGCACAGTTTCGGGAAACTCACATCGCCCCAGCCGGTGATGACATGGTCGGCCAGGCGGCAGATTTCCTGCTCCCCAACCTCATGGCTGACCTCGGGCCCGCCAAGCACAATTTTGATGTCGGGCCGCAAGGTTTTCAGCAGGCGCACCAGCTGCGTGGTTTCCACCACGTTCCAGATGTAGACCCCCAGGCCGATCACCTCGGGCTGCAGCGCCAGCAGGTCTTCCACCATGCGGGTCTCGGGCTGGCCGATGACAAACTCGCGCAGCTGTGTCTGCGCGCGCAGGCCGGCGCCGCCGTGGGTGTCCATGTTGGCCAGCAAGTAACGCAGGCCCAGCGAGGCATGGATGTATTTGGCGTTGAGCGTGGCCAGGACAATGCGCGCCCCGCCCCGAGGCTCAGGGAGAAGGGGCGAAGGCGCGAGGGAGTTCATGCCGGTATTATCAAACCATGACACAAACCCTGTTTCGTGATGACGCTTACCTGGCCGAATGCAGCGCGACCGTGACCGCGGTGACCGAGCAGGGCCTGGTGCTGGACCGCACGGTGTTTTACCCCCTGGGTGGCGGCCAGGCCGGCGACACGGGTGTGCTGGTGCTGGCCGATGGGCGTGAAATCCCCATCGCCGACACACGCAAGGGCAAAAACGCAGAAGGCCAGTTCACGGCGAACATCTGCCACCTGCCGGCTTTGCCGGACCCGGCGGCGTCGGTGCTGGACCACCTTTTGCGCATTGGCGTGAAAGCCGGCGATGTCGTGACCGCCCGCGTCGACTGGGCGCGACGGCACCGGCTCATGCGTTTTCACACCACCACCCACCTGCTTTGCCACCTGGTGCCGCAGCTGGTCAACGGCTGCTCGATCACGCCCGACTATGCGCGGCTGGACTTCAACATGACGGACCCGCTGGACAAGGACCTCCTGAGCGCCGGCATTGCCCGGCTGGTGGCCGCCGCGCACCCGGTGGCCGTGGGCAGCATCAGCGACGCGGAGCTGGACGCGAACCCGGCCCTGGTCAAAAGCATGAGTGTGCAGCCACCGCGCGGCAGCGGCCAGGTGCGCACCATTCGCATCGGCGGCGCCGGGGCAGACGACATGATCGACTTCCAGCCCTGCGGCGGCACGCATGTGGCCAATACCTCCGAGATCGGCGCGGTGGTGGTCACCAAAATCGAGAAGAAAAGCGCCACCACGCGCCGCGTGGTGCTGGTACTGCAACCCGAAAATATCGACACATGAAAGCGCGCCTTCGCACCCATGGCGGCGTTGCAATCCTTGCGAAGGCGTATAGCCTTCGCTGCGGCTTGCGCCTTGCCCTGGGCACGAAACCATCACTTTCATTTTTGTTTCGCTACTTCCGTGCTGCAGTACCAGGCTTCGCCGCCTGATCTTTGTCCGATGCGCCCGAAAAATGCCACCGGTGATTCCTTCTTTGCCTGGGACGGCGAGGTGCTGGTGGTCAACATCCTGGGCAAACCGTCGGCCAGCCGTGACGCGATCGGCAAACCCAAGGGCAGCCAGCTCAAGGTCAGCGTGACCGCCGCGCCGCAGGCCGGCAAGGCCACCGACCACATGCTGCGTTTCCTGGCGCCGCTGTTCGGTGTGGCGGTCAGCGACATCCAGGTGGTCTTCGGCCGGGAAAACGTCAACAAGCAGTTGCGCATACACGCGCCGAAAAAGCTGCCGGCGGTGTTTGCGCAGCCCGGCCTGCCCACCGACCCTGCCGGACGACAATAGGGAAGAGGGCCTGCGGGCACCGTCCCAGGAACTAAAGGCCCACGTGCCGCTCACACCATGACCATGATTTTTCACCGCTTCGCGTCCGCTCTGTTTTTGATAGCTGCCTGCGCTTTCACCACGGGCGCTACCGCCCAAATCAGCTTCACAAACAAGGCCACGGCGAATGCCGTGGTCAGCACCGACCAGGTGCGTGCCGAACTGCTGGCCTGGGCGCCCGATGGCGTGGAGCCGGGAAAACCGGTCTGGGTGGGCCTGCAGCTGGCGCACATTCCCGAGTGGCACACCTACTGGAAAAACTCCGGCGATTCCGGCCTGCCAACCCTGCTCGAATGGACGCTGCCGGCCGGTGTCACCGCTGGCGACATCGCCTGGCCCACGCCGAAAAAGATACCCATTGGCACCCTTGCCAACTACGGCTACGAAGGCACCGTGCTGTTGCCGGTGCCGCTCACCGTGGCACCCGGCTTCAACGCCGCCAACCTCGACATCCGGCTCAAGGCCAGCTGGCTGGTCTGCAAGAAGGAATGTATTCCGCAGGAAGGTGACTTTTCCCTGCAGATTCCGGTCCGGAGTTCGACCGGCAGCAGCAGCAGCCTGTTTGCCGCCGCTTTTGCCGCCGGCCCCCAGCCGCTGGCCGCAACCGGCAGCGAGGTGCAGGTCAGCACCCAAGCCATCCAGGTGACGCTCGCGGGCCTGCCCGCGCGCCTGCAGGGCAAAACCCTGGACTTTTTCCCCGAGACCGGCAGCGTGATCGAGCCCGCCGGCGCCTGGCAGCAAAAATGGCAGGGCGCGGTGTGGACCGCGCAACTGCCGCTCTCCAGCCAGCGCAGCGAAAGCCCGCGCGTGATGCCGGTGGTGGTGGCGCTGGACCAGACCGCCTACCGCGTCGAGCTGCCGGTCAAGGGCGACTGGCCGGCCGTGGCCGCCGCGGCCACGGTGTCGCCGGCGCTGGAAGCGGCGCTCAAGGCCAATGCGGCGCTGGGCGCGGCGCCCACCGGCCGTAGCGCGCCGCCGCTCACACTGGTCGCCGCCCTGCTGGGTGCGCTGCTGGGCGGACTGATCCTGAACCTCATGCCCTGCGTGTTTCCGGTGCTGGCCATCAAGGTGATGAGTTTCGCCAAGGAGAAAAACCGCGCGGCACGCCTGAGCGGCGGACTGGCCTACACGGCCGGCGTGGTGCTGTCCTTCCTGGCGCTGGGCGCCCTGTTGCTGGGCCTGCGCGCCACCGGCGAGCAGCTCGGCTGGGGTTTCCAGCTGCAGAGCCCGGCCGTGGTGGCCGCTCTGGCCGTGCTGTTCACGCTGATCGGCCTGAACCTCGCGGGCCTGTTTGAATTTGGCAGCTTTCTGCCGGGCAAGGTCGCCGGCCTGCAGGCCAAAAACCCGACGCTCAATGCCTTTCTGACCGGCGTGCTGGCCACCGCGATTGCCTCGCCCTGCACCGCGCCTTTCATGGGGGCGTCGCTCGGTTACGCCGTGGGCCTGCCGGCCGCCCAGGCGCTGGCGGTGTTTGGGGCCATCGGCTTGGGCATGGCCCTGCCCTACCTGGCGGCCAGTGCGGTGCCGGCGGTGGCACGCGCCCTGCCGCGTCCGGGCGCGTGGATGGTGACCTTCAAGCAGCTGATGGCGTTTCCGATGTTCGCCACCGTCGCCTGGCTGGTCTGGGTGCTGGGCCAGCAAAGCGGCATCGACGGCGCCGGCGCCCTGCTGGCGCTGCTGGTGCTGATGGCGCTGGTGTTGTGGTCGCTGACACTGCGGGGCCGGACCCGGACCGTGGCCGCTACGCTTTCGATAGCGCTTGGCGCTTTCGGGATATGGGCTATAGGCCAAAATGTCATCAAGCCGCTGGAGACCTCCAGCGTCGCCGCAGCAACCTCGGGCCGCTGGCAGGCCTGGGCGCCGGGCCGCGTGGACCAGCTCGCGGCCCAAGGCCAGAACGTGTTTGTCGATTTCACCGCCGCCTGGTGCGTGACCTGCCAGTACAACAAGAAAACCACGCTGGCCGATGCCGATGTGCTGGCCGACATGGATGCCAAAAACGTAGCCCTGCTGCGCGCCGACTGGACGCGCCGCGACCCGGCCGTGACCGCCGCGCTGGCGCAACTGGGCCGCAACGGTGTGCCGGTGTATGTGATCTACAAACCCGGCCGCGCGCCGGTGGTGCTGTCGGAAATCCTGTCGGTCGCCGATGTGCGGGCCGAACTGGCCAAGCTCTAGCACTGCCCGTCACTTCATTTTTCTGAAGGAGATCCAGCCATGTTGAATCACCGCGTCAATCGCCGCATCTTTTCCGGCGCCCTGCTCACCGCCCCGTGGGCGGCGACCTTCATACAGACCGCCCACGCGGCCGCGGTCGTCGGCCAGGCCGGGCCGGACTTTTCCGCGCCGGATACCGCCGGAAAAACCCATCGCCTCAGCGACTACAAGGGCAAACTGGTGGTGCTGGAATGGACCAACCCCGGCTGCCCGTTTGTACAAAAACACTACAGCGGCAACATGCAGGGCCTGCAGAAAGAGGCGGTTGGCAAGGGGGTGGTCTGGCTGGCCATCAACTCGACCGAAACCGGCAGCGGCGACTATCTGGCGCCCGCCAGACTTGCCGGCTGGATGCGCGACAAACAGGCGGCGGCCAGCGCCACCCTGATGGACGAGTCCGGCAGCATCGGCCAGCTCTACGGCGCCCTAACCACGCCGCACATGTACATCATCAGCCCGCAAGGCCGGCTGCTGTATGCCGGGGCGATCGACAGCATCGCATCGGCACGCGTGGACGACATCCGGACCGCGACCAACTACGTGCGCCAGGGCCTGAACGAAGCGCTGGCCGGCAAGGCCCTCAGCGTGGCGAGCAGCCGCGCCTACGGCTGCTCGATCAAGTACAAGGCATGAGCCCCGGCGTGACCGCTATCCCGCCGGCCGACCGTCTGCCCTACATCCTCACCCATTGCCGCACGATTGCGGTGGTGGGCCTGTCGCCCAAGCCGCATCGCGCCAGTTTCGACGTGGCGCGCTACATGCAGGGCCAGGGTTACCGCATCATCCCGGTCAATCCCAATGCCACCGAGGTGCTCGGTGAAAAAGCCTATGCCAGCCTGACGGAAGCGGCGCAGCACGAACACATCGACCTGGTGAACTGCTTTCGCAACAGCGAGGACATTGCGCCCATCGTCGACGAGGCGATCGCCATTGGCGCCAAAGCCGTCTGGATGCAGCTCGGCATCCGCCACCCGGCGGCCGCGGCCCAGGCCGAAGCCGCGGGCCTGCTGGTGGTGCAGGACCACTGCCTCATGGTCGACCACAGGGTGCTGCAGTCGCGCGGCTTGTTGCCGGCATAGTGTGGTGTTGCATGCTTGCCGGCACAAATAAAACCGATGGTTTTTTGTTCAGGGCAAGGCGCAAACCGCAGCCATAGTTCGACTATGGCGAGGATTTGCAACGCAGCCATGGGCAAAAAGCCGCGGTTTGATGTGCCGGATAGCGTGCAACACCACACCAGGGCGGCTGGCGGGTCCGCGGCGCTTGCGCCGTGCGGCGGCTCCGGGATAATCGCCGCATGCCTTCCCCGCGCCGGCCTCTGCTGTTGTCCCTGTTCTGTCTGCCGGCCTTGCTGCTGCTGGGCGGCTGCCTCCAGACGGCCCCGACACACCGCGGCGAGGCGCAGGTGGCGCCGCTGACCTCGGGCGAGCTGGTGCAATCGGATATGAACCGCATGGCCACCCTGGGCATGCGCGACAACCTCGACAGCCTGTACCGCCTGCTCGACAAGCTGTACCGGCGCAACCCCGTCGAATGGCGCAAGACCGGCAGCACCAGCCGCGAGGCGGCGGTCCAGCGCGTGCGCAGCGCCATCGACAGCCGCACGCCCTGGCCGGAGCTGCAGGGCAAACGCGACATCGCCGCCCTCTCGCTGGCCCTGAGCCCCGACTTCCGGGGCGACCGGGTGGCCGCTTTTGTGTATGCCAGCGCCGACATGCTGATCGTGGCGCACAACGGAAAAACCGACTTCTACCTGGTCGACAGCCTGGACGCGCAGTACATCTACAACGCCGCGCGCAACATCGAGTCGGCCGTCTGGCTGCTGGCCTCGCGGCGCAACCCGGCCGGCCAGCCCCTGCTGCTGGCCGACGAGATCTCCGAGCGCGAACGCAACCTCAGTTTCGAGCGCGAGTTCGGCAAGGTGATAGGCCGGCTCGACCTGCTCTCCGAAGTCCTGACCGAGAAATACCGCCGCGTCGTGATCACCTATGTGCAAAGCCTGGCGGGCGCTTCCTTCCTGCAGTTCCTGCCTGTCCGTTAGATAGGCCCCCACGCTCCCCACTTCGTGTGGTTCGCTGCCCCCCGAGGGGGCCGCTGCGCCTGCGGGCCGGCAAAGCCGGACCCGCGGCCCCGGCTGGTCTGAACAGCCCCCAGAGTCGTGAAGATTTCGTAGCGAGCGGGCCGAGGTGGCGTCGAGGAGCAGAGCCGTACAAGGGTACGGTGAGCACCGCAGGCGCCAGATCGGCCGGCGCAGTAGAAAGATTCACGGCTCTGAGACAATGGAGCCATGTTTGCTCCCCTCCAAAACGACACCTTTTTGCGCGCCTGCCTGCGTCAGGCCACCGATTACACCCCCGTCTGGCTGATGCGCCAGGCCGGACGCTACCTGCCGGAATACCGCGCCAGCCGCGCCAAAGCCGGCAGTTTCATGGGTCTGGCGACCTCGCCCGACTACGCCACCGAAGTCACGCTGCAGCCCCTGGAGCGTTACCCGCTGGACGCGGCCATCCTGTTTTCCGACATCCTGACCGTGCCCGACGCCATGGGCCTGGGCCTGTCGTTTGCACTCGGTGAAGGCCCGCGTTTTGCGACGCCCGTCCGTGATGAGGCGGCCGTGGCCAAACTCGAAGTGCCGGACATGGAAAAACTCCGTTATGTCTTCGACGCCGTCACCTCCATCCGCAAGGCGCTGGGCGGCAGGGTGCCGCTGATCGGTTTTTCCGGCAGCCCCTGGACGCTGGCCTGCTACATGGTCGAAGGCGCCGGCTCGGACGACTACCGCCTGGTCAAGACCATGCTGTACCAGCGCCCCGACCTGATGCACAAGATGCTGGCCATCAATGCCGACGCGGTGGCGGCCTATCTGAACGCCCAGATCGAGGCCGGCGCCCAGGCCGTGATGATTTTCGACAGCTGGGGCGGCGTGCTGGCCGACGCGGCCTTCCAGACCTTCAGCCTGGCTTACACCCAGCGCGTGCTGAGCCAGCTCAAACGCAGCCATGACGGCGCGGTCATTCCGCGCCTGGTGTTCACCAAGGGCGGCGGCCTGTGGCTGGAGCAGATGGCAGGACTCGACTGCGAGGTGCTCGGCCTGGACTGGACCGTGAACCTGGCCCAAGCCCGCGCGCGGGTAGGCGGGCGCATGGCGCTGCAGGGCAACCTGGACCCGAATGTGCTGTTCGCCAACCCGGCGCAGATCGAGCAGGAAGTGGCCAGTGTGCTGGAGAGTTTCGGTACCCCGCATGCGGATACACGCAGCAGCGGCCCGACCCACATCTTCAATCTGGGCCACGGCATCAGCCAGCACACGCCACCCGAAAGCGTGGAGGTGCTGGTCCGCGCCGTGCACGCCTATTCACGCCGCATGCGCACGGGAACCCCGCATTGAGGCCGGTTTTGCCGTCTCATAGCACAAATTCCGGCTCGGCAGACCGGACTTATTCACAAAATTTGTGCTGCGGTGCGGCATGAGGCTGTTACAGACCAGTCTCCCGCTATCAAAGGCATAGCGCTTCTAAGTGCTTGATTCATATAGGATTTTTAAACTGCTTTTTTTGCGGGCAATTTAAGCAAAGCCTTGATTTATAAGGCTCGGGCGCGTGCCAGAGCAATCTATCAACAAAGTTATCCACAGAAACCTTGGAAGACTGTCAAAGCTTTTTTAAATCAAGCACTTACAGCGATGTCCGTAAATGTATCTTAGGAATATCTGGTTAACTATCCCCTCTGTTCTCCGAATCGAATGCCCCGCACATGAGGTACTGGCTCAGGATTGTTGTCGCCACCCCCGCCCACAGCAGCGTGGCCGGGCCGCTGACCTATAGAAGCGAGTGGCCGCTTCCGCCGGGAAGCCTGGTGCGCGTTCCGCTGGGCAAACGCGAAGTCCTGGGCGTGGTGTGGGAGGCGCTGCCGGACAGCGGCGACCTGCCGGAAAGCCAGTCCAGGGCGGTGCTGGGCGCGCTGGACGGCTTGGCGCCCCTTTCGGCCACCTGGCGGCGGCTGGTCGGCTTCACCGCCAGTTATTACCAGCGGTCGATTGGCGAGGTGGCACTGGCTGCGCTGCCGCCGCAATTGCGCGAACTGAGCACCGTGCAGCTGGCACGCCGCCTCAAGCGGCCGGTGGCCCCCGCGTCGGATGCCCCGGACACTACTGATTTAATAGCACTCAGCGCAGAGCAGGAAAGGGCCATCGCCGAATTTGATGCCGATACCCGGCCGGCCCTGCTGTTTGGCGCCACCGGCAGCGGCAAGACCGAGGTCTACCTGCGTGCCGCCGCCAAGGTGCTGGCCAGCGACGCCAGCGCCCAGGTGCTGGTGATGGTGCCCGAAATCAACCTGACGCCGCAGCTGCAGGCGCGTTTCGAGGAACGTTTTGCCCACCTGGGCAAGGCGCAGGTGGTGGCCATGCACAGCGGCCTCACGCCGGCGCAGCGGCTCAAGAGCTGGCTGGCCGCCCATGCCGGCCAGGCGCGGCTGGTGCTGGGCACCCGCATGGCGATTTTTGCATCCCTGCCCAATCTGCGCCTGATCGTCGTGGACGAGGAGCACGACCCGAGCTACAAACAGCAGGAAGGCGCGCGTTATTCGGCGCGCGACCTCGCGGTTTACCGCGCGATGCTGGAAAGCGCACGATCACAGGCAGGCGACAGTGAGGGCGCGGAGGCTTTTCCCTTACCAGCCGGGGCCGCGGAACCGGCTTTGCCGGGCCGCAGGCGCAGCGCCCCCCCGGGGGGAAGCGCAGTACGCGAAGCGACAAGCGTGGGGGCCTGTCGCGTCCTGCTGGGTTCAGCGACGCCTTCGCTGGAAAGCTGGCAGGCGACCGTGGTAGGCCGCTACCAGCGGCTGACCATGAGCGAACGGATAGGGGGCGCGGAACAACAGGGCAGCCTGCCGGCCGTCAGGCTGGTCGACATGAACCACCAGCCCAAACACTGCACCATCGCGCCGCCGCTGCTGGACGCGATCGCCCAGCGCATCGCGCGCGGCGAGCAGTCGCTGATTTTCCTGAACCGCCGCGGTTACGCGCCGGTGCTGGCCTGCCACGACTGCGGCTGGAAAAGCGAGTGCCCGCACTGCAGCGCCTTCCGGGTGTTCCACAAAATTGACCGTACCTTGCGCTGCCACCACTGCGGCTTCACCGAACGCGTGCCACGCGCCTGCCCGGCCTGCGGCAACATCGACATCGCGCCCGTGGGCAAAGGCACGGAGCGGCTGGAGGAACACATCGCCGAGCTGCTGGCGGGCGACCACCCGGTCCGGCGCCCCGACGGCAGCCCCTTGCGCATCGCACGCATCGATGCCGACACCACCCGCCTCAAGGGCGCGCTCGAATCGCAGTTGGCCAGTGTGCATGCGCGCGAGGTGGATGTGCTGGTCGGCACGCAGATGATTGCCAAGGGCCACGATTTTCGCCACATCACGCTGGTTGCCGCGATCAACCCCGACGGCGCGCTGTTCTCCAGCGACTTCCGCGCGCCCGAGCGCCTGTTCGGCCTGCTCATGCAGGCCGCCGGGCGCGCCGGGCGCGACGCCGACCATGGCGAGGCCAGCGAGATGTGGGTGCAGACTTTCCATCCGCAGCACCCACTGTTTGCCGCGCTCAAAAAACACGACTACCCGGCGTTTGCGGCGCAGGAACTCAAGGAGCGCGAGGCGGCCGGCATGTCGCCCTTCGGCTTTTCAGCCCTGGTGCGCGCCGAGGCCCGGGACCAGGCCGTGGCCCAGGGTTTTCTGAATGCAGCGGCAGCGGCCGCGCAGACACAACAACTTCCGGGCATGGAAGCGGTCACGCCTTACCCGGCCGTGCCCATGACCATCCAGCGTGTGGCCAACATAGAGCGCGCGCAAATGCTGGTCGAAAGCCCCTCGCGCGCCGCGCTGCAGCGCTTTCTGGCGGCCTGGCAGCCGCTGCTGCACCAGACCCGGCAACAAGGCGACTTCAAAAGCCTGGTGCGCTGGGCCATCGATGTGGACCCTTTGGCTATATAAAGCCCCATCGTTTAGAGCCCCCACGGTCGCTCACTGCGTGTAGCTCCCTGCCCCCCGAGGGGGCCGCTGCGCCTGCGGCCCGGCAAAGCCGGTTCCGCGGCCCCTGCTTGACTGAAGCCCCCTCACTCGTCGCTTTGTGTACTGCGCGGCCCTGCGTGATTCAAGAGCTCCTTGGGCGCTTTCTCAGGTCAGCAGGGCCACCGCGCCGGAGAAACTGAAGAAGGCCAGCACGGTGGACAGCAGGATGATGCGCGCGATGCGGCCGTTGTTGGCGCCAAAACGCTCGGCCAGCAGCGACACGTTGCTGGCGCTCGGCAGGGCGGCCACCAGCACGATCACCGTCAGGGCAAAAGGCTGCAGCGGCACGCCCAGCTGGATGGCGCCCAGGCCCATCAGCCCGACCAGCAACGGGTGCAGGACCAGCTTGATCAGCGCCACCGGCACATAGTCCCGCAGGGGAATGGTTTCCACGCTGGTCATCTGGGAGCGCGCCAGCACCGCGCCTATGGTGAACAGCGCCACGGGCGAGGCGGCATCGGCCAGCAGGACCACCGTCTGCAGCACCGGTGCCGGCAGGGCGAGCCCCAGGCCGGACGACAGAGCGCCGAGCAGGATGGCCCAGGGCATGGGGTTGAGCGCCACGCCCTTGAGCGCGTTTTTGGCGGCCACCTCCGCGCCATGGATGTCGGCCGAGTCCAGCCGGGACAGGGCGATACACAGCGAACTCGTGACCAGCAGGTCCACCACGATGGTGACGATGGCCGGCCCGGCCGCCTGCGCGCCCAGCAGCGCGACCAGCAAGGGCACACCCATGAAACCGGTGTTCGGGAAAGCCGCCACCAGCGCGCCGAAGGACGCGTCGTTCCAGCCGATGCGCCGGTTGCGCGTCACGGCAATCGTGAACACCACCATGATCAGCGCGCACAGCAGGTACACCGCCACCAGCCAGCCGTCGAGCAGCTGCGCCACCGGCGTGTTCGCGCCGAAGCGGTACAACATGCAGGGCAGCGCGAAATACAGCACAAAGGTGTTGAGGCCCGGAATCGCGGCCTGCGGCAGCAGCCCGCGCCGCGCCGCCAGGTAGCCACACAGCACCAGCGCAAAGAAGGGGAAGGTGACCAGGAGAATGCTTAGCACAAACCGTATTGTCACCGCCAAAGGGGCCGCCCCGCTGACTGGCTATGATGGCCCGCTTGCGTCCACTTTTTCAGCCGGCCCCGTGGCGGGCCGTTGTACCTGCTTCGGCCTTTCCTGCCCGCCCCTCTTCACCGCATGTCGTCCACCCCGCCCTCCGCATCGCCCCAAGCTCACGGCCTGAACCTCGCCCAGCAGGAAGCCGTCAACTACATGCACGGCCCCTGTCTGGTGCTGGCGGGCGCGGGTTCGGGCAAGACGCGGGTGATCACGCACAAGATAGGCCGCCTGATCCAGGCCGGCCTGCCGCCGCAGGAGATCGCGGCCATCACGTTCACCAACAAGGCCGCGGCGGAAATGCGCGAACGCGCCAAAAAACTGATCGGCCAGCCCGCCCGGGGCGTGCTGATCTGCACCTTCCACGCGCTGGGCGTGCGCATGTTGCGCCAGGACGGCGAGGTGCTGGGGCTGAAGAAGCAGTTTTCCATCCTGGACAGCGACGACGTGACCAGCATCTTGAAGGACGCCGGCGGCAGCACCGACGCCGCCACGGCGCGCCAATGGCAGTGGACCATCAGCGCCTGGAAGAACAGCGGCCTGAACGCGGCCCAGGCCGAAGCCCAGGCGGCCAGCGACGAGGACCGGCTGGTGGCCCGCGTCATGGCGCGATACGAAGAACGCCTGACGGCCTACCAGAGCGTGGACTTCGACGACCTGATCGGGTTGCCGCTCAAGCTGCTGCGCGAGCATGACGCGGTGCGCGACAAATGGCAGGCCTCGATGGGCCATGTGCTGGTCGACGAGTACCAGGACACCAACGCCACGCAGTACGAGGTGCTCAAGCTGCTGGTCGGTGCCAGGGGCCGTTTTACCGCGGTGGGCGACGACGACCAGTCGATTTACGGCTGGCGCGGCGCCACGCTGGACAACCTGAAAAAGCTGCCGCTGGACTACCCCCAGCTCAAGGTGGTCAAGCTCGAGCAGAACTACCGCTCCACCAGCGCCATCCTGCGCGCGGCCAACAACGTGATCGCGCCCAACCCCAAGCTGTTTCCCAAGACGCTGTTCAGCGAACTGGGCGAAGGCGAGCCGGTGCGCGTGGTCGATTGCGACAGCGAGGAGCACGAAGCCGAACGCGTGGTGGCGCGCATCCAGAGCTTGCGCGCCGAAGGCACGCTGCAGGCGGTGGGCGGCCAGCACAAGGAGTGGGGGGACTTTTGCGTACTGTACCGCGCCAACCACATGGCCAAGCCATTTGAAAAAGCCTTTCGCAAGGCCAACATTCCCTACAAGGTCTCGGGCGGGCAAAGCTTTTTCGACCGCGCCGAGATCAAGGACCTGTGCAGCTGGATGGTCCTGATGGTCAACAACGACAACAACGCGGCCTTCATCCGCTCCATCAAGACCCCCAAGCGCGGCATTGGCCACACCACCCTGGGCGCGCTGAGCACCTTTGCCGACCAGTACAAGCTGAGCCTGTTCGAGTCGCTGTTCAGCAACTCGCTGAGCGCGGTGCTGCCGGCCAAGGCGGTCGGCTCGCTGCACGAATTCGGCCGCTACCTCAACGATCTGGAATACCGCGCCAGACGCACGGTGGGCGCCGAAGACGCACGCGCTTTCCTCACCACCTGGCTCAAGGAAATCGACTACGAAAAACACATCTACGACAGCGAGGACAGCGAGAAAGTCGCCGCCGCGCGCTGGACCAACGTGATGGATTTCTGCGACTGGATGGCGCAGCGCTGCGGCGGGCAGATCGACGACACGTCCGGCGCGGTGGTGGCAGCGGAAACCAAAACCATGCTGGAGGTGGTGCAGACGATTGCCCTGCTGTCGACCATCAGCGAACGCGAAGGCGACCAGAACGTGGTGACGCTGTCCACGCTGCATGCGGCCAAGGGGCTGGAGTGGCCGCATGTGGTGCTGGCCGGCGTGAACGAGGGCCTGCTGCCTTTCAAGCTCGATGACGACGACGGCAGCAACACCGAGAACATCGCGCAGCGCCTCGAAGAAGAGCGCCGCCTGATGTACGTGGGCATCACCCGCGCCCAGTACACGCTGGCCGTCAACTGGCTGCGCCGGCGAAAAAAGGGGCGCGACACCGTCGCCGGCATCCCGAGCCGCTTCATTGCCGAGATGGGTCTGGACAAGGCCACGGTCAGGGAAGACCCGCGCGAAAAAATCAGGGCGCTGCGGGCCGAGTTTGCCAAACGCGCCGCCGACAGCGCCGAAGCCAACCAGCTTGCCGAGGCGGCCCGCGACGCTGGCTAAGCCCTTACAGTGCACACCCGATGAAAAAATCACCTTCGCTCAAATTTGCTCTGCTTTTCATAGCTGTCAGCGCCTTGTCCATGAGGGCTTATGGCCAGAATGACGCCCAAAAGCAGCTTGGTCCAGTCAACCCGGCGGCGGCCGCCTCCTGCCCGCCCGTCCAACAATTCAAGCCGGCGCAAATCCATGGGACATGGCGGGTCAGGTTCACGCCTGCGCCGGCGGGTTTGCCAGCGGACGCCACACTGCAACTCCAGCGGCACGCAGAGTTCAGCGAGAGCGTGGCCGGCTTCGTCAACCGCGAGCTGGCCCCCACAGCCGACAAACCCGCCCAGGGCGGCCACGCGGCCAGGGCGCAGCTGGCCGGCGACCTGGAAGACGGGCACCTGACCCTTGACGAGTCCTCCAACGGCATCAGCATCACCGGGGCCTGGAACGGCAAAATGGTGGAAGGCACATGCGGAAGAAAAATCACGGGCACCTGGAAAGACATGAGCAGCAACGCGCCGCCCGACGCGCCCGATGTGCCGTTCACACTGGAAAGGTTGTCCGGATGGTAGTCATCAGCACACCCGAACGCAGGCGCCTTGCAGCGCCCTGGCTGTATGCAGCGCTGCTGGCCTCTGGCGCGGCGCAGGCCCAGACCGGCAGCGCCGCCCCCACCCTGCAGGAGCGCAACAACCGCCAGGGCTAACAGGCCTGCCACGCCATGAGTGGCGATGCCGCTGCGCAACTGGCCTGTTTCAAGAACTGGGCGGTCTCGCAATTGCCGGCGGACACGCCGCCGCCCAGCCTGACCACCGCGCCGGCCAATGCCGACACCGGGCAGAAGTCCGCCGAGGTTCTGCGTCTGCCGGCCATGGCCACCGAAGCCCCGGATGGCAAGAAAACCGGCTGCCGCAATGCCAGGTACTCCGAACTGTCCCGCTTTTGGGAACTGCAGCGCGGCTCGGACTGCGACACCTTCGGCCTGCGCGGCTACCGCCCCATCAGCCTGATGTGGTCGGGATCAAACAGCATCAACAACCAGCCGAGCTCGCCGGCGCCGGGATACTCGGCGAGCACGCCCTCCAACTACAGTCGCAACGAGACCCGGCTTCAGCTGTCAGTCCGCACCAAACTCGCCAAGGGCCTGCTGGTCTCGGGCAGCGGAGATGAATCCGGCAACGATTCGCTGTGGTTCGGCTACACCCAGCAAAGCTACTGGCAACTGTTCAACAGCGCGGCTTCGCGTCCGTTCCGGACCACCGACCACGAGCCCGAGCTGGTGTACATCTATCCGCATCAGATCGATCTGCCCGGCGGCTGGAAGTACCGCCTGAGCGGCCTCGGCCTGCACCACCAGTCCAACGGCCAGGGTCTGCCGCAATCGCGCAGCTGGAACCGGGTCTACCTCATGGGTGCGGCAGAGAAGGCGCTGGGCGGCGACGCCGGTCTGACACTGCAGGCACGCGTCTGGCAACGCGTGCGCGAACGCTCGGGTCAGGACGAAAACCCCGACGTCTCCGACTCCATCGGCCGGGCCGAGCTGGCCGGGCACTGGCAGGTCAACCGCACACACACCCTGGGCCTGACGCTGCGCCATTCGCTCAAATCCGAAGCGCGCGGATCGGCCCGGCTGGAATGGATGAAGGCGTCCACCTCGATCGCCGGCAGCGCCGCCCTGCGCTACCACGTGCAACTGTTCAGCGGCTACGGCGACAGCCTGGTCGACTACAACCGCCGCCGCACGGTGCTCAGCGTCGGACTGAGCCTGGTGGACTGGTAGCGGGCTGGCCAGCGGTCGGGGCGCGCTGCGGCAGGCGAAGAAAGGCAGGAACGGTTTGCCCGCCGGGCCCCGGCCGGGCTGAAGCAGCCGGCGCGGCTTTTTCCTCATCAAATCAGCCTCCAGTCCAACAGGAACGGGCGCATACAGCTATTTATTTGATAGCAAAAGCCGCCATCAGGTGGCGAACCCCGGCAGATCAGGTGTTTGCGGTTAATCAAGGGACGCGTCGCGCGGCAGGGCTAAGCTGACCTGCGGTTCAGCGGGAGCCGCGTGAAGGGGAAGACCGTGGAGAGACCCGAAGTCATCCGGAAGACGGCACGCGATCTGCGCGTGCCGCCCAACCTGTCCAGCTACGACGCAGAGTGCCGCGACTTCTCCTGGGACGCGGCCCGGCGGGCGCTGCAGGGCCTGCCCGACGGCGGCCTCAACATCGGCTTCGAGGCCGTGGACCGCCATGCCACAGGCCGCCTGCATGATCACATTGCGCTGCGTTTTGTCGCGCGCAACACACCGCCGCTGGACCTGCGTTACGGCGACCTTGCGCGGCAGACCAACCGCTTTGCCAACGTGCTGCAGGGCCTGGGCGTCGGCAAGGGCGACCACCTGTTTGTCATGGCCGGGCGTATTCCGGAGCTGTACATCACGGTGCTCGGGGCGCTGAAAAACGGCACGGTGGTCACGCCGATGTTTTCGGCCTTCGGGCCCGAGCCGATGGCCACACGCATCAACATCGGCGCCGGACAGGTGCTGGTGACCACCGACCTGATCTACCAGCGCAAGGTCAGGGCCATGCGCGGGAAGATGCCCACGCTGCACCATGTGTTGCTGGTGTCCGAAGACGGCGGCATCACGAACGAACCGGACACGCTGGACCTGGCCACGCTGATGCGCAACGCGTCCGATGTCTTCACCACGGTGGCCACCCAACCGGAAGACCCCGCGTTGCTGCATTTCACCAGCGGCACCACCGGCACGCCCAAGGGCGCCCTCCATGTGCATGGTGCGGTGGTCGCCCACCATGCCACCGGCCTTTACGCGCTCGACCTGCACCCCGGTGACCGCTACTGGTGCACCGCCGACCCGGGCTGGGTCACCGGCACGTCTTACGGCATCATCGCGCCGCTGCTGCATGGCGTGACCTCGCTGATTGACCGCGAGGAGTTCGACGCCGGGCGCTGGTACAGCCTGCTGGAGCAGGAGCGCATCAGCGTCTGGTACACCGCGCCCACGGCGATCCGCATGCTGATGAAGTCCGGCCTGGAGGCGGCGCAAACGCACCGTTTCCCTGACCTGCGTTTTGTCGCCAGCGTCGGCGAGCCGCTGAACCCCGAGGCCGTCTGGTGGGGCAAGCAGGCGCTCGGCCTGCCCATCCACGACAACTGGTGGCAGACCGAAACCGGCGGCATCATGATCGCCAACACGCCGGCCTTCGACATCAAGCCCGGTTCCATGGGCCGGCCGCTGCCCGGCATCAAGGCCTGCATCGTCGAACATCTCGAAGCCGAAGGCGAGCCGCCGCGCGTGCGCGTGATCGACACTCCCGATGTTGAAGGTGAACTTGCGCTCAAGGCCGGCTGGCCTTCGATGTTTCGCGGCTACCTCAATAACGAGGCGCGTTACCGCAAGTGTTTTGCGGGTGATCTTTACCTCACGGGCGACCTGGCGCGGGTGGACGCCGACGGTTACTACTGGTTTGTGGGACGCAGCGACGACGTCATCAAGTCGGCCGGCCACCTGATCGGCCCCTTTGAGGTCGAAAGTGTTCTGATGGAACACCCGGCCGTGGCCGAAGCCGGTGTGATCGGCAAGCCCGACCCGGTGGTCGGCGAGGTGGTCAAGGCTTTTGTCTCCCTCAAGGACGGGCACGCGCCTGACGAGGCCCTGCGCATGGACATCCTCGCGCACGCACGCAAGCGCCTGGGCGCGGCGGTGGCACCCAAGGAGATTGCGTTTTTGACTGTGCTGCCGCGCACGCGCAGCGGCAAGATCATGCGCCGTCTGCTCAAGGCGCGTGAACTCGGGCTGCCCGAAGGCGACACCTCGACGCTGGAGGATGGGGCATGAGCCGCCGGGCCGCTCCCAAGGCGAATACCGCAGCGCACAGCGCGGAGGCTTGCCCCACGAGCGCCGCCGGGCCGCCCCAGGGAAAAACGGCCCCCGAGGGGCTGGAGCCTGCGGCTCCCAACCTGCCTGCGCAGGTTGGGCCAGGCAACAGAGGCGAAGCGTCCCGCGAGCCGCGGCCTGCAAGGCCCCGTGCAGCACACGCAGTGGCAAGCCTGGGGGCGAGCAGCATTCAAGTGCCTGCACCGCCCAGCGGCCCGGTCCCTTGGGACAAGGCCTTTTCCCTGAACATGCTGGCCGACATGCTGCGCATCCGTCGCATGGAAGAGAAGTGTGCCGAGCTTTACGGCCAGCAGAAGATCCGCGGCTTTCTCCATCTCTACATCGGCGAGGAAGCGGTGGCCACCGGCGCCCTGCGCGCGCTTCAAACCCAAGACAACGCGGTGGCGACCTACCGCGAGCATGGTCATGCGCTGCTGCGCGGCGTCAGGATGGAGGCCATCATGGCCGAGATGTATGGCAAGCAGGAGGGCTGCTCGCGCGGGCGAGGAGGCTCCATGCATTTGTTCGACCGTGCCCGCCGGTTTTATGGCGGCAACGCGATTGTGGGTGGCGGCCTGCCGCTGGCGGCAGGGCTGGCGCTGGCCGACAAAATGCTCCAGCGCCAGGCGCTCACCGCCTGCTTCTTTGGCGAAGGCGCAATGGCCGAGGGAGCGTTTCACGAAGCGGCCAACCTCGCCGCGTTGTGGCAGTTGCCGGTGCTGTTTTGCTGCGAGAACAACCTGTACGCCATGGGCACGGCGCTGGCGCGTTCGGAGTCGCAAACCGATTTGTGCGTCAAAGCGGCATCCTATGGCATGACCACCGTGCGTGTTGATGGCATGGATGTGGTGGCCGTGCACGAGGCGGTGCAGCGCGCCGCGCAGCAGGTGCGCACCGCGGGCCGACCGGTGTTCATGGAACTGCAAACTTACCGTTTTCGTGCACATTCGATGTTCGACCCCGAGCTCTACCGGGACAAGGCCGAGGTCGAGGCCTGGAAAACGCGCGGCCCCATCCACACCTTCACCGCGCGCCTGAAGGCCCAGGACAGCCTGACGGAAGAAGAATTTCTGGCCCTCGATGCTGCAGCCCAGGCCGAGGTCGACGCAGCCGTGGCGTTTGCCGAAGCCGGCAGTTGGGAGCCCGTCGCTGACCTGCAGCGCGATGTCCATACGCCGTCTCCACTCCCTCTTCCTCGGACAGAGGGCAGGGGTGAGGGCCTTGGGCGTGCGAAGGGCCCTCACCCTAACCCTCTCCCGGAGGGAGAGGGGACAGGAGGGAGGATGTGATGACAAGGCGTATCAGCTACCGCGAGGCTTTGCGGGAAGCGCTGCGCGAAGCCCTGCAGGGCGACCCGCGCGTCTTCCTGATGGGCGAAGACGTGGGCCGCTACGGCGGAACCTATGCGGTGTCCAAGGGCCTGCTCGACGAGTTCGGCCCTGAGCGCATCCGCGACACGCCGCTGTCCGAGCTCGGCTTCGTCGGCGCCGGCATAGGCGCCGCGCTGGGCGGCATGCGGCCGGTTGTCGAGATCATGACGGTCAACTTCAGCCTGCTTGCACTCGACCCTATCGTCAACACGGCGGCCATGCTGCGCCACATGTCGGGCGGGCAGTTTTCGGTCCCCATCGTGATCCGCATGGCGACTGGCGCCGGTCGCCAGGTGGCAGCCCAGCACTCGAACAGCTTCGAAGGCTGGTATGCCCATGTGCCTGGCCTCAAGGTGCTCGCACCCGCCACGGTCGAAGATGCGCGCGGCATGCTGGCGCTGGCACTGGCCGACCCGGACCCGGTGCTGATCTTCGAACACGCGCAGCTGTACAACCTGGAGGGCGAGTTGCCGGACGATGCGTCGCCGTCGTCGGACATTTGCAGCGCGCGCGTGCGCCGCCCGGGCACCGACGTGAGCCTGATCACCCACGGCGGCAGCCTGCCCAAGGTGTTGCAGGCGGCGCAGGAACTGGCCGGACTCGGGATTTCCGCCGAGGTGATTGATCTGCGGGTGCTGCGCCCGCTCGATGATGCAACGCTCATGGCCTCGGTCCGCAAATGCCGCCGCGCGGTGGTGGTGGACGAAAGCTGGCGCTCGGGCAGCCTGGCCGCCGAGATCATGGCGCGCATCATGGAGCAGGCTTTCTTCGACCTCGACGCCCCGCTGGCGCGTGTGTGCAGCGAGGAAGTGCCGATTCCGTACGCCCGCCACATGGAAGAGGCCGCCCTGCCGCAGGTGCCGAAGATTGTGGCCGCCGCACGCGCCCTGTTCGGGAGCACCCCATGATCGAATTCAAGCTGCCCTCGCTGGGCGCCGACATGGATGAAGGAACGCTGCTCAGCTGGCATGTGAAACCGGGCGATGCCGTCAAGCGCGGCCAGGTGGTGGCCGTGGTGGACACATCCAAGGCGGCGGTCGATGTCGAGATCTGGCAGGACGGCGTGGTCGCCGAGTTGCTGGTGCACGCCGGCGAGAAGGTGCCGGTGGGCACCGCGCTGGCCACGCTGCTGGCCCCCGGTGAGGTAGCCGCCCCTGCAGGGGCCCCGGCACCTGGATCCGGGCCGCTCGCTGCACCTGCTGCTCCGCCGCAGCCGGTCACGCCACAGGTGCAGGAAGCTCAACCAACAAGCATGACGGCACGGCATCCGGTGTCACCCGCCGCGCGCAAGCGTGCGAAGGAGCTCGGCCTCGATCCCGACAACATGAAAGGAAGCGGCACACAGGGCGCGGTCACGCTGGCCGACATCGAGGCTGCGGCAGCGGGACGTGTGACGCCTGCGCCGGCGGCAAGCACGCCGGACCGCCAGAAGGAAATGCGCAAGGCCATTGCCGCAGCCATGAGCCGCTCCAAGCGCGAAATTCCGCACTACTACCTGAGCGACACCATTCCGATGGCCGCGGCGATCGCCTGGTTGCAACAGCGCAACGAGGGCGTGGCGATCACCGGGCGCATGCTGCCCGCCGTGCTGCTGCTCCACGCCGTAGCCGTGGCTCTGCGCCGCGTACCCCAGCTCAACGGCTTCTACCGCGACGGTGCGTTCCAGCCGTCCAGGGCCGTGCATGCCGGCGTGGCGATTTCGCTGCGCGGCGGCGGGCTGGTGGCGCCCGCCCTCCACGATGTGGGCGACAAACCGCTGGCGCAGCTCATGCACGAACTGGGCGATCTGGTCAGGCGCGCACGGGCCGGCTCGCTGCGAAGTTCGGAGATGAGTGATCCGACCATCACCGTGACGAATCTGGGCGATCAGAGTGTGGAGACGGTCTTCGGCGTGATCTACCCGCCGCAGGTGGCGCTGGTGGGCTTCGGCAGTCTGGCCGTGCGGCCCTGGGTGCAGGACGGCAAGGTGTGCGCGCTGCCGCTGCTCACGGCCACGCTTGCCGCCGATCACCGGGCATCGGACGGCCACCAGGGCGCGCTGTTTCTGGCCGAACTGCGTGACCTTCTGCAGCAGCCCCAAATACTGGCTGAAAACATCGCGCCTGCGGCGAACCAGGAAGGAACCGGCACATGACGAACGACCGCCCGGCCTTGACCGCTACCGTCCTGGGCATCCTGCGCACGATTGCGCCGGAAGTCGAACCCGAAGCCTTCGACCCCGCCCGCCCGCTGCGCCATCAGGTCGATCTGGACTCCATGGACTGGCTCAACTTTCTGGTGGCGCTGCATGAGCGCTTGAGCGTCAGCATCCCGGAGGCGGACTACGCCCAGCTGGTGACCCTCGACAATGTGCTCGACTACCTGCTGGCCCGGCCGGGGCCGGCAGGTGGGTGAAGGTTTTTCGTCCCCTTCCCGCGTTTGATTTATACCGGCGCGTAGCCCGGATTGGGCAACACGGCCGTGAGCTTGGGCGTATTGAGCTTGCGGGCACTGATCTTGCCACCCCGTGCCTTGAGCCAGATCTCCACGACCTCCGACATCTGCTTGTTGCCCTGGTTCCTGGCTTCTTCGGCGACCGGTGCCCAGCCGGCCACCTTGTACTTCTTGTCGGCCTCGATCAGCTTGCCGTTGAGACGCATCTCGTCGATGCGCTTGCCCATGCCGGCCAGCGGGTTGCAGCTGTATTGCAGGCCACCCACGCGCACCATGTCGCCACCCTGCTGGTAATAGGGGTCGGGGTTGAACAGGTTGTCGGCAACGTCTTCCAGAACGGTCTTGATGGTCTCACCCGACATCTCGGTCAGGGTGGCATACGAATAGGTGGTGGCCGTCATGTCCATCACCCATTCACGCGTGATGGCCTGCCCCGGCAACAGGCTGGTGCCCCAGCGGAAACCCGGTGAAAACGCGATGTCGGCCCCCTGGACATCCATCAGTGCATCGACCAGCAACTGGTCACCCGTGCCGTTGAAGTTGCCACGGCGGTACAGCGTGCCTTCGGTGATGGCCAGCTTCTCCGACAGCTTGGCCTCATACGGTGCGCGTATCCTGGTGATCAGTGCATCCATCTCGCGGTCGGCCGGCAGCATGTTGGCGAAAACAGGCAGCAGTTTGTAGCGGAAATCGCTGACCTTTTTGTCTTTGACATCAAAGTCGAGCACGCCCAGGAACTTGCTGTTCGAGCCGGCGTTGGTCACAATGGTTTTGCCGCCCTTGTTGCTCACCAGCGAAGCCACCGGCATGCCGTCGTGCGTGTGGCCGCCCATGATGGCGTCTATGCCTGTGACCCGGCTGGCCATCTTGAGGTCCACGTCCATGCCGTTGTGGGACAAAACCACCACGACCTGCGCGCCCTTGCCGCGCGCCTCATCGACCATCTTCTGCATGTTCTCGTCCTGGATGCCGAAGGCCCAGTCGGCGACCATGTAGCGCGGATTGGCAATCGGCGTGTACGGGAAAGCCTGCCCGATGATGGCGCAGGGAACGCCATTGATTTCGCGGATCACATAAGGCTTGAACACCGGGTCGCCAAAGTCATTGGTCTTGACGTTTTGGGCGACAAAGTCAACCTTGCCCGCAAAGTCCTTCTCGATGATTTCCTTCACGCGCTCCATTCCCAGCGTGAACTCCCAGTGACCGGTCATGACATCCACGCCCAGCAGCTTGCAGGCGTCGACCATGTCCTGGCCATTCGTCCACAAGGCGGTGCCCGAGCCTTGCCAGGTGTCGCCGCCGTCGAGCAGCAACGCACCCGGGCGGCTGGCCTTGAGGCGCTTGACCAGCGTCGCCAGATGCGCAAACCCGCCCACTTTGCCATAACGGCGCGCCGCCTTCTCATAGTCCAGGTAGGTCAGCGCGTGGGCCTCGGCCGTGCCGGGCCGTACCTTGGCCACCTTGAGCAGGTGTTCGCCGACCAGATGCGGCAGGTTGCCCTTCATGCCGCCAATGCCCAGATTGACATTGGGCTCGCGGAAGTAAATCGGCTTGAGCTGGGCATGACAATCCGTCATGTGCAGAAACGACACGCTGCCGAACTTGGGAATGTCGTAGAGCCCGTTGGAGGCCGTCGCGGCATCCGCTTCGGCGTAAGTGCCCAAGCCCATGCCCGCCATGGTGCCTGCACCCAGGACCTGGAAAAATTCGCGTTTTGTTAAATTCATAAATCTGCAACTACTGAAGTAAAGAAAAATAAAAAGACCCGGGACGGACCCGGGTCGGATTCAAATTACTGGTTGACCGGCGATTTTGGATCCAGCAACAGGGCCATGACATTCTTGACCTGCTGTTCGGTCAGGAAGCCATTGTGGCCAGCTCTCGGCATTTGCGAGCAGGCGTTGTAGGCCCGCGCGTTCCAGATCTTGCCCCAGGTGTATTCCACGATGGGCTTGGACGCCGGGTTGGCCGGATCCGCCACACCGCGCAGCTTGCCGTAGTTGTACAGGCTCGGGCCTATGGTGCCAAAGGAAATCTCCTGCTTGCTGATCTGATGGCAGTTGTAGCAGTTGCCGCCATTGACCGAACCGGCCTTGTCGGTCCATGTCATGCCGCGTCCATCCTGGGCGATTTTCTCGCCCTCTTTCCAGTCGCCCAGAAATTTGCCGTCGGACGGCCACTTGATGGCTTTGAGGTTGGCGGCTTCTATCGCTGCGGCCACTTTTTCATTGATCGGCTTGCCGGCCACATCAGCCGCACTGCATTCGCGGTTCGCATCATCCTGGACCAGACGATCCACTTTGGCTTGACCTTCGTCACGAAACGACGCCTTGGTGATTTCGGCGGTCAGTTTGTCCAGATCGGCGCCGGAGGGCATGATGGCACAGCCGGCCAGAAAAACTGCAAGGGCTGGTACAAGGTATTTAATGGTTTTTTTCATGATGCTGTCTCCTTAACGCTTGAGGGCCGGGGCAATCGACTCGCCGCCCTTGCCGTTGACACCCATATAGACACCGAGCGCGATGGTCGCATCGCTGCCAAACAGGGGATAAGGAAAGCGCTGCTGCCGGTAGCAGTCGTTCAGACGCAGCTGCATGCCCCACAATTGCCCGTTGGAGACGCGGTAAGCCGGCCAGGCGCCAAACCCATTGCCGGCGCCCGGCTGTTTGGTCAGGTTGGGCAGGTCCTGCAGACGGATGCGCTTGTCGTCCGTGCCATGGCACGAGGCGCAGGCAAAGTCATGGGTGCCACCCCGGGCGAAGAAAAGCCGCTTGCCCACTTCATACATGGTTTTTTCCTGCACATGGTCTTGCGGCAGGTCGAATTTCATGCCTCTGGATTCAGCCGATATCCAGGCCACCAGCGCCGTCACGTTGGTTTGCTCGCCCTTGCCGAAAGGCGTCTTGGCAATCTCGGCAGCATTGAAACCCTGCAGGTTTTCCATGCAGGTGAGCAGGCGGGACTCCAGATCCTGTACCCGCCTGGTATCCGCAAAATAACGCGGCAATTCCACAAAAGCACCCTTGACCACGCCGGGGCCCTTGCCCAGGTCGCACTTTTCAAGCGACTCCTTTTTGGCACCGCGTTTCTGCTTCCAGAGGTCCTGGCCCTTGGCTTCAAACAATTCTGCCGGGTTACCGTCCTGCAGCATGGCGCGGTATTCAGCAATGCCCTCTGCAGCAGACTTCTGCGCCAGCACGTTGCCTGCCATGGCAGCAGCCACCGCGGCCGTGATCAGTAGTTTTGCTCGTGTCATTGTCACCTCTTGAATTTGTTATGAAGCCAAACGCAAATGGAGAAGAGCATGCCCTTCTCCATTACCAACACGGGATCTGGAAGCTCAGGAAACCGTTGCTTCGTCAGTCCGGCTTTCGCCCTTGTTGTCTTTCCAGCTCACGCCGACTTTATCACCGGCCTTGGCACCCTTGACGCTGAACTGCAGGAACGGATTTTTCGAAACCGCCGGCCCCCATTCTGCCGTCATGACGGTCTTGCCGTTATGCGTGGCGGTGACTTCGGCGATATGCCAGGCCGGCACAAGCTTGCCTGCCGAGTCCTTGCGCTGGCCGGACTCCATTTCGTGGCTCATCAAAACACGGACGGTTGCATTGCTGCCTGCTACCTGGGCGCGAATACGCATCGGATCTGCCATTTTTTACTCCTGAATCTGTATTGAATTGTTCAAAAAAAAGGGGCGCTCAGCCGCCGCAACCGCCAAGCGTGACCTTGACTTCTTTTTTTGCAAAAAATGCCTTGCCATCCGCCATCACAGCCACGGCATACACGTCCGAGGACTGGCCCATCTTGGCGCGCGTGGCGAAGTTTGGCTCGACGCTGTCGGTCATGTTGAACAGTGCCACCAAAGCGGATGGGTTCTTCTCGACCAGAATCAGAATCTGCTTCACACCGGGCAGCGAGGTACTGGCGGTCAATGGAACCACAGCACCGTTTTCAGCAATATCGGGGCCGCCAATGGTGACGTCTTTGCTCTCGACCGGTGCGCCAGCGCCCAGTGCCTTCAGCACGTCCGCCGGCGTTTTGGCTTCGAACGCGGCCTTGTTGTAGGCCGCCATTGCATACTGGGGGAACAAGCCAGTGGATGCCAGCAGGCCCGCAACGATGGCGCCATGTTTGAGTGTCTCGCGACGAGTTTGCATGTTAAGTCTCCTTGATCAAGTTGATACTAATATAAGAATACAAGCTGTGCACTGGTATTTTCCCGGTCTTCATTTTCCCGCACCCGAAGCCAGCCAAGCACCAATGGTCTTGGCTTCCGCATCGCTCAAAGCCTGCGCCGGCATGGGCATGGACCCCCAAACCCCGACACCGCCCGCCTTCACCTTCCCCGCGAGATACTCGGTCTTCCCGGCATGCTTCTTGGCAATGTCCAGGAAACTGGGGCCGATGATCTTTTTGTCAATGGAATGACAAGCCGTACAACTGTATTTTTGCGTCAACGCTATCGCCGCCTTGCCGTCAACACCAGCCGGGTCGGTCCTGGCGGCTGGTTTAGCGGGCGCCGCCTCGGCAGCTTTCTGCGCGACAGCCGCCTCGGCCGCTGCTGCTGCACCCGGCACCAGCGCCTTGCCCTCCGGCCTGGTCGTGTCAACGCCACGCTGAGGGCCAACCGGCCGGTTTTGCTCCGCAAGATTTCCATGTGCGTTGCGTGCAAAGTCTGGCAGGAAGGATGCCACCTTGGGCTCGGGCGTGCAGTCCTTCATGCAGGCCACATTTTTGGCATCGGGGCTGGCCGTGCCGCCAAATTCACTGCCTGGCCACATCGCGTGTTTGGTCGTCATGCCATTGCGGTTGGGCATGCGATTTTGCACTTCGGCCATGTTTTTGTCGGACAGAGTGAAGTCGTCCGGAACAATGCCTCCGAGATTCAGCATAAAGGCCGTGACGGCATACACTTCTTCGGTGCTGAGCGACTTCGGGGCCGTCCAAGGCATGGCGCGGTTGATGTAGTCCCACAAGGTCGAAAGTGTGGGCACCTTCATCAAGGTGGTACGCCCCGGATAGGTCGTGTTCATGAGATTGGCAACACGACCCTTTTTGATGTCTTCGGCCGTGGTTCCACCCACGATCGGGCTGAATACTTCGCCTGATTCGCCAAAAATCCCGTGGCAGGACGCACACTTGCCTTCCCAGACAACCTGGCCTTTGGCCACCGTACCCGAACCCGCCGGCAGACCCTTGAAGTCCGGCCGCACGTCGATATCCCATGCGGCGACTTCCTTGGGCGTCGCGGCGCGTCCCACCCCCGGGTAGGCACCGGCAGTCTGCGCGCCCGCGAAGCTGACCGCGGCCAGCATGGCAGCAGCCAAAACTGCTTTACGAAACCTGGACATTTTTCACCTCGCCATTTTCCTGAACCAACCAAGACTGGATCGCATTGTTGTGATAGATCGAGCGCGTGCCGCGCACCGCGCGAAGCTGCTTGTAATTCGGCTGGACGTAACCGGTGTCATCCATGGCCCGACTCTGGATGATGGCTGGCTTGCCGTCCCATACCCAGTCGAGGCTGAACCGTGTCAGCGCCTTGGTCAGCACCGGTGACTCCAGCCGCGCTGTGCGCCAGTTTCGGCCGCCATCGACCGACACATCGACCCGCTTGACTTTGCCGCGACCCGACCATGCCAGGCCGCTGATGCTGTAGAAGCCCTTGTCCAGCAAGACCTGTCCGCCCGACGGCGTCGTCACAACACTCTTGCACTCCTGGATGCTGGTGTACTGGCGATGCGTGCCGTCAGGTTGCAAATCGATGTAGTGAATCGCCTCATCCTTGGCGGCATAAGGCTTGTCACCCACCTCCACACGGCGCAGGTACTTGACCCAGCTCACGCCCTGCACACCGGGCACGATCAGACGCAGCGGGTAACCCTGCTCGGGGCGCAACATTTCACCGTTCTGGCCGTAAGCCACAAACACTTCGCCGGACTTGATCAGGCTCATGGGAATGGTACGCGTCATCGAGGAGCCATCGGCACCTTCGGCGAGCACAAATTTGCCGTTTTTGAGGTCGGCCCCTGCCAGCTCGAGCAAGGTAATGAGCGGCACACCGGTGAACTCACTGCATGAAATCATGCCGTGGGTGTACTGCACCGTCGGCACAGCCACATTGCCCCATTCGACCGCCGTATTGGCGCCGCATTCGATAAAGTGGAAGCGCGACACCGAAGGCAGACGCATGATTTCGTCCAGCGTGAACACCTTGGGCGACTTGACCATGCCGTTGATCATGAAACGGTGCTTGGACGGATCAATATCCCACCAGCCTTGATGGTGTCGCTCGAAATGCAGGCCACTTGGCGTGACGATGCCAAACAGCGACTGCAATGGCGAGAACGACACCGAGGCCTGCGGGGTCTGGGTCAGACCTGGACTCTGGCGGCGCTGCACATTCGCCTCATATTTGGACGGCTTGCCATAGCCACCATCGGAGGCCACGGGCTGACCCAAGCCCTTGCTGTGCTCAGGCAAATTCAGGATGTTGGTATCGCCGCCTTCAGCCGGCACCGGATTTCCCTGCGCCAGCGCTACCGGAACGGCCAGCCCCGCTGCCGCAGCGGCGAATGCGCTACGGATGAAGTCGCGACGCCCGTGGCGGGCCTCTGCGACCACCGTTTTGATGCCGTCCCGGCTCAAAAAGCTCTCGGGCGCCTTCAGGACTCTTCCTGAGCTCAAATCGTCTGGATTCACACAGTTTCCTTTGATAAATAGTCAGGGCCTGACTCCGCATCTCCACCCGGATCTGCCGGGTCAGCCCGCATGCACCTTGCAATCCTGATTGCCAACCCATGGCGCTCAGGGAATAAACCACATTTCTTCCCCACACTGTCGATTCAACCGCGATGCTGCAAAAAATCAACGCCTCGCGACGCGGCGCCAGCATCAATTTCCGCAAAGTCTGGGTCTTTTTACAGATTCCAAATATTCGGATGCACGAATATATATGATAAGTTGAAATTGGCGTCGAGGGTTTTCACTGATCACCGGGAATTTGAGTCAGCTATTTGAAGCGGTAGTGGTCGCGATTCAGGACGGCCGAGATCGCCGTCACCTCTTCAGGGAATAGCCCCAGGTTGAGCTCGGTGTTGCACGACTCCACCATCCCACGCAAAACGCCCGGAGCGTTGACGCGTCCGGCGGGTCGGTAAATGGCACTGCCATCGCCGCCTACCTTCTGCTGATGACATGCCGCACACTTGTGCTCCGCAATCAGCTGCTCACCCAACTTGAGGTCGGCGCCCTGGTACAGCGCCGGCATTTGCGCGCTGGCGGAAGTCAGGGCCAGCAGCAGGAGAAGGGGAAAAGTGGATGTGATCATGGAGCGTTAGCGTACCGGAAGAAGTCCATTCAATGCAATACCTTGCAAGCCGCCAGACACCCGGCGCAAGCCGAAGGCCGGATGGCATTTTTCGCCATGGGATAGCCCTCAATAACAGAAGGGGCTGATGGTCCAAACCTTCAGCCCCTTCAGACCTGCGGTTTACAGCTTCCAGCCGTAGGCGATGCCGATGGCGTTCTGCTTCATTTTGAGGTTGACCGGATAGCCTGCGACAGATTGGCCGTTGCCATTGGCAACGCCGCTGACGCCCTTGCTGAACGCATGCATGTAGCTCATGCTCAATTCCGCCTTGTTGGCCAGCGTCCAGGTCGCTCCGAGCGTGACATGCTGCTCGACCGTCGCCGGCGCAAGAATGTTGAAGTAGGTGTTCTGGCTGGTAATCGGCATCTTGCCGTGGTTGTAGCCCGCACGCAGCGTCAGGTTCTTGCTGTATTCATGCGACACGCCGAGCTTGAGAACCGTCATGTCGTTCCAGCCAAAGCCGGAACCATTGGCAGGACCCATGGGGGTTCCGGAGACAGCAGGAAAGAGCGTGCCGGGGTTCGAGATGGACTTGATGCCGCCGTAATTGATTTGGTTCACATCAAGCGCCACGGTGGTTTTGGGCGTGGCCTTGACCGCCACCCCAAAGCCATAACTTTCAGGAATATCGAAACCGCCTTCTTCGGCCAGCAGGCCTTTGTATCGGTCGAGCTTCGACATTTTGGTGCGACTCTGGTAGACCGCGCCCAAGGTGACGGTCGGCGATACCTGACCCGTCCAGCCCAGCTTCAGGCCGACCCCGGTTGATGAATCCTTGCCCCGATTGGTCACCGAGCCGACATAGCGGCTGTTATTGGCATTGTCGAAGGCCTCGAGGCCTTTGGCTTCGAAGGTCTGGTAGACCAGGTTCAAGGAAGCGCCGAACGAGTGGCTGCCTATCTTTTTCGAGATCGTCGGAGCGATGAACAATTGCTCAAGGTTGGTGTAGGTATGGGAGCCGGCCGAGGTGATGAGATTGGTGCCATAGTTGGTATTCATGCCACCATTGCCATACACCACCACACCGGCCGCCAGGTCGCTGCTCAGCATGCGGTTGTAGCCGAAATCCGGAACCAGGAAGTTGCGCTGGCCGCTGCGGTAGTCGCCGGCAGCGACGCCCTGGTACGCGGAGGTATAGGTCACGGTCCGGTCTGGCATGAACAGGTCCGCGCCGAAGTCGACGCGACCGCCCACATCAACCATGCCAGCCGGGTTGGTTGCTGCGGCCAGAGCATCCTGCGGCAAAGCGATGCCAACCCCGCCCATGCCTTTGGCTTTGATACCAAAGCCATGTGAAAAATAGCCATTGGTGGCCATGGCCGCCGTCAGGGGGCCCGCAATGATGGCGAACGCGGCCAGATTACGAACCGCTTTTGCTGTTTTTGACTTGTTCATCAATTGTCTCCTGTTAGTAGTGGTTTTCAAGCTGTTAATCGGTCAGAACTCACCCTTGGCGCCGCGGTCCATCATTTGGTAAATGGTTTCGCGGACCTTCCAAGCCTCCTCTTTCAATGGCGATGGCAGCTTGCGCCCCATCTTGACCATCATGTCCATGTTGAGCGTGTAGATCCACAGACCATCGTCGCGCTCAACCACGGTCAGGCGGCAAGGAAGGTACGCCCCCATGTGCGGACTGAAGTCCACCATCATGCGCGCCGTCACGGGTGAGCAATAGGAGTAGACCTTGAGGAATTTCTGCTTGGTCCCGGTACGCGCCTCCAGCTCTTTGGACAGAGGCAGCTCGCCCACGCTCTTCATGTTTTTTTCCGCCGAAATCTGGGAGAAAACCTGCTCGATGTCGGCAACTGTCACGCCGGTCTTGACCTTGCGCTCCCAGGTGGTCGCCACTGCGATGTCGCCTTCAGCTTCAATCCAGCGATCCCACATCTTGCTGGCTTCGGCACCGGCGCCGCTTTCAAGCTTTCCCATCGTATTGATGGTGCCGCAACCGGTCAATAACATGGCCGCCAGCAAGGGTAGCCATTTCGAAAAATTTGTCAAAGCGTTCACCAGCAGTTCCTTGTTCAATAGGTTTGTCGTCGATAGGGGGTCGACATCAGCAGCAGAAAATTCCACGTTACCAATGTGCAGCGATAGTGCGTCAGCAATCATTTTTCGGCCACTGGGAACAACCCTATACCCTGGGGGGTAGGGTATTTAAACAACAACAGGACCTGCGTTCTACAGGCGGCTATCTGGCAAAATCAGCGCAGATCAACCATCGCGACAATGGATTCACATGGCAACCAAAGGCACCCCGCGTAGACCCGAGGCTCCAGCCCCGGTTTCCTCCTACCGTGACGATCACCAGAAGGATGTGGTTAACCGCTTGCGCCGTATCGAAGGGCAGGTGCGGGGATTGGTCGAGATGATCCAGAGCGGACGGTCATGTGAGGAAGTGGCGCTGCAAATGTCTGCTGCGCGCAAGGCCATGGACAAGACTTTTTACCGCATGATGGCCTGCTCCCTGATGGAGGCCGTCCACGAATCCACAACCGATGCGCAAGCGATTGTCGAGGTGGAGCGTGCGGCGCACCTGCTGGAAAAATTTGGCTGACATCGGGTGGACAACAGCACCTCCCGCGAGGCCTGCACTCATCTGGCCCAGCCCGGACACCGTGTTGATCCTGGGCTGAGTCCGGCACAGGACGGGTTTGCCCTCGCGTCCCTGCGTTACAAGGCGGCCCCGCGCCGGGGCCGGCCCACTTACCTGCCTTTTTCTGCTTACTTGGCGCCGGCGAGTATCCACGCAGCCAGCGTCGCCGCCTCGGCATCACTCAGGCCAGCCTGTGCCGGCATCGGAATCGGACCCCATTTGCCGGAACCGCCCTTCTTGATGCTGGCGACCAGATTGGCCTCGGCATCCTTGTTGCCTGCGTATTTTTTGGCTACGTCCTGGTAGGCAGGGCCCACCAGTTTTTTCTCGGCAGCGTGGCAGGCCATGCAGGCCTTCTGGCTGGCGAGTTCCTTGTTGGCAAACGCGGGGGCTGAAACCAGCGCAGTGACAGCGATGAGGATGGGGGCGAATTTCAAGATCAGTCTCCTGGGAAATGGATAAAAAAAACAGACTCTATATCAGTCTTCGCTAATTTAACGGAGTTTTGATGTTTGCCGCGACCAAGATGCATCCATCTGGTCAGGGAAATCCCCAACCCTCAGACGTACCGGGCGCTCATGGCCTCCAGGCTGACAGGCTTGATGCGGCTGCCCATGCCGGCGCAGCCAAACGCCTCGAAACGCGCCTTGACAATGCCACGTGCTGCATTCTTGGCTGCCACCAGCGCCTTGCGCGGATCAAACTCGCTGGGCTGCTGCGCGAATACCCGGCGCATGGCGCCGGTCATGGCCAGCCGGATGTCGGTGTCGATGTTGATCTTGCGCACGCCACTCTGGATGCCGCGCTGGATTTCCTCCACCGGCACGCCATAGGTCTCCTTGATGTCGCCGCCAAACTGGCGAATGATCTCCAGCCATTCCTGCGGCACGCTGGAAGAGCCATGCATCACCAGATGCGTGTTGGGGATTTGCGCGTGAATAGCCACGATGCGGTCCATGGCCAGAATATCGCCGGTAGGCTTGCGGGTGAACTTGTAGGCACCGTGGCTGGTGCCAATGGCAATCGCCAGCGCGTCAACACCGGTTTTCTCGACAAAGTCTTTGGCCTGCACCGGGTCGGTCAGCATCATGTCGTGCGTGAGTTTGCCTTCGGCGCCGATACCGTCCTCCTCACCGGCCTCGCCGGTTTCCAGCGAGCCCAGGCAACCGAGCTCGCCTTCCACGGACACGCCAATCGGGTGCGCCATCTCGCACACGCGGCGGGTGATGGCCACGTTGTAGTCATAGCTGGCGGGCGTCTTGCCGTCCCCCATGAGCGATCCGTCCATCATCACGCTGGTAAAGCCGGAACGAATGGATTGCTGGCAGACGGCGGCCGAGGTACCGTGGTCCTGGTGCACCACCACGGGAATGTCGGGGTGTGTCTCCACCGCTGCCAGCATCATGTGGCGCAAGTAGGCTTCACCGGCATATTTGCGGGCTCCGGCCGACGCCTGCAGGATGACCGGGCTGTCCGTCTCCTGCGCCGCTTCCATGATGGCGATGATCTGTTCGAGGTTGTTGACATTGAAAGCAGGTACGCCGTAGCCGTTTTCGGCAGCATGGTCCAGCACTTGGCGAAGGGAAACAAAAGCCATGGGAATCTCCTGAAAATTTAAACAAAATCAGCTTCCAGCCCCCGCGACATATGCGCAAGCAGCTATTACATTAATAGCAAATTACTCGACCGCGCGTTTCTGCAATATCTCGAATGCCGGCAAGGTTTTGCCTTCCAGCACCTCGAGAAAAGCACCGCCGCCGGTGGAGATATAGCCCACATCCTTCTCGATGCCGTACTTGGCGATGGCGGCGAGCGTGTCACCCCCGCCGGCAATGCTGAAGGCGCTGGATGCGGCAATGGCCTGAGCAATCACCCGGGTACCGTTCTCGAACGCCGCAAATTCAAAAACACCCACCGGGCCATTCCAGACAATGGTGCCGGCCTGTTTGAGCCGTTCGGCCAGCCGCTTCGCCGTCTCGGGGCCGATGTCCAGGATCAGGTCGTCGTCCGCCACGTCGGCGGCCGGTTTGGTGGTGGCGACGGCGTCGGCGCTGAAGGTCTTGGCGGTGACCACGTCGGTCGGGATCGGCACTTCAGCGCCACGCGCTTTCATGGCCTCGATCACGGCTTTGGCCTCAGCCAGCAGACCGGGTTCGGCCAGGCTTTTGCCGATGTTCAGGCCCGCGGCGAGCATGAAGGTGTTGGCGATGCCGCCGCCCACGATCAGTTGGTCTACGTTTTTGGCCAAGGCTTGCAGAATGGTCAGCTTGCTCGAGACCTTGCTGCCCGCCACGATGGCCACCAGCGGGCGCTTCGGGTTGGCCAGCGCCGTGCTGATGGCGTCAATTTCAGCCGCCAGCAGCGGCCCGGCGCAGGCGATCGGCGCGTACTGCGCAATGCCGTAGGTGCTGCCCTCAGCCCGGTGCGCGGTGCCAAAGGCGTCGTGCACAAAGATGTCGCACAGGGCCGCCAATTTGCGGGCCAGCGCTTCGTCGTTCTTTTTCTCGCCGACGTTGAGACGGCAGTTTTCCAGCATCACCAGTTGACCGGGTTTGACGTCCACACCATCGACCCAGTTGGACACCAGCGGCATATCGCGGCCGAGCAATTCGCCCAGACGTTTGGCCACCGGGGCCAGCGAATCTGCGGGCTTGAAGGCGCCCTCGGTGGGGCGGCCCAGGTGGCTGGTGACCATCACCGCGGCGCCAGCATCGAGCGCCATCTGGATACAGGGCACGCTGGCGCGGATGCGGGTGTCTTCGGTGATGCGGCCAGCCTCGTCTTGCGGAACGTTCATGTCGGCGCGGATAAAGACGCGCTTGTCGATCGCCAATCCGCTTTTCACGATGTCGCTAAAACGCAAGACGTTCACGGTGCCCGTCCCGCGGTCCTGCCCACAACGCGCACCATCTCCAGACACTTGTTGGAGTAACCCCACTCGTTGTCATACCAGGCGACGATCTTGACGAAGGTGCTGTCCAGCGCGA
>NZ_JAQSDN010000019.1 GCF_029945925.1 Polaromonas sp. | reverse complement strand
CCAAACCTCGGGCAGGCAATCTCGCCTCACACACAGAAATTCAGACACCCCCCAAAGCTTGGGCGATACTATGTTTCGAAACTTACGTGTTGATGTACTAGTGCAGTCACTGGAGTACTAACACGTTACCAAGGTGCAATTGGCATTGGTGTTGATGTCCAAGCATTCGGTTTTACTGACGCAGGCAGAGGACAGATGTCTTATCAACACTCGACGTGCGCTTATTGAGGGGGTATGTGTCTCGCTTCTCACCTGACTCCCTCGGTTTACCCTCCCCTTCATTGCTGGAAGTATCTTTCGGTAGTTCCTAGTGGATTCAGCGGTACGCCCCTGCTTGTTGGGCGAGAAGTGGTCGGCGTTCTTTATCGCAATGTTGATAGCAAGCTGGAGGCCTACTCGATCAATGAAACAACTGAAGATGGGTCCCATTTCAAAGAAATTGCTTATCGAATCTATGAATATGGAATCGCTCATTGCTTATCAGAGTTGGCTCCATTCCTTGAGGAATGCTGTGCTAGCGAGTAGGAATGATTCCAGCTATTGAGCATCCCAATCCCGCGCGCGGGCTAGGCGTTCCCGAAGAAACACCGTTCGCCCTGAGCTTGTCGAAGGGCTGTTTCGGTTTGCACAGAGGCTTCGACAGGCTCAGCTCGAACGGTTTTCATAATGTGGGGGGTTTTGTTTCTTGTGAGCAAGAGGTAATGAAAAAGCGGCCCAAAGGCCGCTTTTTCATTAACGTCGAACTGACATAAAAATCAGGCCGGCACGCTGTCTTTCACCGTATCAGCCATGTCGGTGTAGTCCTTGACCTGGTCGAAGTTGAGGTACTGGTAGACCTCGGCGCTGGCAGCGGTGAGCACACCCATGTCGGCCATGTACTCGGCCTTGGTCGGAATGCGGCCCAGCTTGGAGCAGATCGCCGCCAGCTCGGCAGAGCCCAGGTACACGTTGGAGTTCTTGCCCAGGCGGTTCGGGAAGTTGCGCGTCGAGGTCGAGAACACCGTGGCGCCCTCTTTGACCTGCGCCTGGTTGCCCATGCACAGGCTGCAGCCCGGCATTTCCATGCGCGCACCGGCCGAACCCAGCACACCGTAGTGGCCTTCTTCGGTCAGCTGCTTGGCATCCATCTTGGTGGGCGGCGCCATCCAGAGCTTGACCGGGATATCGCGCTTGTTCTCGAGCAGCTTGGAGGCCGCGCGGAAATGGCCGATGTTGGTCATGCAGCTGCCGATGAACACTTCATCGATCTTGCTGCCGGCCACTTCGCTCAGGGTCTTCACGTCGTCCGGGTCGTTCGGACAGGCCACGATGGGTTCGTGGATGTCGGCCAGGTCGATTTCGATCACGGCGGTGTATTCCGCATCGGCATCGGCCTTGAGCAGCTGCGGGTCGGCCAGCCAGGCTTCCATGGCGGCGATGCGGCGCTTGATGGTGCGCACGTCCGAGTAACCCGAGGCAATCATCCACTTGAGCATGGTGATGTTGCTGGTGATGTACTCGATGATGGGTTCCTTGTTCAGGTGCACCGTGCAGCCGCCGGCCGAACGTTCGGCCGAGGCATCGCTCAATTCAAACGCCTGCTCGACCTTCAGATCGGGCAAGCCTTCGATTTCGAGGATGCGGCCCGAGAAGATGTTCGTCTTGCCCTGCTTGGCGACGGTCAGCAGGCCGGCCTTGATGGCGTACAGCGGGATTGCATTGACCAGGTCACGCAAGGTGATGCCGGGCTGCATCTCGCCCTTGAAACGCACCAGCACCGACTCGGGCATGTCCAGCGGCATCACACCGGTGGCGGCGCCAAAAGCCACCAGGCCGGAACCTGCCGGGAAGCTGATGCCGATCGGGAAACGCGTGTGGCTGTCGCCGCCGGTGCCGACGGTGTCGGGCAGCAGCATGCGGTTGAGCCAGCTGTGGATGATGCCGTCACCCGGGCGCAGCGGGATGCCGCCGCGGTCGCTCATGAACTCGGGCAGCTCGTGATGCATCTTCACGTCGACCGGCTTGGGATAAGCGGCCGTGTGGCAGAAGGACTGCATCACCAGGTCGGCGGAAAAGCCCAGGCAGGCCAGGTCTTTCAATTCGTCGCGCGTCATCGGGCCGGTGGTGTCCTGGGAACCCACGGACGTCATCTTCGGCTCGCAATAGGTCCCGGGGCGCACGCCCTGGCCTTCGGGCAGACCGACCGCGCGGCCAACCATTTTCTGCGCCAGCGTGAAACCACGCTCGCTGGCGACGGGCGCCTGCGGCAGACGGAACAGGGTCGACACCGGCAGGCCCAGCGCCCAGCGCGCCTTGGCCGTCAGGCCGCGGCCGACGATCAGCGGAATGCGGCCGCCGGCGCGCACTTCGTCAAACAGCACCTCGCTCTTGAGCTTGAACTCGGCAATCACCTTGCCGTCTTTCAGCGCCTTGCCATCGTAGGGGCGCAGCTCGATCACGTCGCCCATGGCCATCTGGCTCACGTCGAGCTCGATCGGCAACGCGCCGGAGTCTTCCATGGTGTTGTAGAAAATCGGGGCGATTTTGGAGCCCAGACAGACGCCGCCAAAACGCTTGTTCGGCACATAGGGAATGTCCTGGCCGGTGAACCACAGCACCGAGTTGGTCGCTGACTTGCGCGAGGATCCGGTTCCCACCACGTCGCCAACATAAGCCACCAGGTTGCCCTTGGCTTTCAGCTCCTCGATGAATTTGACCGGGCCGCGTTTGCCGTCTTCTTCGGGTAAAGATTCGACACTTTGGCCGGGGCGGGCATTTTTGTGCATGGCCAGCGCGTGCAGCGGGATGTCGGGGCGGCTCCAGGCGTCGGGCGCGGGCGACAGGTCGTCGGTGTTGATCTCGCCGGCCACCTTGAACACGGTCAGCATGATGGACTCAGGCACTTCCGGGCGGCTGGTGAACCACTCGGCGTCGGCCCAGCTCTGCAACACGGCCTTGGCGTATTTGTTGCCCTTGTCGGCTTTTTCCTTGACATCGTGGAACTGGTCGAACATCAGCAAGGTGTTTTTCAGGCCGCTGGCGGCCTGGGTGGCGACACTTTCTTCAGCGTCGTCGAGCAAATCGATCATCGGGCTGATGTTGTAGCCGCCCAGCATGGTGCCCAGCAACTGCGTGGCTTTTTCACGCGAGATCAGGGAACATTTCTCGGTGCCATGCGCCACGGCGGCCAGGTAGCTGGCCTTGACTTTGGCCGCGTCATCGACACCGGCCGGCACGCGGTGCGTGATCAGTTCGACCAGGAAGGCCTCTTCGCCCTTGGGTGGGTTTTTCAGCAGCTCGATGACTTCGCCCGTCTGTTTGGCAGACAGGGGCAACGGCGGAATGCCGAGTGTGGCCCGCTCGGCCACGTGGTTGCGGTAGGTTGTTATGAACTCGGGCATCATGGTTTTCTTCTCCTGTACTCAAAAATTTGCAAAGTCAAAGTGGTGCGCGCCTGGCGGGGTACTCGCCTTGTGTTATTCGGCTTTGGCCGGCGCCTGTGCGGGTTGAGCAGAACCCGTGCCAGCCAGTGCGGTAGCCGGCTTGTCTGCGGGCAGGGGATCCAGAATGCTCACCGGAGGGTTTTTCTTCATCTCGTCGGCAAAAGCTGCCTGCAACGGGCTCATGCATTCATCGGCCAGACGCTGGCCCAGCTTCTGGCTCATCAGCATGGACTTGTTGCCCAACTGCAGCCACATCGCGCCGGCACGGCCATCTTCCAGGCGTATGGCGCCGGTGCGGCTTCCCACCGGGTGCATGTAAAACTTCGTGGTTTTTGTCTGGACCAGGAAAAAACCCGGGCGTTTCGTGCTTGGCGTGACGGTAACCGAGGCACCCAGTTCGCAAGGTATGGCACCCACATGCACCCGCTTGGCGAGCTCCAAGTCTTCGGGGGTCAGGGTAACGCTGGGGTCGTCATCGATGGGCGTCATTTCTTCCACCACCTTGGCGGCAGAGCGTTTGATGGGCGCGCGTTTGGCGGCCTGGACAGGCTGGGAGGACCCAGACAGCGCGGACTTCGGTGCAGCTTTGGCAGGTGCAGCCTTCGCAGGTGCGGTCTGGGCCAGCAGCATGGCAGGAGCGGCAAGTGCCATGGCGGTGAGAACAATGAGTTTCATGAGGGTTCCTGGGAAAACGGATGAGGATGAGCAAATCGGTCTAATGAAGCGCAGCGGAAAAATAGACCTGCGCCTCTTGCGCGAGCACACGGCCGGTCTGGTGCGCGCGTTCGAGCACCTGCCAGAAATAGCGGTAACTGGCGCGGTCGTGCAACTGACCTTCAAAACTGATGGGCGCCCAATCGGCACGGGCGGCCGCAGCTATTATTTTTGTAGCATTTTCAATCTCGCCTTCGCTGGGCGCGAAAGCCTCCAGGATGGGGCGGATCTGGCCCGGGTGGATGCTCCACATCCGGGTATAGCCGAACTCAAGGGCGGCTTTTTGCGCAGCCGCCTTCATGGCTGCAGTGTCACTGAATTCGGTGACAACACAGTGCGAGGGGACTTTGCCGTAGGCGTGGCAGGCTGAAGCGATCTCGAGCTTGGCACGCACCACCAGCGGATGCGTGAACTGGCCCTGGCTGCTCATGCCCCCGGCAGGAATGGCGCCACCGTGGCTGGAAACAAAGTCCATCAGGCCAAAGCTGAGCGACTGCACACGCGGATGGGCCGCAATGTCAAAAGCACGGTGCACCGCCGCGGGCGATTCCAGCAGCACATGGACCGGCAGCTCGAGCCGCGAGGCCGCGGCCAGGGCAGCCACCACACGTTCAACGTCAGCGACCGATTCGACCTTGGGCACCATGAGGTGGCAGAGCCTGCCGCCGACCTGGCCGGCAATCGTGGCAATGTCCGCCTCAAACGCCGGATGGTCCACCGCATGAACCCGCACCGCCACACGCGCCGCGTCACCGGCCTGCGCGACCAGCGCGCAAACCAGCGCCGCGTGGTCGGCCTCGCCGCCGACGGGCGCGCCGTCCTCGCAGTCCAGCGTCACGTCGAACACGCAGGTGCCGAACTCCTCGGTCATCTCCGCCTGCAGTTGCAGGCTTTTGCGCATCCGCGCCTCGACGCCGCTGTAATGGTCACAGACCGGCAGGAAAGCTGCCGCGGCCTGTGCCCCCAGAAGAACGTCGCGAGGATGTTGGCGCGCCCCCACGCTTGTCACTTCGTGTGCCTTCGGCGGTACGCTGCCCCTTTCCTCGCTGCCAGGGGCTGTGCTTGCTTGGGGCGGCCCTGCGCGGCGCACGACGCTCATCGAATCAGAGCAGGTGGGCGACGCCAGCCTGTTCACCCTGCAACTCTTCCAGGGTCTTGTTGATGCGTTCCTGGCTGAAAGCGTCGATCTCCAGGCCCTCGACCAGCTTGTATTCGCCGCCTTCGCAGGTGACGGGAAAGCCGAACATGGTGTCCTTGGGAATGCCGTACTGGCCGTCCGACGGAATGCCCATGGTGACCCATTTGCCCTTGGTGCCCAGCGCCCAGTCGCGCATGTGGTCGATGGCGGCGTTGGCAGCCGAAGCCGCCGACGACGAACCGCGCGCCTCGATGATGGCGGCGCCGCGCTTGCCGACGGTGGGCAGGAACACGTTGGCGTTCCACTCCTGGTCGTTGATCATCTTGGCGACGCTTTCGCCATTGATGGTGGCAAACCGGTAGTCAGCGTACATGGTGGGCGAGTGGTTGCCCCAGACGGTGAGTTTTTCGATGTCGGCCACGGCCTTGCCGGTTTTGGCAGCGAGCTGGCTGGCAGCGCGGTTGTGGTCCAGGCGCAGCATGGCGGTGAAGTTCTTGCGTGGCAGGTCAGGCGCGCTTTTCATCGCGATGTAGGCATTGGTGTTGGCCGGGTTGCCGACCACCAGCACCTTGACGTTGCGGCTGGCCACAGCGTTCAGTGCCTTGCCCTGGGCCGTGAAGATGGCGCCATTGACGGCCAGCAGTTCGGCACGCTCCATGCCCGGGCCGCGCGGACGCGAACCGACCAGCAGCGCGTAGTCGGCATCCTTGAAGGCCTTCATCGGATCGTCGTAGGCTTCCATGCCGACCAGCAGCGGGAAGGCGCAATCGTCGAGCTCCATCATCACGCCCTTGAGTGCCTTTTGCGGGCCTTCCACGGGCACTTCCAGCAGCTGCAGAATCACCGGCTGGTCCTTGCCCAGCATTTCACCGGAAGCGATGCGGAACAGCAGTGCGTAACCGATTTGACCAGCGGCCCCTGTAACGGCAACACGGACGGGTTTTTTGCTCATGATGGAGAACTCCAGGAAGGTTGTAAATCGGTTGAAGGGGTAACAATGAAGTGTTTTGCGCAGCCCGAGGTGCCCCGGACGCATGTGAAATACATCACACGGGGCAAAGCATTGCGATCGACTCAGCCAAAGATTTTACGCTGGAAAACCCGGGGGCGTCAATTTGTCTTATGTCTTATATAAGATATCATTGCAGGCATTCACCCCCCAAGCCATGGCCGCCATTCCCACCCCTTCTCCCGACGATTTTGCTGGTGCCACGCCGGCCTTCAGCCCGCTGTACCAGCAGATCAAGGGCCTGATCCTGCAAAGCCTGCAATCGGGCGAGTGGAAGCCGGGCGAAGCCATCCCCTCCGAGATGGACCTGGCCGCCCGCTACCGCGTGAGCCAGGGCACGGTGCGCAAGGCGATTGACGAACTGGCGGCCGACAACCTGGTGGTGCGGCGCCAAGGCAAGGGCACGTTTGTGGCCACGCATGCCGAACAGCATGTGCAGTTCCGTTTCCTCAAACTCGTGCCCGACAGCGGCACACCGGGCAGCGAAGGCCCGGCCCAGCGCGACATCATCGACTGCCGGCGCGTGCGCGCCAGCGCCGACATCGCCCGCGCGCTGGCGCTGCGCTCTGGTGACGCCGTGCTGCAGGCACGCCGCGTGCTGAGTTTTGCCGGGACACCGACGATTCTGGAAGACCTCTGGTTGCCGGCCGCCCCGTTCAAGGGCCTGACCACCGAGCGGCTGGCCGACTACCACGGCCCGATGTACGCGCTGTTCGAGACCGAGTTCAATGTGCGCATGGTTCGCGCGGAAGAAAAAATACGCGCCGAGGCCGCCACCGATGGGCGCGAGCTGCTCCTGAAAGTAGAACAGGGCACGCCGCTGCTGAGCGTGGAGCGCATCGCCTACACCTACAACGACGTGCCGATGGAATTGCGGCGCGGTTACTACCGCACCGACACCCACTACTACCGCAACAGCCTGAGCTGAAAGCAGCCATGGGTTTCAAGGGCAACAAGTCATCGCTGCCGTCCAAGACCTGCCTGGCCTGCGGCCGTGAAATGAGCTGGCGCAAAAGCTGGGCAAAAAACTGGGACGAGGTGAAATACTGCTCCCAGGCCTGCCGCGCGAACAAGCCAGTCACGGGCAAGCCGGCCGCAGTAGCCGACAAAACATAGACCGTATTGCACTGCGGGGCATTGATGCCCCCCGGTTTGGGGACAATCGCGGCAATGCGCCCTGCTTCCTGCCGCCATCTCATCCTGATCCTGGGCGACCAGCTCGACGAAGACTCTGCGGCCTTTGACGGTCTTGACCCGGCGCAGGACGTCGTGCTGATGATCGAAGCACGGGAAGAGTCCACCCATGTCTGGTCACACAAGGCGCGCACGGTACTGTTCCTGTCGGCCATGCGCCACTTTGCAAACACGCTCCGGCAGCGCGGATGGCGCGTGGCCTATCGCGCGCTGGATGCGCAAGGCGACACCACCCTGGCCGACGGGCTGATTGCAGCTTGCGCCGACCATCAACCTGAGCGCGTTGTTGGCGTGGAGCCGGGCGACATGCGGGTTCGCCAGTCCATCGAAAATGCTCTTGAATCCATAGCAAACTCTCAAGACAGCGCAAGGGAAAACCAGCAAAAACTCATCATTGAATGGCGGGCGGACCGTCATTTCCTTTGCACCCTGCCGCAGTTCCACCGCTGGGCCGGCCAGTCGGCCAGCCTGCGCATGGAGTTTTTCTACCGCATGATGCGCCAGCAGTACCAGGTGCTGATGGACGACGGAAAGCCGGCAGGCGGGCAATGGAACTACGACGCCGACAACCGCAAGGGGTTTGGCAGGACCGGCCCCCAGCATGTTCCCCGGCCCCTGGTCTTCGAACCGGACAGCATCACCCGGGGGGTGATCGCGCTGGTGGAGCAGCAGTTTGCTGCGCATCCGGGGGATCTGCAACGCTTCAACTGGCCGGTGACGCGCGAACAGGCGCTCGTGGCCCTGAACGATTTCATCAACCACCGCCTGCCTCACTTCGGCACCCACCAGGACGCGATGTGGACCGGGCTGGACTTTGGCTGGCACGCGCTGCTGTCGAGTTCGCTGAACCTCAAGCTGCTCAACCCGCTGGAAGTCGTTCACGCCGCGGAACAGGCTTACCGGTCGCGTGGCCTGGACCTGGCCAGCGTGGAAGGTTTCATCCGCCAGGTGCTGGGCTGGCGCGAATTCATCCGCGGCGTGTATTTCCTGGACATGCCTGGCCTCAAGACTGCCAACCACTTCGGCCACGACCGGCCCCTGCCCGCGTGGTACTGGACCGGCGAGACCCGAATGAACTGCATGCGCCAGTGCATCAGCCAGACGCTCGCCAACGGCTACTCGCACCATATCCAGCGCCTGATGGTCACCGGCATGTTTGGCGTGACGGCGCAGATCCATCCACAGCAGCTGTGCGACTGGTACCTGGCCGTCTATGTAGACGCGGTGGAATGGGTGGAACTGCCGAACACGGCAGGCATGGCGCTGTTTGCCAACGGCGGGCGTTTTACCTCCAAACCTTATGTGGCCAGCGGCGCCTATATCAAACGCATGAGTAACTACTGCAGCGGCTGCAGTTACGAGCCTGGAACACGATTCGGCCCCGGGGCCTGCCCGATGACCACGCTGTACTGGAACTTTCTTGACCAACACGAAGCTGCGTTTGCGGGCAACCCGCGTACGACGCTGATGGTCAAGCACCTGCAGCGCATGACACCAGACGACAGGCAAGGTGTGCGCTTGCAGGCACTGGAAATGCTGGACAACCTGGACAACCTGTAACTTTCGCGTCAGCTTGCAGCCGATGCAGGCCGATCAATGCGACTTGCAGGCATTTAATCCCCGGTTTGTCCGACAAAAAGCGGCAGCCATCGCCGCACCCGGTCAAATCGTTGCTGCGTTGCAATAGAATCCGGATGTTTTGAATTGTTATTTACCCTGACTTTTTGCCGGGGTAGTTACCAGGCAGTTACCAGTCCTCCCACGAAAGCCCAACAATGACAGAGCTGGCATCCAAACAGCGTGCGAAGCGGCCCGAGTTCCGCAACATCAACGCTTTTAAAGACCTGACGACCTACCGCATGACACCGGCGGCCTGGGTGTCCATCCTCCACCGCGCCAGCGGCGCCATCATGTTCATCCTGATGCCCTTCATCATCTGGATGTTCGACACCTCGATTTCTTCCGAAATCTCCTTCGAGAAGTTCAAGGCGGCCTTCAACATCGGCATGCTGGGTTTGCCCGGCTTCATCTGGAAGCTGGTGGCCCTGGCCCTGATCTGGGCCTACCTGCACCACTTCATCGCCGGCCTGCGCCACCTCTACATGGACGCCACCCACCGGCTCAGCAACGAATTCGGCAAAAGCACCGCACTGGTCACGCTGGCACTGAGCATCGCGCTGACGCTGGTGCTGGGCGCCAAGCTGTTCGGCCTCTACTGATCCAAGGAGCAACCCATGTCTGTGAACTACGGCTCCAAACGCCTCGTTGTCGGCGCGCATTACGGCACACGTGACTGGCTGGCCCAGCGCGTCACCGCGGCCCTGATGGCCCTTTTTACCGTCCTGCTGCTGGCCCAGGTGATCTTCACCAAGGGTCCGGTCGGTTATGACCGCTGGGCCGGCATTTTCGCGTCGCAGTGGATGAAGGTGCTGACCTTTGTCGTGATCCTCGCGCTGCTCTACCACGTGTGGGTCGGCATGCGCGACATCTGGATGGACTACGTCAAGCCGGTGTGGCTCAAGCTGTCCCTGGACGTGTTCACGATCGTGTGGCTGGTGGCCTGCGCCGGCTGGGGCATCCAGGTCCTGTGGCGCCTTTGAGCCCCGGAACCGAGCCTCCACTTTTGACGACCGACTTAAAAAAAAGCAATCATGACTGCATCCTCCAAGCTTCCCAAACGCAAATTTGACGTGGTGATCGTCGGGGCCGGCGGCTCCGGCATGCGCGCCTCGCTGCAGCTGGCGCGTGCCGGCCTGAACGTGGCCGTGCTCTCCAAGGTGTTCCCGACGCGCTCGCACACGGTGGCGGCCCAGGGCGGCATCGGTGCCTCGCTCGGCAACATGTCCGAAGACAACTGGCACTACCATTTCTACGACACCGTCAAGGGCTCCGACTGGCTCGGCGACCAGGATGCGATCGAGTACATGTGCCGCGAAGCGCCCAAGGTCGTGTATGACCTTGAGCACATGGGCATGCCGTTTGACCGCAACCCCGACGGCACGATTTACCAGCGCCCTTTCGGCGGCCACACCGCCAACTACGGTGAAAAGCCGGTGCAGCGCGCCTGCGCCGCGGCTGACCGCACCGGCCACGCCATGCTGCACACGCTGTACCAGCAGAACGTCAAGGAAAAAACCAGCTTCTTCGTCGAATGGCTGGCGATGGACCTGATCCGTGATGCCGCCGGCGATGTGGTGGGCGTGACGGCCATCGAGATGGAAACCGGCGACGTGCATATCTTCGAAGCCAAGACCACGCTGCTGGCCACCGGCGGCGCCGGCCGCATTTTTGCGGCATCGACCAATGCCTTCATCAACACCGGCGACGGCCTGGGCATGGCGGCGCGCGCCGGCATCCCGCTTGAAGACATGGAGTTCTGGCAGTTCCACCCGACCGGCGTGCATGGCGCCGGCGTGTTGCTGACCGAAGGCTGCCGCGGCGAAGGCGCCATTTTGCGCAACAGCAACGGCGAGCGCTTCATGGAGCGTTATGCACCGGCCTACAAGGACCTGGCACCACGCGACTACGTCTCGCGCTGCATGGACCAGGAAATCAAGGAAGGCCGCGGCTGCGGTCCGAACAAGGACTACATCAACCTCGACATGACCCACCTGGGCGCCGAGACCATCATGAAGCGCTTGCCCTCGGTTTTCGAGATCGGCCACAACTTTGCCAACGTGGACATCACCAAGGAACCGATTCCCGTGGTGCCCACCATCCACTACCAGATGGGCGGCATTCCGACCAACATCCACGGCCAGGTGGTCACGCAGGACGCCGGCAACAAGAGCCAGGTTGTCAACGGCCTGTACGCGGTCGGTGAATGCGCCTGCGTCAGCGTGCACGGCGCCAACCGCCTGGGCACCAACTCGCTGCTGGACCTGCTGGTGTTCGGCCGCGCCGCCGGCAACCACATCGTCGAGTTCAACAAGACCACCAGCCACAAGAGCCTGCCTGCCGATGCCGCCGACGCCACGCTGGCGCGCATCGCCCGCCTGGACAACGCGACGGACGGCGAATACGCCCAGGACGTGGCCAACGACATCCGCGCCGCCATGCAGCAACACGCCGGTGTGTTCCGCACCCAGGCCATCATGGACGCCGGTGTCGCCAAGATCGCCGAACTGCGCAAGCGCGTGAGCAACATCGGCCTGAAAGACAAATCGAAGATCTTCAACACCGCGCGCATCGAGGCGCTGGAAGTCGAGAACCTGATCGAGGCGGCCCAGGCCACCATCGTCTCGGCCGCCGCCCGCCACGAAAGCCGCGGCGCGCATTCGGTCGATGACTATGGCGACACGCCGGAACACCCGAACGGCCGCAACGACACCGACTGGCACAAGCACACCCTGTGGTACAGCGAAGGCAGCCGCCTGGCCTACAAACCGGTGCAGATGAAGCCGCTGACGGTCGACTCCGTGCCGCTCACCGTGCGCAGCTTCTAAGCCCAAGCCAACAAGATCAGCGAGAACCTCCATGTCCAAACGTACTTTCCAGATTTACCGTTACGACCCCGACACCGACGCCAAGCCCTACATGCAGACCATCGAGGTCGAGCTCGACGGCAGCGAACGCATGTTGCTGGACGCGCTGATGAAACTCAAGGCGCAGGACCCGACCATTTCCTTCCGCCGCTCCTGCCGCGAAGGCGTGTGCGGCTCGGACGCGATGAACATCAACGGCAAGAACGGCCTGGCGTGCCTGACCAACATGCGCACCTTGCCCGGCACCATCGTGCTCAAGCCCCTGCCCGGCCTGCCGGTGGTGCGCGACCTGATCGTCGACATGACGGACTTCTTCAAGCAGTACAACTCGATCAAGCCCTACCTGATCAACGACAACGTGCCGCCCGAAAAAGAGCGCCTGCAAAGCCCCGAGGAACGCGACGAACTCAACGGCCTGTACGAGTGCATCCTGTGCGCGAGCTGCTCGACGTCCTGCCCCAGCTTCTGGTGGAACCCGGACAAGTTTGTCGGCCCGGCCGGCCTGCTGCAGGCCTACCGCTTCATTGCCGACAGCCGCGATGAAGCCACCGCCGACCGCCTGGACAACCTCGAAGACCCCTACCGCCTGTTCCGCTGCCACACCATCATGAACTGCGTCGATGTCTGCCCCAAGGGTCTGAACCCCAGCAAGGCCATCGGCAAGATCAAGGAAATGATGGTCCTGCGTTCTATCTAGAACCCAGGACCACGGGACGGCTTTGAGATGAATGGGATGGATGAACGACTCGACGAGCGGGCCCTGAGCAAGCTCAAATGGCGTTGCCGCCGGGGTTTGCTGGAAAACGACCTGCTGATCGAAAAGTTCTTCAGGCGTCATGAAGCTACCTTGACCGTCAGCCAGGCTCAAGGCCTGAATGATTTAATGGATCTGTCTGACAACGATTTGCTGGACCTTCTGCTAAAACGTCGGGAGCCCAGCCAGCTTTCTGAAGCGGACGCGCAGGTAAGTGCATCTACTTACGAGGCCATGCAGGTCTTAAACTTGATTCGCGCCGCAGCCACAGGCCCCGTGACTGACCCCTTTTGATTTGACAAGAAAGACGCAAGAAATGAAGCTAGCTGACAACAAAGCCACCCTGTCCTTCAGCAATGGCAGCCCCAGTGTTGACTTGCCGGTGTACCACGGCAGCGTGGGCCCCGACGTCGTGGACATCCGCAAGCTGTACGCACAGACCGGCATGTTCACCTACGATCCGGGCTTCCTGTCCACCGCGTCCTGCCAGTCGGCCATCACCTACATCGACGGCGACAAGGGTGAGCTGCTGTACCGCGGCTACCCGATCGAGCAGCTGGCCACCAACTGCGACTACATGGAGACCTGCCATCTGCTGCTTTACGGCGAACTGCCCAAGGCCGACCAGAAAAAGGAATTTGTCAGCCGTGTGACCAACCACACCATGGTCAACGAGCAGATGCAGTTTTTCCTGCGCGGATTCCGCCGTGACGCGCATCCGATGGCCATCATGACCGGCCTGGTCGGCGCCCTGTCGGCCTTCTACCATGACAGCACCGACATCACCAACCCCGAGCACCGCGAGATTGCGGCGATCCGCCTGATCGCCAAGATGCCGACCCTGGTCGCCATGGCTTACAAGTACACCATGGGCCAACCCTACATGTACCCCAAGAACAACCTGAGCTACGCCGGCAACTTCCTGCACATGATGTTTGCCACGCCGTGTGAGGAGTACGAGGTCAACCCGGTGCTCGAACGCGCGCTGGACCGCATCTTCATCCTGCACGCCGACCACGAGCAGAACGCCTCCACTTCCACCGTGCGCCTGTGCGGCTCGTCCGGCACCAACCCGTTTGCAGCCATTGCAGCCGGCGTGGCCTGCCTCTGGGGCCCGGCCCACGGCGGCGCCAACGAAGCGGCCCTCAACATGCTGGGCGACATCCAGAAAAACGGCGGCATCGAGAACATCGGCGAGTTCATCAAGCAGGTCAAGGACAAGAACTCCGGCGTCAAGCTGATGGGTTTTGGCCACCGCGTGTACAAGAACTACGACCCGCGCGCCAAGCTGATGCAGGAAACCTGCAAGGAAGTGCTCAAGGAGATGGGCCTGGAAAACGACCCGCTGTTCAAGCTGGCCATGGCGCTGGAAAAAATTGCCCTCGAAGACGAATACTTCGTCTCGCGCAAGCTCTACCCCAACGTCGACTTCTACTCCGGCATCGTGCAGCGCGCCATCGGCATCCCCGTGCCGCTGTTCACCGCGATCTTCGCGCTGGCCCGCACGGTCGGCTGGATCGCCCAGCTCAACGAGATGATCGGCGACCCCGAGTACAAGATCGGCCGTCCGCGCCAGCTGTTCAACGGCTCTGTCCAGCGCGACGTCAAGCCGCTCAACGCACGCTGATTCCCCTGCACGCCTGAATCCGGCCCGCCCGTGGCAACATGGGCGGGCTTTTTTGCGGCCCTGGCCGCTTGAGGAGTTCACCCTTGACGTTCATCCAGACTGCCGCTGAACTGCGTTCGGCCATCGCCCGTCCCACCGCACCCCGCGCCTGCGATTGCGCGCTGGGCGCCTGCGCCGGCTGGGAGAGCCTAGCCGAGTACCGCTGGGAAGCCGGGCAGATGACCTTGGTCGCCACCTTGCGCGACCCCGCCGTGGACGAACCCACCCTGGAAGAAAAACATCCCCAGGGCACGCGTTACGACTCGCCCGATGCCCCGGTGGCTGTCGGCTTTTTTCCCTACAACCGCTGCGAGGTCTGGCACTGCGGCCGCTGCGAGCGGCCCCTGCTGCGTTACACCGAGTTCGGCGGCTACAACGTGGACCCCCGGGTGCGGGCGCTCGATCCCGGCAGGATCATCGACTGAACGCTATCAATTCAGTAGCTGCTTGCGCCCGTCCCGTCTGGGCTGGAGGCCAAAAACACCGCAAAATTCCCCCCATGGGGGGCTAGGCAGGCCCCAGCCAGCGGGCAAGCCAGCCATCGCATTCCGCGATGACCAGGTCCGGATAAAGCGGTCAAAATAGGCATACATCGTGAACCACGATGACTTTGACCCCTTTTTGATGAGCAGCTCAGAACGCAACTTCGCCCGCCGCATGGACCTCACGTCGCTGCAATTGTTTGTGGCCGTGTGTGAGCTTGGCAGCATCGGCAAGGCGGCGGAGCGGGAATTCATTGCCGCGTCGGCTGTCAGCAAACGCCTCTCCGACCTCGAAGCCGCGCTCGACACGCCGCTGCTGTACCGCCACACACGCGGCGTGGACCTGACGCCGGCCGGCCAGAGCCTGCTGCACCATGCCCGTTCGGTGCTGTTCAGCCTCGAGAAAATGCAGGGCGAGCTCAGCGAATACGCGGCCGGCGTGCGCGGCCATGTGCGTGTGCATGCCAGCATCTCGGCCATCGTGCAGTTCCTGCCGGAAGACCTCGGCACCTTCATCAGCCAGCATCCGGAGGTCAAGATCGATCTTGAGGAGCACCTGAGCACGGAAGTCGTGCGTGCGGTGCAGGAGGGCGCGGCCGACCTCGGCATCTGCAACACCGCCGACGGCATTGGCAAGCTGCAGACCCTGCCCTACCGCCAGGACCGCCTCGTGATGATCGTGCCGCGCGGCCATGTGCTGGGCACGCGAGACAGCATCGCTTTTGCGGACAGCCTCGATTTCGACCACGTCGGCCTGCATTCGAACAGCTCGATCTACCTGGCGATGCGTGACGCCGCCGCCTCAGCCGGGCGCACGATCAAGCTGCGCATCCATGTGACGGGGCTGGACGCGATGTGCCGCATGATCCACAACGGCCTGGGCGTCGGCGTGATGCCGCAACGGGCGTTCGAGCTGATGCACGGCGTCGGCGAACTTGAATCGGTCGCGCTGACCGATGCCTGGGCGTCCCGCCAGATCGCCCTGGTGGCGCGCGATTTTTCCAGCCTGCCCGTCACCGCCCGCCTGCTGGTCGACCACCTCACTGCGCGTGCGGTCACCCCGGACGGCACCTCCCTCCCCCCTTAAAATCGACAGACCACGAAGGAAAACACCATGGGACGCACCCTCTACGACAAGATCTGGGACGAACACGTCGTCCACACCGAGGAAGACGGCACCGCCATCCTCTACATCGACCGGCACCTGGTGCACGAAGTGACCAGCCCGCAGGCGTTTGAAGGCCTGCGCGAGGCCGGCCGCAAGGTCTGGCGCATCAGCTCCATCGTCGCCACCGCCGACCACAACACGCCGACCACCGGCTGGGAGCTCGGCTACGACGGCATCACCGACCTGGTCAGCAAGGAGCAGATCACCACGCTGGACAGCAACATCGCCGAGTTCGGTGCGGCCGCCTACTTTCCCTTCCTGTCCAAGCGCCAGGGCATCGTGCATGTGATGGGGCCTGAGACCGGCGCCACCCTGCCCGGCATGACCGTGGTCTGCGGCGACTCGCACACCTCGACCCACGGCGCGTTTGGCGCACTGGCGCACGGTATTGGCACGAGCGAAGTCGAACATGTGATGGCCACGCAGACCCTGCTTGCCAAAAAAGCAAAAAACATGCTGGTGCGGGTGGACGGCATGCTGGCCCCGGGCCTGACCGGCAAGGACATCGTGCTGGCGATCATTGGAAAAATCGGTACCGCGGGCGGCACCGGCTACACCATTGAATTTGGGGGCCCGGCGATACGCGCCCTGAGCATGGAAGGCCGCATGACGGTCTGCAACATGGCCATCGAAGCCGGTGCTCGCGCCGGCCTGGTCGCGGTGGATGCCAAGACGATCGCCTACGTCAAGGGCAAGCCGCTCGCACCCACCGGCGTGGAGTGGGACCAAGCGGCGCAGTACTGGAGCACGCTGCAGTCCGATGCCGACGCCGTTTTCGACACCGTGGTGCAGCTCGATGCGAGCCAGATCCGGCCACAGGTCACCTGGGGCACCTCGCCCGAGATGGTGCTGTCGATCGACGACCGTGTGCCCGACCCCGACAAGGAAAAAGACGCGAACAAGCGCGACGCCATCGAACGCGCGTTGACCTACATGGGCCTGCAGCCCGGTAAGGCCATCAACGACATCCTGGTCGACAAGGTCTTCATCGGCTCCTGCACCAACAGCCGCATCGAGGACATGCGCGAAGCGGCAGCCATCCTCCAGAAAATCGGCAAGAAGGTGGCAGGCAACGTCAAGCTCGCGCTGGTCGTGCCCGGCTCCGGCCTGGTCAAGGAACAGGCCGAGCGTGAAGGCCTGGACAAGATTTTTGTTGCTGCGGGTTTTGAGTGGCGCGAGCCCGGCTGCTCCATGTGCCTGGCGATGAACGCCGACCGGCTCGAGCCGGGCGAGCGTTGCGCCTCCACCAGCAACCGCAACTTCGAAGGCCGGCAGGGCGCGGGCGGCCGCACCCACCTGGTCAGCCCGGCCATGGCGGCGGCCGCCGCGGTACACGGCCACTTCGTCGATATTCGCAAATTCTCCTGAGAGTCACATCATGCAGAAATTCACCGTACACAAGGGCCTGGTCGCCCCCATGGACCGCGAGAACGTCGACACCGACGCCATCATCCCCAAGCAGTTTCTCAAGTCCATCCGCAAGACCGGCTTCGGCCCCAACCTGTTTGACGCCTGGCGTTACCTGGACCCCGGCTTTCCCGGCCAGGACCCGGCGACGCGCAGGCCGAACCCGGACTTCGTGCTGAACCAGCCGCGTTACCAGGGCGCCTCCATCCTGCTGGCGCGCAAGAACTTCGGCTGCGGCTCTTCGCGCGAGCACGCGCCCTGGGCGCTGGACCAGTACGGCTTTCGCGCCATCATCGCGCCGAGTTACGCCGACATCTTTTTCAACAACAGCTTCAAGAACGGCCTGCTGCCGATCGTGCTCAGCGATGCGCAAGTGAGCCAGCTGTTCGACGAGGCGCTGGCCTTCCCCGGCTACCAGCTCACCATCGACCTCGAGCGCCAGGTGGTGATCAAGCCGCAGGGTGAAGAGCTTCCCTTCGAGGTGCAGGCCTTCAAGAAATTCTGCCTGCTCGGCGGTTACGACGACATCGGCCTGACCCTGCGCCAGAGCGACAAGATCAAGGCCTTTGAGGCCGAACGTCTGGCGACCAAGCCCTGGCTGGCGCATACCCTGATCGCCTGATTCCCCTGTTTTTATATAAAAAGTGCCTCCAGCCCTTATGGGACGGGCGCTAACAGCTATCAATCAAAGAGCAACCATGAAAATCGCAATTCTTCCCGGTGACGGCATCGGCACCGAAATCGTCGCCGAGGCCGTCAAGGTGCTGGGCGCACTGGACCTGACATTTGAAACCGAGACCGCACTGGTGGGCGGCGCAGCCTACGAAGCCCACGGCCACCCGCTGCCCGAAGCCACACTCAAACTGGCACAGGCCTCCGACGCCGTGTTGTTCGGCGCCGTCGGCGACTGGAAGTACGACAAGCTGGATCGCCCGCTGCGCCCCGAGCAGGCCATCCTGGGCCTGCGCAAGAGCATGGCCCTGTTCGCCAACTTCCGTCCCGCCATCTGTTACCCGCAGCTGGTGGACGCCTCCAGCCTGAAACGCGAGCTGGTGTCCGGCCTGGACATCCTGATCATCCGCGAGCTGACCGGCGACATCTACTTCGGCCAGCCGCGCGGACGGCGTACCGCCGTGGACGGCCACTTCCCCGGCAGCGAGGAAGCGTTCGACACCATGCGTTATTCGCGCCCGGAGATTGAACGCATCGCCCATGTCGCCTTCCAGGCGGCACGCAAGCGCGGCAGCCGCGTGACCAGCGTGGACAAGGCCAATGTGCTGGAAACCTTCCAGTTCTGGAAAGACATCGTCACTGAAGTCGGTTTGCAATACCCCGACGTGGCGCTGGACCATATGTATGTGGACAACGCCGCCATGCAGCTGGTCAAGGCGCCGAAGAAGTTTGACGTGGTGGTCACCGGCAACATGTTCGGCGACATCCTCTCCGACGCCGCAGCCATGCTGACCGGCAGCATCGGCATGTTGCCTTCGGCCAGCCTGAACACCAAAAACCAGGGCCTGTACGAACCCAGCCATGGCAGCGCGCCCGACATCGCCGGCCAGGGTGTGGCCAATCCGCTGGCAACGATTTTGAGCGCGGCCATGATGCTGCGTTTCAGCCTGAACCAGCCGGAAGCCGCCGCGCGTATCGAAAAAGCCGTGGACGCGGTGCTGACGCAAGGCCTGCGCACACCCGACATCTTCAGCGAAGGCACGACCAAGGTCAGCACCGTGCAGATGGGTGATGCCGTCGTCAAGGCGCTGAGCCAGTCCTGAAAACGCCACCGACGCTTCGGCGTTGGCTGGCAGCCACAGGCCAACCCGGCAAATGGCGCCCGAAGCGCCGGTCCGGCCAGCCGTGATTACAATAGCCCCATGCGTAAAAACCCCGCACTCACCCGCTTTATCGCCGCTTCGCGCGCGATCGGCGCTGCGCCGGTTTTTGCCCAGACCACCAAAACGACCACCATTAAAGGCTAGCAAGCCTGGTTCGTCGTGCCCTGCCGGCTCGATGAGCCGGGCCGAAAAGCTTCATTTTTGACTTTTTGAAGGGCGCATCATGAAACTCAAGGGCAATCTCACAGGACTCGTCGGCTGGCGCGGCATGGTCGGCTCGGTGCTGATCGACCGCATGCAGGCCGAAGGCGACTTCGACCTGATCGAGCCGGTCTTCTTTTCGACCTCGAACGCCGGCGGCAAAGCCCCGGCGCAGGCGAAGAACGAAACCACGCTGAAAGACGCGTTCGACATCGATGCCCTGAAGAAGTGTGATGTGATCATCACCGCCCAGGGCGGCGACTACACCTCCGAGGTGTATCCCAAGCTGCGCGCTGCCGGCTGGACCGGCCACTGGATCGACGCGGCCTCCACGCTGCGCATGAACGACGACGCCATCATCATCCTGGACCCGGTCAACCTGCCGGTGATCCAGAACGCGCTGGCCAAGGACGGCAAGAACTGGATTGGCGGCAACTGCACCGTCAGTTGCATGTTGATGGGTGTGGGCGCACTGTACAAGGCCGGCCTGGTCGAGTGGATGACCAGCATGACCTACCAGGCCGCCTCCGGCGGCGGCGCGCAGCACATGCGTGAGTTGCTGACCCAGTTCGGCACGCTCAACGGTGAAGTCCGGGCGCTGCTGGACGACCCCAAATCGGCCATTCTCGAAATCGACCGCCGGGTCCTGGCCAAACAGCAGTCCCTGGGCGCCGCCGAAACGGCCAATTTTGGCGTGCCGTTGGGCGGCAGCCTGATCCCCTGGATCGACAAGGACCTCGGCAATGGCATGAGCAAGGAAGAGTGGAAGGGCGGCGCCGAAACCAACAAGATCCTGGGCCAGGGCGCCAGCTTCGGCACCGCCGAAACCCCGGTGGATGGCTTCTGTGTGCGCGTCGGCGCCATGCGTTGCCACAGCCAGGCGCTGACTTTCAAGCTCAAGAAAGACGTGCCGCTGGCCGACATCGAAGCCATGATCGCCGCCGACAACGAGTGGGTCAAGGTTGTGCCCAACACGCGTGAAGCCAGCATCACCGACCTGACGCCGGTCGCCGTGACCGGCACCATGACGATTCCGGTTGGCCGCCTGCGCAAGCTGGCCATGGGGCCGGACTACCTGGGCGCCTTCACGGTTGGCGACCAGTTGTTGTGGGGTGCGGCAGAGCCGTTGCGCCGCATGCTGCGCATCCTGCTGCAGGCCTGAAATCTGGACGGGGTGGCTGATGATGCCCAGCCACCACCCGTAACCACTTGTGACAGCCCGTTGTCGTCAGGCAACATCTGGAAGATGTAAGGCGATGCTAACCCGGGGTGTCAAAACTTAAGTGCTGTCTTAGCTTGTCAGCCTAATGCCTTGATGTTAATGTTGTTTTGTCGAAAATTAGCGTTGAGGTTTTTGTGCGGACCAGCAGAATAAAATTTAATGCAACCCGGGCACCGGAGGCTCCAAACCCCATGAATCAACCCGTCCGTTGGCGCATGGGAGCCGTGGCGGCTGCCATGGCTGTTTTGGGCAGCATCGCCACTTTGCCGGCACATGCTCTGGGGCTCGGCCGGGTCATCGTCCAGTCCGCCTTGGGCGAACCCCTGCGGGCAGAAATCGAAATCGTCGAAATCAGCGCCGACGAAGCAGCCTCCCTGCGGGCCAGCGTCGCCAATGCCGATGCATTCAAGGCCGCCGGCCTGGAATACACGGCCGCCGTGGCCAATGTCCAGATCAGCCTGCAGCGCCGCACCGATGGCCGGTCTTTCCTGCGCCTGAGCAGCGACAGGCCCGTCAGCGAACCTTTTGTCGACCTGATTCTCGAAGCCCGCTGGGCATCCGGACGTATCGTGCGTGACTACACGATGCTGTTTGATCCACCGAATCTGCGCCAGGCCGCCGCGCCGGCCATGCCGACCCCGACCGCACCCGTCATTTCGCGGCCTGCCGCCCCGCCGCCCGTGGCCGCCTTGCCGGCTCCACCGCGGCCGGCCGTCGCGCCAGCACTGCCCCCCCCTCCCAGCCCGCCCCCTTTCAGGCCGGCCCCGGTGGCCAAGGCGCCCGCACCACAGCCAGCCCCCGCCGAACGGCCAGCCTCCGCGGATGGCCAGAAAATTGTTGTCAAACCTGGCGACACAGCCGGAAAAATTGCGGCGCAGGCCAAACCGGCCAGCGTGTCGCTGGACCAGATGCTGGTCGCGCTGCTGCGCAGCAACCCCGATGCCTTCATAGGCGGCAACGTCAACCGTCTCAAGTCCGGCGCGGTCCTGGAAGTCCCGACGGGCGACCAGGCGGAATACATCCCTGCCGGCGAGGCCACCCGGACCATTGTTGCTCAGAGCAAAGACTTCAACGAGTTCCGCCGCAAGCTGGCCGAAGGCGCCCCGACGACCCAGGTCGCCAGTGCAGACCGCAAGGCTGCAGGCCAGGTCCAGGCCAAGGTCGAGGACAAGGCACCAGCAGCCGCAACGCCTGACAAGCTGACCCTCTCCAAAGGTGCCGTCCAGAGCAAGGCAGCGGCCGAAGAAAAAATCGCGCAGGAACGTCAAGCCAAGGAAGCGGCCGACCGCGTGGCCGAACTGTCGAAAAATATCAGCGACCTGAACAAGCTGACCAGTGCGCCTGCAGCGCCAGCCGCTCCGGCGACTCCTGCCACGACCCCCGTGGCGCCCGCCACCAGCCCTGCAGCGCCAGGACTGGCCGTGGCAACACCGGCGGCCGCATCCGCTGCACCCGGCGTATTGCCTGCTGCAGCCCCCGCGGCGTCCGCCCCTGTCGCCGCCGCTGCGGCAAGTCCGGCCAGCGCGGCCGTGCCACCTGCAGCCACTGCCATCGACACCGCGCCGGTGATTGCCGCCGCCCCGGCAGCAAGCGCGCCGGCGCCGGTGAAAAAACCGGTCGTGATTCCTCCTCCGCCTCCGGAACCAAGCCTGATCGACGAACTGCTCGACAACCCGCTGATGCTGGCCGGCGGCGCTGCCCTGCTGGTGCTTCTGGCGGCCTTCGGTATTTACCGCTCCCGCCAGCGCAAAAATGCCGTCTCGGTTGACAGCTCCTTCCTCGAAAGCCGCTTGCAGCCCGATTCCTTCTTTGGCGCCAGCGGCGGCCAGCGCATAGACACCAACGAGGCCAACGTCACAGGCTCGTCGATGGTGTATTCACCGAGCCAGCTCGATGCCGCCGGCGATGTGGATCCGGTCGCTGAAGCCGACGTTTACCTGGCTTACGGGCGTGACCTGCAAGCCGAGGAAATCCTCAAGGAAGCCATCCGTGTGAGTCCCACACGTGTGGCCATCCATGCGAAGCTGATGGAGATTTATGCCAAACGCCGCGACGCCAAGGCTTTTGAAATGGTGGCGACCGAAGCATTCAACCTGACCCGGGGCCAGGGCGTTGAATGGGCGCACATGGCTGAAATGGGCCGTGAGCTGGACCCTGCCAACCCCATGTACCAACCTGGTGGACAACCCGTGCCTGCGGCCGCAAGCAGCAGCATGGTTGTTGCCGGCGCCAGCGCCGCAGGATTGGCCGCTGGACAGACCCTGGCCCAAGCCGCCAGCCCGGCGCCGGAGCCGGCGGCTGCGGCCGTGGATTTCGACCTGGATCTTGATTTTTCTCTGGGCGACGAACCTGCCGCACCAGTAGCCGTTGCGTCGCCGGCCCCAGCGGCGCGGGTCCAACCCGTCCTGGCCATGCCGGTTGCGGCGGCCCCACCCGCCGCCGACAACAGCCTGGACTTCAGTTCCGCAACGGTGGCCATGCCTGCTGCGGCACCGGCTCCAGCGAAAGCCGCTGCCCCCGTTGCCTCGCCCGCAGCAGGCAACAGCCTGGACTTCGCCACCGAACCGGCCACCCTGAGCACGGGTGCCGCAGATCTGGACACCTCTGGCGGCATGCTTGAGTTTGATATGGGCGCCCTGTCGCTCGATCTCGATGGCCCGACCACGGAAAGCCCAAAAATCACCGCAGCCACCGACCTCACGCCATCGGTGGACAGTGACGATCCGCTGGAAACCAAGTTTGCGCTGGCCGAAGAGTTCCGCGCGATTGGCGATGCCGATGGCGCCCGCTCGCTGGCCGAGGAAGTGCTGGCGCAATCGAGCGGCTCGCTCAAAAGCAAGGCCCAGGCCTTTCTTAACGCCCTGGCCTGACCCCTTGCACCTTTCCCCTGAGGGCTGCCCGTGAGGATCGCTCTGGGACTGAGCTACAGCGGCACCGCCTACGAGGGCTGGCAAAGCCAGCTCTCGGGCAACACGGTGCAGGACCGGCTGGAAAAGGCGCTGGGCAAGTTCGCCGCCCAGCCTTTGCGCACCCTGTGCGCCGGGCGTACCGACGCCGGGGTTCACGCCCTGATGCAGGTGGTTCACTTCGACACCCCCTTGCAGCGCGAGCTGCCCTCCTGGGTGCGCGGCACCAACGCTTTTTTGCCCCGCGACATCGCCGTGCAATGGGCGCGTGAGGTGCCCGCCGAGTTTCATTGCCGCGCCAGCGCGATCAGCCGTCGCTACGCCTACGTGCTGCTGGAATCGCCGGTGCGTCCCAGTGTCGAGGCCGGCCGCGTCGGCTGGGTCTACCGGCCGATGGACGCGGCAGCCATACGCGCAGCCATCACCCACCTGCTGGGTGAACACGACTTCAGCTCCTTCCGCGCGGCCCAGTGCCAGGCGAAATCGCCGGTCAAAACCATCAGCCGCATCGAGATTTCACAACGGGCGAACTACTGGCGCTTCGAGTTCGAAGCCAATGCCTTCCTGCACCACATGATCCGCAACATCATGGGCTGCCTGGTGGCGGTCGGCCAGGGCCAGCACCCTCCCGACTGGCTCGCCGAGGTGCTGGCCGCGCGCCGCCGGGACGTGGCCGCCCCCACGTTTTCGCCCGATGGCCTGTATTTCCTCGGTCCGCGTTATGAGGCGCACTACGGCCTGCCGGAGCGCACCGCGGCTTATGATTGGTTGCCATGACCATGCACAGGACTCGCATCAAGATCTGCGGCCTCACGCGCGAAGAGGACGTGGACGCCGCCGTGGCCGCAGGTGCGGATGCCGTCGGTTTTGTCATGTACGAAGCCAGCCCGCGTTATGTGAGTGCCGCACGCGCCGCCAAGCTGTCCAGCCGCCTGCCGCCTTTTGTCACCCCGGTGCTGCTTTTCGTCAATGAATCCGCTACAAAAATAATAGCTGCCTGCGCCCGTGTACCAACGGCTTTGCTGCAATTTCATGGTGATGAAACGCCGGAAGCCTGCCTGCGGGCCGGGCGGCCCTTCCTGCGCGCGGCACGCATCCCGCTGGATGAACTGTGGGCCCCCACGCTTTCCGCTGCGCGTGATACGCTGCCCCCCGAGGGGGCGCAATTCGCCTTGGGGCGGCCCGGCGGCGAATCCCCTATCGCACAACGGGCTTTTGATCTCGTAAAATACGCTGAAGACTTCAAGGCCGCCCAGGCCATCCTGCTCGACGCCCATGTCGACGGATTCGGGGGCGGCGGAAAAACATTCAATTGGTCACTTCTTCCTCCAAGCGTCAACGCTCACCTCGTTTTGTCTGGTGGACTCACACCTGCAAATGTGACCGATGGCATTTTGCAAGTGCGGCCGCGTTGTAAAACGCTGGCCGTCGATGTCAGTTCGGGCGTCGAGATTTCCGCACCCGGGGGCTCCACCCTCAAGGGAATCAAAAGCGCCGACAAGATCCATCAGTTCGTCGCAGCCGTTCGTGCCGCCGACGACTTACTTGCAAAAAACCATGTACACCTACCAGCAACCTGACACCACGGGCCACTTCGGGATTTACGGCGGCAGTTTTGTTTCCGAAACGCTGACCCACGCGATCAACGAACTCAAGGCCGCTTACGCGAAATACCAGCACGACCCGGCCTTCCTCGCGGAATTCCACTACGAGCTCAAGCATTTCGTCGGCCGCCCCTCCCCGATCTACCACGCCGCCCGTATGAGCCGCGAGCAGGGTGGCGCGCAGATCTACCTCAAACGCGAAGACCTGAACCACACCGGCGCGCACAAGATCAACAACACCATCGGCCAGGCCATGCTGGCCCGGCGCATGGGCAAGCCGCGCATCATCGCCGAAACCGGCGCCGGCCAGCACGGCGTGGCCACGGCCACCATCTGCGCGCGTTACGGCCTCGAATGTGTGGTCTACATGGGCAGCGAGGACGTCAAGCGCCAGAGCCCCAACGTCTACCGCATGAAACTGCTGGGCGCCACCGTGGTGCCGGTTGAATCCGGCAGCAAGACGCTGAAGGACGCGCTCAACGAAGCCATGCGCGACTGGGTCGCCAATGTCGACAACACCTTCTACATCATCGGCACGGTCGCCGGCCCGCACCCCTACCCGATGATGGTGCGCGATTTCCAGAGCGTGATCGGCGAGGAATGCCTGACCCAGATGCCGGAAATGACCAGCACAACTCGAAATGGTGGACAGCCCGACGCGGTGATTGCCTGCGTCGGCGGCGGCAGCAACGCCATGGGCATATTCCACCCCTATATTTCGCATGAGACAACACGCCTGATCGGCGTCGAGGCGGCCGGCGAAGGCATGGACAGCGGCAAACACTCGGCCTCGCTGCAACGCGGCAGCCCGGGCGTGCTGCATGGCAACCGCACCTATGTGCTGCAAAACGAGGACGGCCAGGTCACCGAGACCCACAGCATCAGCGCCGGCCTGGACTACCCCGGTGTCGGCCCTGAGCACGCCTTCCTGAAAGACATCGGCCGCGCCGAATATGTCGGCATCACCGATGCCGAAGCGCTCTCGGCCTTTCATTACCTGTGCCGCACGGAAGGCATCATTCCCGCGCTGGAGTCCAGCCACGCCGTGGCCTACGCCATGAAACTCGCCAAAACCATGCGCCCCGACCAGTCCATCCTGGTCAACCTCTCGGGTCGCGGCGACAAGGACATCGGCACCGTGGCGGACCTGTCGGGCGCGGATTTTTACGACCGGCCCTCGATGCGCGGCCACGCCGTCAAGGGAAGTGGAACACCATCATGAGCCGCATTGCTGCTACTTTTGCTGCGCTCAAGGCGCAAAACCGCAAGGCCCTGATTCCCTACGTCACGGGCGGCTTCCCCTATGCCGACATCACGCCAGATCTCATGCACGGCATGGTGGCCGGCGGCGCCGACGTGATCGAGCTCGGTGTGCCCTTTTCCGACCCGAGTGCCGACGGCCCGGTGATCCAGAAAGCCGGCGACCAGGCATTGGCGATGGGCATAGGCCTGGCGCAGGTGCTGGAGATGGTGCGTGTGTTCCGCCTGCAGGACGACAAAACGCCGGTGGTGCTGATGGGTTATGCCAACCCGATCGAAGCCTACGACCTCAAGCGCGGCAAGAACGCGTTTGTGCGCGATGCGGCTGCGGCCGGCGTGGACGGCGTGCTGGTGGTGGACTACCCGCCCGAAGAATGTGTGGCCTTTGCCGCCACCTTGCGCGCCCACGGCATGGACCTGATCTTCCTGCTGGCCCCGACCAGTACCGATGAACGCATGGCACAGATTGCCGGCGTAGCCAGCGGTTATGTCTACTACGTCTCGCTCAAGGGCGTGACCGGTGCCGGCACGCTGGACCTGGGCGCGGTCGAGGCCATGCTGCCACGCATACGCCAACACGTCAGCATCCCGGTGGGTGTGGGCTTCGGCATCCGCGACGCCGCGACTGCCAAAGCCATCGGCCGGGTCGCCGACGCGGTGGTCATCGGCAGCCGCATCATCCAGCTGATCACCGGCCAGCCGCGCGGGGAAGTGGTGCCCCTGGTGCGTGATTTCCTGGCCGGTGTCCGGCAGGCGCTGGACGCCCCGGCCGGGCCCGGAGACAGCGCATAATCCCCTTTCTTTTCCGGTTTTACCCCTGCGAGCGGCCTGCGCCGTCCGGGGGCACCACCCCACAAGGACATAAGGACCCATCATGTCTTGGCTAGAAAAACTCCTCCCGCCGAAAATCAGCCCGACCAACCCGACCGAGCGCCGCAGCGTGCCCGAAGGCCTGTGGGTCAAGTGCCCCAGCTGTGAAGCCGTGCTCTACAAGACCGATCTGGAAAAAAACCAGAACGTCTGCCCGCAGTGCAGCCACCACCATCGCATGGACGCGCGGGCCCGGCTGGACTCGTTTCTGGACCCCGAGGGCCGTTACGAGCTGGGGCAGGAAGTGCTGCCGGTGGACCCGCTGAAGTTCAAGGACAGCCGCAAATACCCCGAGCGCCTGAAAGAAGCGCTGGAGAACACCGGTGAGACCGACGCGCTGATCGTCATGGGCGGCGCGGTGCACAGCATCGGCGTGGTTGTGGCCTGCTTTGAATTCGACTTCATGGGCGGCAGCATGGGCAGCGTGGTCGGCGAGCGCTTCGTGCGCGGCGTGCATGCCGCGATCGAGCAGAAAGTCCCGTTCATCTGCTTTACCGCCACCGGTGGCGCGCGCATGCAGGAAGGCCTGCTGAGCCTCATGCAGATGGCCAAGACCAATGCCTCGCTGACCCGCCTGGCCAAAAAAGGGCTGCCCTACATCAGCGTGCTGACCGACCCGACCATGGGCGGCGTGAGCGCCGGTTTTGCGTTTGTCGGCGATATCGTGATTGCCGAGCCGAAAGCGCTGATCGGTTTTGCCGGCCCGCGTGTCATCGAGTCCACGGTGCGCGTGACCCTGCCGGAAGGCTTCCAGCGTGCCGAGTTCCTGCAGACCAAGGGTGCGGTCGACTTCATCTGCGACCGCCGCGAACTGCGCAAGACCGTGGCGAATTCACTGGCCATGCTGCTGCGCCAGCCGGCGGACGCCGTCGCCTGAGGCCACGGCGACCACGGGCGCCGGCCCAGCCGGCATTCACTCTCAAATTGATAGCTGCCCGCGCCCTTCCTGAAAGGGCCGGCGCCTGTTTTCATGCCTAAGAGCGCGCCCAACCGGTCCGGGCGCTGTCTGACCGCCGGCGAACCGCCTGGCAGGAATACCCCGGCGGCGCCAAAGCCCGCACATGGGGAAACAGGATCGTGGGAAGATAGTGCTTCATAGAAATTCCCCCGCCTGATCGATGTCTGACGTGCTCACCCTTACCTCGCTGCCGCTTTTCCCGCTGGGCACGGTGCTCTACCCCGGTGGCCTGTTGCCGCTGCGGATTTTCGAGGTGCGTTACCTCGACATGATCGGCAAATGCCACAAGACCGGTGCGCCCTTTGGCGTGGTGGCGCTGACCCGGGGCTCCGAAGTGCGCAAGCCCGAGGACGGGCCCAGCGGCGACGGTTTTGCCAGCGAGGCCTTTTACAACATCGGCACCCTGGCCACCATCACCAGCTTTTCAGTGCCGCAGCCGGGCCTGATGGTGATTCGCTGCACCGGCACCCAGCGTTTCGAGATTTCCAGCCGCGAGAAGCTCAAGCACGGCCTGTGGATCGCCGATGTGACGCGGCTGGACGACGACCAGGCCATCCCGGTTCCCGAAGACTTGCGCGGCACCGCCAATGCGCTGGGCAAGCTGATCCGCACCCTGCAGGAACGCGGCGTGCCGCCGGACCAGATGCCGCTGGAGCCGCCCTACCGGCTCGGCGACTGCGCCTGGGTGGCCAACCGCTGGTGCGAACTGCTGCCCATGCCGCTGGAACTCAAACAGCGACTGATGGAGCTGGACAACCCACTGGTCCGGCTCGAACTGGTCAGCGACATCCTCGAAAAAACCGGTATCGCGATGTAGGTTCGCGGTCGCCCCGGTGCGGGCGGCAACGCAGCCTAAAATCAGGGGTTTGGCACTTAGCCCGGTCCCGCCGGTTTTTCCGGCCCGCCGCCCTGTGCGGCCCGGCCTGCCCTCTTTCTTCGAGAACCTTTTTCATGTCCAACACCATCACCAGCCCCGCCGCCGTGCCCGCGCATGACGAGAACCAGCTCATGGCCGAGCGCCGCGAAAAGCTCAAGGTCCTGCGCCAGCACCAGGCCGACGGCAAGGGCGTGGCCTTCCCGAATGACGTCAAACCGGAACACCGGGCCGAAGCCCTGTTTGCGCAGTACGACGACAAGACCAAAGAAGAGCTGGTGCCGCTGGCCGTCAACGTCAGCGTGGCCGGCCGCATGATGCTCAAGCGCGTGATGGGCAAGGCCAGTTTTGCCACGCTGCAGGACGCGTCGTTCGGCCCGTCCGGCGGGCGCATCCAGGTGTACATCAACAACGAAGGCGTGGGTGAAGAGGTTCACAACGCCTTCAAGCACTGGGACTTGGGCGACATCGTGGCCGCGACCGGCACGCTGTTCAAAACCAAGACCGGCGAGCTCTCGATTCACGCCACCAGCATCCGCCTGATCACCAAAAGCCTGCGACCGCTGCCCGACAAGTTCCACGGCGTGGCCGACCAGGAGGTCAAATACCGCCAGCGTTATGTGGACCTGATCACCGACGAAGCCGCGCGCAAGCGTTTTGCCGCCCGCAGCAAGGCCGTCTCGGCCATGCGCAACTTCATGGTCGACAACGATTTTCTCGAAGTCGAAACACCCATGCTGCACCCGATTCCGGGCGGCGCCAATGCCAAGCCCTTTGTGACGCACCACAACGCGCTGGACCAGCAGATGTTTTTGCGCATTGCGCCCGAGCTGTACCTCAAACGCCTGATCGTCGGCGGCTTCGAGCGCGTGTTCGAGATCAACCGCAGCTTTCGCAACGAAGGCATCAGCGTGCGGCACAACCCCGAGTTCACGATGATGGAGTTCTACGCCGCTTGGTGGAACTACGAAGACCTGATGAGCTTCACCGAAGACCTGATCCGCCATGTCGCCACCCGGGTGACCGGCGGTACACAGCTGAGCTACCAGGGCCGGCCAGTGGACCTGGGCCAGCCGTTTGAACGCCTGACCATCCGCGAAGCCATCCTCAAACACACCGAGGCCGGCGCCCATGTGGACGACGCCGCCTGGCTGCTGGCCGCACTGAAGAAACTCGGCAAATTCAGCGCCAAGGACAGGCTCGATGCCCGCTCGCTGCCCAGCCTGCAGGTGACCTATTTTGAAGAGCTGGTTGAGGACAAACTCTGGCAGCCCACCTTCATCATGGAGCACCCGACCGAGATATCGCCGCTGGCCCGCGCCAACGATGCACGACCCGAGGTGACCGAGCGCTTTGAGCTCTACATCACCGGCCGCGAGTTCGGCAACGGCTTCAGCGAGCTCAACGACGCCGAAGACCAGGCCGCGCGTTTTCTCGCCCAGTCAGACGCCAAGGACGGCGGCGACGAAGAAGCCATGCATTACGACGCCGACTACGTGCGCGCCCTCGAATACGGCATGCCCCCCACCGGCGGCTGCGGCATCGGCATCGACCGCCTGATGATGCTGCTGACCGACAGCGCCAGCATCCGCGACGTCATTTTGTTTCCTGCGCTGCGGCACGAAGGCTGAGATTTGGGCTGGGCTGAACCGGCTCTCCGCGCCGAAACGGCCGTTGCCCACCTCTGCCTCCCCGTTTAACCATTGAATTCAACAGCTGCCGCAGGCAGGCCGCTGGGCTAGGCGATGTGTTACTGGCGATGTGTCTGGACGCTGAGTGCACGAGCCTGAATCTCAAAATGGTTGTCCCAGTAAGCGCTACGGCCCCGGATGAGCTGCCAGATGCTTGACGCGCCATACGCGAAGAAGAACAGCGGCCCCCAACGCCCGTACTGCTGAACATGAACACGCTCATGGGGACTGATAATTCGCAGCTCCTCACGCGTCACGGCAAGGATGACATGGCCGAAGACGATGCCGCGAAACGGAAGCTTGCGCGCCAGCTTGCCGCAACCCGCCTGGCTTTCGCGGTAAGTCACCTCCAGCGCTCCCGATGACCACTTGGCCCGACCGCCCGCCAGCAAGGGAATCCAGGCAAGCACGATACCGACGGCAGAGCAGGGCGAAGCCCATAGCAACCTCACGACCTCATGCCACTGTTTCATGACGGCGTCTGACGTCGGAGTTAACCGGCGCGCACCGGCATTGCGCTGAGGGGCGTACGCTCACCAGCACGCCTCGCGGCGCAATGCCGCTGCGTGTCCGTGTCGAACGACTTGTGAGACGTCATTTCTCTATCCGGACTGCGCGCGTCTAGCTTCACGCCTTTCCTTGGCGAGGCGCAATCTTTCGGGTTCAGAGTAGATTCGTTCGAGAAGGGCCGCCGAAAAATCAAGTAGATCAGAAGCATCTGCTTCTTTCAAGTTGCCCGCATGCGCGCCATCGTTTCCGTCGTCCTTGATGCAAGAAGACAAGTCGCGAAGCGGTTCGGGAAGCCTGCCGTTCTCGAACAACCACGGAAGGCGGATGCCCAGATCCCTACGCGTTTTCGCATTCAGACCTGGGGTTTCGTCCGCGGGCAACATCGATTTCGTAGCGAGGTCCACACAAAGTCGAAACATGGTGCCTGCCGCGTTGTAGCACCCGACGGCCAGACAAGTAGCGCCTTCTCGGAACACTGCCTCGATGTCCTTCGGAAGGAACTCCGGCGGCTCGATCGATGCGGAGTCCTTTAGGCTTATGTGTCCCTCCACTTCTACGTACTTGTTGAGAGCCTCCTCAACCTTCATTAGACCGACCTTGTGAACGTACTGGTAGTTTCCGTTGACACTCTCAGACAGAACGAAGATGGCCGACCGTTCGCAATGTCTACAGATTCCGAACGCTTCGTACCAGTTCTGCCACCCGTACTGAACGCGGTAGATCTTTGCGGCTTTCACATCGAAGGTGATATGCCGGGACCCACAGCGTGGACAGTTCGCGACCAACTCACTCATGCCAATTCCTTTGCGTTCCTTAGATCAGCTCGATGACGTCTAACTTTGATATATGCCGCAAAACTGCGGAATCACATGGCCACCAGTCAGATAACACCGGCGACTCTGGTTCAAAAAAGTGTTTGAAAGCATGGGTTTATCTCACTATACAACATCAAATCGACAGTTAACCCAAGCGATACGGGCGCCAGCAGCTATCAAACCGATAGCAACCACGCTCACCCAGACACTATAGCAACCCGGCCCCCGGCAGAAAAACCGGCGGCGGTTCGGGCGGCGGTGGCTCGATCTGCACCGGCTCGGCCTTTTCCACCGGCATGCGCAAGTCGTCCAGGTAGTCACGCGCAATGTTGACTGTACTTTTCACGCCCAGTGCGTCGAAGCGTTTGGCCAGCCACTCTTTGCCGCACGCCATGCCCAGGTCGCGTAGCGAATGAATCAGGCCCTTGTCAGTTGATGACTTGCTGGCGCTGGTGAATTTTTCGAGGGCCTGGCCGCCGTCGATGCGGTGCATCAGCACATCTTTGTAATGCGCGGGGTCCAGCTTGCCTTCAGCCAGCAGGCGCTTGACGAAATCGACCGCGCGCATCTCGGCAATCAGCGCGGCGTTGAAGGTGATCTCGGTCATGCGGTCCATGATCTCGCCGGGTTTTGTGGGCAGCTCGGCGCGCTGGATCGGGTTGATCTGCACCAGCACGATGTCGCGGCTTTCGCAGCGGTAGATCAGCGGATGAATCGCCGGGTTGCCCGAATAACCGCCGTCCCAGAAGTGGTCGCCGTCAATCTCCACCGCCTGAAACACCATGGGCAGGCAGGCCGACGCCATCACCGCGCTGGCGGTCAGCCGCTTGCCGCAAAACACCTCGGCCTTGCCGCTGCTCACGCGCGTGGCCACCACAAACACCTGGGGCGTGTCCGGGCCGGCAGCCGCCGCCAGGCGTTCAAAGTCCACCTGCTTTTCCAGGAAGTCTTTCAGCGGGTTGATGTCGAAAGGGTTGCGCTGGTAGGGCGAGAGCGCATTCGACCAGTAACGTGTCATGGCATCAGTCCACAGCTTGCTGGACCAGTTGCCGCCGCCCATCAGCCCGAACAGGATGCCGAACGGCGCCTGCTGTATCTTGCTGACCGAGTGCGAAAGCGAGGACGACAGCGCCCCCATGTCGACAATGCCGTTCCAGAAACTGTCCAGCGCTTCGCGTGCCGCGTCGTGCCGCGCAGCCCGGGGTTGGCCTTCAGATCGCGCAAAGCCGTGGGCCAGGGCCACGGCGTTCATGGCACCGGCGCTGGTGCCGCTGATGCCTTCAAAGTCGATGCGCCCGTCGTCCAGCAGGGCGTCGAGCACCCCCCAGGTGAAGGCGCCGTGCGAGCCGCCGCCCTGCAGCGCCAGGTTGATGCGCGGCGTCACGATTTCGGGCGCGTTAGCAGGGTCCGGGGCGGCGGGCAGGTTCATGCCACAAGCTTAGCAAGAATCGGACGCGGGACTAAAATCAGCCATTGCCTCCGCCCTCCGCCCGCCTCCCTCCTTCCCGCCCCCATGAACTACCTGACGGGTTACCCCGACACCCTGCAGAGCCAGGTGCGTGACCTCGTCGCGCAAGACCGCCTGGGCGCCATGCTGCTCAAAAAATACCGCTGCGCGCACGAGATACGCACCGACAAGGCGCTGTACGACTACGTGATGGACATCAAGAACAGCTTTCTGCGCAACGCCGACGCGTTGAGCAAGGTGGCGTTTGACAGCAAGCTGCAGGTGATTGCCCATGCACTGGGCACCCACACCACGGTGTCGCGGGTGCAGGGCAGCAAGCTCAAGTCCAAACGCGAGATCCGCGTGGCCAGCCTGTTCAAGGAGGTGCCCATCGAATTTTTGCGCATGATCACGGTGCACGAGCTGGCGCACCTGAAGGAAAAGGCGCATGACAAGGCGTTTTACCAGCTCTGCACCTACATGGAACCGCAGTATCACCAATACGAACTCGATTTGCGCCTGTACCTCACGCATGTCGATGCGGCAGGCAAGCTGAGCTGGCCAGCGGCATAGGGGGCTGCGCGGCAGAAGCTGAGGAAATCCTTTTTCCAGATCAAATCGGCCGCTTGCCCATAAGACACGGGCGCAAGCTGCTACATTATTTATAGCATTTCTGGGTGAGTACCCGCTATTTTCGGGAATCCATCTTGATAGACTGTAATCGAACGATTACAATATTTTGATGTTCTCGATCAAGCCTCTGCCCGAGTTCACGCAATGGCTGGACGGCCTGTCCGATGTGGCAGTGCGTGGGGTGGTGCTTGCGCGCATCAAACGTCTGGCGCTCGGCTTGGCCGGTGATGTAGCGCCAGTCGGCGAAGGCGTGTCGGAGTTGCGTATTCATGTAGGCGCAGGCTGGCGCGTGTATTTCGTACAGCGCGGGGCTCAAGTGATCGTTTTGCTGGCGGGCGGCTCCAAACGCACCCAAAAGACGGATATCAAGCGTGCCAGGGTTTTGGCTTCACGGCTGGATTGACTGAAGGAGAAAAATTCATGACTCAACGCATCAAAGTGGCTGACCTGCCCGAGTTCGACGCGGCACCGTATCTCGACAGCGAGGAGGCGATCGCCGCCTATCTGACGGACATTCTGGAGGCGAACGATCCAGCCTTGCTGGCGGCGGCTTTGGGCGACATCGCCCGCGCGCGCGGCATGGGCGAGATTGCCAAGGCATCCGGGCTCACCCGCGAAGCCTTGTACAAAGCGTTGCGGCCCGATGCGCAGCCGCGCTTCGACACCATCAGCCGCGTGTGTGCGGCCCTGGGGGTGCGTCTCGTGGCGCAAGCCGTCCATGTTTGATCGGGTGGGGAATCGTTGAATCTGCTCATCGCCGCAGCCTTTGCCAAGGCTGGCCCCTGTCCATAGGCAGAAAAGCTTTATAGCGGTCTTGGAATCTCTTCACTCGAATGCCAACTCAGGGAACCAGCCCGAGCGCGTGCATGTAGGCCGGGTGCAGCATCAACGCGTCCCAGGCGATGGCGGGCGTGGCGGGCAGCAGATCCAGACGGCGTCCCTCGCTGGCTTCGAGCGGCTCCCACTGCTGTCTGAGCTGGCCCTGCGTCAGCCCGTCGAGCAACTCGTCCACTTCCTGGCCCTCGCCCATCGACTGGTTGCACAGCAGCACCATGTCGCAGCCGGCGTTGAGCGCGGCCATCGCCGCTTCGGTGTAGCTGACCTGCTTGCCGTCGAGCAGGCGGGCACCGGCCATGCTGAGGTCGTCGCTGAAAATGGCGCCGCCAAAACCGAGCTGGCCGCGCAGGATGTAGGTCAGCCATTTTTCGGAAAAACCCGCCGGGCGCGCATCTACCTTGGGGTAGATCACATGGGCCGGCATCACGCTGGTCAGCGTGGTGTTGAGCCATTCATAAGGCGCGGCGTCGTCCGCCAGGATGGCCTTGAGGCTGCGCCTGTCGACCGGGATGTCGGTGTGCGAATCGGCTTTGACAAAACCGTGGCCTGGAAAATGTTTGCCGCAGTTGGCCATGCCGCTTTGCAGCAGGCCGTGCATCAGGCTTTTGGCCAGCAGGCCGACCACACGCGGATCGCGCGCAAAGGCGCGGTCACCGATGACGCCGCTTTCACCGTGGTCGAGGTCCAGCACCGGGGTGAAGCTGAAATCCACGCCGCAGGCGCGCAGCTCGGCACCCAGCACGTAGCCGCAGGCGGTGGCGGCATTGGTGGCAGCCATGGCGTCTTTCAGCCACAACTCACCCAATGCGCGCATGGGCGGCAGGTGGGTGAAGCCGTCGGTCTTGAAGCGCTGCACGCGGCCGCCTTCGTGGTCCACACAGATCAACAGGTCCTTGCGGATTTTCCTGATCTCGCTGCAAAGGGCCGTGAGCTGGGCGCGGTTGTCCCAGTTGCGGGCAAACAGGATGATGCCGCCCGTCAGCGGATGCTTGAGGCGGCGTTTGTCGGTTTTGCTCAGGCTCAGGCCGGCAATGTCGATGATCAGGGGGGCGTGTTGGCTCATGGTGGGGGTCTCTGATTTACTATGAATTTAATAGCTGCTCGCGCACGTGTAGCTTGGGCTATAACGGGTTTATCTCAACAACCACAAAACTGGCGGCGTAGTCGGTTTCGTCGGTCACGCTGACATGGGCGGTGAGGCCGCGCGCCTCGAACCATTCCTTGAGCGCGCCGTGCAGAACAATTTCGGGCTTGCCGCTGGCGGCCTTGGCGATTTCGCAGTGGCGCCAGGTCATGGGCAAACGCATACCCATGCCGACCGCCTTGCTGAACGCCTCCTTGGCGGAAAAGCGGGTAGCCAGGTAACGCAGGCCGCGCTCGGGCCAGCGAGCACTGCGGGCTTGCCAGGTGGCGAATTCGGCATCGCTGAGGATCTTCTGCGCAAAACGCTCGCCATGCCGTTCAAAGCTGGCGCGGACGCGGCGCACGTCGCAGATGTCGGTGCCAATGCCGTAAATCATCCGGCAAACGCGTTGTCAATGCAGCGCAGGTAAGCGGCGACCGTGGCGCTGTAACCCAGCTCCAGCGCGTCGGCAATCAGCGCGTGACCAATCGACACCTCGAGCACGCCGGGCACCGCCTGCAGGAACTCCGTGAGGTTGTCGCGGCTCAGGTCGTGGCCGGCATTAACTCCTAATTTGATAGCTGCCGCCGCCCGTCCTGCTAGGACAAACGGCTCCAAAGCCTTGTTTTTTCCAGGCGTGCCCCAGGCCCGCGCATAGGTCTCGGTGTACAGCTCCACCCGGTCGGCGCCGACGGCCTTGGCGGCCGCCATGGCTTCGGGCAGCGGGTCCATGAAGAGGCTGACCCGCACGCCCCGGTCATGGGCTTCTTCAATCAACGGTTTCAAACGCGCCGCATCCTGGGGGAAGCTCCAGCCATGGTCGCTCGTGAACTGGCTTTCACTGTCGGGCACAAAGGTGCACTGGTGCAGCGGCAAGCCGCGCGCCGACAGGTTGCGCACAAACTCCATCAGGTTCTGCAGCGGGTTGCCCTCGACATTGAACTCGCGGTCCGGCCAGTCCTTCATGAGCGCGGCCAGCTCATACACGTCATCGCTGCGGATATGCCGTTCGTCGGGCCGCGGATGCACGGTGATGCCCTGGGCGCCAGCTTCCAGGCACAACTCGGCGGCCCGCAGCACATCGGGGATGCCCAGGTGCCGGGTGTTGCGCAGCAAGGCGACCTTGTTGAGGTTGACCGACAAGGCGGTGCGGTGACGGGGAGCGGGGGCGTGTACAGGAGCCATGGTGGACATTGATCCGTTAGAAAGCCTGCAGATCGATCATCATCTGCCGGGTTTTGAAAACCTTCACATCGCAATGGTAGTGCAGCAGGGCGCGCAGCTGTGTTTTGAGCGCCGGCAAATGGTTCACACAGGCCTGCACCGTGTCGGTAAACGGTGCATCGTCCTTCAGCGTGTCCTGCAGGTCCAGCCACTGCCGGCCCTGCAGGCTGGCGCGGTCGTCGTCATGCGCCTCGCGCAGGCCGGCTTCGGCCACCAGCACATAAGGCGTCTGCAGCTCCAGCGGCGCCAGGGTGGCGGTCTGGGCGTCCAGCGCCGGCAACAGGCCGATGCCCTGCAACAGGCGCAACTCGAACGCCCGCAAGGCCACCTCCAGCGTATCGATGTTCTGGCTGGCCAGCAGTTGCACGGTGGCGGCATAGGCGTCGAACAGCACCGGGTGCGGGTCGTCGCGCGCCAGCAGGCGCATCAGCAACTCATTGAGGTAATAACCGGACAACAAGGCGTCCCCGGTCGGCATGACATGGCCGCCCTGCCACTCGGCGCTGCGCAGCATGCGGATCTCGGCGTCGCCGCCAAACGCAATGTGTAGCGGCTGCAGCGGCAGCAAAATGGGCCGGAAGTTCGAGCTAGGCTTCTTGGCGCCGCGCGCCACCAGCGCGATCCGGCCGTAGCTGCGGGTGAACACTTCCAGGATCAGGCTGGACTCGCTCCAGTCGTAGCGGTGCAGGACATAAGCCGGTTCGTCGGAAATACGCTTGGTCGCCACGTGCTCAACTCAGGCCTACACCACACACGGGACCCAAAATCAAGCAGGGGCCGCGGAACCGGCTCCGCCGGGCCGCAGGCGCAGCGGCCCCCTCGGGGGGCAGCGCAGTACGCGAAGCGACAAGCGTGGGGGCTCTACTCATAGCCGAAGGTTCTGACACGGGCCTCGTCGTCGGCCCAGCCGGAACGTACCTTGACCCAGATCTCCAGGAACACCTTGCCGCCGGTCAGGGCTTCGAGTTCGTGGCGGGCTTCGGTGCCGATGCGCTTGAGCTTTTCACCCTTCTCGCCAATGATCATGCCCTTGTGGCCGTCACGCTCGACGACGATGGTGGCGGCGATCCGGCGCAGTTCACCCTCCTGCTCGAACTTGTCGATGATCACCGTCGAGGTGTAGGGCAGCTCGTCGCCGGTCAGGCGGAACAGCTTTTCGCGGATGATCTCCGCCGCCATGAAACGCTCGCTGCGGTCGGTCAGTTCCTCGGCGCCGTACATCCAGGGCTGCGGGGGCAGGTATTTCTCGCAGATGCCGAACAGGCGCTCGACATCCTTGGCATTGTTGGCCGACATGGGCACGAATTCGGCAAAATTGTGCCGCTCCTGCATCTCCTTGAGCCAGGGCGCGATGTCCGCGCGGCGGTGGATCAGGTCAAACTTGTTAGCCAGCAGGATCGCCGGCGTGTTCGCCGGCAACAGCGACAGCACCTTCGCGTCGGCCTGGTTGAACTGCCCCGCCTCGACGACAAACACAATCAGGTCCACGTCGTTGACGGCGCCAACCACCGTTTTATTGAGTGAGCGGTTCAGGGCATTGCCGTGCCGGGTCTGGAAACCGGGGGTATCGACAAACACATACTGGGTGGCGCCCAGCGTGCGCATGCCGGTGATGCGGTGCCGCGTGGTCTGCGCCTTGCGCGAGGTGATGCTGATTTTCTGCCCCACCAGCGCGTTGAGCAGGGTCGATTTGCCCACATTGGGCTTGCCCACGATGGCGATCAGGCCGCAGCGCTGACCTTCGGCCGGCGGGGCGTTGTTGGCCTGCGAAGTCATGGCTTTGGCCAACATGGCTTCCAGGGCGGCGTCCTGCGCGGGCACGATGGCCTCTGCGGGTTCAACAGCAGGCGCAGCCTTGGCTTTGGTACTTCCGGCAGGTGCTGCCGGGCGTGCCGGCTTGGAGGGGGTCTTTTTTGCGGGGGTCATGGGGGTCGCCTGTTGGCGGCTGCGCTTGCAGCGCCGGTTTCAAATCAATGGAGCGTTTTTACATAAGCCAGCATCGCGGCGGCCGCTGCCTGCTCGCCGGCACGCCGCGAGCCGCCAATGCCGCGTTCGGCACGGCCAAATTCGCTGATTTCACATTCCACGTCAAAGGTCTGCTTGTGGGCTGCGCCCAGCGTTCCAACCACGCGGTAGATCGGCAGGTTCATTTTGCGGCCCTGCAGCCATTCCTGCAACTCCGTCTTCGGGTCTTTGCCGATGGCCTGCATCGTCGGGTTGATTTCGACGTCCTGGAACAGCCGGCGCACCAGGCGGTCGGCCTTGTCGAAACCGGCGTCCAGAAACACCGCGCCAATCACCGCCTCCAGTGCATCGGCCAGAATCGACGGCCGTTTTTGTCCGCCCGACTTGGCTTCGCCCTCGCCGAGGCGTATCAACAGCGGCAGGCCGAGCTGCACCGCCAGCTTGTGCAGGGTGTCCTGCTTGACCAGGTTGGCGCGCACCCGCGACAAATCGCCCTCGGGCAACTCGCTCAGCCGCTCGTAGAGCAGACCGGCCACCGCGAGGTTGAGCACAGAGTCGCCCAAAAACTCGACGCGCTCGTTGTGGTCGGCCGAAAAACTGCGATGGGTCAGGGCCTGCTGCAGCAGGCGCGGATTGGAAAATTCGTGCTCCAGACGCGTTTGCAGCGCCTGCAGGTCAGGGCTCAGGGAAGGACTGGCACGCACTTATTTGGAACGGCCGGTGTATTTGAGCAGCAGGTAAGCCGGCCCGCCAATGTGGATTTCCCGGTTGTAGGCAAAACTGACGGTCACCTTGTCGCCCTCTTTGCCAACTTCGAGGTCCTTGCCGCCGATCGACTTGATGTCATCAATGGCGGCCGCCTTGTCGAAAATCGCCCGCACTTCGGGCACCGTGCTGCCCTCGGCAGCCTTGCTGGCCGCCTTGGTGATGGCCTGGAACTCGACCAGCGTGGGAAACACCTGGGCGGCAATCACGCCCGCGAAAGCCAGTACGCCACCCACGAACAGGATGCCGATGAACGAAATGCCACGTTGCCGATTTTTCATCATGTGTTTCCCCAGCTTTTGTTAGTTGCGCCCCCTGCCCCGTTCTGCCCCTGCCCTGCCGGCAGGGCCAGCCCGGCTCCTGCCTCAGTCCACCTTGCCGATGCGTTTGAGGTTACCAAAATTCATCCAGACAAAAAAGGCCTTGCCGACGATGTTGGCCTCGGGCACAAAGCCCCAGTAACGCGAATCGAGCGAATTGTCGCGGTTGTCGCCCATCATGAAATAGTGCCCCTGCGGCACCTGGCAAACCACGCCCTCGCTACTGTAACGGCAATTTTGCCGATAGGGAAAGTTGGCGGCACCGGCAATAAAGGCCGGCCGGTCCTCGTCATTGAGCACGCGGTAGGGCCTGTTGCCGCTGGTTTCCTGGAACTGCTTGGCATAACGCAGGGCGTCTTCGTCAAAGAAATCGGGCAGCGCCACCTTGGTCACAGGCTTGCCGTTGATGGTGATTTTTTTGTTCAGGTAGGCCACTTCGTCGCCGGGCACGCCGACCACCCGCTTGATGTAGTCCAGGCTGGGCTGGGGCGGGTAACGGAACACCATCACATCGCCGCGCTGCGGACTGTTGTTGTCAACGATTTTGAGGTTGATGACCGGAAGCCGCACGCCGTAATGGAATTTGTTGACGAGGATCAGGTCGCCCACCAGCATGGTCGGAATCATGGAGCCCGACGGAATTTTGAAAGGCTCGAACAGGAAAGAGCGCAGCAGAAACACGACGACGATGACCGGGAAAAGCCCGGCGGTCCAGTCCAGCCACCAGGGCTGCATGATGACCCTGGCCCGGGCTTCCTCGATGTTGCCGTCCACCTGGCTGATGCCTCTGGCGGCCAGCTCGCTGCGGCGTCGGGCCGCCTCCTGCTCGATGATTTCGGCCGCCTTGCGGCGCTGGGGCCAGAAGTAAAACTTCTCGGCCAGCCAGTAAAGGCCCGTCACCACGGTCGCCAGAAACAGCAGCAGGGAGAAGTTGCCTTCCACCATGCCCATGTACCAGGCGCCGCCGTAACCGGCAAACAGGATCAGCACCAGCGCGGTGAGCGTACTCATGAACCCCAGCATTATTCTTCTACCTGCAGGATGGCCAGGAAGGCCTCCTGGGGGACTTCCACCGAACCGATTTGTTTCATGCGTTTTTTACCCGCTTTTTGTTTTTCAAGAAGCTTTTTCTTGCGTGAAATGTCGCCACCGTAACACTTGGCAATCACGTTCTTGCGCAGCGCCTTGATTGTCTCACGCGCAATGATGTTGGCCCCGATGGCCGCCTGGATCGCGACGTCGAACTGCTGGCGGGAAATGATCTCGCGCATCTTGGCCACCACCGCCCGGCCGCGGTAGGCCGACTGGCTGCGGTGAACGATGATGGACAGCGCATCAACCTTCTCGCCGTTGAGCAGGATGTCGACCTTGACCACGTCCGACGCCCGGAACTCCTTGAACTCGTAATCCATGGACGCGTAGCCGCGCGAGACGGACTTGAGCTTGTCGAAGAAGTCCAGCACGATCTCGCCCAGCGGCATTTCGTAGGTCAGCATGACCTGCTTGCCGTGGTAGGCCATATTGAGCTGCACGCCGCGCTTGAGGTTGGCCAGCGTCATGACGGCGCCCACGTACTCCTGCGGCATGTACAGGTGCACGGTGACGATGGGCTCGCGGATCTCGTTGACCCTGCCGGCATCGGGAATTTTCGACGGATTCTCGACCATGATGATCTCGCCGTCGGCCTTGAGCACCTGGTAGACCACGCTGGGCGCGGTCGTGATCAGGTCCTGGTCGAACTCCCGTTCGAGCCGCTCCTGCACGATCTCCATGTGCAGCAGGCCCAGAAAGCCGCAACGAAAACCAAAACCCAGCGCCTGGCTGACTTCGGGCTCGTAGTGCAGGGACGCATCATTGAGCTTGAGCTTTTCCAGCGCGTCGCGCAACGAGTCGTACTCGCTGGCTTCGGTCGGGTACAGGCCGGCAAACACCTGCGGCTGGATCTCCTTGAAACCGGGCAAGGCCTCGGTGGCGGTCGCGGCCGCCCCGCCGGTGCCCGGCCTGATCAGCGTCACCGTGTCGCCGACCCGTGCCGCCTGCAGTTCCTTGATGCCGGCGATGATGAAGCCGACCTCGCCGGCTTCCAGCGCGGGACGCGGCTCGGTATGCGGCGTGAAGACCCCCAGCTGGTCGGCGTTGTAAGTGGCCTCGCTGGCCATCAGCTTGATGCGCTCGCCCTTGACCAGCCGGCCGTCCACCACACGCACCAGCATCACGACACCCACATAGGCGTCGTACCAGCTGTCGACAATCATCGCGCGCAGCGGCCCGTCGGGATTGCCCTGCGGCGGCGGGATGCGGGCAATCACCGCCTCCAGAATTTCGTCGATGCCCATGCCGGTCTTGGCGCTGCAGGGAATCGCGTCCGTGGCATCGATGCCGATCACGTCCTCGATTTCCTGCTTGGCGTTTTCCGGATCTGCATTCGGCAAATCCATTTTGTTGAGCACCGGCACCACCGTCACGCCAAGCTCGAGTGCGGTGTAGCAGTTGGCCACGGTTTGCGCTTCCACACCCTGGCTCGCATCGACCACCAGCAACGCACCTTCGCACGCCGACAGCGAACGACTCACTTCATACGAGAAGTCGACGTGGCCGGGCGTGTCGATCAGATTGAGGTTGTAAACCTGGCCGTCGAGGGCCTTGTATTTGAGCGCGGCGGTCTGCGCCTTGATGGTTATCCCACGCTCCTTTTCCAGATCCATGGAGTCGAGCACCTGCGCGCTCATCTCGCGATCCTGCAATCCGCCGCAACGCTGGATGATGCGATCGGCCAGCGTGGATTTGCCGTGATCAATGTGCGCAATGATCGAAAAGTTTCTGATGTGATTCATCAAAGGGAACGCCTAAGTGCTTGAAAGTATTGCGAAGAGCCCGCGGTCAATTCGCGAAAGCCATAAAAAAGGGCGCGTCACTTGTGACGCGCCCTGAACCAACAATCTATGGCAACTGCGATAGTTGGAAGCTTCATTGTAGGCAAAAAGCCGACCACGCATAGCCTCGAAATTGCCAAATTTTTCTCGTTGCAGAGCAGCAACATGAATCTTATACACAAGTTATTCACAATTTTAACCGGGAACCTATGGACAACATGTGGGTGATCTGTGGATCAACAGTGAATCGTGCCAGTTCATGCCACGGAGCGGAATTTTGAACGCTTGATATATCGGAATGTTCCGGAATAGCGCGTCCATTCTATCAAAATCGATTAATAGCCAAACTTGAAGTTAGCAGACACAAACATTCTTCGAATCCCTGGACAGGGAAAAAATATTTTTTGGGCTTGCCCGCGAAGTGTCATTTCAGGCAAAACCCCCACCCCGGTCAGGGTATGGGGGCTGCCAGGACAGGCTTCTGCGCGGCCGCCGGGCATCGTTGCCCACCCTCGCAGCCCTTAACGCAAGGGACGGATCAGCGCAAACTGCGCCACGTCGCCGCGCCGGAACAGCACGTTGATCACCTTGCTCTTGTCGGTCTTGGCCAGCACTGCTTCAAAGTCCTTGACGCTGGTGACCTCCGTGTTGGCAATCGCCAGAATCACATCGCCCTCACGCAAGCCGGCACGCGCGGCGGCGCCCTCACTTGCATCCACCTTGACGCCGCCCTTGAGCTTGAGTTCCTTCTTCAGGGCCTCGGGCAACTCGCTGACCACCAGCCCGATCACCTGCGCCGGTCCGGCCACCGGCGGCTTGCTCTCGGGCGCCTGGGCCTTGCGCACCGGCTTTTCTGCCTCGACCTCGGCAATCGTCACGTTGAGGTCCCGGGTGCTGCCGCGCCTGAAGACGGTGATCGTCGTTTTGGTCCCGGGCTTCACGTTGCCCACCAGGCGCGGCAGGTCCGTTGCCCGGTCAATCACCTTGCCCTCGAATCGGGTGATGATGTCGCCCGCTTCGATCCCGGCTTTTTCCGCAGGCGATCCGGCTTCGACGCCGCGCACCAGTGCACCTTGCGGCTTGCCCAGTCCGATCGACTCTGCGACATCCTTGCTGACCTGGTCGATCTGCACGCCGATGCGACCGCGCGTCACCCGTCCGTTGGTGCGCAACTGGTCGGCCACGCGGGTGGCCTCGTCAATCGGAATGGCAAAGGAGATGCCCTGGAAACCGCCCGAGCGCGAGTAGATCTGGCTGTTGATCCCCACCACCTCGCCGCGCATGTTGATCAGTGGTCCGCCCGAGTTGCCCGGATTAATCGCCACATCGGTCTGGATGAAAGGCAGGTAGTCGCCTGTGTCACGCTGCTTGGCGCTGACAATGCCGGCGGTCACCGTGTTCTCAAGGCCAAAAGGCGAACCGATCGCCATGACCCACTCGCCGACTTTCAGGCGGCTGATGTCGCCGATTTTCACGGCCGGCAAGCCCGCGGCCTCGATTTTGACCAGGGCCACATCGGTGCGTTTGTCGGTACCGATGATCTTCGCCTTGAACTCGCGCTTGTCCGTCAGCGTCACCAGCACCTCGTCGGCGCCTTCGACGACATGGGCATTGGTCATGACCAGCCCGTCCGTGCTGAGGATGAATCCCGAACCCACCCCGCGCGGCTGCTCTTCGTCGGGCTGGCCACGGTCCGGCCTGGGCGTGCGCGGCATGTTGGGCGGGACCGGAATGCCGAAGCGCCGGAAAAACTCCAGCATCTGCTCGTCGGCGCTGCCGGCTGCGCCGGCCTTGACTTTTTCAACGGTCCGGATGTTGACGACCGAAGGACCGACCGCTTCCACCAGATCCGTGAAGTCCGGCAGGGTCCTGACTTGCGCCATCACCGGCTGCACAGGCATCACGGCCAGGACGGTGCCCAACGCCAGCGTACCGGCGACGAGGCAGGAGCGACCTTGTTTCCAGTTCAATATATGCATCATCAGCCTTTGAAAAAATTGTCGGAAAAAAAGAGACCACCGCGTGTTGAATCAGGTGCCGGCCGGCCCGCGACAACAGGCAGGGGCACGGACGACATGGGGGCGCTATTTCCTGCGTTCAAGACCATTGGCAAACAGGCTCAGGGTGGCCATGGGCACCTCGCCCATCACCGTCAGCCAGTAGGCGTCGACACGCCGGGTCAGCGACTGCGTGGCACCCAGGGACACCTTGGCTTCCCGGGTGTGCCGTTGGGCATCAAACGACTCGACAAAAAGCGATACCGACGCCAGGCCGTCCGAAAAAACCCATTGCATGGGATCGCTGCCCGACTGCCCCGCGAGCGGGCGCTTGTAGCAACTCATGGACTGAAAGCCCGGCACCGGCGTTTTCATCACCCAGCCTTCGGCGCTGGCCGTGGTCTTGACCAGTCCCGGCTTCTCGACCCGGTAGCCGTCGACCTTGGCCATCATCTGCGCCAGCTTGTCAATCCTGACCGGCGCATCGAGCTGCAACTCCGAAAAAGCCGCCTGCTCCAGCACCTTGCCATCGGCATCGAGCGTCTGCAGCTTGACGACCATGCCCTTCTTCTGTTCGGCCCAGACGCGATAGCCGAAGCGCATCGTGTCGCGGGGAATCAGGGCGACGATGTCGGCCTCCACCCCTGCCACCCGTTCGCTGCCCTCCTGCCGGGCCTTGTAGAAATCGGCGATATGGCTGTCGGTGGACTTGAGCAGCTGGGGGAAAAGACCCAGTGACTCCTGCCTTTCAGAACGCACCACCTTCTGGTCGGGCATGAAGGTCACGACCTGGTCGTTGTGGCGAAAAACAGTGCGCGGGGCCCCGGTCAGGGTCTCGACCTTTTCCATCTGCTGGGTTCCGTCGCAGACATGCCAGATCTTCGCGCTGGACATGACGCCGCCGGAGGACACCACAAAGGTACCCACGTAAGACCGGTTTCTGGAGGCTTCGTGCATGCGCATCAACCACTCGTTGATGCTCCTGGGCTCCGCAGCCTGGCCCGGTGCGGTTGTTGCTGCCGGTACCGGGGCCTGGGCTGCTACGTAATTTGCAGCGGTCAGCGCACACACAGCAAGGGCCAGCGGGCGAAAATAGCTGAAGCTCATGAGGTGAACCGGTCGGACCTTGCCTGCAGCGGCCACGTCAGCGACGCTCGCCCAAGGGCGACTCGAAGGTGGCGTTTCGCAGGAAACCCGAGGGCATCTGCAGGGCCGAGGCGCCGCCGAGTTGCCTGTGCGCAGCCAGCAGCTCCTGCGTCCTCGCATCGCGCACCAGGGTGCCCTGCTCGGACACCACCAGCACCTGCTGCGCGGCAGGCTCCGAGCGGGCCAGTTGCGGCACCGCCGATGGCGACAGCAGGCCGGCGCCGGCATTCCAGGCAATCGCCGCCACGGCAGCGACAGACGCAAAACCCGCCACCAGCTTCCAGGGAAAGCTGGCGTCGTTCGCGGCTTCGCCTCCGGTCCACGCGGCCGGCGCGTGGCGTACTTCCGGCAGGGCCGGCGCAGCAACGAGGACCGGCTCCTGGCTCAGGCGCACCCGCAGGCGCGCAACAAAGGCCGTATCCGCGGCGTGCGGGATCAGTTCCGGCGAGCGCAACACATCGCCAATCAGGTGGTAGGTGTTCCAGCTGTCGAGCGCCTGGGCATCGGCCTCGCAGGCCGCCAGCGCACGGGCAAAGTCCCCGCTCGCCAGCTGGCCGTCAGCCAGGGCGGAGATCAACTCACTGTGTTGCGTCATCGGTTTCATGGTGTCCATGGGCAGCTTGGGTCTGCCGGTTTCAATCGTTTACTCTGGCTTGCATCGACTCGTCGGTACTTCTTAACAAAACAAACTACCAGCGCTTGCCGGACTGGTTTTCCAGCAAGGGCTTGATCCTTGCGGAAATCGCTTCCCGGGCCCTGAAGATCCGCGAACGCACGGTGCCGATCGGGCAGTTCATGACTTCCGAAATTTCTTCATAACTGAGCCCTTCAATTTCCCGCAGCGTGATGGCCTGGCGCAACTCCTCGGGCAAAGCCTCCATGGCGGCGTTGACCATTTGCGCGATTTCCTTGCCGGCAAGCACGGCCTCGGGCGTTTCCGAACTGATTAGTTCGTTTTCCAGCGGGGAAGTTTCATCGCTTTCATCGCTTTGGCCGGATTTGAAGGAATTCTCCGACACCGTGGGGTCGCGCTTGAGTTCCATCAAGGCCTTTTTGGCGGTATTGACGGCGATGCGGTAAAGCCAGGTGTAGAACTGGGCCTCGCCCCTGAACTGGGCCAGCGCACGGTAGGCACGAATGAAGGTTTCCTGGGCAATGTCCTCGACCAGGTCCACATCACGCACCATGCGCCCGATCAGGCGCTGGATGCGGCGCTGGTACTTGATGACCAGCAATTCAAAGGCCTTCTGGTCCCCCGCCACCGTGCGCTCGACCAGCATGGCATCGCTGTCGCTTGGCGCGGCCGGCTCCTGCGGGGACTCGTCGGTGCTCATGAACCGGAGCGCGGCAAAGGAAGCTGCGCCGGAAAATCTGACATGGCCACAGGAGGGCTGGCGTCCCATGGCACCAGGTCCGGAGACGGCCTGTGCTGAGAGTAAACGGCACGGCGCAAATCCAGCCAGCGCTCGGGCTGGGTCGAATGGCCAGCCCAGAGCCACAGGGTCGCGTGGTCCTGGTTCTCCAGTCGCAGCAGCATGGTGCGCTGAAGATCGAGTGCGACCGTCAGATCACGCACGGGTGTGCCCGACTGGTAACCCTGGCTTTCCCAGCGCCAGTCCTTCCCGTCCCAGCGCAGCTGGCCGACCGGTGAATGAAGCCATGCCCATCCGGCTGCAACCCCGGCAGCCAGCACCGCGGCCAGAGCCGTCCACAAGCGCCAGTCCGCAGCGGGCGCAGCGCGCCACCACAGGGCCAGCACGCCGGCCCCGGCGAGCCAGAGGCCCAGCACGGCAACGCCCTGGAAATGCGAACGCCCCAGCGGGTAAGTAACCGGCGGGGCGTTATGCATGGTCAGGGTGCGAAGTGATGGGAATCAGGTGCGGCTGGGCGTGTGGGATGGGGAAAGGCCTCAGGCCCGCTTGAACACCAGGGTCCCGTTGGTACCGCCAAAACCGAAGTTGTTTTTGACGGCGACCTCGATGTTGGCGTCACGGGCCGTGTTCGCGCAGTAGTCCAGATCGCACTCAGGATCCTGGTTGAAGATATTGATGGTCGGCGGAATCTTCTGGTGGTGCAGCGCCAGCACGGTAAACACCGACTCGATGCCACCGGCGCCACCGAGCAGGTGCCCGGTCATGGACTTGGTCGAACTGACCACCAGGTTTCTGGCATGGTCGCCAAACGCGGCCTTGATGGCATTCGTCTCGTTCAGGTCCCCCAGCGGTGTCGAGGTGCCGTGCGCATTGAGGTACTGCACGTCGCCGGCATTGACGCCAGCGTCCTTGAGCGCCATGTCCATGGAACGGCGCGGGCCATTCACGTCGGGCGTGGTCATGTGATAAGCGTCACCGCTCATGCCGAAACCGATCACCTCGGCGTAAATCTTCGCGCCACGCGCCTTGGCGTGTTCGTACTCTTCGAGCACCACCACACCACTGCCCTCGCCGAGCACAAAGCCGTCCCGGTCCTTGTCCCAGGGGCGCGACGCCGTCTTCGGGTCTTCGTTGCGGGTCGACAGGGCACGGGCTGCGGCAAAACCGCCCACGCCCAGAGGCGACACCGTCGCTTCAGCACCGCCGGCCACCATGACGTCGCAATCACCATGCTCGATCATGCGTGCCGACAGGCCGATCGCATGCAGGCCGGTGGTACAGGCCGTCACGACGGCAATGTTGGGGCCCTTGAAGCCAAACTTGATCGACACATGCCCGGAGATCATGTTGATGATCGAGGCCGGCACAAAAAACGGGGAAATCCGGCGCGGGCCACGGTTTGTCAGCTCGGTGTGCGTCTGCTCGATCATCGGCAAGCCGCCAATGCCCGAGCCGATGTTGCAGCCGATGCGTGTCGCCAGCTCCTCGCCGAGCGCATCGCCCGTGGGCAAGCCGCTGTCGGCCACCGCCTGGCAGGCCGCGGCCAGACCCAGGTGAATGAACCGGTCCATGTGCCGGGCTTCTTTTTCAGGGATGTAATCCGTGATGTCGAAGCCCTTGACCTCACCTGCAAATTTGCAGGCGAAGCCGCTTGCATCAAACTGCGTGATCAGGTCAATGCCGGGCGTCCCGGCAAGTACGTTGGCCCAGGAGTCGGCCACGGTGTTACCCACCGGGCTGACACAACCCAGACCTGTCACAACGACGCGACGACGGCTCATGCGCAAATCCTGAAGAAAGTCCCGAAAGACCGGAGGCCTTTCGAGCGAGCTGAAAAAAGACCGGAGTCTTTAGGCTTTTTGATGGGTGTTCGCGTAGTCAATCGCGTTCTGAACGGTGGTGATCTTCTCGGCATCTTCGTCGGGGATCTCGATGCCAAACTCGTCTTCCAGAGCCATGACCAGTTCTACGGTGTCAAGCGAGTCAGCGCCCAGATCGGCCACAAAGGCTTTTTCGCTGGTGACCTGGCCTTCTTCCACGCCAAGTTGTTCGGCAATGATTTTCTTAACACGTGCTTCGATATCGCTCATAGTTCCCTCTGAGGGTTGTGAATTAATCCGTGATTTTAGCGTTGTTGGGGTTGATTCCCCAACCCGCCAGCCGGACGGATAAAACCCGGCTTGTGGTCCGGTGCCTGCAGGCTGCATGCGTCCCCATTATTCATGATCCTGGTGACGCAGGGCAGATCGGCAGCCGCCGGATGATTTACATGTACATCCCGCCGTTGACGTGAAGCTCCTGCCCGGTGATGTAACCCGCCTGCGGGCTCGCCACAAAGGCCACGGCGTGCGCAATGTCCTGCGGCTTGCCCAGGTGCCCCAGCGGGATCTGGCCCAGCAGCGCCTTCTGTTGTTCCTCGGGCAAACCTGCGGTCATGTCGGTTTCGATAAAGCCTGGCGCGACGCAGTTGACAGTGATGTTGCGGCTGCCGAGTTCCCGCGCAAGCGCACGGGTCATCCCGGCCACGCCGGCCTTGGCCGCCGCGTAGTTGGCCTGGCCGGCGTTGCCGGAAGCGCCCACCACCGAGGTGATGCTGATGATGCGGCCATAACGCTGCTTCATCATGGTGCGCATCACGGCGCGGCTCATGCGAAACACCGCCTTGAGGTTGGTGTCCAGCACCGCGTCCCAGTCTTCATCCTTGAGGCGCATGGCCAGCATGTCGCGCGTGATGCCGGCATTGTTGACCAGCACCTGCAGCCCGCCATGCTCCTTGACGATGGCATCGATCAGCGCCTCGGCGGCCGCCACGTCGTTCACGTTGAGGTTGCGGCCTGCGCAACCGGGAAAAGCGGCCAGCGCATGGCTGATTTTGGCGGCGCCCTCGTCGGTGGTGGCCGTGCCAATCACTTTCAGGCCGCGCTGCGCCAGTTCCAGCGCAATCGCCGCGCCGATGCCGCGGGAAGCGCCAGTGACCAAGGCTACCTGACCTTCAAATTTGACGTCGCTCATACCAGTGCCTCCTTCGCCTGAACCAGGCTGTCCGGATCAAACAGGGCCACGCCCGTCATGTCCGCATCGATACGTTTGACCATGCCGGCGAGCACCTTGCCGGGGCCGCATTCGACCACGGTGGTGATGCCGCGCGCCTTGATGGCCCGGACACATTCGACCCAGCGCACCGGGCCGAAGGCCTGCTCGTAGAGGGCCGCGCGAATGCGGTCGGGATCGCTCTCGACTGCGACCGCAATGTTGTTGATCACCGGGATCTGCGGCGCCGCGAAGGCCGTGGCCGCCAGTTTTTCCCTGAGCCTGTCCGCCGCGGGCTTCATCAGGCTGGAGTGAAACGGTGCCGACACCGGCAACGGCAGGGCCCGCTTGGCGCCGTTGGCCTTGAGGACCTCGCAGGCTTTTTCCACGGCCGCCTTGCTCCCGGCGATCACGGTCTGCATCGGGTCGTTGAAGTTGACGGCCTCCACCACTTCCGCGGTGTTCAGGCCAAAGCTGCGAACGGCTTCAGCGCAACCTTCAATCACACGGGACGCTTCCATGCCCAGAATGGCAGCCATCGCACCGATGCCCACCGGCACCGCCTCCTGCATGGCCTGCGCGCGAAAGCGCACCAGCGGCGCAGCCTGCGCCAGGCTCAGCACACCGGAAGCCACCAGCGCGGAATATTCACCGAGCGAATGCCCGGCGACCACCGCCGGCGCGGCGCCGGTCTCGGCCATCCAGGCCCGGTATGCCGCCACACCAGCCACCAGCATCACGGGTTGCGTGTTGGTGGTCAGGCCCAGCGCCTCTTTGGGGCCCTGGCTGATCAGTTGGGCCAGGTCCTCGCCCAGCGCATCCGAGGCCTCCCGCAACGCCTCCCGCACGGCCGGATGGTCGCCCCAGGCGTCGAGCATGCCGACGGCCTGCGAACCCTGTCCGGGAAAAACAAAAGCAAAAGGTTTCATAAAAATATCATGAAAACAGCTTCCCGCCCCGATGGAGCGGGCGCAAGCTGCTATAGATTCAGGAGTACCGCACCCCAGGTGAAGCCGCCGCCCACCCCTTCGAGCAGCAGCGTCTCCCCTTTTTTGATCTTGCCGCTGCGCACCGCCACGTCGAGCGCCAGCGGAATGGAGGCGGCGGAGGTGTTGCCATGCTGGTCCACCGTGACGATCACCTTGTCCATGGACATCTTGAGCCTCTTCGCGGTGCCCTGCATGATGCGGATGTTGGCCTGGTGAGGAACCAGCCAGTCAATGTCGCTCTCCTGCAGGCCGGCCTTGGCCAGGGTCGCACGCGCCGCATCTTCGAGAACACCGACCGCGAGTTTGAAAACGGCCTGCCCGTCCATCTTGAGCAGCGGATCACCCAGCACCTTGCCGCCGGCCACGGTGCCCGGCACACACAAAATGCCGACGTGTTTGCCGTCGGCGTGCAGGTCACTGGCCAGGATGCCGGGCGTCTCGGACGCCTCGAGCACCACGGCGCCGGCGCCGTCGCCAAACAGCACGCAGGTGGTGCGGTCCGAAAAATCGAGAATGCGCGAAAACACCTCGGCGCCAATGACCAGCGCCTTGCTGGCAGAACCGGTCTTGATCATGGCATCGGCGATGGTCAGCGCATACACAAAGCCGCTGCAGACCGCCTGCACGTCAAACGCCGGGCAGCCGGCGATGCCGAGCTTGTTCTGCAGGATGCAGGCTGCCGAAGGAAACACCATGTCGGGCGTCGACGTGGCCACGATGATCAGGTCGATATCGCCGGGCTGAAGACCGGCGGCCTGCAGGGCGTTTTTGGCGGCTTCCACCCCCAAGTCGCTGCTGCAGACACCGGGATCGGCAAAGTGTCGGGCACGGATGCCGGTGCGTTCGACAATCCAGTCGTCGGAGGTTTCAACCCCCTGCGCCGCCAGTTCGGTGGCCAGCTCGGCATTGCTCAGACGGCGCGGCGGCAGGTAGCTGCCGGTGCCTGTGATACGTGAATAAGGGCTCATGAATAACTTAGTGTGCGGCGCCGAAGGCGGCCAATTCAGCCTGCGCCGGAACGACTGGGGGTTCCGCCGGCGGCGCGCCGGCCGTGGCCAGCAGCGGCGCCGCGTGAGCAATGCGTTCCCTCACCCGGTCCAGCAAATTGTTGCGAGCTGCATCATAAGCCCGATTCAATGCCCTCTCGAAGGCAAACGCATCGGCCGAACCGTGGCTCTTGAACACCAGCCCACGCAGCCCCAGCAGCGCTGCGCCGTTGTAACGCCTGTGGTCAACCCTGTTTTTAAATGCAGATAACACCGGATAAGCAACGATAGCTGCAATTTTGGTGAAAATATTGCGTGAAAATTCAGCCTTGATGAAGTCGCCAATCATGCTGGCGAGGCCTTCGCTGGCCTTGAGCGCTACGTTGCCAACAAAACCGTCGCAGACCACGATGTCCACCACACCCTTGAAAATGTCGTTGCCCTCGACATTGCCGTAAAAATTAAGATCGCCACTTTTGGAGGCAGATCGAAGCAGTTCGCCCGCTTTTTTAATGGTTTCGCTGCCTTTTATCGCCTCTTCGCCGATATTGAGCAGGCCCACGCTGGGGTTGGATTTGTCGGTGATGGCCGCGACCAGGGCAGAACCCATGACGGCAAACTGGAACAGGTGGTCTTGCGTGCAGTCAACATTGGCCCCGAGGTCCAGCACGGTGGTGGCGCCGCCTTTGGCGTTGGGGATTTGCCCGGCAATCGCGGGGCGGTCAATGCCGTCCAGCGTCTTGAGGATGTAGCGCGAAATAGCCATCAGCGCGCCGGTGTTGCCGGCCGAGACGGCGGCCTGTGCGGCGCCGTCCTTGACCTGCGCAATCGCCACCCGCATGGACGAGTCTTTCTTGCGCCGCAGAGCGACTTCGATCGGATCGTCCATGGTCACCACCTCGGTGGCAGCAAGCACCTGGCAGCGCGCATGGGCCTGAAGACGGGAAAACAGCGGGTGAGCCGCCAGCACGGCAGGCTGACCTACCAGCAAAATGGCCGCTTCGGGGTGGCTGTCCAGGAAGGACAGGCTGGCCGGCACGGTGACCTGCGGGCCGACATCACCACCCATGGCGTCGACAGCTATCCTGATCATGGCAGGACCGGTGCAGTCAGAAAATGGGAATTCAACAAAACAAAGGCCCGCAGGATGAGTGCGGGCCAGTCGTTAAAGCGCGAAATTACGCTTCGGATTTTGTTTTCAGCACCTTGCGGCCACGGTAAAAACCGGTGGGGCTGATGTGATGACGCAGGTGTGTCTCACCGGTGGTGGACTCGACAGCAATGCCCGGAACGGTCAAAGCGTTGTGCGCGCGGTGCATGCCGCGCTTGGAAGGTGATTTTTTGTTCTGCTGGACGGCCATGATCCGCTCCTGAGGGGGTATAGGGTGGGTAAATTACGCACAAAACCCGTGAGCGGGTCTTGGCGCCAAGCCTTTGATTATAGCGCGATACGGCCGGGTTTTTCCAGTTGGCACCACAAGGCAGGTGCCATCCCCTCGAAAACCCTGTTCAGCAACCGCCTTGAACAGCCCCCTGCACAGTGCCGGCGGGCTCTGCCCCACAGCGCAATTTCTGGCGATTTCCGGGCTATTTTTTCTTTTTCAGCTGCGCCAGCGCGGCAAAGGGGTGGGGTTTGGCCTCTTCCTGCTGTGCCAGCTCGCCCTCGCCTGCACTGAACACCGGCGCCACCGGACAGGTCTCGTGCATGGGCACCAGCGGCAAGGCCATCAGCAGCTCGTCTTCGACCACGGCCAGCAGGTCGAATTGCGGCGCCATCACCAGCAAGTCTTCTTCCGACTGGTCGTCCTCGGCCATGGCAATGTCTTCATCGGCCACAAAGCGGTACCACTGGTCCACGTCCAGCGCGGTGGGCACCGCACCCATGCAACGCTGGCAGGTAAGCGGCAGCGTCGCACTGGCCTGCAGGTGCAGCCAGACGTCGCCCTCGGCACCGGCGTGCGGCCGCAGCTCGGCCCGCGCCTCCCAGTTAACAGCCAAATCGGGCGCCAGCCCATGTATCTCCTGCGCCAGGCGCTCCATATTTGATAGTGGCGTGCTCTCGACGAGCGGTTTGCCCTCTTGGGCAAAAGCCTGCATGTTGAGCCGGCGGGCGTGAAGATGTCTGGACATGGCAGCAGTGTAAGAGAATCGACGCATGAACCCTGCACCTTCTCCCGATACCCGCAACGGCGCCCACCCCCCAACAGCGCGCCGCCTGATCCTGGGCTCGACCTCGCCCTACCGCCGTGAACTGCTGCAACGCCTGCAAATACCCTTTGAAGTGGCCTCCCCCGCGGTCGACGAAACCCCGCTGCCCGGCGAAGCCCCGGCGGCCCTGGCCCGGCGGCTGGCCCTGGCCAAGGCGCGTGCCGTGGCCGCGGCTTTTCCCGATGCGGTGGTGATCGGCTCCGACCAGGTCGCCGACCTCAACGGCCAGGCCCTCGGCAAGCCCGGCAACCATGCCAATGCGGTCGCCCAGCTTCGCCTGATGCGCGGCCGGAGCGTGGTGTTCCAGACCGCCGTGGCTGTGGTCTGCCTGCAAAGCGGGTTTGAGCAGACCGACCTGGCAGCGGTGAAGGTGCAGTTTCGCGCGCTTGGCGATGAGGACATCGAGAACTACCTGCAGGCCGAGCAGCCTTACGACTGCGCCGGCAGCGCCAAAAGCGAAGGTCTGGGCATCACCCTGCTGGACGCCATCGAGAACGACGACCCGACCGCACTGGTCGGCCTGCCCCTGATACGCACCTGCCGGATGATCCAGGCCGCCGGCATCCCGCTGCTGCCGGCGCGCAGGGAAAAACCATGACCGCCCCCCCCAAAGGCCGGCTTTACCTGGTGCCCGCGCCGCTGGATTTCGGCTGTGACGTGCAGGCCCCGCTCCAGGACGTGATGCCCCTGGGCACGCTGCAGGTGGCCGCGACCCTGTCCAGCTGGATCTGCGAAAACGCCAAAAGCACCCGCGCCTACCTCAAGCGGGTGGGCGAGGTGGTGCCGCTGCAGCAGCCGGTGCAGGCGCAGCAGATCCAGGAACTGCCGCGCGAGGTGCATAAAAAAGGCGACCACGGCGGCAACTTCGACGCCCGGCCGCTGCTGGCGGCTGCGCTGGCCGGCCGGGACATCGGCCTGGTCAGCGAAGCCGGCATGCCGGCGATTGCCGACCCGGGCTCGTCTGTTGTGCGCGCCGCGCACGACCTGGGCCTGCAGGTGCTGCCGCTGGTGGGACCGATGTCGCTGATGCTGGCGCTCGCTGCCAGCGGGTTGAACGGCCAGAATTTTGCGTTTGTCGGCTACCTGCCGCAGGACGGCGGCGAACGCAGCCAGCGCATCCGGGAACTCGAATCGCTGGCGCTGAAAACCGGCCAGACGCAGATCTTCATTGAAACACCCTACCGCAACACCGCGCTGCTGCAGGCGCTGCTGCAGACGCTGCAACACAACACGCGGCTGGCCCTGAGCTGCGGTCTGAGCCTGCCGGGCGGCTGGTCGCGCAGCGCGTCGGTCAGCACGTGGAAACGCGACAAGCCCGCTGCACCGCTGGCCCTGCCCACGGTGTTCTGCATAGGCCGTTAAACCCGCGTCTCAACAAAAAAGCCCGCAGCGAGCGGGCTTTTTTTACTTTTTAAACGGATGCACCGTTTTAGCGAATCGCAGGAACCGTCTTCAGCGTGCGGATCGCGCCGTCCCCGATGGCGGCGCCGAATTTCTTGGCCAGGCGTTCGGCGACATTTTCGCGGCGCGTGTAGTCGATGATTTCTTCGGTCTTGACGATTTCGCGGGCTACATAGTCGAGCGAGCCCAGCTGGTCCGCCAGGCCCAGTTCTATGGCCTGCTGGCCGGTCCAGAACAGGCCGCTGAACATCTCCGGTGTTTCCTTCAGGCGTTGGCCACGGCCGTTTTTGACGACCGTGATGAACTGCTGGTGAATCTGGTCCAGCATGGCCTGGGCATACACGCGCTGCTTGTCGGTCTGCGGGCTGAACGGGTCCAGGAAACCCTTGTTTTCGCCGGCCGTCATGAGGCGGCGCTCCACGCCGAGTTTGTCCATCAGGCCGGTGAAACCAAAGCCGTCCATCAGCACGCCGATGCTGCCGACGATGCTGGCCTTGTCGACAAAAATCCTGTCGGCCGAGGCAGCGACGTAATACGCCGCCGAGGCGCAGGTTTCGCCGACCACGGCATAGACGGGCTTCTTGTGTTTTGCCTTGAGGCGCACGATCTCGTCGTTCATCATGCCGGCCTGCACCGGGCTGCCGCCGGGTGAATTGATCAGCAGCACCACCGCCTGGGCGCCCTCGTCTTCAAACGCCGCGCGCAGCGCGGCATTGACGAACTCGGCGCTCGCGTCGGCCCCGTCGGCGATCTCACCCTTGATTTCCACCACCGCGGTGTGCGGCGCGCTGACGCTGGTGGCGGTGCTGCGGTGCATGACAAACCACACCAGGAACACAAAAAAGGCCAGCCAGGACAGGCGCACAAAGGTCTTCCAGCGGCGCGTGGCCTTCTGCTCGTTGAGGGAAGCAAACGCCAGCTTCTCGAGCGTCGCACGCTCCCAGCCCGGCTCGGCGCTCAGGGACTTGCTGGTTGCTACGTTTTCAGGAGCTGTCTGCGCTCGTGTTTGCTGGGCTGAAGGCCTGTTTGGATCGAAATCCGGGTTCTCGGACGGATCGGTGCGGTTTGAATCATTCATACGGGTAGTTTAGAACTCCAATGTTTTAAGTTTGTAGGACGTGTGCCAGAAAACAAGGCCTTCGCCTTCTGAAATGTCAATTTTGACCAGCCCGCCCTGGCAGGGGCCGCCGCTGCATTCGCCGGTGTCGGGCCGGTAGGCTGCGCCGTGGCTGGCGCACAGCAGCCACTGGCCGCTGTCGTCGAACACCCGGTTGGGCTGCCAGTCCAGTTCCATTGCCACATGGCTGCAGCGGTTCAGGTAGGCGTGGGGCCGCCCCTCAAAGCGGACGGCAAAGGCACGGCAGGTCTGGCCCGCGTAGTTCACGTCGAAGGGAACCGCCTCGCCACCCTCCAGCAGTTCACCGGTGCGGCACAGCGGGATCAGGGTCAGATCCGGGTCAGGCATGGCGGGCGGATCATGCGTTGCGGGCCAGCCAGTCCTGCAGGTCTTGCACGGAATGGGCCACAAAACGTGGCTGGAGGGCGTGAAAGGCCGCACTTTCGTGCGCGCCGTAACTGACCCCGACGCTGGCGCAGCCGGCGTTGAGCGCCATCTGCAGGTCGTGTGTGGTGTCGCCAATCATCAGCGTGCGCTCCGGGCGCACGCCAAACTCGTCCATCAGTTCATGCAGCATGCGCGGGTGCGGTTTGCCGGCGGTTTCATCGGCGGTGCGCGAGCCGTCGAACCGGCCCTTGAGCTCGACGGCCTGCAGCGCTTCATCGAGGCCGTGTCGGCTCTTGCCGGTGGCCACGCTCAAGAGGTGGCCGCGCGCCCTGAGCGCGGCCAGCAGCGGCA
>NZ_JAQSDN010000018.1 GCF_029945925.1 Polaromonas sp. | reverse complement strand
GCAAACAGGTGGCCGAGGCCGGCAAGACCATGGACGAGATTGTGGACAGCGTCAAGCGCGTGACCGACATCATGGCCGAGATCACGGCGGCCAGCCAGGAGCAGACCCAGGGCATCGAGCAGATCAACCAGGCGATCACGCAGATGGACCAGGTGACGCAGCAAAACGCGGCGCTGGTCGAGGAAGCGGCAGCGGCTGCGTCCTCGCTGCAGGAGCAGGCCAGCGGGCTCAGTCAGGTGGTCAGCGCCTTCAAACTGAACCAGCAGCAACAAGCGGGTCATGGGAATTCGGCGCGGCACACAAGCCACAACCAGCCGCATGAGAAACCCATGCAGCCGCCCCGCGCCAGACAGGCCGTGGCTGCCCCCGTGCAGCGGCAGTTCAGCCATGCGGGTGCACTCGCTACCGCCACCGGGAGCTGGGAAACGTTTTAAGCGCTTTGGTGCATTTGGGGAGCCCGCAAAGCCCCACCCCGGCACGACCGGCGTGCCGTTCGCAGGAAAGTCGGTTATTTCTCGACCGGGTTGGCGGTCAGCCAGTTGGCCGGATAGGCCCGCATGAACTCCCGGGCCTTCTCGGGGCGGGCGCTGAGCCAGGCATCAGACGCTCCCTCGTTCAATATCGCAACCATGCGTTTTTCATTGCCGGGCTGCTGGTAGCGGCTCATCAACGCGTGGCTGTTGGCATTGACCGTGAGCAGGGTGTAGCTGATGATGACTTCGCCGTCTGCCCCCGTCCAGCTTTCCCACAGGCCCGCCACCCCCATGGGTTTGCCGTCTACGCGGGCAATGCGGGTGGACACAGCCTTGCCGCTGCGCCAGTCGTCTTCCATGAAGGCCATCATCGGCACAATGCAGCGCTGCCCGGCCAGCCAGGCGTCGCGGAAGTTGTTGGAGGTGGTCACGGTTTCCGAGCGGGCGTTGACCAGTTTGGTCGAACGCAGCTTGGCGTCGGACGCCGACTTGACCCAGCGCGGCACCAGGCCAAACTGACCGGCCACCAGCTCACGCACCGGCGCCTCACGCGCGGGCTTGTCAGCGTCTGCGGCCTCTGCAACCTCCTCTTCGATCTCTGCGATTTCCTGCGCCTCTGCGGCCAGGGCCGCCCGAATGAACACGCCCGGTTGGCGCGGCCACACCTTGCGCCCCACCGGTGAAGCGGGGGCGGCCACATGGTAGGCATCGGGGTAAAGCGTGGCGGGGTGAAGGCTTTCGTATTGGGTACTCATGCGCTGATGCTATCGCAGTGCGGCCAGCGGGCGCTGCAGAACGGCCCCGCAAGTCGCGTCCTTCGCCGACACACAAGGCCTGTCTCCGCGCGTAATATGTTTTCTGCGGCCTGTCAGTTAGTGCAACACTGCACTCGCGGCCGTTCAAATCATTCATTCACCCATCCAGGAGATTGCCATGCCCCAGTTCGCCATGATTACCGGTGACGTGACTTACACACCGGGTGACGGTGCGCCCATCACGATTCCGCAGGTGCGCGTGGAAGTTGCGCTGTCGTTCGACAGCGCCACCCTGAGCTGGGAAGATGCGCCGGGCATCGCCGGCCTGACGGCCATTCCCATCACCCAGTTTGACGACTATGTGAAAGACGGCAAGATCACCTGGATACCGGAATAAGCCAGCAAACAAGCAAGACAACCTGCCCAACCGCATCGTGCCCACCCGCCCTTTTCTTCCCTCCTCCGCGCCCTTACCCGCGCCTTCCTCCACGCTGTTCAACCGCCGCTGTGCCCTGCTGGCCGGCATGGGTTTGCTGGCCTGGCCAGCCGCGCGCCTTGCCGCCGCGCCAGCCGCGCCGTCCCCGTCTTCCTCCGGCATCTGGCCGCGCGCGCTGGCTGTGCCCGGCGGTGTGGCCCGGCTGTCGCTGGGCCCGGCGGCGCTGCGGCCGGTGGCGCATCTGGCACACGCCGACGGCGACATCCCCTTGCTGGTGGTAGGCGACGTGATCGAGTGGACGGCGCTGGTGGGTATCACGCTGTCGGCCGCGCCCGGTGAGGCCAGCATTGCCGTGCAGGCGCCCGAAGGCGGCCAGCGGCAGCTGAGTTACACGGTGACGCCCAAGCGCTACAGCGAGCAGCAGCTCAAGGTCTCGCCGCGCACGGTGGACCTCTCGCCGGAAGACCTGGCGCGTTACGAGCGCGAGCGCGCGCACCAGGCGGTGGTGATGGCGACTTTCAGCCAGCCCTTGCCGCAGGCCCTGCGCATGCAGGTGCCCACGCCGGGACGGCGCTCCAGCTCGTTCGGGCTGCGGCGCGTGTTCAACGGGCAGGCGCGCAGCCCGCACAGCGGCATGGACATCGCGGCCGGCACGGGCACGCAGGTAGGGGCGCCGCTGCCGGGCCGGGTGATTGACACCGGCGACTACTTTTTCAACGGCAACACGGTCTGGCTGGACCATGGCGGCGGCTTGCTGAGCATGGTCTGCCACCTGAGCGCCATCGACGTGCAGCAGGGCGATGTGCTGAAGGCCGGCGAACGTGTGGGCGCCGTGGGCGCGACCGGCCGCGTGACGGGGCCGCACCTGCACTGGGGGGTGATGCTGAACCGCACCATGGTGGATCCGGCGCTGTTTCTGGCCGCCTGAGACCCGGCGCCGCCGGCGGGACCGGCCTGCGGGCGAGTGCTCATGCTGTTTGTCAGGCACCACCACCTACATGCCAAATGTGCCTCCAGCCCAATACCTGCGTGCGCTGGCAGCTACCAAAAGCGTAGCAAATTTCCCGCCTGGAGCCAGTCGCTGCTGGCTCTGGATGCCCGCCCCTAGCCCATTAGGTCGCAAACACTAGGGGAAACCCGCATGATTGGACCATTGTTGATCCACTTCCCAAGGAAACCCCCATGAGCGCCAAAAACCTGTCTACCGTTGCTGCCGACCTGATCGAGTCTTACGGCAACACCGCCAAAAACGTGATCGATGCCTACCGCGCCGGCGGCGAGCGTGTGGTCAGCGAGCTGGAGCAGCGCTGGAACCGCGCCTTGAAACAGTCGCGCTCGGAGCTGAGCGCCGAAGTCGCCAAAAACGCCACGGCCGCACAGCTGGCCTTCAGCGCGCTCTACAGCAAGGGCTTGACCCTGAGCTCCGACGGCGCCGAGCAGGTGGTGAGCCAGCTGGTGAAGCTGGCTGAAACCGGTGTCGAGCGCGCAGCCGCAAACGCCGCGCTGTTTGAAGAAAAAACCGGGGTGAACACGCTGACGACCCTTGCCACAGCGACCGCACCCGGCGCCCTGGCGCTGAGCAAGCTGGCCGCGCAGATCGAGCAGAAAACCGCCGACCTGGCCGGCAAGATCGCCGGTGAAGACGCGACCACCGTCAAGTCCAAACGCAGCTCGGCCTTCAGCCAGCGGCGCGCAGCCAAAGCCGCCTGATCCGGCTTTTTGAGGTCACCAGTCAGTTCGCTGCATGCAGCGCGCTTTTCTTGCCCCCCTCGCCCCTTGGGAGAGGGTTGGGGTGAGGGCCAGCAAGCCACAACCTGCGATAGCTCTACGCGCAGGCCGTCAGCCCTCACCCCGCCCTCTCCCAGGGGGAGAGGGAGTAAAACCGGCCCAGACGACGTGTCCAACTCGGCCTTCAGCCAGCGGCGCGCTGCCAAAGCCGCCTGATCCGGCTTTTTAAGGCGACTACTCACGTCGCTGCACGCAGCGCGCTTTTCTTGCCCCCTCGCCCCTTGGGAGAGGGTTGGGGTGAGGGCCAGCAAGCCACAACCTGCGATAGCTCTACGCGCAGGCCGTCAGCCCTCACCCCGCCCTCTCCCAGGGGGGGAAAGAGTAAAACCAGCCCGGACGACCTGCGCAGCTGATTTTTGAGGAAAAAGTGGCTCCAGCCCTTGAGGGGCGGGCGCCGCCAGCTATTAAATATGTAGCACTCTTCGCCCGGAAAGGTAGCCACCTTTCCGGGCGTTGGTCTTTTTCATCGGCAGCTTGAAGGGGCCCAGCGTGTGGTGCGTGTCGCCGGCACCCCGTGTGCGGATAATGCCCAGATGAGCACACCGCCCCCACCCACTCGCGCCCAAACGCTTCCCCAGGTTCTGGCTTTTGATGTTTTTGGCACCGTCGTGGACTGGCACAGCGGCATCACGCGCGAAGTGCAGGCCCTGCGGCCAGATGTGGACGGCGACGCGTTTGCGCTGGCCTGGCGCGCCGGCTACCAGCCGGCCATGCGCCGCGTGATGTCGGGGGAGCTGGGCTGGACGCTGATTGACGACCTGCACCGGCTGATTCTCGACAGCATCCTCGGCCAGTTCGGCCTGACCAACCTGAGCGAGGCGCAAAAGCAGCACCTGAACAAGGCCTGGCACCGGCTGGACCCGTGGCCCGATGTGGTGGCCGCCCTGACGCGGCTCAAGTCGCGCTTCACGATCTGCACGCTGTCCAACGGCAACATCGGCCTGCTCACCCACATGGCCAAACGCGCGGGCCTGCCGTGGGACTGCATCCTGTCGGCCGAAGTCTTTCGCGCCTACAAGCCCGACCCGGCCACCTACCTCGGCGTGGCCAAGGTGTTTGACCTGGCCCCCGCCGACGTGATGCTGGTCGCCGCCCACCAGGATGACCTGGCCGCCGCCCGCGCCTGCGGCCTGCAGACCGCCTACATCGAGCGGCCGGCCGAGTTCGGCGCGGCGCAGCCCAAGGACGTGTCGCCCGACCCCGCCAACACCTGGCACGCGAAAGACCTGCTGGCCCTGGCGGACCAGCTGGGGTGCTGAGGCCGGAGGCACCGATGGCGAATCCCGCATGGCAGCATCCAGCGGCAAGAAGGCCTGCGCTCACGGATAATTCTTTCCCATGAACCTTTCCCTCTCTCTCTTCCCCCTCGGCTGGCAGCACTACCTGCTCGGCGGCCTCATCATTGGCTTGGGCACGGCGCTGCTGTTCGTGCTGACGGGCCGCATCGGCGGCATGAGCACGGTGTTCTCCAGCACCTGGTCCTTCGTGCTGCGCCGGCCGTTTTTCCAGCAGGCGCGTTTTGTCAAGTCGCGCGGCTGGCGGCTGGTGTATGCGGCCGGCCTGATCCTCGGCGCGCTGGTGTGGTGGCTGGGCTTTGCCGGCGGCAAGCCGGAAACCACGGCGGTGCCGGTGTGGCAGTTGCTGGTGGGCGGCTTTTTCGTGGGTTACGGCGCGCGGCTGGGCAACGGCTGCACCTCGGGCCACGGCATCTGCGGGCTAGGCTCGCTGCAGCTGCCCTCCCTGATGGCGGTGTTGACCTTCATGGCAACCGCCTTCCTGACGGCCAACCTGGCTGCAAGGTGGCTCGCATGAACCGCTGGGCCGTTCCCAAGGTGAATGCCGCAGCGCGTAGCGCGGAGGTTGCGCAATGAGCGCCGCACGTGGCCTGGCCACGCTGGCGGCGGGCGCCCTGTTTGGCTTCGGCCTGTCGTACTCGACCATGATCCGGCCCGAGGTGGTACTGAGCTTTCTGCGCTTTGAGGACTTCGGGCTCATGCTGGTGATGGGCGGTGCCGTCGTGGTGGTGGCGCTGGTTTACAAGCTGGCGCCCCGGCTGCTGGCCCGGCCGCTGCTGGACGACCATTTCCACACCCACCCCAGCGCCTGGAACCGCGACACCGCGGTGGGCGCGGCGCTGTTCGGCGTGGGCTGGGGCCTGTGCGGCGTGTGCCCCGGCCCGGCCATTGCGGGCCTGGGCGCGGGCAACTGGGACCTGCTGTGGGCGCTGGCCGGCATTGCGTTGGGCGCGCTGGTGCATGGGCTGCGGGCCAAGTGAACGACAGCCCTGCCCGCCTCATTCTTTTCAACAAGCCCTATGGCGTGCTGAGCCAGTTCACGCCAGAAGGGCGCTGGCGCGGGCTCAAGGACTTCATTGCGATCCCGGACGTGTACGTGGCCGGCCGGCTCGATGCCGACAGCGAAGGCCTGCTGCTGCTGACCGACAACGGCAGGCTGCAGGCCCGCATCAGCGACCCGCGCTTCAAGATGGAAAAAACCTACTGGGTGCAGGTCGAAGGCGTGCCCGACGAGGCCGCGCTGCTGGCGCTGCGTGCGGGCGTGCAGCTCAGGGACGGCCTCACGCTGCCGGCCCGCGCCCGCCTGCTGGTGCCGCCGCCCGACGTGTGGGAACGCGAGCCGCCCATACGCACGCGGCAAGCCATTCCCACGGCGTGGATCGAGCTGGTGATTCGCGAAGGCCGCAACCGCCAGGTGCGGCGCATGACGGCGGCCACGGGTTTTCCGACGCTGCGCCTGATCCGCGCCGCCATCGGCCCCTACCGACTGGACGGCCTGGCACCGGGAAGCTGGCGGGAACTGGAACATCAGGAAGCCGGCGGTCCCTGACTTAACGCTGGCCAAAGATTCCCATATTGGGTATGATCGAACCCAATATGGGTACGAAACAAGCACCTCCCCTTCCCGCAAGAAGTCTGGCCGACGCCCTTTTCCCCAAGGTGCGCCAACGCGTGCTGGCCGTCCTGTTCGGCAACCCGGCTCGCAGTTTTTACGCCAATGAGGTGATTGCGCTGGCGCAGTCCGGCACCGGGGCCGTTCAGCGCGAGCTGGCGGCATTGACGGAGGCTGGCTTGCTCGTCTTCAACAAGCAGGGCAACCAGAAGCACTACCAGGCCAATACGGCTGCCCCGGTCTTCGATGAGTTGCGCGGCCTGGTGCTCAAGACCATGGGAATGGCCGACGTGCTGCGTGTGGCCCTGGCGCCGCTGGCCGCGCAGATTGAAGGCGCCTTCATCTATGGATCGGTGGCCAAACAGCAGGATACCGCCCAGAGTGATATCGACGTGATGATCGTGAGCGCCAGCCTGGCTTATGCCGATGTGTTCAGCGCGCTGGAAAGCGCCACCCACCGGCTGGGCCGCAAGATCAACCCCACGCTCTACACCCAGGCGGATATCGCCAGGCGCATCACCGCGGACAATGCATTTCTCACGCGGGTCATAACGCAGCCCAAAATATGGCTGATGGGAAACGAGGAAACACTCCATGTCCGAAGCGCTTGACAACTTGTGCGGCCCTGGCAAGCAACTGCAAGCCGAGGCGCCCGATGCCCAGGAGTTCGCGGGCCTGGTGCGCAGCGGCATGGCACGACTGAACGACGCACGCAACACCTCCCTCGCGCTGGAAAGCCGCTTTGACCTGGCTTACAACGCCGCGCACTCATTGAGTCTGGCCGCGCTGCGCCGGCTGGGCTACCGCGCGAGCAACCGCTACATCGTGTTCCAGGTACTGCCGCATACGCTGGGACTCGGGCCCGAGGTGTGGCGCGTGCTGGACAAATGCCACAACATGCGCAACCGGGGTGAATACGAAGGCCTGCTGGATGTGGATGAGCGGCTGGTCACCGACTTGGTCGTGGCCACACAAGCTGTCGGTGAGGCGTTGCCAGCATGAGCAGTTCCTGGTACGACCGCCACATCCTTCCCCGCGCGCTGGACTTTGCCTGCGGCCTGCCGATGCTGGGCCGCCAGCGACAGCTGGTGGTTCCGCTGGCGCGCGGCCGCGTGCTGGAGGTGGGCGTAGGCACGGGACTGAACATGCCTTATTACGACAAGGCCCGCGTCAGCCGCATCATCGCGCTGGACCCGGCGCTGGAGCTGCACCCGCTGGCGCGCGAGCGCATTGCGCAGGCCGGGCTGGACGTGGAGCTGCTGGCGCTGTCGGCCGAAAAAATTCCCTTGCCCAACGCGAGTGTTGACACGGTGCTGATGACCTACACCCTGTGCACGATCCCCGACCCGCTGGCCGCGCTGCGGGAAATGCGCCGCGTGCTCGCGCCCGGTGGCCGGCTGCTGTATTGCGAACATGGCCGCGCGCCTGACGCCTCGGTGCGGCGCTGGCAGGAACGGCTGCAGCCGTTGTGGGGCAAGGTGGCCGGCGGCTGCCACCTGGGGCGCGACATCCCGGCCCTGCTGCAGGAGGCCGGCTTTGTGCTGCCTGACCTGCAGACGCGTTACCTGCCCGGGCCGCGGCCCTTCACCTTCCACTACTGGGGCGAAGCCCTGCCGGCCTGAACACGCCCCGGACACGGTCTGAGCGGCTCTACTCGGTGTCGCCCATCACCAGGTAACGCCTGACCAGCTCAAAGAAGCTGTCATAAAACGCGTCGGAGCTGATGGTTTCGCTGCTTACCTTGACCAGCGAGTCGTTGCTGGCGCTGAAGGGCAACGAGACCGACCCGATCGCCCCCACCCCGAGGCTGGCCGAGTTGTTGCTCTTCTTCAGGGCGTAGGTGTCCTGCAGGGCGGTGACAAAACCCAGGCTGACTTTGCCATCAACGCTTTCCGGCGCGCACACCACGCGAATGGCGATTTGCAGGTGCGCCTCCGGCTCGGGCTGGAAACTTTTCTGGGCATCCACCAGGTCTTTCCTGGCGGTGTTGATGAGGTAGCCCTGGCTCAGCAGCGCGCGCCGTGATGCCTCGCAGGTCTGCGCGGGCGTGGCGTCGAACATGCGCGAGTAGGTGGCGGTTGATGCGAACTGCTCCTGCAAGGGAAACTGCTTGATCGGGGCTGCGCAGCCTGCCAACAGGCCGGCGAGTGCGCACAGGCCAAGCCGGCCTGCAGGTGGAAAACGCATGCCAAACAGGTTCAAAGCCGGGTACTCCTTGGCATCAGCCTTCCACGGCGCCAGGCGTGCCGGAGCGCCCCGGCAAACCGGTGCGGGCATACACACAACGCGGCCTCATCCATGCAAACCAGCGTACCACAGCGCACGGCGATTGATCTCCCGCCGGGCTTGGTTGCCGCCACATGGGCAATGTAAAAAAATGCAAACCCGCCGGACAGACCACCACTTGCGCACCGGGGTGCGACCCGGCCTCAGGCCAGCACGTGTTGTGCCACGGCGGTGTAAACCGGAATGCCGAGCAGGATATTGAGCGGAAAGGTCAGGCCCAGCGACATGCCGATGTACAGCGAAGGATGGGCTTCGGGAATCGCGTGGCGGATCACGGCCGGCACGGCGATGTAGGACGCACTGGCGGCCAGGACCATCAGGAGCGCCGTGTTTCCGGCCGAGATGCCGAGCACCACACCCATGAGCAGCGCCAGCCCCGCATGGACCGGGGGCGCAGTCACGGCATAGGCCAGCAACCAGGCGGGCCTGCCACGCAGTTCACCCATGTTGCGTGCGGCGAGCAGACCCATGTCCAGCAGGAAGAAGGCCAGCATGCCCTTGAACAGGTCGCCGGTGAACGGCTGCATCGCGGCTTCGCCGTCCGCGCCACTCAGCAGGCCGATCACCATTGCGCCGAGCAACAGCAATTGCGAGCCGTCGGTCAGCGACTCGTGCAGCAGCCGACCGGTGGTGCCTGGCGACGGAGCGTGCGCCCCTGCTGCAGCAAGGCTGGCACGCTGGCGTACCCGGTTGGCCAGCAGCACCGCCATCACGATGGCCGGCGATTCCATCAGCGCCATGGCCGCGGCCATGTGGCCGCCGAAAGCGATGCCCTGCGTTTCGAGATGCTGCACCGCTGTAATGAAGGTCACCGCACTGACCGAACCATAGGTGGCCGCGATGGCTGCCGCGTCGTAGCCGCTCACGAAGCGGCGCAGCAGCGCGTAACCCGCGAGCGGCACCAGCACCGCCAGCGCCAGCGCACAGCCCAGGGTCACGGCAACCTCGGGCGTGAGGCCCGAACGCGCCAGCGCAAAGCCGCCCTTGAGTCCGAGCGCCATCAGCAGGTAGAGGGACAGGAAGCGCGAGATCTGCGCCGGGATCTCGAGGTTGGACTTCACCGCCCCGGCAAAGAGGCCGAACACGAAGAACAGGATGGCCGGATCCAGAAAGCCCTGCATCAGGGGCCCTCCCGCGGTCCGGCCGCGGCCGTCATGCCTTGTCGAGGGCCAGCGGCTTGCCCCTTGTTTTCCAGAGCGAGACGATCACGCCGCCGGCGATCAGGCATGGACGCGCGCATGCGTCAACGCACGATCAGCACGGGCAACCTGGCCAGGTGCACGACCCGGTAGGCTACCGAGCCCAGCAAGAGGGATTCGGTGGCGGTCAGCCCGCGCGAGCCGATGGCGATGCCGCGACTGCCCAGCGCATCGGCCAGGCTTGCGATCTCCGGCGCACCCTCTCCCATGACGACATGCAGGCGCCAGCGGACGGCCGCCGCGTCGAGCAACTGGCGCGCCTGCGCCGTGGCTGCCCATCCGCGCCGCGGCAGTTCGGTCTCCGCAGCCTCTTTGTTCAGCCAGGGCTGGACATGCACCAGATCAACGCCGGCGCCTTTCTCCAGTGTCGCCAGCCCCGCGACCATCGCGACGGCGCGCAACGAGCACGCCGAACCATCGACCGCCACCAGCCAGCGCGCGCTGCCGGTGTCGGCATCGGCGCCAGCGCCGTGCCAGGTCATGGCGACGAGCCTTCCCATGTCATCGCGCCGCTCAAGGGCTGGTGCGGGCACGGTGTCCTGTGTCGCAGCATTGGTCATGAATCACTCCTGGAAGGTTGGCGGGCAGTCATCTTCAAGCTGAGGACAACGGAAATGAGAATGATGGAGCCCACGATCAACAGCGACCACTGTACCGGCATATGGAACCAAGGCATCGCCAGCATCTTGCCTCCGATAAAGACCAGCACCAGCGCCAGGCCGTACTTGAGCAGATGAAAGCGTTCAGCCATGTCAGCCAGCAGAAAGTACAGCGCCCTCAGGCCCATGATGGCGAAGATGTTGGAGGTGAACACGATGAACGGATCGGTGGTCACCGCGAAGATGGCCGGGATGCTGTCCACGGCGAACACCAGGTCGCTGGCCTCGATCATCATCAGCACCAGGAACATTGGCGTCGCATAACGCAGGCCATTGATGCGCACAAAGAAGGCCTCGCCATGAAAGCCCGGGGTGATGCGCATGTGGCCGCGCAGCCAGCGCAGGAAGGGATTCTTCTCCAGATCGGGCTTTTGCTCGGCCATGACCAGCATCTTGATCCCGGTCACCACCAGAAACAGGCCGAACACGTAGAGCACCCAGGCAAACTCCGACACCAGCCAGACGCCGGCCATGATCATGCCGGCGCGCATGACAATCGCGCCTATCACGCCGTACAACAGCACGCGGCGCTGCAACTCCGGCGGAACGGCGAAGTAGGTGAAGATCATCACGAACACAAACATGTTGTCCACGGACAGGGTCTGCTCGATCAGGTAGCCTGTGAAGAACTCCAGGGCCTTGCGGTTGGCGATCTCGCGGCCGGCTGTGCCGTCCAGGTACCACCACAACAAGGCGCCGAATGTAGTGGCAAGAAGCATCCAGGCCACCACCCAGCTCCCGGCCTCCTTGACCGAAACACGGTGGGCCTTGTTACCACCGAGTACAAACAAGTCCAGCGCAAGCATGGCCAGGACGAAGGCGATGAAGCCGGCCCACATCGGGCCGGTGGCGAAAGATTCAATATTGCTCATGGGCACACCCCGGACGTCGCGTGCGTGGCTGGTCTTCTTCGGAAAGGCGTGATTGAAGCGGGTGTTTTCATGGGTTGTCAGGTGGTGTTATGGGTCAGCAAGCAAAAATCTGGTCGAGGGTCGCTTTGGGTCAGCGCGAGAGGGTTTGGGGCGGCCTACCGCCGGTCGTCAGCGTTCCAAGAGGCGGGACCATGCCGCGCGCAGAACTCCTGGCAGCGTGTTCGCGCCATTCGGTGCAACTGAGCCACATCACTCGGCCGCCATTCCCAGAACGAGGAGGCCCGCCCCAACGCCTGCCGGAATGCCAACACGCTCCAGGCTCGAGGCGGCGTCCCCGGCAATCACCTCCACGGGCACCGTCGCGCGTTCGATCACCTGGTTGGTGACCGAGTCCTCGACCCAGCGAACCAGCGAACTCTTGCGCGCGGTGCTCATCACGATGCGATCGCATCGGAGCCGGCGGGCCGCATCCGCAATGCAATCGGCCCGCTCGCCGACTTCAATATGGACGGTGTAGGCAATGCCGGAGCGGTCCAGCGCCTGCCGCGCGGGCTCGAGCGCCTTCCTGGCCTGCTCTTGATGGAACGCCATCCGGTCCTGCCTGCTGGTGAAACGGGCTACTTGACTCGAAAACGGCCGTCGTATGTTGAGCAGGTGGATTTCAAGCTCGCGATTCTTCATGAACTCCCTCGCAACGTGACGCACGCCGTGCAGTGAATTGGGTGATCCATCGAACGGGAGAAGAACTCTTGACATGGCGTTACTCCTTCGATCGACCTGTTTAACGTGACGATATTCAACGGCAGAATGGGTCAGGCCAGCCACACTGCGGCAGCCGTCAGAACGCCACCCGCACCGCAAGCGGCCATGAGCTTTGCATCCCGCTTGTTATCAGCCAGACATTCGCGCCAGGCGCACCACAGGATCAAGACGCCCAGCGCTGCGAGTGGAAAGGCGTATTCACTCATGCTCGCCCCGCATTTCCAGCATCGCGCGCTGCAGGCCCCAATGCTCGACCGCTGCCACGAGCACAATCGACTCACCCTCGGTCACATGGCCGTCGGCCTCCACCACGGCGGCACACAGGCTGATGAGCTTGCGTCGCAGGTCGGGGGCGTCGATCTCCGCCATCAGTTCGCCCAGCGTGCGCGGGTCCACCCGGCACATATCACTCCAGCCGGAATGCGCTGCCGAGAGGAGATCCTCGCAAAGCGTTTGGACAACCGAATGGAACTCAGCCTTGCCAAGTCCGATCTGCGCATGCACGTCCAGCCGGTCAACTGTGTCCAGTTCTTTTTTGCACAGACTTCCATCAGCAAGCATGGCGAGCGCAACAATGCGCGCGGCGGCTTGGGGGCTATTTCGGGGATAACTTCTCATGGGGTGTGCTTTCTGCTTTGGCAGGGACGCTCAGTCGAAAATTTCGCTGAGCCAGGACTTCTGCCGGCGCGGGTAGCCGCGCTTGCCGTGTCGGTAGTCCGAGTCCACAAAGTCGGGTTGAACCTGCTGGGCCGGTTGCACAGCAGCAGGCCGGGCGGCAGGCGCTGCGGCGGAAAGGTCGAGCAGCTTGTCGAGCTCTCCCCGGTCCAGCCAGACACCCCGGCACTGGGAACAGTAGTCAATTTCAACGCCCTGCCGTTCGGACATCAGCAGGGTCGCATCGGGGCAAACGGGGCATTTCATGGGGTGTTCCTTTCAGGGGTTCATACGGCAGCGCTCAGCGCGGGTGAGCAAGGGCGCGGCGACGGGGGCGGACGGGCTGCAACCTGAGCAGCAGCGCCCGCACGGCGCGCGACAACGCACTTTGCAGTGCCGATCCCCAGTCGCGGGTGATCGACGTGACCACCACCGTGCCGGCGCCTTCGGCGGTCAACTCGACCTGGCAACGCTTGTCGATGCCGTCCCGGGCGCCTTGCACGTCCGACATCTGCACCCTGGCGCGCGGCGCGAGCCAGTCGAGCGGACGTGTGGCCTGGCGCACCCGGCGCACGGCAAACCCGCGCAGACGCTCCAGCCAGGGCTCGCGCGATTCAAAAATAATCTGCATGTGGCACTCCTTCGCTTTGGAAGGTTCCGACGATACAGTGACACGTACTTCCTTAAAAGCAGATAATGGCGAAAAAATACTTCTGAAAAACAGAACAATGAGCAAAGATTTCAACTACCGCCACCTCTACTATTTCTGGGTCGTGGCCAAGGAAGGCGGCATGACACGCGCCGCCGACCGTCTGGGCATGGCGGTGCAGACGGTCAGCACGCAGGTACGCGAACTGGAACGCTCGCTGGGCTATGCCCTGCTCAAACCCGAGGGCCGCGGCGTGGCGCTCACGCCGGCAGGCGCCGCGGCCATGCGCCAGGCCGAGCAGATTTTCCAGCTCGGCGAACAGTTGCCTGCCGCGGTGCGCGAGGCAGCCAGCACCCCGACCGTGCGGCTGGCGGTGGGCATCTCCGACGGCCTGCCCAAACTGGCCGTGCGGCGCCTTCTGCAGCCGGTCATGCACGAGCCCAGGCTCAGGCTGCTTTGCCACGAGGACGAGTTCGAGGACCTGCTCGGTGACCTGGCGCTGCACCGGCTCGATGTGATCCTGGCGGACCGGCCCGCGCCGCCCAATCCCAACGTCAAGCTTTACAGTCACCCGCTCGGTTCGTCCCCGCTGGCCTGGTATGCGCCGCCTTCGTTGTATACCGCGGCGCGCAGGGGTTTCCCGCAGTCGCTGGCCCGGGTACCTGTGCTGCTGCCCACCAGCCACGGCGCAGTGCGGGCCCCGATTGACCAGTGGTTCGAGCGGCTGGACATCACCCCCAACATCGCTGGCGAGTTTGAAGACAGCGCGCTGCTCAAGACCTTTGGCGCGGCCGGGATGGGCGTCTTTCCGGCGGCCGAGCTGGTGCAGGAGGAAATGACCGAGCGTTACCAGGTCAGGCGGGTGGGACCTTGCGAGGGCGTGGAAGAGCACTTCTACGCCCTCGCCGCGCACAAGAAGCTGCTTCACCCGCTGGTGCAAAAGCTGCTGGCGGCCGCCCGCCCGCGTCACGCCTGAACCGGAAAGCGGAAAGCCGGCCCGGGCGGGGGCTGGCGGCGCGCTGCGCAGTTCGCTAGAATTTGCGAGTGTGGGGGGGTAGCTCAGCTGGGAGAGCGCTGCGTTCGCAATGCAGAGGTCGGGAGTTCGATCCTCCTCCTCTCCACCAGAGTTTTTCTTTCACTTCGTCAGCTTCATGCATCCCTTGCCCCACCCGGCCGCCACCACGCGGCGCCAGTGGCTGCTCTGCAGCCTTGCCGGCACCTTGGTGCTGGCCACCGGTTGCTCGAAATCGGCCAAAACCACGGCCAGGACATTACCGAAGGACGCCACGCTGTTGTGCCTCGGTGATTCGCTGACCTTCGGTTATGGCGCGCCGGCGGACACCGCCTATCCGCCCTTGCTCGAGCACTTGACCGGCCATGTGGCGCAGAACGCCGGCGTCAATGGCGACACGGCTGAAGGCGCACTGGCGCGTCTGCCGGCGCTGCTGCAGGCCAACACGCCGGGCCTGGTGCTGGTGTCGATTGGCGGCAATGACTTTTTGCGCAGGCTGCCGCCGGAGCGCACGCGGGCCGCGCTCACGTCCATCGTGCAAACCGCCGCGGCCAGCGCGCAGGTGGTGTTGATTGCGCAGCCCGAGCCGGCGCTGATGGCGCTGGCCACCGGCGCGCTGAAAGACCATGAGCTGTATGCCGAAGTCGCCAGCGCCACCGGTGTGCCGCTGTTCGCCGGCGGCTGGGCGCATGTGCTGTCGCGGCCCGAGTTGCGCTCGGACCAGATTCACGCCAATGCCGAGGGCTACAAGGTGTTTGCCGAACGCCTGGCCGCCTGGCTGCGCGAACAGAAATACGTGGCCTGAGCCCCCGGCCAGGTACACTGGCCTTAAACCCGCTCCGTTTTTGATAGCTGCCTGCGCCCGCCACATGTGGGCTGGAGGTCGTTTTGATCATCAAACACAAAAAAAGCCAGGCACTGCCTGGCTTTTTTGTCCGGGCGCTCTGAACGCCCGGGGCCTGCCTTAACCGCAGCCTTATCCGCGACTTTATCCGCGGCCGTTGCGGCGGTCGTTGCGCATCATGCGCTCGACCTGGTCGCGCAGCGCGGTCAGCTCGTTGCGCAGTTGCCGGCGCTCCTGCTGGGTCACGACGCCGTCGGCCTTGAAGGCTTGCTCATGGCGCTCGATGACACGCTCGCGGCTGTACAGCCTGCGCGCTTCGCGCTGGGTGATGCGGCCGGTGCGCACACCCTCGTCGATGCGCTGGCTGATCTTGTACTCAAGCCTGTCGATGCCGTTGGTATTGGTATTGCCGCCAGCGACGGGGGGCGCGTTGTAAACGTTGTTGGTCATCATGCGTTCCACATCGGCGCTCAGGGCGCCCAGGTCGGCGCGCAACTGCTGGCGCTCCTGCGGGTTGGTACTGCCGTTGGCCTTGTAGCGCATTTCGCGGGCTTCGATCTCGCGGTCACGCTGGTACAGCGCCTGCGCCTCGGAAGGTGTGATGTGGCCGGACGCCAGGCCCTGCTGGATGCGCGCGCTGATCGCCTGCTGCGACTGGTCGATGCCGGGGGTGTGGTTGTTGCCTTGCGCCATCGCCGGGGCCATGCCCAGACCGGCGAACAAGGCGGATGCCAACAAGGAAGCGGTCAACAGTTTCGATTTCATGGGGTTCTCCTGCGATGCGGGTGAATAACCAGCAGCCCGGGGGCAGCTTGCGGTGGCTGGAAGGGTTTCCAGGGTCGGCAAGCGGCAGTGGGAGCTGCTCCTGAATCACTGCTTTTTGAAGGCTTGTGTGTGATTCAGTGAGGCCATTGTTGGCCTGGCTTTGTGAAGGCCGTGTAAGGAAAACGGAGATTTACCGGGCATTTACCGCGCGACTGCAGTGGTATCCAGATGCGCGTGGGAACCGGCGCACACACCCGTGCAAACGTGGGCATGATTCCTGTAAGAAAAGTCAGCCCGGCACGACCAACTTTCATGACATCCACCTTCCCGGGCCAAGCCCGGCTCCCACGCCTGCTGCGCCGCGGCGTACCCCTGTTGCTGGCCTCATGGGCACTGGCCGGCACGTCCTCGGCGATGGAGCTCCGGGTGGAAGCGTCGTCAGCCCAGTGTGGCGTTCATGCGCCGGCCCCGCCTGCGCCGCCCGCAGCGGCCAGGCAACGCCTGCCGCAAAGCCAGGCCGTGCAGGGGCAGAAAGACATTCTGTGGGCCTGGCTGGGCTCACCCACCGCACGCTACCCGCACGCGGCGCTGGGTTCACCGGTCCACGCGGCCAGCCTGCATGTGCTGGTGTCCGGCGCATCGGGCGCCGCGCAAGAGCTGGTGTATCACCTGCCGCTGCACCGGGTGTTTGAAGACAGGGTGCCCAGGCTCGCCGATCTGGATGCTGACGGACGCGATGAAATAATTCTTGTCGAAGCCGACGCGCTGCGTGGCGCGGCGGTGGTGGTGTTTGGGTTACGCGCCAGCCCGCAGCCCCGCGCCGCCACCGACGCAGATTCCGGCAGGACCTTGTCCGAAGTGGCCCGCAGCCCCTATGCCGGCGCCACCTTCCGCTGGCTCAACCCGGTGGGCGTTGCCGACTTTGACGGCGACGGCAAGCCCGACATCGCCAGCGTGACCACGCCCCACGTCGGCGGCGTGCTCACGCTGTACCACTTTCGCCCGCCCCGGCTCGAGGCCTACGCCAGGGCGATGGATGTCTCCAACCACCGCATGGGTGCGCTGGAGCAACAACTGGCGGTGACGGTTGAACAGCCGGGCAGCCGGCCCGCGATGGTTGTCCCGGACATGCAGCTTGCGGCCTTGCATGCGCTGCGCTGGGACGCGCCGGGACAATGGACAGAGCTCGCCGATCCCAAGCCACTGCCGGCCCGCGTCGAACGGCTGACCCCTTTGGCCGGCGGCGGCTGCCTGCTGCTGGCTGACGCCTCGTGGTGGCGCGTGACGCTGATGCCCTAGCCCTGGCCGCCTGCGCGGCGGACCCGCCGGGCCCACGCCATCACCCGTGTTTGCCCGCCGTCCAGCCCTGGCCGCCCAGGGCCTGCGTGGCCACGGCCGCGGGACTGGCTTCTAGCGGTGTGGCCATGGTGTCGTTCCAGCGATTCAAAAAAGCAAACATCGCCACCACGCCGAGGATTTCGGTGATTTCGCTGTCGCTCCAGTGCTGCTGCAGCTGTGCAAACTGTTCGTCGGTCACGGCGTTGGGCTGGCTGGCCGCGGCTAGCGCGAAGTCCAGGGCCAGGCGCTCGCGCTGGCTGTAGAGCGGGCTGCTGGCATAGGTCCAGACGTCGGCGAGCTTGGCTTCGCTGATGCCGAAATTCCTGGCCCCCAGCAGGGTGTGGGCCTGGCAATACAGGCAGCCCGCCACCTTGCTCACCACATGGCCGATCAGCCGCCGAAAGCCCAGGTCCACCTCGCCCTCGGGGTCCATCACCGCGCCGTTGAGCTGCGCCAGCGCCTGCACGAGTTTGGGCTTGCGCTGCATGGTCAGCACACTGTTGGGCGTGAACCCCAGCGTGGTCAGGAAGAAGTCGAAGTGCGGTTTGAGCGCCGGCGTGGTGTCGGGCGGCAGGGGTGCAAGGCGTGGCATGGCTGGGGTGTCCGTTGGTGGTGTTTGTGGGTGGTTAACGGGCTTCGGTTCCCGGCGCCGCAGCCGCGTCGAACACGCCGCTGAGCAGCTCTGGCAGCCTGTCGATGGGCATCTTGAAACCACAGGCCTGCGCGTGGCCGCCGCCGCCCATGCTTTCGGCCAGCGCGATGCAATCGAAGCCGCGTTGCGAACGCAACCCGGCCTTGACCACGCCGCCCGGAGCCACCGTCCACATCAGCGCAAAGGTGCCGCTTTGTTTTGAAAGCAGGTCGCCCACCAGGCTGTGAAACACGCCGGGCGCGTTGACCATCAGGCCGTGCTGGCCGTTGAAGACAACGGGCTGCGCGTTTTCGGCGATGCCGGCCGCGAGCTTGCTGAATTTTTCGTCCATGGCCTGGCCGCGCGCCATGAAGGCTGCCACCTGTTCGGGGCTGAAGGCGGCGATCGCCGCCCAGCGCGCAAAGTCGTGGGGCTCCATGTCGAGCGCCGCCAGAAAGGCAGGGCTTTCGGGGTGGCGCCAGACCCAGATGTCACGGTCCTCGATGTAACGAACGAGGTCCGGCAACGGGGTAGCGGGATGGAAAAACTCCCAGGCCAGGCGAGCGCCACATTTGTCCATGTCGAAATGCACCACACCGCAACGGCAGGCAAACCCGGTGAGTTTTTCCGCGGCGCTTTTGTGGTGGTCGAGCAGCACGAGTTTGGCGGCGCGTTCTTCGATGCCGCGCAGGATCTCGGCGGAAAACGAAAAGTCGAGGATGTACACCGCGCGCCCGGCCAGTGCCGGCAGGTCATCGACCGAGCGCGTGTCGCCGTGGTCCAGCCCCACCAGCTCGGCCCGGCCTTCGTAATACAGCCAGGCGGCCAGGGCCGCGGCAAAGCCGTCCGGACAGCCGCGGCCGTGGTACAGGATCAGGGGCTGCGGATCGTTTCTGTCGGGCGCAACCAGCAGTTGCAGGGGAAGTATGTTTTTCATGGCCTTCCCATTGTCGCCCGGCGGCGGCACGGGCTCCCCGGGGATCAGTCGCGGGGCCGGCGGCTGGCGGCTTCTTCGGCGCTTTCCATGTGCTCGCTCGGCCGGTCGGTGTGCGACACCCAGAGGCCGTCGGCCACATAACCGGGGCCTTTCATGATCATCACGATGACACAACCAAAAGCCACCGTGACCACCATGGACCAGTGAAACAGGATGGCGCCCAGCACGATGTAACCCACCATCTGTTCCCAACGGGCCTGGGCGGCACCGGCGGCGGGATCGTTGAACAGGTACACCAGCCCCAGGACCAGCAGGGGCAGCAGCGTGCCCACCGCGGCAATGAGCGGCAACTTGCGCCACAGCGTCCATTCCAGGCCGCTGGCGGCGCGCCGGGAGTTGGGGAGTTTTTTCAACCAGTTCATAGTGGGCGCGGCACTCCATGGAAAACTCGTTGCGCGATGCCCAGTATTCCAGAGCAGGAACCGCCCGGCCATGACATGGGTCAGGAGCTACTTCCGACGGAAAGCAAAAACGCCCTTTGTTGTAGCCCAACTTCTCCCGCCCTGCAGCAACGCGCCCCCTTGTCCCTGTCGACGGTGTGGGAGCCCGCCGCCCGGCACCGGGGCGGGAACCAATCCGCGCTCTGCCGGCTCCATCAGTGTTTGCGCGCATGGCCGCAAAGCTCCCAAGGAAGCCCATGCTCAGAACCCTCAAAGACCTGTTTGACACTTTCACGGCGCCTGCCCAGGCCTCCTCACCCGCCGAGCGCGAACATGAGCTGCAACTGGGCACCGCCGTTCTGCTGGTGGAAGTCATGCGCGCCGACCCCACCATCACGGCCGCCGAAAGGGCCACCGTGCTGGACACGCTGCGCGGAAAATTTTCGCTCGCCGACGACGAGCTGGCCCGCCTGCTGGAACTGGCAGAGGACACGGCCAGGACCAGCCACGACTACCACCGCTTCACCTCCGCCATGAACGAGCACTTCACGCAGGCGCAGAAGATTCACATGGTGGAAACCATGTGGCAGGTGGCGTATTCGGACGCCCACCTCGACGCGCACGAAAACCACCTGATCGGCAAGATCGCCGGCCTGCTGCATGTCACGCATGGCGAATACATAGGCGCCAAGATGCGCGCCAGGGAAGCCGCCGGCCATGCCTGAGCGGGCGTCAGGCGCCTGAATTTGCTCTGTTATTGATAGCTGCTCGCGCCCGTTCCAAAAGGGCTACAGGCACTTTTTACATACTCCGGCCAGCCCGTGTCAGTGTGATGGTTTCAATACACGCAGCGCCACGACGGCCACCAACCCCCAAAACAGCAGCCTGAGCGCCAGCGCACCCACCGTGCGTGTTTCATAGGCACCCCCACCCGCAACATGCACGGCGAAGGCGCCCGCGACGAGGGCCGTGGCCAGCGCCAGCAGGCTGGCCGCCCAGGCGGCCCAGCGACGCCCCCGCCACAGTCCGAAGCCACTGAGCACATAGGCGAAGCCGGCGAGAAAGTTGAACCACAACACGAAGTCCACGGCGTTGCCCACGGCGACGCGTGCCTCGGTGCCGCCAAACAGCGCACGCCCGCCACTGAAGACCGTGAGTACGCCGAAAACGATGGCCACAGCGGCGAGGATTTTGAGGAGTCGGGAAGTGTTCATGCGAGGTCCTTTCATGCGTCGGGAGCGCACCCATCCAGTCATCAAAAGCTCAACCCCTGGCCGGCTTCTTCAATCGTCTGGCCATCACGGATGTGATAGATGCGCTTGAACGTGGGAATGATTTTTTCGTCGTGGGTCACCACGATGATCGCGGTCTGGGCCTGCCGGGCCATCTGGTTCAGGATGCGCATGACGGCGAGCGCCCGTTCGCTGTCGAGCGGGGCGGTGGGTTCGTCGGCCAGGATCACAGGCGGACGATTCGCCAACGCCCGCGCAATCGATACGCGCTGCTGCTCACCGCCCGACAGTTGCGAGGGCTCGGCCCTGGCGCGGTGGGCCACATCCAGCGCGGTCAGTAGTTCCAGCGCCCGGGCCCGGGCCTGGGCATTGGATACGCCGGCCAGCATGGGCAGCAGGGCCACGTTGTCGGTGATGTCCAGAAAGGGAATCAGGTACGGTGCCTGAAACACAAAACCGATGCGGTCGCGCCGCAGGGCACGCAGGTCGGAGGTGGCCCAGCCATTGTCGTAAATCACGTCGCTGCCCAGCGTCATGCGCCCCGACGTGGGTTCAATGATGGCACCCAGGCATTTGAGCAGCGTGCTTTTGCCCGAGCCCGAGGGGCCCACCAGTCCCACGACCTCGCCGGGGCCCACGGTCATGTTGACGTTCCTGAGTGCCTCGACGGCGGTGTCGCCCTGGCCATACACCTTGCGCAGGCCTTCAATGCGGATGCCGCCGGCGCTTGCCGGGGTGGCCGGGGTTGCAGGGGTCATGTCCATCACCCGGGTCATCCGATCGCCTCTGCGGGATCGACCTTGAGTGCCGCGCGGATGGCCAGTGTGCTGGCCAGCGCACAGATCAGCAGCGTGCCACCCAGCCCCATCATGGCATCCTGCGTCAGCAGCAGCACGAACTTGGGAAACACCGGCGCCCAGAGGGTGGCGCTCACCTTGCCGACGACAAAACCAATCAGTCCCAGGCCCAGCGCCTGCTGCAGGATCATGCTGGCGATCGTCAGGTTGCGCGTGCCGATGAGCTTGAGCACCGCGATCTCGCGAATTTTGCCCAGCGTCATGGTGTAGATGATGAAGGCCACGATGGCTGCGCTGACCACCGCCAGAATCACCAGGAACATGCCGATCTGCCTGGCCGAAGTGGCAATCAGCTTGGCGACCAGAATTTCCTCCATGCCATCCCGCGTGAACACCTCCAGGTGCTTCCAGCGGCGAATCGGCTCGGCCACCTGCCCGGCCTCGAACCCGGGTGCCAGCTGCACCAGCACGGCATTGACGTTGCGGCTGCTGGTCTGCAGCGCCTGCACCGCATCAAGCAGGCCCGGCACGCCGGGGCGGTTGAAAGCCGGGTTGGTGGCGGTTCGGGTGCGGTCGTTGACGATGGCGTCGTTGTCTTTCAGGAACTGCGCCTCCTGGGCGTCCTTGAGCGGGATGAACACCATCGGGTCGCCGCCCGAGGACACCATGCGTTGCGTCAGTCCCACCACGGTGTAATCGTGGCGGCGGATGCGGATGCGCTCGCCCAGGGCAAAGCCGGTTTTCACATCGGCCACGGCTTCGTAATGGCTGCGTGTGAGCTGGCGGCCCGCCACCAGATAACCCGGCTCGCCTGGCTGGCCGGATTCGATCCCGACCACCATGGCGCGGATGTCGTCGCCGTCACGGCTTTGAACCTGCATGGTGAAGTAGGTCACGTTGGCTGCCTGCGCCACACCGGGCATGCCGCGCACGCTGCGCACCACATCGTCTTTCAGGCTTGACGATTCGGCATACGGCCCCTGCGTGTCCTTTTGCACCACCCACAGGTCGGCCCGGCTGTTGGTCAGCAGGGCCTGTGCGTCATCGACCATGCCGCGGTAGACACCGGCCATGGTCAGCGTCACACCGATCAGCAGGCCCAGGCCCACGCCCGTGAGCACAAACTTGCCCCAGCTGTGCGCAATGTCGCGCCCGGCCAGACTGATCACGGGGCGGTCCCTTTGCGTCCGTCCTTGATCAACGTGTCGACCACCTGCACGCGGGCGCCGGGGGTGAGGGCCTTCTGGCTGTACACCACCACCTCGTCACCGGCTGTGAGGCCAGCCATCACCTGCACCTGGCCATCCAGACTGCGGACGCCCAGCCGCACGGGCGCAAACACCGGCTTGCCATGCTCGATGCGCCAGACGCCGGTTTCACCCTGGCGATGCTGGATGCTGGCACTGGGCACCAGCAGTGAGGAAGCTGTTTCAGGCAGCTGCAGCGTGACTTCTGCCAGTTCACCGACGGAGGCGCCCATCGCCCTGGCGGTCGACGCCTGCGCAAAGGCCACCTGGGCGATGCGCTCCTCGGTCACGCTGTCGGCCAGCAGTTCCACGCGCGCAACCTGCCCCGGCACCGGCGTACCCGGATGCGAACGCAGCACGATGCTGGCGGCCAAGCCCGGCGCGAGGCCGGCCGAACGCCCCTGGTCCACCCGCAATTTCACCCACAGGCTGGCCGGGTCGATCAGGCGCAGCACAGGCTGGCCAGCCACCACGGTGGTGCCGGCTTCGGCGTCGCGGCTGGTAACCACCCCATCGGCCGGGGCCAGCAGACGGACGTTGCCGCGTTGCTGCTGCAGGCCGGCGCGCTCTGCCTTCTGGCGGGCCACGTCCTGGCCAGCGCCGGCCAGATTGGCCTGGGCAGTCTGCAGCGCAGCGTCGGCGGACGCTTTTTCCTGCATGCGGGATTCAAGCGCAGCGGCACTGATGAAATTTTGCGCGGCCAGCTCCTGGTTGCGTCTGGCATTGATGGCGGCCAGCTCCCGCCGGGCCGCAGCGTCCTTCACCTGGGCCTGCGCAGCTGCCTGCGTGCTGCCCGCGCGGGCCAGTGAGGCATCCAGGGCCGCGAGGCGCTGGTCGAGATCCACCGGGTCCATGTCGGCCAGCAACTGCCCGGCCTTGACCGTGTCGCCCACGTCCACCCGCACAGCCAGCACCCGGCCCGCCGTCGTCGGGCCCACCATCCAGCTGCGCCGGGCTTCCACGGTGCCGATGCCAAAAATCGCCGGGGCCAGGCGACCCTCCTGCACCCGCATGACCGTGATGCGCGTGGCCGCCAGCGGGCCGGTGCGCAACGCCACCCAGGCCAGCGCGCCCACCAGCACCAGGACCAGGGCGCCCAGCGTGATGCGGCGTGAAAACGGAAGTTTGCTTTTCATGAGGTCTCCTTCAAGGCGGGGGCATGCCTGTCTGTCGCTGCTGTCCGACCTCTCCCGGCGGCGAGACCGCGCAGGTAAATCGTGAGCACCCCGCGAGCATGCGTGGTCACGGCGCGGACGTCGCCACTGAGCAGCGACTGCATGACCAGGCCCTGCACCGAACCGATGAACAAGACGGCGGCGGCCTGCAGGTCCGTGCCGGGCGCCAGCAAGCGTTGGTCCTGCGCCTGCTGCAACACCCCCAAGAGCAAGATCCGGTATTTCTGCATCAGGCTGCGCACGCTGGCCTTGAGTGCGGTGTCCTGCGCTTGCTGCAGTTCCTGAAAGATGAGCCGGGGAACGCCGGGATGGGCCACCACAAAGTCCACATGAGCCATGAACACCGCCTGCAACGCTGCCATCGGGGTGGGCGCCGTGCCGGCGGCCGTTTGCAGCCGGGTCATCAGCGTGTCGGACGCCCCCTCCAGCACGGCCAGCCAGATAGCCTCCTTGCTGGCAAAGTGCCGGAACACCGCGCCCTGGCTGATGCCCACGGCCTGCGCCAGATCGCTCGTGGTGATGTCAGCCGGGCTGCGCTGCGCGGCCAGTTGCAGGGCGGCCTCCACCAAGCCGGCCTGGCGGACTTCAGTGGCCTGCTTGATGCGCTTGCCGGTTGCTTCTGCATTCATGGGCATCCAAGTAATTAATAAATTACTTGGATTATGGCTTCAGCCCTGTTGCCGCGCAGGCACGGATCCGACCGAACTTTGATCAAGGTCAAACAACACGGCCAGGACCAGCCACGACTACCACCGCTTTACCTCCGCCATGAACGAGCACTTCACGCAGGCGCAGAAGATTCACATGGTGGAAACCATGTGGCAGGTGGCGTATTCGGACGCCCACCTCGACGCGCACGAAAACCACCTGATCGGCAAGATCGCCGGCCTGCTGCATGTCACGCATGGCGAATACACAGGCGCCAAGATGCGCGCCAGGGAAGCCGCCGGCCATGCCTGAGCGGGCGTCAGCTGTGGGCCTCGGCAAAGACCTGGCACACCCGCCGCTTGAAAGGGGCGCGGGCCGGAACCAGGCGCGCGCCCGTCAGTCCGCGATCAGGGTTTCGATGATGGCAAACAGTTCCGCGGTTTTGATGGGCTTGGCCAGGTAGTCGTCCATGCCGGCCTCCAGGCAACGCTCGCGGTCACCCCGCATGGCGTTGGCCGTCATGGCCACGATGGGCGTGCGCAGGCGCTCCTGTTTGCGTTCGAGCAGGCGAATCGCCTTGGTCGCCTCAATGCCGTCCAGGTCGGGCATCTGCATATCCATCAGGATGACGCAAAAGCGGTGCATCAGGAATTTCTCCACCGCTTCCCGCCCTGTGCCCGCCAGGGTCACGCGGTAGCCGCCACGTTGCAGCAGCGTCATCACCAGGGTCTGGTTGATCAGGTTGTCTTCAACCACCAGCACCGGCAGTTCCTCTTTCGTCCCCGGCGGAAGGGTCGCCGAGAAAACCGGCACGGCGTCCGGCGCCCGCAGGGGCGCCGCATCCTCGGTAAAGGCCATGGTGAAATGGAAACTGCTGCCGGCACCGGGGTTGCTGTCCACCCACAACTCGCCCTGCATCAAGCCGACAAGACGTCGCGAAATCGTCAGCCCCAGGCCCGAGCCGCCAAACCTGCGCGTGGTCGACGTATCTTCCTGGCTGAAGGCCTGGAAAATATGCTGCTGCTTTTCAGGGGAAATGCCGATGCCGGTGTCGGTCACGGTGAAGTGCAGCATGGCGCCGCCGGATTCGCCGGGCTCCAGTGTGCAGTGAACGCTGACCTCGCCGCGGTCGGTGAACTTGACGGCATTGCCCATCAGGTTCAACAGAATCTGCCGCAGGCGCACCTGTTCGCCCACAATCCGCCGGGGCACCACCGGAGCCATGGTGCTGCTCAGGCGCAGCCCTTTTTCCTGCGCCCGCAGGGAAAGCGACTGCACCGTTTCGTCCATCAACCGGTGCAGATCAAAAGGGATCAGCTCCATGGTGAGCATGCCGGCCTCGATTTTCGAAAGGTCCAGAATGTCGTCGATGATGGTCAGCAAGGCATCTGCCGAGGTCTTCACAATGCCGAGAAACTGTCGCTGCTGCGCCGTCAGCTCGGTTTTGAGCACCAGGCCCGTCATGCCCAGGATGCCGTTCATGGGGGTGCGGATCTCGTGGCTCATGTTGGCGAGAAATTCGCTTTTGGCCCGGTTGGCTGACTGTGCTGCCGCGACGGCCTCCTGCAGTTCGTCGCGCCTGGCCCCGCGCTCCTGCACCAGGTCGGCTATCGTGCGGGACAACACGGCGATGTCGTCACTTCCTGCGAAACCGTCGGAAGCAACGTGTGGCAGCAGTTCCGCCAGCGCGCTGCGCAGCGACCCCAAGGCCTCCTCGCGGTTGTCCAACTCTTTTCTCAGGCTGTTGGCGGTCTGGTCGAGAACCTCGAACGTGGGGCGAAATTCCTGAGGCAGGCTCTGCAGCAACGAAGTTGCCGCACGATCGCCATGGCGCGGGAATTCCGCCTGGAAGGTGTTCACGCGCTCCAGCGAACCCAGCCAGTGGCGCAGCGGAAACCAGATCAGCATTAGCCCGCCGGCAACACCCGCCAGCCCCAGCCCCAAGGCAGCCAGCATCGGATGCCACAGGCCTGCGGCTACCTGGTCCACCGCAAAACTCAGGCGCAGCACGCCATAGTCACGCCCGTCCATGGCAATGGTCCGGTTGACGTCATGCAGATGGGCTGCCGCCGCGTCGCGCAGCCACGCGGGGGGATGCACCGGTGGCGGCTGGGCGTTGTCGCTCTCGATGACGCCACCTGCGAAATTGATGAACGAGGCCGACGAAAACTGCGAGCGCAGGACAGCCTTGTCCAGGGTGCGCTTGATGGTGGCGTGGTCGCCGATCACGGCGCTGCCGGAAATGGTCTGCGCCGCCACCTCGACCAGCATGGTCGCCGACTCCTGGGCGTTCTCCACGGCCTCGTTGAACTGGTGATGGTAGAAAAGCCACAAGCCGCTGCAGAGGAACAGCAGCAGTGTCACCGTGTAGAGAAGGTAGACCCGCGCAACCAGCGATCGCGGAAGGAGTCGGGCCAGCGCGATCACTGGCAGTTGCTCAGCGCAGGCCGGCCGCGGCCGACGGGTAGAACTGCCGGCAGGCTGACTACTCTTCCCCACTGGGCGGAAGAAACACGCTGGGTGGTCAGGTTCCAGGCAACGGGCAGATGGATGTCGTCAGGATTGGCCGGGGGGAAGGCATAAACAGCGTTTTCGGCATGCGCGAGGGCACAGCCTGACAGCATGGCCATACAGGCAATACAAGCCATAAGGTGACGAAACACGGAGCGCCTTCAAAGTCAACGTAGCTAAGTGTAACTACAGCTGGGCCGCCCGGTTGGCCTAAGAGCGGCCAGAACGCCCTTGACTTCGACCGATCGATGGTGAGGCGGCGTTCAACCGCCGGGTTGCATCAGCTGCCAGAGCCGCGCTGGTGAAATCGGCATCTGCAGCGCCCTGGCCTGGGCGGCCAGGCCGCGGCGGGCCAGCGCGTCGGCCACGGCGTTGACCACCGTGGGGCCGGCGCCAATGGTGCCAAGCTCACCCACACCCTTGACGCCCAGCGGATTGTTCAGGCAGGGCGTGGACTCGTCCATCTCGGTCCTGAAGTCGGGCGCGGTGTCGGCACGCGGCGCGGCGTAGTCCATCAGGCTGCCGGTCACCGGCTGGCCGGTCTCGCGGTCGTAGACCATGCGCTCGCACAGCGCCTGGCCGATGCCCTGCACCGCGCCGCCGTCGAGCTGGCCGCGCACGATCAGGGGGTTGACGACGCGGCCGACGTCGTTGACCGAGGCGTAGGCCACCACCGCCACCTGGCCGGTCTGCGGGTCGATCTCGACCTCGCTGATGTGGCAGCCGTTGGGCCAGGTCGGCCCGGCCACCGTGGTGGTGGAGTCCACAAAAATGCGTTGCTCGCTCTGGCGACCTGCCAGGTCAAAGAGACCGATGCGCAGGTCGGTGCCTGCGACGGTGAAGTCGCCGCCGGCGTAAATCACGTCCTCGGCGGCGGCCTCAAACTCTTTGGCTGCGAGCTGTTTGCCCAGCGCAATCGCCTTGTCGGCGCCAGCGCGCACCGCCGAGCCGCCGGTGAACAGCGAGCGTGAACCGGCGCTGCCAAAACCGTTGCCGCGGTCGGTGTCGCCCATGACCACACGCACCTTATCCGCGGGCACGCCAAAGGCATCGACCACCAACTGGGTCAGCGTGGTGGCAATGCCCTGCCCCATGGCGTTGACGGCGGTGAAAACTTCGATCATGCCGTCGGCTTGTACGGCCACCGTCACGGTTTCTTCCAGCGCGTTGCCGCCGGTCCACTCAAGGAATGTGGCAATGCCCAGGCCGCGCATTTTTCCGTTCACGGCCGACGCGGCCGCCCGCGCCTCAAACCCTTTCCAGTCGGCCAGCACCAGCGCCTGGTCCATCACCGACTCGAACTTGCCGGTGTCATACACCTGGCCCATGGGGTTTTTGTAAGGCATCTGCGCGGGCTGGATGAAGTTGCGCCGGCGCAGTTCAATGCGGTCGATGCCGGTCTGGCGCGCAGCCTCGTCCATCAGCCGCTCCATCGTGAAGATGGCCTCGGGCCGGCCCGCGCCGCGGTAGGCGCTGGTGGGCGCGGTGTTGGTCAGCACGGCGCTGAAATGAAAGTCGATGGTCTGGATGTCGTAGACGCTGGTCTGCACCCAGGGGCCAATCAGCAGCTGAATGGCCACGCCCGCGCCGGTGGCGTACGCACCCACATTGGCCAGCGAGGCCAGGCGCAGGGCGAGTATTTTTCCGTGCTCGTCGAGCGCCAGTTCGGCGTGGCTGGCCACGTCGCGGCCATGGTAGGCGGAAATGAATTCCTCGCTGCGATCGGCCACCCATTTGACCGGCCGCTGCAGGGCCCGGGCGCAATACGCGGCGGCAATGTCTTCGGGGTAAACGCCGGTTTTCATTCCGAAGCCGCCGCCCACATCCCCGACCACCACCCGCACCTGCTCCTGCGCCATGCCCAGCGCGTCACACACCGAGTTGCGCACACCGGTGGGCATCTGCGTGCTCATGCGTATCGTCAGGCGCTGCGAGGTTTTGTCAAACGCGGCCAGCACCGAGCGCGGCTCCAGGCTCAGCGCATGCAGGCGCTGGTTGACGATGTCCAGCGCCACCACATGCCGGGCTTTTGCAAAGGCGGCGGCAGTGGCTTCCACGCTGCCGTAACGCGTTTCGCAGGCGATGTTGTCGGGCGCTTCCGGCACCAGTGCGGGGGCGCCGGGCGCGGTGGCGTCGTTCATGTCCACCACCATGGGCAGCTCGTCATAGTCCACCATCACGGCTTCGGCCGCGTCGCGGGCCTGCTGCAGGGTCTGCGCGACCACGGCGGCCACCGCCTCGCCGACGAAACGCACCCGTTCATGGGCCAGCACGCGGCGCACGGGTGACACCCCGGGTGAGCCGTCGGCCCTTGGAAAGCCGCTGGAGCCGGGAATCGGCTTGACCCCGTCGGCTACCAAGTCGGCGCCGGTCACGATCTTCAACACACCCGGCATGGCCAGCGCGGCGGCGCTGTCCACCGCGACGATGCGCGCGTGCGGGTAGGGTGAACGCACAAAAAACAGGGCCACCTGCTCCGGCTGGGTCACGTCGTCGGTGAACTGGCCGGCGCCGGCCAGCAGGGCATCGTCTTCGAGGCGGCGAACGGCCTGCCCGCTGCCAAAGCGGGTCGGTTCAATGGCTGCTGCGGGAGTGGGGGACACAAAAGGCTCCTGGAAGTGGCCCGCGCGCGTGGTGAGCGCAGGCCGATAAAAAAGGTAGCCGCCACTATAAGTCCATTGCTGCGATCCGTCCGGCGCGATGCCGACAAGCCCCCCGGGGCACCCTGCCCTTCGCATTTGGCCGACAATCAGGCCATGCCCCTACCTCCTCCCCCTATCCGCAGGCACAGCAACAAGGCCAACAACGAGCTTTTGGTCAAGGGACTCCTGTGCGTCCTGATCGGCCTGGCCGTGCTGGTGTCGCCGTATTTCATTACTTCGCCGGGCATGCAGGGAATCGTGGCCAACGCGTCCCTGGTGGGCTGGTTTGCGCTGGTGCTGGGCCTCGGTTTTGTCGCCGTATATGTGCGCCGGCGGCTGGCCGGCAGGACCGGGCCGTCGGGTCCGCTGTAGTTCCGCCGCCGTTTTTCCAGTCGCGGGCCGATCGCAAGCGCTACTTTTTTTGTAGCTTCAGGCGTCCGGTGCGCAAGGGCTGAGGCCTGTATTGGCATGCAAAGGCGGCACCGTCCCGGCCGGGACGGCGATCCGCACAGGCCCTTTCAAAAGCCCTGTGGCACTCGAAGCGCACTGTCCTACACCGGTGCAGTGCAATCCCTTGCGCCAATCCTGCGGCGATCGGGAGAGACTGGCTACGTGACAACCGTGAACCTTGCCGCCAGTCCCCTCCTGGGACCCGGCCCCTCCTCCCCCACCCAGCGCCCCGCGGCGTTGAAGGTCTATATTGTTGAGGACAACGCGTTCATCCGGGACAACCTTGTCGAAACATTGACCGAGCTGGCCGGCGTGCAGACAGTGGGCTACGCGGAGACCGAACAAAGCGCCTGCACCTGGCTGGCCCAGCACCCGCGCGACTGGCAACTGCTGGTGGTCGATCTTTTCCTTCAACAGGGCAGCGGGTTGGGCGTGCTCAAGGGCTGCAGGCAGCGCTCGAATCAGCAACGCGTGGTGGTGTTGTCCAACTACGCCACCGATGACATCCGCCGGCGCTGCCTGGCGGGCGGTGCGGATGCGGTTTTCGACAAATCCACCGAACTCGACCAGTTCCTGGCCTACTGCACGCGCCTGCACTGACAAGACTCAGGAAGAGACCCGGGAAATTCAGGCCAGGGCCACCTCGATGCGGCGCGACCTGGCCTCTTCGGCCTTGGGAATGCTCAACCTGAGCACCCCGTTTTCGAGCTTCGCCTCGATCTTTGCCGGGTCCAGTTCCCGGCTCAAGGTGAAGGTGCGGCGGTACAGCGGGTTCAGCACCTCGCCGTAAATCAGCGTCATGTCAGCCCCCACCGGCGCCGCAGCAGCCCCTTCAATCACCAGGCTGTCGCCGTCCACCCGCACGGTCAGCCGGTCCCTGGTCACGCCGGGCAAATCGGCCAGCACGGTAAAGCCCGCCTCGTCTTCAAAAATATCCACAGGCGGCAGCACGGCCGTCGTGCGCTGCGATGCAGCACCTTGCGCGCTGTCTGCATCCTGGGTCGCTGTCGCCACATCTCGGGCCGGGTTGCTCTGGCTCAAAGCTGTGTTCTGGTTCATCACATGCTCCTTGAAAAAAAGAAAAAAGGTTCAGGGGTTTCAGTGGATCTGGATCTGGCGCGGCTTCGACGACTCGCGGCGCGCCACCGTGACGCGCAACAGGCCATCGCGGTAGGTCGCACTGATGGCCTCGGGGTCGGCGTCTTCGGGCAGCGAGATCACGCGCCGGAAAGCGCCCTCGTAGCGCTCTTTGGCGTAAACGGCCACCTTGTCGTTGGCCGGCTGTTCGGTCTTGCGTTCGCCGGCCACGACCAGCAGGCCCTTGTCAACCGTGAGCTGCAGCGCGGCGGGGTCGATGCCCGGCGCCAGCGCCAGCACCTCAATGGCCTCGGGCGTGCTGCCCACATTGATCACCGGGAAGGTGTCGCGCGGCATCGCGCGTATGCTGCGGCCGCCGTCGGGCCGGAAAACCTGCTCGAAGTTCTGCTGCAGGCGGTTGAGCTCGGCGAAGATGTCGCCGTACAGGTTCAATCCGTTCATGATGACGATCTCCTTTCATGAAAACTGGGAAGAGACTCACTCCATCAGGTGGGCTGCCGGACAGCCGGGTCAGGCCACGGCGTCTTGGCAAGCGCAGCAACCGTCCCGCGGCGACTACCCTGACGGCAGGGACATATTGGCGCTCCGCTGGCTTTCAAGAGGCCGCAGCCAGAAATTTTGAGGGGAGAGTCGCTGCCGTCGGACAGTGATTGAACCCATCTGATCCGTCTGTTCCGCCCGATGGCACCTCCGGGCGCGCGGGCCCTGTGCTCAACCCTCGCGGGGCGGTCGCGGGATTTTCTTGAAACGCACCAGGCGGTCGGTTTCTATCCTGTCCTTCTTGACCTGCCGCTCGGCATCGAGCAGTTGCCCGGCGGCCAGCCACTGGGCGAACTCCTCGGGCGTTTCCAGCGTGACGCGGCCCAGCGTGGCGGCGCGGAACTCGTAGATCACGATCTCCGCGGCTTTCTGCAGGTTCACGCGGCCTTTGCTCAACACCGCACCGCGCTTGCGGCCGATCTCCTCGAGCAATTGCTCGTCGGTGATGCCCGGCGTCAGCTTGAGCTTGTAGCGCGCTTCCAGCAGGCCCGGGTAGGACGGGATCAGGTAGTCCAGCAGTTCCAGCGCGACCTCTTCCTCGTTGAAGGCATTGCGGCCAATCGCGCCGCTGGCGGCGAGGTTGTAGCCGCTCTTGGCGACGATGATGCGCGGCCACAACATACCCGGCGTGTCCCATAGGTAAAAGCCGTCGGCGAGCACGATGCGCTGCTCGAGTTTGGTGATACCGGCCTCGTCGCCGGTCTTGGTGGCGCGTTTGCCGGTCAGGGTGTTGATCAGCGTGGACTTGCCGACGTTGGGAATGCCGCAGATCAGCACGCGCATGGGTTTGACCATGCTGCCGCGCGTGGGCGCCAGCGCGTGGCAGGCGTCGATCAGGCGGCGCGCCGGCGTGGTTTCACTGGCGTCGAGCGCAATCGCGCTGGTACCGGGCAGGCTGTTGTAGTACGCGAGCCAGAGCGGTGTGCGTGCCGGGTCGGCCAGGTCCTGCTTGTTGAGCACCTTGAGCGCGGGCTTGGCGCCGGTCAGTTCGGCCAGCATGGGGTTGGCGCTGGAGCCGGGCAGGCGCGCGTCCAGCAGCTCGATGACCACATCAATTTCCTTGATGCGCTCACTGATCGCCTTCTTGGTCAGGTGCATGTGACCGGGGAACCACTGGATCGCCATTTTCTGAATGTTCTTTCTTTTCGTTGGCAGGACGCTGCAACTCGATGCAACCGGCCAGCAGGGATTGTGACCCACCCGGGGCGACCGGGCCTGACAGGCCGACCTTCCCCTCGCCTACACGGCGACCGACCCTTGCGCGGGAAGATGTCCAACTGGCCGCGCCATGGCGGCATGACCCCATTTTCACCGCGCGGCGAAGGCTGCGCTTTCAAGGAGCCCCCATGAAGATACTGATGGTTTTGACATCACACGACCAGCTCGGCGACACCGGCAAAAAAACCGGCTTCTGGCTGGAAGAATTTGCAGCGCCCTACTACGTCTTCAAGGACGCAGGTGCCGAGATCACACTGGCCTCACCCCAAGGCGGGCAGCCGCCACTGGACCCGAAAAGCGACGCGCCCGACGCGCAGACCGACGCCACACGACGCTTCAAGGAAGATGCCCCGGCCCAGCAGGCGCTGGCGCACACCGTCAAGTTGGCCGGCCTGAAGGAGGCGGACTTTAACGCCGTGTTCTACCCCGGCGGCCACGGCCCGCTGTGGGACCTGGCCGAAGACAAAACCTCGATCGGGCTGATCGAGCGCATGTTCGCCGCCGGCAAACCGGTGGCGGCGGTCTGCCACGCCCCTGGGGTGTTGCGCCACGCCAAGGCCGCCGGTGGCGCGCCGCTGGTGCAGGGCAAAAAGGTCGCCGGTTTCACCAACACCGAGGAAGCGGCGGCGCAGCTCACCGATGTGGTGCCTTTCCTGGTCGAGGACATGCTGCGCAAGCACGGCGGCCACTACAGCAAGGGTGCCGACTGGCAGTCTTACGTGGTGAACGACGCCAACCTGATCACCGGGCAGAACCCGGCTTCTTCCGAAGCGGCGGCGCATGAAGTGCTGCGCCAGCTGGCCTCCCGGCCGGCCTGAGCCCGCGGGCGGCTTTGCGCAAGCCGCCGGCTACAGTGCGACGGCGGCCTCGCGCCGGGGCACGCCGAGCCGGTCGGGCGAGACATACTGCTGGCGGTAGATCTCGAACGGCAGGGTGTCGGCCGCCTCGATTTTTTTCTGCTCGGCGACGGACTGGCGCGACAGCGCCTCGAACGCGGCCTGCTGCTCTGCGGAAAACGGCAGGCCGAGCAGCGCCTCTTTGGTCAGGGCCGAGCGGGACCGCGCAAACGCCACGAAGGAGTTCTCGTGGTCCTTCGCCATCGCCGCCAGCACGCGGGCCGACGGCAGGGTGGCGGGGTCCAGCAGCGCCGCCTCGGCAGCGCGCAGGGTGTCGCTGTACTGCGTGCCGCCGTTGGCCGCGTCCAGCGCGGCGGCAATCGGTGCGCACTGCGCCACCACCTCGGCACCCCAGCCGGTCAGCGGCACCTCGCGCCCGCCGCGCTTGAGCAGCAGGCCGGCCTGGCGCCCGCGCGCCGCCGTGTGGTGCTGGTTGTGCTTGAGTTCGGCGATCTCCTGCGGCGTGTCGGGCGGGCTGTCGCTGAGCAGGCAGTGCAGCAGGAACACGTCGAGAAAACGCATGGTCTGGGCGTTGATGCCGACCGGCTCGAACGGGTCCAGGTCCATCAGGCGCACTTCGATGTATTCGACGCCGCGCTCGCGCAGTGCATGCAAGGGGCGTTCGCCCGGGAAAATCACGCGTTTGGGCCGGATGGTGCCGTAAAACTCGTTTTCGATCTGCAGCAGCGTGGTGCCCAGCTGGTTGTAGTCGCCGCCCGGGTTCTGGATGCCGACCGCTTCATAGGCCGGGTAAGGCCGTGTCAGCGCGTCCTGCAGCGACGCGCCATAACCTTCCAGGCTGTTGTAGCTGACGGCCAGCGAGGCCTGCGCATCGCTCTGGTAGCCCAGGCGCCCCATGCGCAGCGAGGTGCCGTGCGGCATGAACATGGTGCTGTCCGAGAGCTGCTGCAGCTCGTGCTGGCGCCCGGCGACAAAAGAGGAACACACGGCCGGCGAGGCGCCGAACAGGTAAAGCAGCAAAAACGCATGGCGGCGGAAATTGCGGATCAGCGCAAAGTACTGCTCACTCGTCACCTCGGGCAGCGACCAGTTGTAGTGGATGCCCGAGATGGTCTGCATGCGCCGGCCATAGCGGTGCGACAGGCCCATGCGGTAGACGCTTTTGGCGCGCCCGACGTTGGACGAACCGAAACGCGCGATCGGGATGGTCTCGTCGGTCGGCAGGCCGCAGGGCATGCTGGAGACCCAGAGCATTTCGTCGCCAACCGCCTGCATCGCGCGGTAGGTGAACTGGTGAATCTGCGTGAGTTCGCGCAGCGCGGCGTCCGCGCCGTCGCCCAGGCCCTTGTGTGCGGCGGTGACGAGTTCGACCTGGGACTCGCTGAAGTCGGTGGTGATGCACGGGTGCGTCAGGGCCGAGCCCAGCGCGGCCGGGTGCGGCGTCAGCGCCAGCGCGCCGCCGGGCTGGGCGCGCAGGCTTTCCTTCTCGATGCCGCGGCGCATGCCTTTCAGCCTGGCAGGGCCGAGCGCCTGGAGGCGGTCTCCCAAAAGCGCGGCAGATCGCGCGTGCAAGCTGGTCATAAAGTTTTCCCTCTGAATCTTTCGTGGCGTGCAAGGTATCACAGGCCGGGGTTGTTTGCAGGCTGCGCAGCCTGGCACTTGGCCAGCAGCGGCAGCCCGGCGCGGCCTGCCGCTGCTGGCCTGTGCGAGCCACTCTTTTTTTGATAGCTGGCACCGCCCGCCCTGCTTGGGCTCGGGCGCTATTTCATCTTCAAAATCAGAAAACCGGGGCAGGTCGGCCCGCGGAACCGCCGGGCGCCATGTCGGGAAAGCCCTTACGCATGCCCGGTCTGGCCCGAAGCGTTAGGCGGGTTATCAGACAACACCTGCAGCAGCCACTGGTTCATGTCGGCGATCTCCTCCATGCAGACCGCGTGTTCCATGTCGTATTCGTGCCAGTCCACCGGATACCCCAGCGCCGCCAGCGCGTCGCGCGTCCCGGTGGCCGCGGCCAGCGGCACCACACCGTCGCGCTTGCCGTGCGCCAGGAAAATCGGCAGACCTCCGTTGGCCGGACTGCGCTCTGCCGCCACGGTATGCGCCAACGGCAGGTAACCCGACAGGCCCATGATGCCGGCCAGGCGTTCGGGATAACGCAGGCCCGTCATCAGAGCCATCGCACAGCCCTGGGAAAAGCCGGCCACCACGATGCGGCTGGCAGGAATGCCGCGCGAGACTTCGCGTTCCAGCAGCGTGTTGATGGCGGCCTGGGTCTGGCGCATGCCGGTTTCGTCCTGGCCTGCCGTCAGGTTGGCACCCAGGATGTCGTACCAGGCGGGCATCTGGTAGCCGCCGTTGATGGTGACGGGAATCACCGGCGCGTGGGGAAACAGAAAACGCACCGGGCCCACGCTGGACAAATCGAGCTGCTCGGCCACAGGAACAAAATCACGGCCGTCGGCGCCCAGGCCGTGCATGATCAGGATGGTGGCGACGGGCTGCTCGCCCGTCTGGGCTTCGGTAATTTCAAGAGACATGGGTCAACCCGGTAGTCGGTGGGGAAGCCGGCCGCCGCAGGTCGGTGCATGCAGGCAGCGGGCGCAAGCTGCTGATTTTATGGCAATGCCCCGGCCCGTCTCGCGGTCAAGCGCTTGCCGCCACGGGGCGGTTATTGCTAGCATCCGGTGTCAGCATTTTCTGACGCGCATTGGACATGGGAGATTCGCATGAAACTCATCATTGCTGCCGCGGCCCTGGCCGCCTCGTCACTGGCCCTGGCCCACAACTGCCCCAACGAAATGAAGGCGATAGACGCCAAGCTCGCCGGGAACCCCAAGCTGTCCGCTGCCGACATGGGCAAGGTCAAGGCCCTGCGTGCCGAAGGAGAGACCTTCCACAAGGCCGGCAAACACGACGAATCGATGAAAGCCCTGGGCGACGCCAAAAAACTGCTGGGCCTGTGAGCCTGCGCTGGCGCCAGCGCCTGAGCGCGGCCAGCACGTGCGGACGGCGCATCTTCTTCAGGCGCCCCGGTTCAGCCAGGTGATGCTGAGCTGCAGCGCCGTCGCAAACAGCACCCACAGCAGGTAGGGGATGTTGACCCAGACCACCCAGCGCGCGCGCTGCCGGATGGCCGTCATGGCCCAGACCAGCGTGCCCAGCACCAGCAGGATGTCGAGGCTGGCCAGCGCATTGTTTTTCAAACCGAACTGGATGGGCGTGTAAGCCAGGTTGAACAGCAGGTTCAGGATGAAAGGCAGCAGCACGCGAAACGGCAGGCGACGCCTGAGGTATTGCAGTAGGACAAAACCGAAGCTGACGGCGATGATGATGTAGAGAACCGACCACACCGGGCCGAACACCCCTGCCGGTGGTGCAAAAAAAGGCTTGCTCAACTGGGCGTACCAAGCGGCGCTGCTGCTGCTGCTGCTGTCCATGAAAATCCTTCGAAAAAACCCTTGATGAGATCGCGTTGAAGTCGCGTTGACATCGTGATGACTGTTTTTAGCACCCGACGGGCTATCACATAAGCACCCGACGCTGATCCTCAGGTAGGACGTGGCCGCGCAAGCCGGCTGGCCGGCGTGTCCGCCTGAAGCGGCTACCATGGCATGTAGACCGGCCTGCCGGCGGTGCACGATTTTCCCACCCATGACGACACCCCCGCCCCTGCCAGTCCCGACGCGGGCACGTTTTTGCGGGCGCCGCCGGCCGAACCCACCACCTGCTGCGGCCGCGGCTGCAACGGCTGCGTGTGGGAAAGTTACTACGCTGCGGCCGCCTGGTGGCAGGAAGAAGCGCTGCAGAGGCTGGAGGCTTGACTTGCCTTCCCACTTGGACGACCATCCATCGACACGCTGGCATTGAACGGCCAGAGCGCTCTGGCCAGGGCCGGCCGCGAAGGGTTCACCACATGAGACAAGTGTTCGAGCGACTGCTGGGGCTGAAGAACAGGACGGCCGACGGTCCGGATTCCGGGCTGAAACCGGTGGCCAGCACGCCGGCGGCGACCACCCGGGACAGCCAGCACACCATTGAGGACAACTCCGACAACGGCACGCGCCGCCAGCTCGTGCAGATGCTGCTGCGCGACTGCCTGCGCAGGCATGGCATTGCGGCGGACTGGGTGGAGTGCCAGATGCTGGTGGTCAACAGCCGCAGCCGAGGCCCGGGCATGTACGTGCGGCTGGTGCTGCGTCATTGGGACGCACGCCTGTTGACCTATGCCTTCGCTTTTCAGAACGAGCTGCTCGCCGCGATCACCCAGTTCGAACCGCAGTCCGGCACCTGGCTGCACGGCATTTCCTGGGAATTCAAGGTCGGGGACAGCTGCCCCTACCCCGACATGCCCGATCCGGCCATCTGGGGGGCGCCGGCACGTGCCGCCGCGCCCGTTGCGGTTGCCGCGGCAGCACCCGCTGCCGTCATGGCAGCAGCATCGGCCATGCCGGCGGCTGAGGCCGAAGACGACGTGATGCGCGACCTGAAGGACCTGCAAAACATGTTTGCGGCACGCGACGCCAGTATCGAGCAGGAGGCGGCAGCGGGCGCCCACGCCGACTTCCAGCCGACGCAGCCTTCGAGCTTGCGTTAGGGTTTGGCATCAATCGGCCTCCAGCCCTTACACCACTTGCGCAACGAGCTATATATATGATAGCAAACGAACTCCGGGACAACGTGCGGCCAGCGTGTCGGCTGACACCACAAGCGGTCACCCGCCTGCGCCGTGGGCCGGAAGACGGGCGCAAGATGGCCCTTTTGAAAGGCCCGCGCATGAATACCGTCCTGAAATACGCCCTCGCCGCCCTGCTGCCCGCGCTGTCCGGCGGCCAGGCGCTGGCCTGCTACACCGTCTACAACCGCGCCAACCAGGTGATCTACCATGCCGCGCAGGCCCCGGTGGACATGCGTTACCAGTTGCACCAGACCCTGCCCGCGATTTTTCCCGGCGGCCACATGGTGTTTTCCATCACCGACACCTCGTGCCCGCCGGTCAACCTGACCCGCAGCCATGTCGGGGATTCGGTGGGCGGCAGGGTAGCTTACGCGGCAGGACCCGGAGAAGCCATGATGCAGGCACCCGGGCACCGGCCTTACAAAGAGGCCCGGAACTAGTGCAGTGTTGCACGCTATCTGGAACATAAAACTGCGTGGTTTGCGCCTTGCCCTGACCCAAAATCCATCGCTTTTATTTGTTCCACAAGCATGCAACTGCATTAGCGGCGGGAACGCGTTTCAAGACGGCTGCAGCACCGCAACCCTGTCACCAAACACGGCCTGCAGCGGCCGCGTTTCCGGCAGCACATAAACCACGCCGCGGCGCGTGCCGAGCGCGGGTTTGACCACCGTGTCGTAAAACCCGGCCGGCAGATTGATGCAGCCAAAGGAAATGCGGTTGTCGTCCGGCGTGGCGGACGCGAGCCGCTCCAGCCGGCGCTCTTTCGGGTCCTTGGCCCGCACGCGATGCATGGACACGGCCGCCGCGTAGTCCACCCAGACAATGTCTTCGCCAAAGGAGTTCACGCCGGGCAGCGAGACAAACCGGCCGGCTGGCGTGGTGCGTTCGTGCGGCAGGATGGCCGATATTTCTCGCTCGCCAATGCCGGACACCGAATCGTCGCCGAGGGCAGACCCCATCAGGGCCGGGGTGGCGCCGCTGAGTTGTCCGTTCGGGTGGAAGACAAACACCCTGACATGCTGTTTGTCGACGATGACAAACGGCATGCCCTGGTGATCGCGCGATGCCATCACCCAGTCGGCCATCTGGCGCACGGGCGGTGAAGACTCTTCGGACAGGAAATCGGCCACCCGCGGGAAATCAGCCACGGCGGGCACGGCCGCACTTTGCCGGCTTTGTGTCGATGTGACATGCCCCGGCAACACCAGGGCCAGCACGGCACACCCCATGCCCAGCCCCTTGAGGATGGCGTCCAGGGGTGAGGCGTCTGTCGGGGTCATGTCAGACATATCGGGATTTCAGATTGAGCGTACAAAGGGGGGCAGGGACGCCCCGTGACAACACGGAGCGTCCCTGCGAAAGCCTTGCGCATGAGGGATGGCGCGGGCTTAGTTGCGGTCAGCGCGGGGCTCCGGCATCACGGTACCGGTCTGCATCGTGCTGCTGTTGCTGGTGTCGGCCGACGTTCCTGTACCGGTGGCAGGCTGAGCCTGCATGGTCGTGCCGGCGGCGGGATTGACGTCAGGTGCCTTCATCTCTGCGGCACCCTGTCTGTTCAGGTCGCCGGGGGCACCGGGTGTTGTGCCGGATTGCGCATAGGCAAAACCAGCGCCGGCGACAAGGGCTGCAGCAGTGATGGCAGCGGTCAGGGATTGATTGAGTTTCATGAATGGCTCCTGAATGAAAAACCCGGTGAGGGGCGATAGGGTGTATGCCGACCGGAGGGCCGACTGGTTTCAATTTAGGACGCCCCCCATGCCGCTGGGGTGGGCCTCATCCGCATGCGCCTGTAGGACGGGTCCGGTCCGCAGCCCGACGCGGCCTATTCAATAGCGTATCGAATGGACATGCCATCGCGGGCGGGCCCCCTCTGCCTCCCGGCGTCATCGCCACTTTTATTCCGGGCCTCCGGTGCCACGCCGGACACGGCCTACAGCGTTCATCTGCGCCGGCCTGCAACACGGACCGGCCGCGCACAACGACACTGGCACCGTGCCCGCCGGGTTCGCGCTACAAAGACAGGTATCGGACTTCCGCCCTTTGGCGAAACGTCGGAACATTGCCCAGCGAACCCGGCGGCATCTTTGGCATCTGTCCCTCGCGTCTTACTCCCGTCTCTTACGCCGGCAGTCTGCCGGCCATGGCCTTGCCGACCTCGTTGCTGCCTTGCGCAGCGCCGCTTTGCGGCACCATCTCGCCAGCGCGTTCCGTCACCTCGGCCAGCCGCGCGGCCAGCGCCTCCGGCACCTGTTCACCCATGCCCAGGTACAGGCCCTGGGTCAACGTGATGTTGGCCGCCTCGAAGGTGCCGGCGCCCGCGCAAAGAATGGTGCGTGTCGGCGCATCCTGCGACGCCAACACCAGCATGGCTGGCACCACGGCTTCGGGCTGCAGCGCCTGCAGCACCTCTTCGGGCATCAGCCCTTCCGTCATGCGCGTGGCAGCCGTCGGCGCCAGGCAGTTGACGCGAATGTCGTTTTTCGCGCCCTCGATGGCCAGCGTCTGCATCAGCCCGACCAGCGCCATCTTGGCCGCACCGTAGTTGGACTGGCCGAAGTTGCCGTACAGGCCCGACGACGAGGTGGTCATCACGATGCGGCCGTATTTCTGCGCCGCCATGATGTCCCACACGGCCTTGCTGCAATGCACGGCACCCATCAGGTGCACATTCATCACCAGCGCGAAGTCGGCCAGGTCCATCTTGGCAAAACTCTTGTCACGCAGGATGCCTGCGTTGTTGACGAGGATGTCCACGCGGCCCCAGGCGTCCATGGCCTGCTGCACCATGGCCTGTACCGCCGCAAAGTCGGTGACCGACGCGCCGTTGGCCATGGCCTCGCCGCCGGCCGCCCGGATCTCGGCCACCACCGCGTCGGCGGCACTGACCGATCCGCCCGAGCCGTCGCGCGCGCCGCCCAGGTCGTTGACCAGCACCTTCGCGCCGCGCCTGGCCAGGGCCAGGGCATGTTGCCGGCCCAGTCCGCCGCCTGCGCCCGTGACGATGGCCACCCGGCCCTTGAAATCAATACCCATTTGCTTGTCCTTGTCGTGTTGGTGATGCCTGGTCCGCCGCAAGTCTGATAGCCTCGGAAACCAGGTCGTACTGTACTGGACCGCCCCGTCTCCCCCCTGAAAGCTGCCATGGAACTCAACCTCGAAACCGTCACCACCCCGCCGCGTCCGGCAGCCACCGTGGTGTTGCTGCGCGATGCGCCCGCGGGCCTGGAGGTATTCCTCATGAAGCGCCATGGCCTGTCCGACGTGCTGGGCGGCGCCTACGTGTTTCCCGGCGGCAAGATCGATGTCGCCGACGCCGAGCTGGACATGGCCGCCCACCTGGACCAGCCGCTGGACCTGCTGCATGCCGGGCTGAACGAGCCCGGCATCGACCTGCGCACGGCCGGCGCGGTGTATGTGGCGGCGCTGCGCGAGGCTTTTGAAGAGTCCGGGGTGCTGTTCGCCCAGGGCCAGGCCCTGCCCGGCCTCGCCGACCGGGCCGCCGCCCTGCTGCGCGAAGGCCACGGCTTCAATGCCGTGCTGGTCCGCATGGCCTTGCGCCTGCAGACACTCAACGTGGTGCCCTGGTCACGCTGGATCACCCCCGTCACTCCCTCGGTGACCAACAAGCGTTTCGACACGCGTTTTTTCGTGGCGGCAGTGCCCGGCGGTCAGGTGGCCAGCCACGACAATTTCGAGACCACCGAGAGCATCTGGCTGAGCCCGCGCCATGCGCTGCAGCAGTACTGGGACCGCCAGATCGAGCTGGCGCCGCCGCAAATCATGAGCCTGGCGCATCTGTCACGCCACGCGGGCGTTGAAAGTGTTCTGGCCGAGGCCCGCGGGCGCCGGCCGCCGGTGATCCAGCCCGAGCCCTTCGAGCACGAAGGCAGCCGGGTGATCTGTTACCCGGGCGATGCGCGCCACTCAGTGCGCGCGCAGGCCCTGCCCGGGCCGACACGCCTGAGCTACCGCAACAGGCGGTTCGAACCCGACGCCGGCTTCGAGGCCCTGTTCGGCTAGCCAGCGGGAAATCGCAGCCGGTTGGTTGACGGTGCGCAGCGCCTGGAACGCCAGCTCTGCCTCGGGATAACGGCGGCGCAAAAAGTTGAGCCACTGCTTGAGGCGTCCGGCGCGCGAGTGCGCATCAAGCCGGCTGCAGACCAGTTCCCAGAACTGGGCGATCAGCGGCAGCAGGGTGTCCCAGGTCAGCCCCGCAGCAGAGCCACCGCCGCGGATGGCCAGCGCCAGACCCGGATCGGCCACCGCACCGCGGCCCAGCATCAGCATCTCGCAGCCCGAGGCCTGCCGGCACAGGCGCGCATCGTCCACCGTCCAGATCTCGCCGTTGGCCACCACGGGAATGCTGACCGCCGCGCGGATGTCGGCAATACGTTCCCAGTAGGCCGGCGGCCGGTAGGCCTGCGCCTTGGTGCGCGCATGCACCACCAGCTCGTCGGCGCCGCTGCCGGCAATCGCCTGTGCGCAGGCGATCGCCTTGCTGTCGTCGTTGAAACCCAGGCGCATCTTGGCCGACACCGGCAGGTGCGCCGGCACGGCGCGCCGCACGGCCGCCACGATGGCCGCAATCGTGTCGGGCTCGTCGAGCAGCGCGGCACCGCCGCCGTGGCGGTTGACCACCTTGGCCGGGCAGCCGAAGTTGAGGTCGATGCCGGCCGGCCCCAGCGTGGCAAGCCGGGCGGCGTTTTCGGCCAGGCACACCGGGTCGGAGCCCAGCAGTTGCGCACGCACCGGCACACCCGCCAGCGTGCGCCCGCCGGTGTGCAACTCGGGCACGATGCGCGTGAAGACGCGTTCGGGCAGCAACTGGTCGGTGATGCGGATGAACTCGGAAACGCAGCGGTCAATGCCGCCGGCCCGCGTCAGGATGTCGCGCAGCACGAAATCGAGCAGCCCTTCCATGGGCGCGAGCAGAATGGTCATGGCTCCCATGCTAACGCGTGGCCTGCCGGGACCCGCAGGCGGCCGCCGCGCGGACACCGCGATCCCGTTGCGGCTCTTGTGTCAAAGCGGCCGCCAGCCCTTGCACCGTGGTCGCAACCAGCTCTATTTTTGATAGCAAATTATGCCCGGTCAGCGCGGCGTGGGAACAGCCGGCGGCGGTCAAACTGCCAGCCAATCCGGCATGATGACCACATCGCCCGGAACCGGCCTCGTCAAACCACAGCCATGGCCAAGCTACGGCGCGGATTTGCAATGCCGCCATGGCGCAAAAGACGCAGACGCGGTTTTATGTTCCAGATGGCGTGCAACACTGCACCACGGTCTGACACCGCGGACCCCGCCGTCCTTGCACGCTGGTCCTACAAGGGACGCGGGCACGTCTTACATGCCGCGCTGCACAAGAGGCCTAAATTGGCTGCTTCATTGAAGGAGACCCCATGGCCCGGCTTGACGCCCCCCGCACAGCACGCAGCAGCCCCCGCACCCTTCCCGTCACCCCGCAGGCGGACGAGGACACGGTGGCGCCCCGCAAGGGCTGGCCCTTTGCGGAAGGATCGCAGAACCACCTTGATGAAACCTCGGCACCGTGGCCACGGCCTTCGGCCTGGCGCTCCTCAGTCCAGCCCGCCCGGCCGTCGCCACAAAAATAAACGGCCGTCGGCTCAGTAGCTGCCGATGTAATCCTTCTTGCCGATGTCCACCCCGCTGTGGCGCAAGATGGCATAGGCCGTCGTGGTGTGGAAAAAGAAATGCGGCAAGCCGTAGTTCAGCAGGTAGGACTGGCCGCTGAAGATCTTTTCCTTGGGTGTGCCGGCCTGCGTGACGATCTGGCGTGCTTCGCTGCCGTCGATCTGCGCCGCGCTGAGGCTGTCCATAAACGCCAGGGTCTTCGCAATGCGCGCCCGCAGGTCGGCAAAACTTTCTTCCTTGTCCTCAAAACCTGGCACCTCCACGCCCGCGATGCGTGCCGACACACTTTTTGCAAAATCGCAGGCCACCTGCACCTGGCGCAGCAAGGCAAACATGTCGGGGTAGAGCCGCGCCTGCAGCAAGGCAGCGGGCGTGATGTTGCGCGCCGTGGCGTGTGCCTCGGCCTTGGCCAGAACGGCACTCAGGCCTCCGAGCATCTGTTTGAAAACGGGAACGGAAGCCTGGTACATCGAGAGGGTCATGGAAAGGGTCCTGGGAGTAAAGCAAAAAAAACGGGTTGTCCGGCAATGGGCCCGCAGGGGGCAATGGATGCCGGAACTGAACGGCAGGCGCACCTTGCGGCACGCCAGCCATTATGGCGAATCGGGCTGGACAGCGTTGGCTCTGGCGGGCGCGGCTTCAGCTTGCGCAGGCCGGCCACCAGCGCCGGAGATTCAGGCCGGCTTCTGGCTTCGCATCCGCTGGACCAGCGTCACAGCGCCCAGCACCAGCGCACCGGCGACCATGCCCACCAGCGCGTCGGCCAGCAAGGGGGTGACCGCACCCAACACGCTGCCGACGCGCGCGGCCAGCGCTTCGATGGCGTGGTCCAGCGCAGGAACGCCGTGCGTGAGGATTCCGCCGCCGACCAGAAACATCGCGGCCGTGCCGGCCACCGACAGCGCTTTCATGAGCCAGGGCGCCGTCAGCACAATGCCGCGGCCGAAGCTGCGCCGCAGGCGGGCCGCCCCGCTGTCGCCTGTTTTCTGGCTCAGGTAGAGCCCGGCATCGTCAAGCTTGACGATGCCGGCCACCAGGCCATACACCCCCACGGTCATGGCAATCGCAATCCCGCTGAGAACCGTGACCTGGGTGATGAAGGGACTGGCCTGCACCGTGCCAAGCGTGATCGCAATGATTTCGGCCGAGAGGATGAAGTCGGTCCGTATCGCGCCCTTGATCTTGTCCTTTTCGACCGCCACCAGGTCCACCGAGGGATCGGTCAGCGCCTCCAGCAATTTTTTTTCCCGGGCCTCGTCTTCGGCCCGGCTGTGCAGGAATTTGTGCGCCAGCTTCTCGAAGCCTTCATAACAGAGGAAGGCGCCGCCAACCATCAGCAGGGGCGTGACGGCCCAGGGCGCAAACGCGCTGATGGTCAGCGCCACCGGCACCAGAATGGCCTTGTTCAGGAAAGACCCCTTGGCCACCGCCCACACCACCGGCAGCTCGCGGTCCACTTTCACGCCGGCGACCTGCTGGGCGTTCAGCGCCAGGTCGTCACCGAGCACACCGGCGGTTTTCTTGGCGGCCACCTTGGTGAGCAAGGCCACATCGTCGAGCACGGTGGCAATGTCATCAATCAGCGCAAACAGGCTACTGGCCATGGAGATATTCCTGAAAAGTGGGCGAACGAAAAAAGCATATTGTCGTCCGGCATGCGCCAGCGCCGCGCCGGCCACGGCAAATCCGCGGAGAATGGCCGCAGCCATGAAAAAAACACTGACCGCCTACCTCGCCGCCCTGCTCTTTCTCGTGGTGGCCGACGGCATCTGGCTCGGGCTGCTGATGCCGCAACAGTACCAGGCGTGGCTGCCCCTGTTGCTGCGGGCCGCCGCGTTTTACCTGCTTTACCCGGTCGGCGTGGGGATGTTGGCCGTACTGCCCGCCCTGGAGCGGTCCAGCTGGACCCATGCGGCCGCCCTGGGCGCGCTGCCGGGCCTGCTGGCGATGGCACCTATGACCTGAGCAACCTGCAGGACTGGCCGCTGCAGCTGACGCTGGTGGACATGCTCTGGGGCACCGCTTTGACGGCAGTGGCCGCCATAGCAGCTTTCCTCGCTGCCCGCGCCTGGGGCCGCCCAAACGCTTTGGCGCGCCCTCGGAAATCACGCAGCTGCGACTGATCCCCGTTTGACGCTTGCCGACTGATCAGTAACGGCGGGCGGTCAGGCGCCCCAGCACAAAGCCGGCCAGCAGCGCAAAGCCGACCGCCTGCAGCGGATGGTCCTTGATGTAGGCTTTGGAATGGTCAACCGCCTGCAGCGGCGCGTCGGTCAGGCGGTGCGCCTGGTCGCTGAACTTGCCCGCGACCGAACTGGCGCCGCTGGCCAGTTTGTCCACCGTCTCGTGGGCTGCGCTCGCGGCACGGTCCACGGTGTTGCGGGCAGGTTCAGCCACCTTGTCAATCGTGTGGTGAAGCGTGCTGCCGGCCTGGTCCACGCCGCGCATCAGTGCGCTTTCGCTCGACGAGATGGCGGAACCGGGAGGGGCGCTGGCGGTGGATTTTTCCATGGTGAAGTCCTTTGGTGAATGCGATGGGAATCGGAAAATGGGCGTGTCCCCAGGTCAAGGCGGGGCATGGCTTGGGGCGCACAGTGCACTTTCCCGCACGCCGCGCCTGCACGGTGTGCGGAGGGACAGGCGCTGGCTGTAGGACAAGGGAGCCAGTGCGCCTGGCCCGTCCTGTCCTGTCCGGGTAACGGGCGAGTCAGTCGAACAGGCCGGGTGTGCCGCGCATGGCGCCTTCGATGAGCAGCAGCCTGAGCTTGGTACGGATGCCGCCGCTGGCTGAAAACCCGCCCGGCTTGTCGCCCGCCGCCAGCACGCGGTGGCAAGGCACCACGGGCGCAAACGGGTTGCGCCCCAGGGCCTGACCCACCGCACGCGCCGCGCCGGGCTCTCCCAGCCGGGCCGCCACCTCGCCGTAGGTCAGGGTCTGGCCCGGTGCGATGTCGCGCGCCACGGCATACACACGCTGGTGAAACTCGGGCACGCCGCGCATGTCGAGCAGCAGCGTGCTGAAGTCGTGCGCCTGCCCGCGCAGCATCGCCACCACGCCTGCAACGGCGGCCTGCACATTGGCCGGCGGCGCCGCCTCCTGCCCGTTGGGGAAGCGCTCGCGCATGCGTTCACGGGTCTGCTGCGCCCCGGCCTCGGGCAGTTGCACACCCCGGATGCCCGCGTCGCCCCAGGCGATGCCGCAGCAGCCGATGGCGGTGTCTAACAGTGTGAAAAAAGGGGTGTCGGTGGCGGTGCGCATGGAAGCAGTCATCGTAATACAGCGCGCAGCCCGGTCATGCCGGGCGCCGCCCTGCCGGCCGGACATTGCTACTCAATCCATAGCTGTCTGCGCAATACCGGCAAGGGCCAAGGGCCAAAATCGTGCATAAAACCAGCCCGGCTGCTGCACCGCACTGTCGGCCTGCGCTGACAGGCGAACAGAGGTTTTTCCCAGGCGCTGGTTGCGGCAACGGTGCAACATGGGGCTCCACCACAGCCCAGCGGAGCACATCATGACCTCATGGATCGCCAGCGACAGCGGACGCCGTCTCCGGGACAGCCCCGAGGAAGCCACCGGCCAGGAAGAAACCGACGACCTGCCCTTGACGCCGGAAGAAGACATGCCGGTGATTCCGGACGACGAACGCGTGATCGACGTGCCGTCCTGAACCGGGTGGCGGGCTGGATCAGCCCACGTCGCGCTTGAGGCGGATTTCCTCAAGCTTGACGGAACCGATCACCACGGTCTTGAGCGAGGTCATCTCGCGCTTGAAGCCTGCGTGTTCATGAAAACGCAGCGCGCGCTCGTTGCGCACCGGCACCCAGATGGTGACCTTGGTGCAGCCTTCTTCCTTGAGGCCGTCGTTGGCCGCATCCCACAGGGCCACGCCAACGCCTTTGTCCCAGTGCGCCGGGTCCACAAAAATGGCCCAGATCTCGCCGCAGGTGGAGGGTGTTCCCTTGTCGCGCGAACGGTCAAAGCCGACAAAACCGATCACACGCTCGCCGTCGGTGGCCACATGCACCTGCGGCTCCATGTATTCGATGGCATCGCGCCAGAACTGCTGGCGTTTGTCCACCGCCAGCGTGCCCAGCTGGTCATCGGGCACCAGCCCCTTGTAGGCGGCGCGGGAAGAGATGTCGTTGATTTCGGCGATGGCTTTGGCATCGCGCACGGTGGCGGGGCGAACTTGGTAGCTGGACATGAAAAAAGACGCGCAGAGGAATCGTTGTTGGGGGACCCGGATTGTCGCAGCAAATGCGTCCGCGCCCCCTGCCGCACCCAGACAGCCGTCACACCGCCTTCATACCGCCTTCATACCGCGGTCAGGCCGCCATCAACCGTGTGGGCATGCCCATGGACAAAAGAGGCCGCGTCCGGGCTGAGCCACAGCCCTGCCAGAGCGTGTCCCGCCTGGGACCTGCCGTCGCCTGCGCGGCAGCACCCATGGCGCGTGTCGAAACCCAAAAAAAGTCGGAACGCTCCATCCCTCACCCCGGCCCTCTCCCAGAGGGCGAGGGTGAGAGCGGTCCCATTCACTGTCGTGTATCTGGAAAGATCCATAAACTGGTGCCATGCCCGCAGTATTCGACGACAACGCCGTTTTCCAGGTCCGCCTGGGATCTGCGGGCCCGCATTTTGCTGCGCCTGCCTCGCAGCCCCTGCTGCAGTCGGCGCTGCGGGCCGGCATCATGCTTGAAAGTTCCTGTCGCAACGGCACCTGCCGCAGCTGCATGTGCCGCCTGGCCAGCGGCCAGGTGGTGTACCGCATCGACTGGCCGGGCCTGAGCGCCGAAGAAAAAGCCGAGGGCTACATCCTGCCCTGCGTCGCCTACCCGGTGTCCGACCTGGTGATCACGCTGCCGGCCTGAGCGCCGGCGAAAAAATAAATGAAATCAGCCTCCAGCCCAATAAGGACGGGCGCAAGCAGCTACTTTTTTCATAGCAACTCCAAACCGGCCGCCACAGGCTGCGCCGCACATCGTTTTGTCACACCGCTGTGTCAGGATGGAGACATGGACTTTCTGCGCCCGCCTCCCGGCGGTTTTGACCTCTCCCGTCTGGCCAGCACCCCCGACAGCACCGCCACCTTTGCCGAACATGAAGAGTTCAAGGCCATCCTGCTGGCCGGCAGCACGCATTTCGACATCCAGGCGGTGGGCGAGGTTGCCACCCGCGGCCCGTCTTTCGCGCTGTACACCGCCAGCATCGGTTCGCGCGACCCGCGGGCGCCCGCGGTCGGTTTTTTCGGCGGCATCCACGGCCTGGAGCGCATCGGCACCCAGCTGATCCTGGCCTGGATGCGGGCGCTGCTGTTCCGCCTCGAATGGGACGAGCTGCTGCACCAGCAACTTCGGAAGGTGCGGCTGGTGTTCATGCCCATCGTCAACCCGGGCGGCATGTGGGCGCACAAGCGTGCCAACCCGCGCGGCGTGGACCTGATGCGCAACGCACCGCAGAGAGCCGAAAGCCGTGTGCCCTTTCTCGCCGGCGGGCAGACCTTCAGTCCGCTGCTGCCCTGGTATTGCGGCCGGCCCGGCGCGCCCATGGAAATCGAAAGCGCGGCCCTGCTGCAGGTGGTGCGCGAGCAACTGGCCAGCCGCCCCTTCAGCCTGGCGCTGGACTGCCATTCAGGCTACGGCTTTGACGACAGCCTCTGGTTTCCCTACGCCAAGACGCGGCGGCTGATGGCGCACCTGCCCGAAATGTTCGCGCTCAAGACCATGCTCGAGCAATCGCACCCGCACCATGACTACAGCTTCGAGCCGCAAAGCAACCAGTACCTGCTGCACGGCGACCTCTGGGACCACGCCTATGACCAGGCGCCGGCCAGCCACGTGTTTCTGCCGATGACGCTGGAACTCGGCTCCTGGCTGTGGATACGCAAGAACCCGCGCCAGCTGTTCTCGCGCCACGGCATGTTCAACCCGATCAAGGCGCACCGCGTCAAGCGGGTGCTGCGCCGCCATGCGGACCTGCTGGACTTCCTCACCCGCGCCGCCTACGCCGCGCCGGGCTGGCTGCCCGCGGGCGAGCGGCGTGCCCAGCTCGCCCAACTGGCGGTGGCGCACTGGCGCCCAAGGCGGGCGCCATGAGCTGGGTCCTGTTGCGTGGCCTGACCCGCGAGGCCAGGCACTGGGGCGGTTTGCCGCAGCAACTGGCCGGCCTCCCGGGCGTCGGCCAGGTCGTGACGCTGGACCTGCCGGGCAACGGCGTGTTTCACCGCCAGCTGTCGCCGGCCTCGGTGCGCGGCATCATGGCGCTGGCACGCCACCAGTTGCAGGCGCAGGGCGTGGCGCCGCCCTGGAACCTGCTGGCGATGTCGCTGGGCGGCATGGTGGCGACCGACTGGGCGCAGCAGCATCCGCAGGAGGTCCACCGGCTGGTCCTCATCAACACCAGCATGCGTCCCTTCAGCCCCGTGACCGAAAGGCTGCGCCCCGGCAACTGGCCGGCCCTGGCGCTGCTGGCCGCGCGCTGGCACAACGCGGACCACACCGAACGCACCATCCACCGGCTGACCTGCAACAACACCTCATCACGCGAGGCTGATATCGCGGCATGGGTCCACATTCGCCAGACGGCCCCGGTGAGCCCGGGCAACGCCTGGCGCCAGCTGCTGGCCGCTGCACAGTTTTCGAGCGGCCCCCAGGCGCCGCACTGTCCCACGCTGGTGTTGTCGTCCAGCGCCGACCGGCTGGTGAATCCGCGCTGCTCACACCGGGTGGCCGACGCCTGGCAGGCGCCCCACCACAGCCACCCCTGGGCCGGCCACGACCTGCCGCATGATGACGCCGGCTGGGTCTGCCGGCAGCTTGCCCGCTGGCTGGCCGAGGCGTGACATTGCTCCTTTTTTGATAGCTGTCCGCGCTTTCCCTATCATTGAGAATTCCATAAATCATGACAGGCAACGTAATTCCGTTCGCCCTGAGCTTGTCGAAGGGCTTCGACAAGCTCAGCCCGACGGTGTGGTGTCAGGAATGACGAAAACATCAATAGCGCCGGAGTCGCACAGGGGCTGGCAGGCGCCGGTCAGCAGGCCCCGGACAAGTCAGGGAAAATTCAGCTTTGCCTGCCAAGCTCAGCACTTCGATGAAGACGCCAGTTATTGTTCAAGCCCGGGAGACCGCGGCACCCGCTGCCGGGTCGATTCACGTCGCGCCCACGCGCGACAAGCGCATCTGGGCGCTGGCGCTCGGCACGGCGGCGGTCTGGTACCTGGACCCGGCTTTGGCAGAGATGGCCGAACTGGTGGGCGGCATCGCCTGCGCGTCCAACAAGTCGCTGGTCAGGGACGATATCTCGGACATGCGCCTCAAGGCCGGGGCCTTGCGCCAGCAGGTCGGGCCGCTGCCGGCCAGCGCCCTGGCCAAGGTGGTCAGGCGCACCGAAGCGGCCAGCGGCGCCGTGCTCGACAAAGGTGCGCGCATGAAAGAGCTGCAGGCGAGCTGGGACCACTTCCTGGCCTGCCTGCGCAGCAGCCCCAAACGCTAACGTACCCGCCGGGACCGCCCGCTGCCGCTGCACTGACCATCTTCATCGGCAACGCGTCTGGGACCGGTGCCCCTGCCCCAAGGCATGATGCCCCCGTGAAAACATTTTTATTTCTTCCCTCCACCGCGCTGACGCACCTGCTGGCCGCGGCCATCTGGCTGCTGGCCGGTACGGCGGGCGCCGCCCCGTTTGAAGACACCATCGCCCAACGCACCCTGGCCTGCACCGCCTGCCACGGCGCCCAGGGGCGCGCCGGCCCCGACGGTTATTACCCGCGCCTGGCCGGCAAACCCGCCGGCTACCTGTACAACCAGCTGCTCAACTTCCGCGACGGCCGGCGCCACTACGCGCTGATGACGCAACTGGTCGATCCGCTGTCCGACGACTACCTGATGGAAATTGCGCGCTACTTTTCGGCGCTCGACCTGCCCTACCCGGCCCCGGCCGCGCCGGCGGCTGCGCCTGACGTGTTGCAACGCGGGAAGATGCTCGTGATGCAGGGTGACCCCGGGCGGCGCCTGCCGGCCTGCGTCTCCTGCCACGGCCAGGCCATGACCGGTGTCACCCCCCATGTTCCCGGCCTGCTGGGGCTGCCGCGCGACTACCTGAACGCGCAGCTCGGCGCCTGGCGCACCGGACAGCGGCGTGCCCACGCGCCGGACTGCATGGCCGACATCGTCGCCCGGATGAGCGACGCAGACATCCATGCCGCCACCAGCTGGCTGGCGGCCCAGCCCCTGCCGGCCAGCAGCAAACCGGCGGCAACCCTGCCGGCCGCGCCCGCCGGCCAGGGGGAGCCGGCGTGCGGCAGCGCCGTCGCGCCGCGGGGCACCCGGCCATGGAACGGCTGACCACCTGGATCCTGGTCAGCGCCGCGGCGGCGCTGGCACTGGCCGCCCTCGTCTGGCAGCTCAACGTGCGCGATGAACCCAACGTCACGACGCCCGTGGCCACCGCGGCCGCGCTTCCGGCGCGGATAGCACGTGGCGCCTACCTCGCGCGCGCCGGCAACTGCATGAGTTGCCACACCACACGCGGCGGCACGCCCTGGGCCGGCGGCCGCGGCATAGACACGCCGTTCGGCACCGTGTTTTCGAGCAACCTGACCCCCGACCGCCGCACCGGCATCGGTCAGTGGTCACCCACCCATTTCTGGCGTGCCATGCACAACGGCCGCTCCCGGGACGGCCGCCTGCTTTACCCGGCCTTCCCCTACACCAACTACACCGAAATCACGCGCGAAGACTCGGACGCGCTCTACGCCTACCTGCACAGCCTGCCGCCGGCCACGCAGCCCAACACGCCCCATAGCCTGCGCTGGCCCTTCAGCACGCAGGCGGCGCTGGCGGTCTGGCGCGCGCTCTACTTCAGCCCGGCGCGTTACGAGCCTGACACCCAACAGACGGCCGAGTGGAACCGCGGCGCCTACCTGGTGCGCGGCCTGGGCCACTGCAGCGCCTGCCACAGCACGCGCAATGCGCTGGGGGCCACCAACACCCCGCTGGACCTGGCCGGCGGCCTGATCCCGATGCAGAACTGGTACGCGCCCTCGCTGACTTCGGCGTCGGAGGCCGGCGTGGCCGACTGGACGCCGGAACACATTGCGGCCCTGCTCAAGACCGGCGTGTCGCCGCGCGGCTCGGTGCTCGGGCCCATGGCCGAGGTGGTGCTGCACAGCACCCAGCACCTGAGCGATCAGGACCTGGCGGCCATGGCCGTGTTCCTGAAGTCGCTGCCGCCTGCGCCGGTGGCCCGCGCTTCCACCGCAGCGTCAGGCCGCCTGCCGCCCGCCGGTGCCAAGTTGTACGAGCAGCATTGCGCGCAGTGCCACGGCGACCAGGGCCAGGGCGTGCCGGGCGCCTACCCGCCGCTGGCCGCCAACCGCGCCGTGACCATGGACTCCACGGCCAACCTCGTGCAGATCGTGCTCAACGGCGGTTACGCCCCGGCCACGGCCGGCAACCCGCGCCCCTTCGGCATGCCTCCGTTTGTCCTGGTGCTCGACGACACCGAACTGGCCACGCTGCTGACGTACCTGCGCAGCGCATGGGGCCACCAGGCGAGCGCGGTGACACCTACCGAGATCAATCGCATGCGGGGGGAGAACCAGCGGTGAGGGTTGGCGGCCTTTTTTTGCTTGCTCGATTTGCAGTAGTACCTCCAGCTAGCCGGGGGTTGCCCGGCTTGCTGGCCAACCACCAAAGCTATCCACACCAGAAACCCAATCACACCCAACCCGATTTCCACAACGATAGAGTCTCCACCCCAAACCCGCAGCAGCATCAGGCACCCCCGGCAGTTACCATGTCGCCACAACAACACTGCCGGCGCCTGATGCCGAGGAGGGAAATTCATGCAACGTATCGTCATCGTCGGCGGGGGCGCAGGCGGGCTGGCGCTGGCCACGCAACTGGGCAAGCGCCTGGGCAAAAAAGGCCAGGCTGAAATCACACTGGTGGACGCCGCGCGCACCCATGTGTGGAAGCCGCTGCTGCACCAGCTGGCGGCCGGCAGTTTTGACACGCATGCCGAGGAGATCGAGTACCTGGCCCAGGCGCGCTGGAACCATTTCAAGTTCCGCCTCGGCCGCCTGGAAGGTGTGGACCGTGCCGCCAAAACCGTGCAGCTGGCCGCCAGCCACGACGAGGCCGGGCGCGAGATCACGCCGGCGCAGCAGCTGGGCTACGACACGCTGGTGATTGCCGTGGGCAGTCAGACCAACGACTTCGGCACCCCGGGCGCGGCCGAACACACGATCAAGCTGGACAGCCCGCAGGCGGCCAAACGTTTCAACGACCGCCTGATCAATGCCTGCATACGCGCCCAGACCGTGCCGCGCAGTGCCGGTAGCGGCCGCCTGACGGTGGCCATCGTCGGCGGCGGCGCCACGGGGGTGGAACTTGCTGCAGAACTGCATGCCTCGGCCAAGGTGCTGGCCAACTACGGCTTTGACCACATCCACCCGGAAAAGGACTTGCAGATCGTGCTGGTCGAAGCGGCGCCGCGCCTGCTGGCGCAACTGCCCGAACGGCTGAGCGACGCGGCCCTGCGCGAGCTGCGCAAGCTGGCCATCGAGGTGCATACCAATGAAAAAGTGGTGGAAGTCACCGCGGACAGCCTGAAGATGGCCAGCGGCAAGGTGATCTCCTCCAGCCTCAGCGTCTGGGCCGCCGGCGTCAAGGCCGGCGATTTCCTGAAGACTTTGGGCGGCGCAGATCCGCTGGAGACCAACCGGCTCAACCAGCTCGTCGTCAGCGGCAACCTGCAGACCACGGACGCCAGCATCTACGCTTTCGGCGACTGCGCTGCCTGCCAGCAACCCGACGGCACCTGGGTGCCGCCACGTGCGCAGGCTGCCTACCAGCAGGCCATGTACCTGGTCAAGGCGCTGCCGCGGCTGCAGCGCGGCGAGCCGGTTTCCCCCTTTGTCTTCAGGGACCAGGGCTCGCTGGTGTCGCTGTCGGAGTATTCCTCGGTCGGCAGCCTGATGGGCAGCCTGACCAAGGGCAGCTTTTTCATCGAGGGGCAACTCGCCAAGATCATGTACTGGGCGCTGCACAAGCAGCACCAGCTGGCGCTGGGCGGCTGGAAAAAAACCGCCCTGATCACGCTGTCGGAAATGATTGACCGTACCTATCGTCCGCGCATCAAGTTGCACTGATAATCAGTCCACATCCCCATCAACCCACCGGAGAACACCATGGCAAAAGGACAGCAAAACAAGGACAAGATGGTCAAGAAGCCCAAGAAGGACACGGCACCCCCGAAAGCGGTGTCGCCCGATGCGGTGCGCCCAACCGTCGTCACGCAAGTTCCCGTGCGCGGCAAGCTGAAAAACAAATAAGCGGGCGAATGACGCAGTCCGACACGCCTGCAGCGACACCGGCCCAGCCCGGCAACCCGCTGCACGGCGTCACGCTGGAGGCCATGGTCACCGCCCTGTCGGACCACTATGGCTGGGAAGGGCTGGGCCAGCGCATCGCGATTCGCTGCTTCACCTTCGAGCCGAGTGTCGCGTCCAGCCTGAAGTTCCTGCGCAAGACCCCGTGGGCCCGGGAAAAGGTCGAAAGCCTTTACCTCTTCATGCTGCGCGAGCAGCGGCGCGCCGCCCCGACCGTGCACAACTTCCCGCCGCCGAAAAGCTAGGTGGCCAGCGGGTTGCCGAACAGCAGCATCATGGCCACGCCGACACCGATCAGGAAGTTGGCATCGATCAGGCCCGCCAGCAAAAACATCTTGACCTGCAACGGCTCCATCAGTTCGGGCTGGCGCACCGACCCTTCGATGAAGCGGCCGCCCATCACACCAATGCCCAGGCAGGCACCAATCGCGCCCAGGCCGATCATCAACCCACATGCAATCGAAATGGCACCTGCGTCACTCATGATGTCTCTCCTTCAAGGTACTTGCTGATGGGTCCATCATGAATGCGGGTCACCCGGAGATCCATGACCTTGCAGGTCATGGCGATGCCAATAGCTTCGACCTCGTCCATGCCAATGCCGCCCTGCTGGTGCTGGCCAAACCCGCCGGCCTGCTGGCGGTGCCGGGCAAGGGCGAGGACAAGCAGGACTGCCTGAGCGCACGTGTCCAGGCAAGCTACCCCGACGCGCTGGTGGTGCACCGTCTCGACATGGCCACCTCGGGCCTGATGCTGATGGCGCGCAGCATCAGCATCCAGCGTGCCCTGGGCGCGCTGTTCGAGCGCCGCGAGATCCACAAACGTTATATCGCCGTGATCGCTGGCCGGCCCACGGCCACCCCCGGTGCCGGTCCCGCGGGCTGGAGCCTGATCGACCTGCCCATCGTGGTGGACTGGCCGCGCCGGCCACTGCGCATCATCGACGCCGAACGCGGCAAGCCCAGCCAGACGCGCTGGCGGGCCGTGGCGTTTGACGCGCCTACCCACAGCACCCGCGTGGAACTCGAGCCCGTCACCGGCCGCTCGCACCAGCTGCGTGTGCACCTGCAGGCCCTGGGTCACCCGATTCTGGGCGACAGGCTGTATGCGCCGCAGGACGTGCAGGCCCGCGCGTCCCGGCTGCTGCTGCATGCCTGCGCGCTGGGTTTTGTGCACCCGGTCAGCGGCCTGCCCCTGCAGTTCGACAGCCCGGCGCCCTTCTGACACCTTCTGACCAGGGCGCCAGGCCGGAACTTCAGCGCCCGCTCCGCATCCCACGCAGATCACCGGAGAACTTCGATGCGCCCTGTCTCACCGCCCCCCTCTCCCGGCGCCCTGCTGCGCCGCCGCACCGTGGCTGCCGCCCTGGTGGCGGCGCCTGCGCTGTGGCTGGGTCCCCGCGCCCAGCCGGCCGCCAGCCGCCGCGCCACACCGGCGCAAACCGAAGGGCCGTTTTACCCGGTGGCCCTGCCCCGGGACAGCGACCATGACCTGCTGCGCAACGGCACGCTGACTTACCCCGAAGGGCAAAGCGCCTGGGTCGAGGGCAGCGTCAGCGACCTGGCCGGAAAACCCGTGGCCGGCGCGCAGGTGGAGATCTGGCAATGCGACCACGCCGGCCACTACCATCACCCCGGTGACGGCGACAGGGCCGACCGCCGCTTCCAGGGCTTTGGCCGCGTGACGGTGGACGCCGAAGGCCGCTACCGCTTTCGCACCCTGCGACCGGTGGCGTATGCCGGGCGCACGCCGCACATCCACGTCAAGGTCAAACTCGGCCAGCGGGAAGTGTTGACCACCCAGCTGTATGTGGCCGGCGACCCCCGCAATCCGCGCGACTTCCTGTGGCGCAGCCTGGGCGAGGCGGACCGGGCGGCCCTGACCGTGCCGTTTGCGCCGGGCGGTGACGGCCTGCAGGCCCGCTTTCCCATCGTGCTGGCCGCCTGAACCGCCGGGACACGGATCGGCGTCACCGTTTGCCGGTAACATCCCTAGCCATGACCCAACACCTCTTTATCCTGACCGGCGCCTCCCGCGGCATGGGCCTGGCCATGGCGCGCAAGCTGCTCATCCCGGGCAACACCCTGCTGTGCATTTCACGCAAGGCCAATGAGACGCTGGCCGCGCAGGCCAAGATCGCCGGCACGCCGCTCCTGCAGTGGACGCTGGACCTGGCGCGAAGCGCGGACGCCAGCGCGCGGCTCGAACAATGGCTGCGCGAGCAGGCCCACGCCGGTTTCTCCAGCGCCGTGCTGATCAACAATGCCGGCATGATTCCGCGCATCGGCCCGCTCAGCGACGCCGATGCCGACGACCTGCAGCTGGGGCTGCGTGTCGGCCTGGAAGCGCCCATGCAACTGACCGCGGCGTTTTTGCGTGCCACCGAAAACTGGCCGGCGCGGCGCAAGGTGCTCAATATCTCGTCGGGGTTGGGGCGCAAGGCCATGGCCTCGCAGTCCATCTATTGCGCGGCCAAGGCTGGCATGGACCACTTCACGCGCTGCGTGGCGCTCGAAGAAGCCCTCAAGCCCAACGGCGCGGCGGTCTGCTCGCTTGCGCCCGGCGTGATCGACACCGACATGCAGGTCCAGTTACGCAGCGCCGCCGCGTCGGCTTTTCCCGACCAGCAGAACTTCATCAGCCTCAAGGAAAAGGGCCAGTTGACGTCGCCGGACGAAGCCGCCGCACGCATCCTGGCCTACCTGGCCCGACCGGACTTTGGCAGCCAGCCGGTGGCCGACGTGCGGGACTGAAATCGGGCTGCTGCGTTTTTGATAGCTTCTGGCGCTTGTAGCATCTGGGCTGGAGACCGATTTATTTCATGAGTCGATTTGAAGGTGGTTGAAGTCCTTGGCGGCATCACGCTGCGTTTCCGGTTCGCCCGGGGCAGTAGGCGCAACTCCCCACTCCCACCCTAACCCTAACCCTCCCTCGCCCCGCTGGGCGATGGAGGGGACTTTCATTTGGCCAAGTGTGCTGCGCTCGCGTGCAAACATAGCGGCCGCGTGCCCCGACATGACGCGCTTCGCGCGTCATGTCTCCCCGCACCCGCACCCGCACCCGATCCCGTTTCATTTCCCCCACCCGTCGGGCTGGGCCGAGGAGCGCAGGCAAAAGCGGATCAGGGCT
>NZ_JAQSDN010000017.1 GCF_029945925.1 Polaromonas sp. | reverse complement strand
TCGGGTGCGGGGAGACATGACGCGCAAAGCGCGTCATGTCGGGGCACGCGGCCGTCATGTTTGCACGTGCCTGCAGCACACACGGCCAAATGAAGCTCCCCGCCATCGCCCAGCGGGGCGAGGGAGTGGGGAGTTGCGCCTACTGTCCAGAGTGAGCCGGAAACGCAGCGTGATGCTGATGCACCCGGCTTCCACTCCCCAAAAAAACCAACAACGTCAGACGAAAAAAAGGCAGCCCGAAAGCTGCCTTTGATCTGAAGTGCCAGACCGGCACGAACGGAAAGATTACTCCGTGCGTTCACCCGCTGCCGGCGCGGCAGGCTGCTCAAACGGCAGGGTCATGTCGCGCAGGTCGCGTTTGGTTTCGACCAGCACCAGCGGGCTGGCGTCCAGTTGCGGTGCCGGTGGGCGTTCGCGTGGCACATGGATCGGTTTCGGTTCGGCGGCCATCGCCGCTTGTGTTTCGGCGATCTTGCTGGCGTCGGAATTGACCCATTGCAGACCCGAGGACTGGGCCACCTGGGCCAGGTCCTGCAGCGGCAAGTCGTAGGTCTGGACCTTCGGCAGCGCGCTTGCCGCGGGTGCAGCAGCGGCGGGCGCGATGGCCGCAGGCCGGGCGATGGCGGGTGCGGCGACAGGCGCCGGTGCTGCCACCGGCGTTGCCGGTACGGGTGCCGGTGCTGCGGCTGCTACAAATTCAGTAGCTGCCGGCGCACGTGTTTCCTGGGCTACGGCCTGATTTGACTCAAAGCTTTCAGCTGCAGCAACCGGGGCTGCGCCTTCTGCCTGACCCTCGGCGGGCTGGTCGCCGCGTTCCGAACGCTCGCGGCGGTCGCGGCCATAACGGTCACGGCTGCGGCGCTCGCGCGGCTGGCGGTCCTGGCCTTCTTCCTGACCTTCAGCGCGTGGCTGGACGTCGGTGGAAGAGGCCGGCACCACCGGGTTGCCGGCTTCATCGAGGCCGGCCACGACGCCGGGGTGTGCGGCATCAAAGCTGTCGGCCTGGGCGGCGGCTGCGGGTGCGCTGCTGCCGTCCGTGCGGTCGTCACGACGCTCATTGCGACGGCCAGTGCCGCGTTCACCGCGTTCGCCACGCTCTCCGCGTGCTTCACCGCGCTCGCCGCGTTCACGGCGACCCTGGCCTTCAGCGCGCGGCTGGCGCTCGCCGTCACGGCCGGCGTCCTGTGCCGGACGTTCCTGGCGCGGCGCGGCATCACCTTCGTTCATGGCTGCGGCCATGGCGGCCTGGTTGGCCAGGGCCAGATCCTGCTCGATGGAGTCGCGTGCCGGGCGGTCGGCACGTTCGCCACCGCGCTCGGCACCACGTTCGCCACGACCACGGCGGCTGCGTTCACCCCGTTCGCCGCGGCCTTCGCTGTCGCCCTGGCCTTCAGGACGCGGTGGCCGCTCTGCGCGCTCGGGACGGGCCTCGTTGTTGCGGCCTTCGGGACGTGCTTCACCGGCGGGACGTTCCTGGCGGGTACCTTCGGCGCGGCCATCGGCATTGCGCTCGCGGCGCTCGCCGCCACGGCCTTCACCACGTTCACCACGTTCACCACCACGCTGGTCGGGACGGGCTTCGCCACGTCCTTCGCCCGGGCGACCTTCGCTGCGGCCACCACGGCCGCCACGGCCGCCGCGTTCACCACGGCCACCGCGCTCGCCGCGTTCACCCCGTTCGCCGCGCTGCTCGTCACGCCGGCCTTCGCCGCGTTCGTCTTTTTTGGCTTCCTTGACAGGCGCCGGTGCGGGTGGAGCTTCTGCGCCTACAAAAAATTCCTTGAGTTTGGCAAAGAAGCTTTTTTCCGCCGGAGCGGCGACCACGGGCCGTACCGGCTGAGCCGCCACCGGGGCAGGCGCCGGTGCCGGCTTGGGCACGACGATGGGCGCCGGTGCATCGGGCAGCACGCCCTTGATGAGGGGTTCCTGCTTGTTGTGTTTTTCCTGGCTGCGGCGGGTAACCGTGGTCGGGTCTTCCATCTCCTCGGCCATCTTGTAGCTCGCCTCGATGTTGTCCAGGCGCGGGTCGTCGTGTTTCAGGCGCTCGAGCTTGTAGTTCGGTGTTTCCAGCGTCTTGTTGGGCACCAGCAGCACGTTGATGCGCTGCTTCATTTCGATCTTGGCGATCTCGGATCGTTTTTCGTTGAGCAGGAAAGACGCGACATCCACCGGCACCTGGCACAGCACCGAGGCCGTGCTGTCTTTCAGCGACTCTTCCTGGATGATGCGCAGGATCTGCAGCGCCGAGCTTTCGGTGTCACGAATGTGGCCGGAACCGCCGCAACGCGGGCAGGGAATCGAAGCACCTTCGTTAAGCGCAGGGCGCAGGCGTTGACGGCTCATTTCCATCAGGCCGAATTTGCTGATGGTGCCGAACTGCACACGCGCGCGGTCCTGGCGCAGCGCATCGCGCAGGCGGTTCTCAACGTCGCGGCGGTTGCGCGACTCTTCCATGTCGATGAAGTCGATGACGATCAGGCCACCCAAATCGCGCAGACGCATCTGGCGCGCGACTTCGTCGGCGGCTTCCAGATTCGTGCGGGTGGCAGTTTCTTCAATGTCGCCGCCCTTGATGGCGCGCGCCGAGTTGACGTCCACCGACACCAGCGCTTCGGTGTGGTCGATCACGATGGCGCCGCCGGAGGGCAACTGCACGGTGCGCGCGTAGGCCGACTCGATCTGGTGCTCGATCTGGAAGCGGCTGAAAAGCGGCGCGTCGTCGCGGTAACGCTTGACGCGGTGCTCGTGCTCGGGCATCACGTGGGCCATGAACTGGCGGGCCTGCTCGTAGACGTCGTCGGTGTCGAACAGGATGTCGCCGATGTCGCTGTTGAAGTAGTCGCGGATCGCGCGGATCACCAGGCTGGATTCCTGGTAAATCAGGAAGGCGCCCTTGCCACCCTTGCCGGCGCCGTCAATGGCGGTCCACAGCTTGATCAGGTAGTTCAGGTCCCATTGCAGTTCGGCGGCGCTGCGGCCGATGCCGGCGGTGCGGGCAATGATGCTGGAGCCGGCCGGGTATTCCAGCTGGTCCATGTTTTCCTTGAGCTCGGCCCGGTCTTCGCCTTCAATACGGCGGCTCACGCCACCGCCGCGCGGGTTGTTGGGCATCAGCACGACGTAGCGGCCGGCCAGCGAGACAAACGTGGTCAGGGCGGCGCCCTTGTTGCCGCGTTCTTCTTTTTCGACCTGGACCAGGATTTCCTGGCCTTCGCGGATCACGTCCTGGATGCGCGCCTGGCTGACCGACACGCCCTGGGCAAAGTATTGCTTGGAGATTTCCTTGAACGGCAGGAAGCCGTGGCGGTCTTCACCGTAGTCGACAAAACAGGCTTCGAGCGAGGGCTCGACACGTGTCACGACGGCCTTGTAGATGTTGCCCTTGCGCTGTTCGCGCCCTTCAATTTCGATTTCGTAGTCGAGGAGTTTTTGTCCGTCGACGATGGCCAGGCGGCGTTCTTCCGACTGGGTGGCATTGACCAGCATGCGTTTCATGGGGTTTCCTTCGTTCTTCTGTTCTCAAACATCACTGCCCGAAAAACGGGCAAACGACGCCGGGAGCAGACGTTGTGCGAACGTGGGGAATTGCCGGAGAGCTTTTGACGAAGCTACGGCGACTGAAAAATCAGTCGCAGAGCAGTCTGGGCGTAGGCGCGTGGATGGGGTGAGCCGGGGTCTGACAGGTATTTGCTACAAAAATAGTAGCTGCTTGCGCCCGCAGGACAAGGGCTGACGGCTGATTAATGCCTGAAAGCGGGGCCAGAAGGCGCCGCAGGCATAAAAAAATCAGTGTTGCCAGTGTTGTCAAGAGGCTACCCATGTAAAGACCAGATTTCACCTGGATCCGTGTCCAGCCCGCGGGGCTGCACACATCGTATTCCGTAGTTGTATTCGCAAAACGTCGACTCGTCTGCACAACATGTTCCTGCCGCGGGGTGCCTGGCACCGTGCGCTTGCGGGCATTTGCTGCCAGTGGCGTCGACCTTCCAGCAAGGCTGTTGCAGTGGGTTGATGGGTGTGTGGACTAAACTCCCAGACAAATCAACCACTTACAGCTTGTCGCTAGTGAAACACATTATAGGCGCAGGTTCAGGTAAAACACGCCGTCCGGGTAAACCCCTGACGGCGGCGCTGCCTGACCGACCCAGCCCCCCTCCGCCTTTGCAAGCCCCGCCGGAGCTGCCCGCAAAAGCAGCTCCGCAGGCCACGCTGGTGACAGTGGACGCTGACTTTGCGGGCCAGCGCCTGGACAACTTCCTGATCCGTCAGCTCAAGGGCGTGCCCAAGACCCATGTCTACCGCATCATCCGCAGCGGCGAGGTGCGCATCAACAAGGGCAGGGCGCAGGCCGACACCCGGGTCGAGGCCGGCGACATCGTGCGCCTGCCGCCGGTGCGCACCTCGGAGCGGGCCGACGAGAAGGCCAAGGCCATGGCGGTCGAAGTGGCCCGTCACGGCGCCGCGTCCACCACAGGTGGTTACGCGCCGTCACGGGAGTTCCCCATCCTGTTTGAGGACGAGCACCTGCTGGCGATTGACAAACCGGCCGGCGTGGCCGTGCATGGCGGCAGCGGGGTGGCTTTTGGCGTGATCGAGCAGCTGCGCATGGCGCGGCCCGAAGCCAGGTTCCTGGAGCTGGTTCACCGGCTGGACCGTGAGACCAGCGGCATCCTGCTGGTTGCCAAAAAACGGATGGCGCTGAAAAACCTGCAAGAGCAGTTTCGCGAGCGCGAGACCGACAAGATCTACCTCGCGCTCGTCAGCGGCGCCTGGCCGGCCAATAAAAAAGTGCTGGACGCCTCGCTGCAGAAATATTTGCTGCCTGACGGTGAGCGCCGCGTGCGGGTGGTGGACAAGGACCATCCCGACGCCATGCGTGCGGTGACCCTGGTCAAGGTGAAAGCGGCGCTGGCCGCCGCCGGGCGCGATTTCGCGCTGCTCGAAGTGACCATCAAGACCGGCCGCACCCACCAGATCCGGGTGCACCTGGCCAGCGCCGGCCACCCGATTGCCGGCGACGACAAATACGGCGACTTCGAACTGAACAAAGCCTTGCAAAAAGAAGCCGGTGGCGCGGCCCTCAAACGCATGTTTCTTCATGCCTGGCGGTTAAAGTTCACCCATCCGTCCAGCGGCAAACGCATTGACCTGCTGGCCGCGCTTCCCCCCGATCTCGAGAGTTTCACGACCCATGCCACGCCCGTCCCCCCCGCTCAACTTTGACCTGATTGCCTTCGACTGGGACGGCACGCTGTTCGATTCGACCAAAATCATTGTGCGCTGCATCCAGGCGGCGGTGCGTGACGTGGGCGGCACCGTGCCGACCGACGAAGCCGCCGGTTATGTGATCGGCCTGGGGCTGATGCAGGCGCTGGCCCATGCGGCGCCCGATGTCCCGCCCGCGAAGTACCCCGAACTCGGCGCGCGTTACCGCCACCACTACATTGGCCACCAGAACGACATCAGCCTGTTTGACGGCGTGCTGCCG
>NZ_JAQSDN010000016.1 GCF_029945925.1 Polaromonas sp. | reverse complement strand
TTCTCAAACGAGGCTTACTTCAAGCACACAGATGAGCGAGTTATGCAGAGTTTCCTTAGCACCTGGCGATCGGCTATCTCGAACAAGTGTGCGTAGTCACCCGTGTTGTTCCAAACGGCCGCCTGAAGCCCCCAGTACACATGATGAAAAATCATCCCGGAGGGGTTGGTTGTCCTGCTATAGGTCCCGGATTTCGTATAGAAAATCACATGCTCACCAGTTTTTAAAGGCAGACCTAAAAACCAGTGCATGTTCCGTGATTTGTTGGAAATGGTCTGTGGAGTTACGTACGTAGTGTCGGCCAGGATATAGCTGCTCATGTTGCAATCAAACATTGCTTTGAGTAGGACGTATTCATCATTAAATTTGCCGCGGCCATGAACCGACGTGATGGTTAGTTTCATGCAATTTCCAAGTTTTTATAAAGACACTAATTTTCGAAGGAGTGCATTTTCGTGAGATGCCAGCTTCGGTTTGTATCGTGACACAGCCATAAGCCAAACGCATCCTTCAAATGGAGGGCTAGCTTTGAACCCTACCCTGTACGCGGAGGCGTTCCAGCGCCTCGAAATTCACCGCTTCCGGTTGGACTGAGAAACCACGCTGCCAGCCAGTGTTTTGGTCACGGATGCCGACTTGGCGTTGTCAAGCGCGCGAGAAGCCTTATCCTCCGTCTTTGCTCCAGTTTGGGCCGATGACCCAGCCTGGCGTAATGCAGAGCCGGCAAGCGACTTCTGAATGGAACTCGCGCCGCTGCTTTGAAGAGTCTTGCCCGCAACAGATGCGACACGCGTTGAGGTTTGCTTTGAATTGCTTACCATTACTATCTCCTTCGCCCCGATTAAAAATCTGGTGCAGGTAGGGCAGCCTGCGCCAAAGTAATCACAGTGGCTGCGCCGGAACGTAACCGTTGCGATCAGATTCCGATCGACTTTTTGATCGACTCCCATTCGGCTGACAAGGTGGCGTTGTCGCGATCGAAGATTTTGGAAGAGAGGGTCACGCCCGCGATTGCCTTGGTCATTTCGTAGTTCGAAAAGCTGTTCAGCGTAGTCGCACGGAAGTCGTCGCTGGTCCCCCCACTGGAAAACGACTGACGGACCTCTTGAAAGATGCGTTCGCAACTCGATCGCATCCACTCCAGTCGAACCCAGCGAGAAAATATCTGTTCAGCGAAGACGGCCTGCGTTGCTGCAGCGATCAAGCCTAAATCGGCGTCTGGTAGCTGCACGCAGATGAGCCAGATTAGCGCGTATGTCGCTGCGCGAGCTCGCTCAAAAGGTGCCATTTTGAGCGCGATGGAGCTCGTGAAGTGCGTGTTTTCTAGCAATTGGGCAGCCATTCGCCTGATTGGCTCGGTCTCCGCATTGTTGTAGTACTTCACGCTTGTCTGGTGCGTCATGCTCACATCGAGCGCGCTCGTAAAAAAGTCGAGGCGCCTTTGCTTCTCTGCTCGAGGAGTCCAGTAAAGCCGTGTACCCAATCCGATGACAAACAAGGCAATGACCGCCACGACAAAAGCTCCCGTCGCAATCCGCGTCAGAGGTGGCCAAGAAGTCCTGTCAAGGAAGAGCACGGCTATGGAAAGGGCTGCGGTGAGGTAGAAAAGGCAGTTGGATACCGTATCTGCTTTTGTGACAGCGCCGTAGTATTTATCTCCGACAGGGTCGGAGCGTTGGGGCGTTGGGGTTGTCATTGGGACTCCATTCATGGGAAAAGCTTGTTTATGGTGTGAATTGCTCGTTTGACGTCGCCTTGCGAATCGAACTTTATGGCTTCAGCGGACAATGCGCGGGCACGATGCAAGGCGTCTACCCGCCAGGCGGACGCTTCGGAGAAAAAACCCAGACTGAGATTGCGGAGAATGACCAGAAAGTGGTCTCGCACGTTCTGAGCTCCGACGTAGTACAGGGCCGCAGCCTGGCTCTCGAGGTCGAAGCTGTTAAAGACATAACCACTGTGGGTATTCCAAAGCTTGGCCAAGCGAATGGCCGGCTTGAGCATTCCGCCGCAATCCTGATTGCGACCAGCGAGTTTTTTCTCCAGACCACGTGGGTTCGCGCCCATCCATGCACCCTGCGAGGTCGGAATCTTATAGTCGCTCAGGAAAGCGGGAAGGGCAGGTACGAGTTCGAAGGTGAGATGGGCCAAGCGAATGCTCACCGCCGGCGTGGACTGCCGCACCACGGATCGGGGATAGTTAACCTGGGCGAATTGAAGGAGTCGCTTCAGGTAGGTGGTAGGGGTGCATCCATCGCTTTTGAACACAACCATGTAATCAATGTCTATGGATTCGCTGTAGTACCGCGGCAGACTGGTGCCCCGAATGGACGAACCATAGGCAAAGGCGTCAGTGATCTCGTCGCCAAAATATTCTGCCAGGCGCTCTTCAAGCGTTTGGGCAGACTGCCGATTCCTAGATTGCCCGCTGCCGCGCAGCAGCGCCTCTCCGGCGAGCCGCTCAAGGTGGGTTAAGAGCGACACGTCGGCTTCCTACTCGATGACCACGAAAAAGGGTGCCGAGTGGCCGACCATCCGTTGATCGCTCTTGCGAACAACGAATGCCTCCACGAAATGAACGCCGCGGTACTGAAGGTTCTCCCAGCGCGCATGATCGTGGTCTGAGGTATAGAAGTCGCCACGCAGTTGCTTGGCCGCTTCCGCAATCTTGTCCGTGTTGGTGACCCGCCATTCCACCAAATAACCGTCTGGAAGGGCTACCCCCATTGCATTGGTCGCATCAAACCGAATCCAGTTTCCTGGCAGCACCGGCTCAGCTGAAGCCACTGCTGCGAGCTCAGGCCCATAGCGTCCGCGATAAGTCCTTGCGCTGACGCGTACGCCGACAGAGACACCTGAGGCCGGTCGCCATTTCGGGCGTTGGACATGAGGGAGCCTGGAGAGCGAACTGGGCACCATACGGCGGCCGAACTGTTTGACGAGGGCCACCAGGTCCAAAGCGCCCGAAGCGTCTGCTTCGGCCTTGAAGGTCACCAATGCAGCTTCGCTGACAGAGCGTGCGGTGGAGGTCGTATCGAGAGGCGCGAAATCATCGCCAAAGACCCGGCGCCATTTGCCAATGCTCTCCTCGCGATCTTCCTCGTCATAAGCCTCATCGATCCAACCCCGGTACAAGTTGATCTTGTCTCGGAAGTTGGAGTATTTGGTTTCATTCCAACCGGTGCTCTGCACCTCATCCCAGAGGACGGGGTTGCGCACGATGGGCGCGATTGAATTGGCCTGCAGCCAGTCATCCAATCGCCCCAACAACGTCTTTAGGCTGGTTGGCAGATCCGCAAAGTTGGACGAACCCTTGTCGGTTTCGTAGATCTGGTTACCCAGAATGGTGGTGAGAAGAAAAGAGGGACAGGTGAAGTTGCCCTTGATGTCACGCAAATACTTCACCAGGCGCGTGGCCTTGCGCAGATCGTTTCCGCCTGCAATCGCGTTGCGAGCTACTACCCAGTCGGTATACGCGATCGGACTGGATGATTCAAATTCGTTTGTGGTCCTGTTGCAGACCTCATACTTGTCTGGATAAAGGCGGCCTTTGATGCAGGGGGCGAGATCAATGCGGCGTTCTTTAGCGTACTCAATGGTGATGCAGTGCGAATAGCGACGAACCTTGTCCTTGTAGGTTTCCAGCGCAGAGAATTTTTTGTAGAGCTCATCGACATAGTCGGCAGCATCCCACCCGCTGACCGCTTCTATCACGACCAGCAAATCGGCGTCGAACTCACGGTCGGGCAGAGGCCGAATGATGGTCTTGTGCGCCCAAGAACCTTGGGACTCGTACGAAATAATCTTAGGATCCCATTCAAGCGCGCTGACGACCTTTTTTATGGCGGCGACAGAATCTTCCAACAGCGTGATGCGCGTCTTGTTCAAATCGACAACATCGGCCATGAAGGTCTGGAAATGTGATGTAAGTTTCATACCAAGGCCTCCGCGGCATGCAATCTGCTCCAGCGCTTCGGCTTGGGATGTTGCCCGCCGCCGGCCCACTCGCCCGACAACAGCCAGTCCTCGAAGAAAAAAAGCCATTCCGCAGCCCACGGGACATACGTGTCGCGCAACGACATCTGGGGCACCCATTCACGACCGCGAGGCCACCATAGGCACAGCTTCGTGCCTCGGCCCTTGTGCGGGTAAATGTGCGGAATAGTCGCGCCGACGGCCAACTCATGCAGATCGGGTTTGACCACAAACAGCTCGGGTTTACGAGAGTCAGGTGACAGTTTGAGCAAGCAGGAATAGAGCCTGCCAAACCGGCCAGGCGCCACATGGAAGTAAAACCATAGCTCTTTGCCGCCTCGCCTCTCAAAACGGCTTTCCGGGAGACCGAGGCTCTGCAGCTCAAGCGCTCGCTGTGTCAAAGTAGGAATCGGATCGGGCCGCATCACTTCTTCCCATAGAAGTTGTGAGCGCGCGCGGGTAGAGACACCGTACTGGCGATGGCAGTGCCAACCAGGATCGTACGAGCTGCCGCGCCGGGGATTGACCGAGGCTGTTCCAGTTCCCGCACTGCGGTTGCGGCACTGGAGCCAAAGGCGTCCTCTAAAAGCGGCAGGAGCTTGTCCAGGCCCTGACGGTCCTCGATGCAGTCAAGGATTTGCTCCAAGTGAGAAACCAGCCGTGCATGCCATTGCAAAAAGGCGGACTGGTGTGCGGGTGTATTCATATCACCAGCCAGGTTGTTGCCGGGTGCCGTGGGATTGGCTAAGGTCCAATATTCGCCCCCGCCAGGCAATGGCTCTCGCCGCAGGTAGGTGGGCATGTGTTGGACGACATCGAGCATCAGGTCAAGCTGACTGGCATGCGGCACCGGTGCACGCACGGCGTAGGCAGTTGAGACCAACGCAGTGATAAATACCGACTTTGGCGCGAAGTTTTTCTCGTCACCTTCTGGGACGGGAAACGACACGTTTCGGTGTACCTTTACCAATTGCACAAGCTGACTGAGCAAACGGTTTTGCACGTCAGCAGCATTGGGAAGCTGTTCCACCTCGGCCTTTGCTCTGGCTTCTTGGATGCTATCGAGAACGATCTGGTCAGTAAATACCGCATGAACTTTAGCCGTCTCATTGAACGAGTTCACCAGGCCCATCGGATTCGTTACTGAGAAGCGGCGCAAATCGCGGTCCGGGACGCGCGCATGAGTCTCCCCGAATGGCAGGCTGGACAATGGATCGGCAATGACTGGCGTGATGTCCACCTTCATGCCATCGGCATAGGTGAGGGTGACGCAACGGTCCCACCTGAAGATGTCCAAGCTGTGCCTTAACGCGTAGCGCTCGAGTGGCCGGAAAACATCGTCGATCAACTGACCCGGTCCCCCGATCCCTGAATACACGGCAAAGGCCTCTGCACGTAGACGGACGACGCCGTCGACGTCGTAGCCCTCGGCCCTCAAGCGGCTGGGTCTGATCAGCGTGCCAATCATCCGCGAGCCTTGTCCGTGAACAAGCACAATATGGTCGCGCAATTCCGGACACTCCATTAAGTGTTGTCCGGTGGAGCCGTACGAGCGCTCCAGGTTTTCCAGTTGCGTTGGGGTGGGTTCGTGGAGCCGAGCGATAGCCTCGACAATTTCCCGGAACTTCGAACCCGCTTGGTTCGAATAGCGCCGCCGGGTCGGCAACGACAGTGATTCGCGATGCATGCGCGGCTCCTTCTATAAAGAAAGATGTTGTGATTTCGATGAAACCGCGCAGCAATTGGTTGGGTTTTGACTGCATCTGTGGCAGACTTGCACCCTAGTAATCGCCTGCTTGCGCAGGTTTTAGCGAAACCACCCGACGACTGTCCGGTGGTTTCTTTTTTGCCTGTTTCGACGCTCAGAGTCGGATAGGCACATCTATCACGTCACCTGCCTACAGAGGACTTCTCCTCACCCTGCTTAGACGACCCCCGTCTCACTGAGCTTGGTTGTAGTGCACTGCGACGCTTTGCAGCTGTGCGGGCTAGCTGCCAATTACCTAATCCGGCTGTCGCGTGTGGCTTAGCTGCGACATTCCCCAGCACCACTGCGGCATTTTTGCGCAGGGGGGAAGGGAGTATGACATAAAATTACAAGTGTGCGATTGTTTTTCAAGCCTAATTCGTCATGGTCAGAAAATTAACTGCGGCTGACGTTTGCGTGGTAACGGGATACTCACGAGATGAGCTCCATGCGTTACTGCGAGTTCTTCCCCCATATCACCTCGTAAAACCGGGGTCACGTGTAGCAAGGGAATTCACTGCCAAGGATCTCTTGGTACTGAGCGTTACCAGAATATTGGAAGACCAGTATGGCGTTCGGCGAGCAGCTATCGGAGACATTGGCGTACCCCTTCAGGATGCCCTTTCAGGGCCCCGCTTGCGAGGTGAGGACCCTTGCATATCGATCAATATCAGGCCTCCCAGGGTTTGCCTGGTAGGCACTACGGTACCAAGAGAAGGCCTGTTGCTGCCACTCGCGCCAATTTACGAGAAGATCGAGACCTATCTCTCTTACGACCCGCAGTTGTCTCTTCAGTTTGGCCCGACTCTTTTGCGCAAGTACGGCTAGCCTTCTTCGTTATTTCTGGAGCTGGGCAATCAACATGCCCCAGAACAGCTCTGCAGCGCCTTCCTGAGACAAGTGGGACTCTCTGGCGTTGCGTATGTCCATACCTAAGGGTTTGAAGAACAGGGCTTGATCGTCAGTTTCTACCGAAACGGATTCATTAAAGCTGTTGCTCCGCGCTGAAGCATCGTAGGAAAACGTTATCACACCCTGACTAAAACCGCCCCCACCCAAGTTTATGGCGCACTCGTTGATTTTTTTTCCATTTCGATAGATCGTCGCAGTGAATTTGGTGGCATCGATCTGTTGATACTTGCCCTCGATGCCGGGATTTCGATCAGCCAACTCCTTGAGTGAGCCTTGAAAGAAGCGGCTTAGATATTCAAAACTCTCACTCAAAAATCGGTCGCGATCATGATCTGTGAACTCCTTTTTTAGACGCAGATTGCTGGAGCGCGGTAGTTCAGATGACGGGACGGCAGGCGATGGCGAGCCTTCTCCCCGATGATCCCGAACAGTACAAGAGCTGGCAGGGGACTGAAAAGCTCGTTTCTCGACAACTGTGCGTATTTGCCGAGCAACATCTGTATAAGCCTCATCAAAATTGGCCCAGAGATCGATAGCTTTTCCATCCTTGGGGACGGCTAAGAGCTTCCCGAATGGGGCAGGGTGCCAATCGCACATGCGCACGATGACGGGAATCACCACAGCTGTTCCATCACGGTGTCGCTGCATCGCTCTTTCCATTTCCCTAGAGTAGCAGTACGCCGATGCTATGAAACTTGCGCTGACCAACAGCAGAATGATGTCAGCTTCTTCCAAGGCATTCGAGATGGCGTCATCAACTGCGGCACCAGCGGTAATACGTCTATCGTGCCAAGGTTCAATCAAGCCCTGGTGCTGGAGCATGCTCAAATGCTTTTCAAGCTGGTTGCGAAATTGCTCATCGTCATGCGAATAAGAAAAGAATACTTTAGCCATCATGGTTCCGAGTAGGTGGGGATTCAAACAGCCCTAAAAAACCTTATGGCCTAACGGGCGGCTGGCTTAATGTTCGGATAAGCCTCTGCGATTTGATCCAGGCCAGGGAATCCTCGCGGCAATGCTCTTACGCTTGCCGAGGCGTCGGGACAATTTGATTGAGTGATTATTTGATTCAGGCTTTCAACCGACGCCAAGCTGCGCCAGGTTCTAACAGCATCCATCGTTAGTTCATCGAGCTTAAGACTGTCCGGACGCCAAGATGCATCGCCTGCCTCTATTTGCGCCCAGATATCCTGCTCGGCCGCTTTTTGGATCACGGCGAGGAGTTCCATTTCATCAACTTTTCGAGCCACCCTGACAAACCGGCGAAAGGAAGAATGCCCATTCTTATTCCTGGCAGCCAAGGCAAGCCACGCTTCAGCCATTGTTTGACCGTCATGATCTGTCCAAGCGGCGCAAAATAAAAGGGCAGGGAGCCCAGATCGAGAAATTTGAACTGAGTGTTGAGACAAAACTGTCATGGCGTTCTACTCACCCTAGTCTATTAGTTCCCTAGAGCATACTTTTTATTCGGCCGCAGTATTTGACCGAGCCAAGGCTGGCAATACTGCTTGCTCCAGTGCTACAGCGAATGAAGAGAAAGGGCAAATCGCCAACGTGCGGATCGATGGGTACCACGCGCTCTGGACCCCGATCAGCCCATACCGCCACCCAGCTTCGTCTCCATATTTAAGGTTGACAACGGGCCCTCCGCTCATGCCGTCAATGTCCCTAACAACGCCTTCATAGTCTTCGGCGAGTCGAGCGTAAAACTGATTCTCAGCGCGCTTACCAGCTTGCTCCGGAGCGTCTGCCTTGATCAACGGCGCCAACACGAACCGGGCACCGATATTGGTCTTGCCGTCATACGATACCGACTCCGAAGGAATGCCAACTAGCGCCCAGTGATCTGACGCCACCACGTGATCGCTCCAGGCGTCCTTTTCAAATGCTTCGACGCTTCCCGCCTCAAGCTGCAACCGGTAGAACGTGCCCAGGTGGACTGCGGCATAGTCGATGCCCAGCGTCTCGTCCTCGATCACCAGCCAATTCTCTAAGTTGAAGTCGAAAGGGACAGCGGTGTGATTGAACTTACCGCGAGCCGCCGTCTGATCGCCCAAGCGCCAGATATCGAAGGTTGAGCCGCTCGTCAGAGCGGCGCGCACTGCGCGCAAAATGTGCCCGGCTGTGACGTAAAACCATTCGTCGGCAATCGCCATGACGAATCCCGAGAACACATGAGGTTTGTCGGGTTTTTCGGGGATGAACTGCATGCATGAAAGGGAGACAAAATGCCTCCCGATACTGAGGCCGACTCGCTTTGTGAGTGTGTTGGGCATGATATTTATTTGGAAGGGGCGTGCTTGGCCTTCAAAAATGGGCTAGCCTGCAGCGCCACCATGAAGAGAATCAATCAGGCGGATAACGTCATCTGCCCGGCCTGCTGACACCGCTTGTTCCGCGGTCCGTTGGCCGAATGCTGGAAGTGACTCCGCTCGAAACCAGCGCAGTGCTTTCGCCAGGTCGCCACCGGATGTCTCATAAGCGGCTTTGATGACACGAAGGTTGTCCCTCAGATGGCTTTGGATGGCGGTAGCGCCTGGGGTTTTAGTGATTGCGCTCACAGATACCCGTGCATTTCGAGCGAGGGTTTCGACGTCCATTTCCAACAGGCCAATGTAGCGTGCGGGTGAAAGCATCGGTGCGAGCTCAGGATCCTGTAGGTCTTCGATGAAGTTAGAAGGCGGTAGCGGCATGGCAATTTCCGGGGAAGGGCGACTGTCAACGAAACATCTGAACGTGATAGTCCTGCGCGGCGGCGATCACCTCCTGATCTCCGCCCTGTTGGATGATCTCGCGAGGCTTTTTACCGCCAAGATAGGATGAAGAGCTTTCAAACCAGGCGGCCAGCCGCCACGGATCGATTCTGGGGAACAGCTTAAGCACCATCCGGATTGCCGGCACCGGCCGCCAGTCAGACCCAAAGGCGTATCTTGGGTACCGATTCTTCCCCTCATACCTGACGGCGAAAACCTCGCCCCCGCGCCTCCAGCGGGTTACAGTTGCCGCCGGCTTCACTGGAGTACGTCCAGCGAACTTTCCGCGCGATGTACCAACCTCGGCTGCAGAGAGCCACTCCGTACCACGATAGATGGCCTTGATTGCCTTGACATTCATCCGCGCGCGTCGAAGGTCCATGGTTTTTGGCGCCGCCGCACCGACCAAGATGCGAACCAGGTTTTGCACCTGTTCCGCTTTGTGAGCCTTAAGGCGGTCTATCAGGACTGGAGCCAAGTTGGAGAGGGTGGCCCGCACTTGTTCCAGGTCGTCTGCACTCAGTTCCTCCGCGACGGAAATGACGAGATCGGTGGCCATAGGTCCCGGAAAGTTTGACTCTCTCCGCTGTATGTCGCGGACTATCGCTGGCGATTGGACTGAGATACAACGCTTCCGGCCAAAGTTTTGGTCACCGGCGCTGAGTTGGGATTGTCCAAGGCCCGGGATGCCCGACCCTCAGTCTGGGCACCGGTCTGGGCTGAACTGCCAGACTGACGTAGTGCGGAGCCGGCCAGTGACTTTTGGACTGCGCTGGATGACGAGCTGCCTAACGCCTTGCCGGCGACGGAAGCAACGTTTGGCGAGGTCTGCTTGCTGTTCTTGCTCATGCTGAACTCCTGGCCCCATGAATCAAAGAAGGAGCCGTTGGAGGCCTCGACACCTTAGCTGTATTTTCATAAGGGGTATCCGCTTAGCTCCAGCGAATCAAGATATACTGGATAAATACCCAGTTATTATGCTCGTTCCCGACCAAGACTATCCGCGCACCTGGATTGAGTTCCTTGACTGGTTCTCATCCGAAGATGCCTGTCTTACCTATCTGGAGCGCCTGCGCTGGCCGCAAGGGTTTGTCTGTCCGAGCTGCGGCGCGATGTCGCCGCCATCGCGCGCCAGCCGAGGCCGGTTGTTATGCAAGGATTGCGGGCACCAAAGCACCGTGACTGCCGGCACCATCTTTGACAAGACCCGCACACCTTTGAAAGTCTGGCTGGCCGCCGCCTGGTACGTAACCAATCAGAAGCAAGGCGTCAGCGCTTTAGGCCTGCAGCGAGTGCTCGGCTTGGGCAGCTACCAGACCGCCTGGACCATGCTGCACCGGTTTCGCCGGGCGATGGTCCGGCCCGACCGTCATCGCCTCAAAGGTGTGGTCGAAGTGGACGAGACCTACTTGGCCATCACGGACCGCAAACAGCCCATTTCTCCAGTGGGGCGCAAGAGCAGCACCAGCAAAGTGCTGATCGTGCTGGCGGTGGAAATACTGCAGCCCAAGGGGTTCGGGCGGATTCGTCTGCGCCGCATCGACAAGGACTCCGAGGAGTTCATCGTGCCTTTCGTTCAGGCCTGTATCGAGACGGGCTCGACCCTCAAAACCGATGGCTCGGCCGCTTACCGATCGCTGCCGGAGTTGGGCTATGAGCATCAGCGCAACGTCATGCTGGGCTCGGATGTACCTGCGCATGTCTCCATGGCCGGCGTGCATCGGGTGGCCTCACTGATCAAGCGCTGGATTCTGGGCACCCATCACGGCTCGGTCCAGCCCGAACACCTGGATGCCTACCTGGACGAATTCGTCTTTCGCTTCAACCGCCGCACCTCCAGCTCCCGCGGGATGCTGTTCTACAGGCTGATGCAGCAGGCCGTCGTCACCGATCCGGTGACCTATGCCGACATCGTCATGCCCGCTGAAGAGTCCACTGAAATGGCCTAATGGAGCTAAGCGGATACCCCTTATTTTCATACAGCAATTCGGAAAGCGCAAGAGCACTCATCTGGCTTGCCGCAGTCAGCCAAAATATACAAATCGGATAGGGTTACGACCAAATGCCTCGCGTACAAGCGGTGGCCGTGGCCAGTTGACGCATCCTTTGCCAGGTTGCCTTGCGAGGCACGTCGTTTTCCAGCTCTATCTGCGCCACTGCAGCCGAGAGCACCGTCAGAGGCGCTTCGTCGAGGAGAGCACGCAACTGGGGGATGTAATTGGGCGGGATCACACCAGTGGTCAGCGTGTGACGCAGCGTTTCTGGCGGAATCGTTTCGCTGTAGCTGATGCTGCCAGAGCGGGCGGCCGTTTCCAACGCGCTGGCAGTGACACCGTCCGACTTTGTCCTGCGGACCCCGGTCACACCCAGTCCAAAACCCAGCGTGTTCGCCAGGCGCTCAGCGCGGGTAAGGCTTAGGTTTGTCAGTCTGCCTGTTTCGAGTTCGTTGATCGTGGCGCGCGAGAGCCCAGCTAGGTCGGCGAGGCGTTCTTGGCTGAGGCCCATATCGGTGCGCTGACGTTTCACCACGCTCGAAAGTTCATCTAGGATTGCCATATCGGACTGTAGCAACCCCGTTCAAATTTGTCGAAAATATTCGCCTTTTGGTTGCGGAATATTTCTGTGGGGGGCAGCTTTGAGCGGCCAAGGCACGACGCCAAGGCCGACAGTCCTGTCACCTTGACCTGCAAAAGACGCCAATTGCTTTAGAGCAGCTCTAAAGCTCCAGAGAGCTCGCCCTTAGCGATAAGCCTTTGTCAGCTTACCGGACGGGGTCAGAATTCCAGCAGCTTTCATAAGTTCGGCAGCCGCCGCCCCGGACATTTTCGGAAATAGGAAACGAGAGTTACTGGCTCCAAGCGCTGCTTGGACTTCACTGGCTAGGACGTCTTTTAGCGTCTGTGGGCGCTTCCTGGCTGAGGTGCTGAGCGGCTTCAGTGATGTTGCAGTTTTCGGCATCCCGTCAGTGTGCCACGAGCGGCTGATCTCCTTACTCAGATCGAGGAAACGAGCCCTCTGTTGACACTTTTACTTCACAGAAAAGATCAAAAAAACTGTTTAAACGCGGGGACTCTGAAATTTGACGGATTGCGATGGTGGCTCGAAACCCGCATGGGATAAGGAAAGGGGATTGAGTGTTGACACTTTCATTTCCAAAGTGTTGTCAACTTCATTTCGCCGGATGATTTTATCCAATTGCGCTTTGATGGCTGTAAATTTTGTCATTTAACATAATATACATCGTGGAATAAAAAAGGCAGATCAAAATAACAAAAATCGCCGCCACGCCGCGCCAGACTTGAAAACTGTCTGAACCAATTGGCGTGGTACTGAAGCTATTTCAGCGCCTTCTCAGGCTCACCATTTACCCGTGGCTTGCCGCTTGCGAACGGCTGCGGCGATGAGGTCTGCCGATTCTGTGCGGCTGACACGCTGGGCGAAGCCGATGGCGGTCAGGCCTTGCTGGTTTTTCAGCAAGGGATCGGCGCCGGCGTCCAGCAGCAGTTTGACGGCGGGTGTGGTGCCGTATTGCGCGGCCATCATCAGCGGCGTTGTGCCGTTGGGTGATTCGGCGTCGATGTAGGCGTGGTTTTCCAGCAGCAGGTTCATGATGGCCAGGTGCCCCTTGCTGGCGGCGTAATGCAGCGGTGTCCACCCGGTCTTGTTGACGTCGGCATCCCGCTTGATCAAGGCGGCAACCACTTCCAGCTGGCCCTTGATCGCGGCCAGCATCAGCGGGCTTTCGTCATTGGCATTGAGCGCGTTGACGTTGGTTTTGGGCCAGTCCAGCAGGGCCTGGGCGGCTTTCAGCGATGGCTCCTGGATAGCCAGGTACAGGCCGTGCTGGCCTTTGGGGTCGACGGTATTGGCATCGAAACCGCGGGTCAGGAGCTGCCGGATGGCGCCGGGGTTGTCCTGTTTGATGGCCACGAAGAAATCTTCGTAGGAGCCTGCATTGACTGAAATAAATCCAGTTACGACAAATAGATAGATGATTTTTTTAAAGTGATTGATGAGGTATTTTTTCATCCCAAAACTCCTGAAAATAGCCGCTCGAAGTTGCGGCTGGTGGCCTCGGCAATGGCTTCCACCGGCATCTGCCTGATCTCGGCGATCTGCCTGGCCACGTACGGAACATAGGACGGGTTGTTGGTTTTGCCGCGGTAAGGCATGGGGGCCAGGTAGGGGCTGTCGGTCTCGATCAGGGTACGGTCCAGCGGCACAAAACGGGCCACTTCGCGCAGATCGGCGGCGTTCTTGAAGGTCAGGATGCCGGAAAACGAGATGTAAAACCCGAGGTCCAGCGCGGCCCGGGCGACCTCGGCGGTTTCGGTGAAGCAGTGGAACACCCCGCCGGCCCGCCCTGCTCCGTCGGCTGTTTCGCCCTCTTCCTTCAGGATCGCCAGCGTGTCGGCGGAGGCGCTGCGGGTATGGATCACCAGCGGCTTTTGTGTCTGGCGCGCGGCGCGGATGTGGGTGCGAAAGCGTTCGCGCTGCCAGTGCATGTCGGCGATGCTGCGCTCGCCCAGGCGGTAGTAGTCGAGCCCGGTTTCGCCGATGGCCACCACCTTGGGCAAGGCGGCGCGTTGCACCAGGTCGGCCAGGCTGGGTTCGGTCACACCCTCGTTGTCGGGATGGACGCCGACGCTGCACCAGAAGTTGTCATAGGTGGTGGTCAGCGCGTGAACGGTCTCGAACTCTTCCAGCGTGGTACAGATGCACAGCGCGCGATCCACCTGGGCTTGCACCATGGCTTCGCGTATCTGCGGCAGCTGGGCCTGGAGCTCAGGAAAACTCAGATGGCAATGGGAATCGGTGAACATCGGCAAGGCTTTATTGGGTATCAAAAATGGCTGCAACCCATACCAGACGGGCGCAGGCAGCTATCAAAAGTGAAGCGGCCCGGGCAGGCCGGCAAGGGCCTAGATCGTCTGCGTCGGACGGTCGGAAGCCAAGTGGGCGCCGAGGATTTCCTCGATCTTGATCTTCAGCAGGTGGGACTTTTCGTCGTCGGGGAAACGCACGCCCACGCCCTGGGTCCGGTTGCCGGAGGCACGCGCCGGGGTGACCCAAGCCACCTTGCCCGCCACCGGGTAGCGCTGGGTGTCTTCGGGCAAGGTCAGCAGCACATAAACGTCGTCGCCCAGCTTGTAGTCGCGCGCCGAGGGGATGAAAACGCCACCTTCGCTGAACAGCGGGATGTAGGCGGCGTAGAGCGCGGCTTTTTCGCGGATGGCCAGCTGGATGACGCTGGGCCGGGCGGCGCTGGAACTGGTGGCGGTGGCACCGGCAGCACCGGGAGAACCAGCAGGAGGCGTTGTACTCATGCGCCTAGTTTATCGGGTTGGCCGCCGGGCTGTCAGCAAGAAACAGCGCTTATTTTGAATTGAGTGCCAGCTGTGCGCGGCTGACCAGCGCTTCGAGCATCAGGCCGGGGTTGTAGGGGTGTTCCACGGTACGCGCCGTGGCGGCCAGCTCCTTGGCCCAGGCGCCCAGCGCGGCAAAACCGGGGCCGGCGCCCGCGCCAGCCGCCCCGGGTTTGCCGGCGGGCTGTACCGGCAAGTCGGCGTGGCGAAAAAACCGCGGTTCGGCGCCGGCCCGGGTGGCCAGCATGTCGTGGCAGAGCTTTTGCAACGCATCGACGGCCTGGGCCGGCCCGAAGTCGCTGAGCGCGCCGACCTCGCCCCGGGCCATGGCTTTGGGCAGGGCCTGCCAGTGCTGGGCGATGGCGCTGCTCGGTCCGGCCTGCGCGCGTTCCAGCGCGTCGGCGGGCCGGCCACCGGCGGCGGCCAGCAGGGTGTGCAGGTCGGTGGCGGCCGGCAATTTGCCGGCCTTGCCTTCCGGCCCGGCGCGCTCTGCCAGCCAGGCCAGTGCCTGGTCAAAATCCGGCCAGTGCATGGTGTGGCCCTGGCAGCGGCTGCGGATGGTGGGAAGCAACTGGTGCGCGGCCTCGGTGGCGAGGATGAACTGCACCGCACCGGGCGGCTCTTCCAGCGTTTTGAGCAGGGTGTTGGCGGTGATCGCGTTCATGCGTTCGGCCGGGTAGACCAGCACCACCTTGGTACTGCCGCGCGAACGCGTGAACTGGGTGAACGTCACCGCCTCGCGTGCCGCATCAACCTTGATTTCCTTGCTGGGCTTGCGTTTCTTGCTGTCCAGCTCGTCCTGGGTTTTTTCATCCAGCGGCCAGCCGAGGCCCAAGGAAAGGGTTTCGGGCATCAACATGCAGAGGTCGGCATGGGTGTGGACGTCGACCGCATGGCAACTGCCGCACACGCCGCAGGCGCCCTGCGCCGTGGCCTGCTCGCACAGCCAGGCCCGCGCCAGGGCCAGCGCCAGGTCGAACTGGCCCAGGCCGGAAGGGCCGCTGAGCAACCAGGCATGGCCGCGCTGGGCCAGCAGGGTTTGCAGCTGGGTCTGCAGCCAAGGGGCCAGGGGCGGGCGGGCTGCGACGGAATCGCCGGTCATCAGAGCCAGCCCTTGCCGGTAAACACTCTATGCACCGACTGCCACACGGCCTCGCGTGTCTGGCCGGCGTCGATGCGGGCAAAACGTCCGGGGTCGGCGGTCATGCGGTCGGCGTAGCCCTGAGCCACACGGCGGAAAAATTCCACCGGCTGGGCTTCGAACCTGTCCGGCACGCGGGCGCCGGTCAGGCGCTGGGCGGCTTCTTCGGGCGGCAGGTCGAACCAGACCGTCAGGTCGGGCTGGACAATCGGTGCAGCCTCTTCCTTTTGGCCGAGTTCAAGAACAAAATCACGCCCCAGCCCTCGTGCATCCTGCGCCCACAGCTCCAATTTTGATAGCACGTCGAGATCGAAACCGCGCCCGCCGCCCTGGTAGGCAAAGGTCGCGTCGGTGAACCGGTCGCACAGGACCACATCGCCGCGTGCCAATGCCGGGGCGATCACGGTGGTCAGGTGGTCGCGCCGGGCCGCAAAAATCAGCAGGGCTTCGGTCAGCGGGTCCATCACGTCGTTGAGGATCATGGCGCGCAGCTTCTCGGCCAGCGGCGTGCCGCCCGGTTCGCGGCTCAGGGTCACGGCCCTGCCCTGCGCCCTGAAGGCCTCGGCCAGCGCGCTGATGTGCGTGGACTTGCCCGCGCCGTCTATGCCTTCGAAGCTGATGAACAGGCCTGTCATCAGTTGTTTCGTTGAAACTTGTTGACGGCGCGGTTGTGCTCGTCCAGGCTGCTGCTGAAGTGGCTGGTGCCGTCACCGCGCGCGACAAAATACAGAGCCTTGGTCTGCGCCGGCTGCACCGCGGCCAGCAGGGCCGCCTTGCCGGGCATGGCAATCGGCGTGGGCGGCAGGCCGGTGCGGGTGTAGGTGTTGTACGGTGTGTCAGCCTGCAGATCGCGCTTGCGCAGGTTGCCGTCGAACTGTTCGCCCATGCCGTAAATCACCGTCGGGTCGGTCTGCAGCATCATGCCGATGCGCAGGCGGTTGCTGAAAACCCCGCCGATTTCCGGCCGGTCCAAGGGTTTGCCGGTTTCCTTTTCAACAATGCTGGCCAGGATCAGGGCTTCATCGGGCGTTTTCAGGGGCGTGTCCGCGCTGCGCAGGGCCCAGGCCGCTTCCAGGCGTTTGTCCATCGCGCGGGCCGCGCGTTTGAGCACCGCCAGGTCGCTGGAGCCTTTGGCATAGGTATAGGTGTCGGGGAAAAACCGGCCCTCGGGATGCACACCAGGCTTGCCCAGTTGCGCCATGATGGCCTCCGCGCCCAGCCCCTGCGTGTCGGGTTTGAGGGCTTCTGCTTTTTGCAGGGCTGCGCGCACCTGGCGGAAGTTCCAGCCCTCGACCAGGGTCACGCTTTTGAGGCTTTCCTCGCCGCGCACCAGCATGCTCAGCAACCTGCGCGGCGTGGTGCCCGGTGTGATCTCGTAACTGCCAGCCTTGATCTGCCTCGCCTGGCCCGACAGGCGAAACCAGGCATACAGCAACACCGGCTGCACATCGACGCCGCTGGCGGCCACGACGCCGGCCACGCGCTGGGCGGGGGTGCCGGGCTCGATCTCCAGATCCAGCACCTGGCTGCCGGGCTGCGGCTTCAGGGTCAGGGGTTCGTGCAGCCACCAGCCGACGGCACCAAACACCACCAGACCGGCGACAAACACCAAAACAAGCAAACTCATCAAGAAACGACGCACAACCCTGTTACCTTCCGGAAAACGATAGGGCTATGATAATTCAGCCATGTTGACCTTCCCTTCCGATTCCCCTCCTGTTTCCCTGCCATTGAACACCCTGCCGTCCGGCGTTGCCGAACTGACGCACTTGGGCGTGATTCGTGTCGCCGGCGAAGAGGCGGCCAAATTCCTCCAGGGCCAGCTCACGCAGGACGTGGCGCTGCTGGGCCTGTCCGAAGCGCGACTGGCCGCGTTCTGCAATGCCAAGGGCCGCATGCAGGCCAGCTTCATTGTTTTCAAACGCAGCGCGGACGAAATTCTGCTGGTCTGCAGCCGCGACATCCTGCCCGCCACGCTCAAGCGCCTGTCCATGTTTGTGCTGCGTGCCAAAGCCAGGTTGAGTGATGCCACGGCGGAGTACACCCTCCGCGGGCTGGCTGGTGACGCTATCGAAACCATAGCTTGCGGCGCGCATCCCGCTTGGGCCAAGCTTGATTTTGATGAGGCAAACCTGGTTTTCCTGCATCCCGGCGCCGGCCAGCCGCGCGCCTTGTGGTGCGCCCCGACCGGCACCCCGGCGCCTGCGGGCGCGGTGTTGCCGCTGGCGCACTGGCACTGGCTCGAGGTGCAGTCGGGCATCGCCATGATCACGCAGCCGATTTTCGAAGCCTTTGTGCCGCAGATGCTCAACTACGAGTCGGTCGGCGGCGTGAGTTTCAAGAAAGGCTGTTACCCGGGGCAGGAAATCGTGGCGCGCAGCCAGTTTCGCGGCACGCTCAAACGCCGCGCCTACGTGGCGCACACCGACGGCACGCCGCAGGTGGGCCAGGAGGTGTTCCATGCCGCCGACGCGGAACAGCCTTGCGGCCTGGTTGCGGCCTGCGCACCGCACCCGACTGCAGGTTTTGATGTGATCGTGTCCCTGCAGACCGCCGCTGCGGCCGATGCCGACGGCGGCCGGCTGACTTTGGGCAGTGCCAGCGGTCCAGCCCTGGCGCTGTTGCCCCTGCCCTACGCCCTGCTTGAAGATATCTGACGCCCAGCGATGTGCCTGATCGCCTTTGCCATTGACGCTTCGCCGCGCTGGCCGCTGGTAATCGCTGCCAACCGCGATGAATTCCTGAACCGGCCCACGGCGCCGCTGGCGCGCTGGCACACCGAGGCGGGCAAGGAAGTGATCTCCGGTCGCGACCTGCGCGCCGGCGGGACCTGGCTGGGCCTGAGCCCCGGCGGGCGGGTGGCGATGCTGACCAATGTGCGCGAGCCGCATCCGGTCGCCGGTGAACGGTCACGTGGTGAGTTGGTCATGCGCTGGCTCGAAGGCGGAATGGATGCCGGCCAGTTCATGGCGCAGACCGACAGCACTGTCTATGGCGCCTTCAACCTGGTGCTCGGTGATTTCCAGTCCTCCGCCTGGCACTGGCTCAGCAACCAGTCCGACCCCGACGGCGGCCCGGTCAAGAGCTGGCAATCGTGCGCGCTCAAGCCCGGTGTTTACGGCCTGTCCAACGGCGCACTGGACACGCCCTGGCCCAAAACCCGCGCGCTGAAAACAGCGCTGCGCCAAGCGCTGGATTCGGACAGGCAAGAGGACCTGCAGGCCGGACTCTGGTCCGCCCTGCAGGACAGGAAGCGCCCCGGCGACGTGCACCTGCCGCGCACGGGTGTACCGCTGGCCCTGGAGCGCGCGTTGTCGAGTGTGTTCGTCGATTTTCCCGAGCACGCTTACGGCACGCGCAGCAGCACGGTGCTGGTGGCTCGTGCCGAAGAAAGTGTTTCTCCTGAGGTTACATGGGCCATCGAGATCGATGAAATCACCCACCCACACGACCCCCGGCACGGCTTGCTGCGGAAGAGCGACAGCCGCTGCCAACTGATCTGGCAGCAGGGCCGGACCCCGCTGTAAATTCAGGCGGCGGTTTTTCTAAAGGGGCTTGACCATCTCGATGTGGGCAATGGCCACCTCATCGAAGGGTTCGCCGCGCGGGGTGAAACCCAGGCGGCTGTAAAACCCTTCGGCGCTGCGCTGGGCGTGCAGCAGCACCTCGGTGTCGCCGCGTTGCCGGGCCTGGGCCATCAGGGCGTGCAGCAGTTCGCGTCCGAGGCGGGTGCCCCGGAGCACCCGGCTCACGGCCATGCGCCCGATTTTTCCGGTGCCGGTACCGTGTTGCAGCAGCCGGCCTGTGGCCACCGGCTGGCCCAGGCCGTTGTAGGCCACGGCATGCACGGCACTGTGGTCGGCTTCGTCCCATTCCATCTCCAGCGGAATGCCCTGCTCTTCGATGAACACTTCGGAGCGGATGGCACCGGCATGGGCACCGAGTTCGGCCCAGGAACCCAGCTTGAGCGTGACCATGGGCTCGCCGGCTTCATAGGCTGTCAAAATGCGGCGCAAGCCGTCGGGCACCGGCCGGGAGGTTTGCGTGAGCGGGTCGGCAAACACGTAGATCAACTCGCTGGTGATCAGCAACTGCTCGCCGCGGAAAATGGCGCCGGTGAACACCATGGACGAGGTGCCGATGCGCGAGCACTTCATGGCGACGTCCAGCTGGTCGTCGCAGCGCGCCGAAGCATGGAATTCGACGGTGGCTTTCTTGACATACAGCTCGCCACCGAGCTGGTGCATGGCCTGTTCATACGGCAGGGCCAGCGCGCGCCAGTAGTCGGTGACCGCCGTGTCGAAGTACATCAGGTAGTGCGCGTTGAAGACAATTTTCTGCATGTCCACTTCGGCCCAGCGCACGCGCAGGCGGTGAAAAAATCGGAAGTCCTGTCGTTTCATGCGTCAATCTCTTTCAAAAAAGCACGGCGCAAGGCGCTTGCCGCGTCGGCATGGGCTTGCCGCGCTTCGGGAAGGATGCGTCCCATCTTGATGAACTCGTGGGTGACGCCGCGGTAGATTTCCAGGTCGACCGCCACGCCGGCCATTCTCAGCTTGTCGGCGTACATCACACCCTCGTCGACCAGCGGGTCGCATTCTGCCAGACCCACCCAGGCCGGCGCCACGCCGTCCACATCGGAGGTGTTCAGGGGCGCAAAACGCCAGTCGTCGCGGTCGGCCGGGCCGCGCACATAACGGCTGAAAAACCAGTTGATCTCGCGCTCCTCGAGCACAAAGCCGCGTGCAAACCGGCGGTGTGAGGGTGTGTCCTGGTGCGCTGAGCAGCCGGGGTAAAACAGCAGTTGCAGGGCCAGCGGCAGCCCGGCATCGCGCGCCAGCACTGCACACATCGCGGCCAGGGTGCCGCCTGCGCTGTCGCCGCCCACCGCCAACCGTTCACTGTCCAGCCCGAGCCTGTTCGCATGGGTTGCCAACCACTGCAGCGCATCCTCCGCGTCATGGGCGGCCGTCGGAAACTTGTGCTCGGGGGCGAGCCGGTAGTCCACAGCCACCACAGCGCAGCCCGCGAGGTGGCTGAGCTGGCGGCACAGGATGTCATGCGTCGCGATGCTGCCTATGGTGAACCCGCCGCCGTGGAAATACAGCAGCACCGGCAGCTTGTCGGTCGAAGGCGCGTACAGCCGGGCCGGCAAGGCATGGCCGTCGCGCGCCGGGATGCTGAAATTTTCGACGCGCGCCAGTGCCGGTGTGGGAATTTCCAGCACGCCAGCGCCGGCTTCGTAGGCCGCGCGGGCCTGGGTGGCCGTCAGCGTGTGAAACGCCGGGTGCCCTGCCCGCCCCATGCGGCGGATCACGTCGCGCATGGCGGGCGTCAGCAGGGCGTGTGCAGCCTGTCCCCGCATTTACCGGTAAGCCAGAAACATCGGCCGGGTGCCCGCTATCGCCAAAGTGACCATCATCCGGGTCTGCATGCAAGTCAAGGGAGTCTCCAGCCGGTAAAGTAGAGTGTTCAGGTTGGGCAGGAATACGCCAACCGCCCCGCATCGTACAACGCCGAAAGACAGCAAACCATGGCCTTCATTTACTACGTCACCCAGATCCAGTTCGACTACGGCGCGGTCAAGCTCCTCAAGCAGGAATGTGAACGTGTGGGCATCAGCAAGCCGCTGGTCATCACCGACGCCGGGGTCAAGGCGGCCGGCGTCCTGCAAAAGGCACTCGACGCCCTGCCCGGCATGACCGTGGCGGTGTTCGACCAGACGCCCTCGAACCCGACCGAAGCCGCCGTGCGCGCCGCAGTCGCCGTGTACCAGGCCCAGGGCTGCGACGGCCTGATCGCCGTCGGCGGCGGCTCGGCCATCGACTGTGCCAAGGGCGTGGCGATTGCCGCCACCCACGAAGGACCGCTCAAAACCTACGCCACCATCGAGGGCGGCTCGCTGAAAATCACCGACCGCGCGGTGCCGCTGATTGCCGTGCCCACCACCAGCGGCACCGGCAGCGAGGTGGCGCGCGGCGCCATCATCATCCTGGACGACCACCGCAAGCTCGGTTTCCACTCCTGGCACATCGTTCCGAAAGCCGCGATCTGCGACCCCGAACTGACGCTGGGCCTGCCGCCCCAACTGACGGCGGCCACCGGCATGGACGCGATTGCGCACTGCATGGAAACATTCATGGCGCCCGCCTTCAACCCGCCGGCCGACGGCATCGGCCTGGACGGCCTGCAGCGCGGCTGGGCCCACATCGAACGCGCCACGCGCGACGGCAGCGACCGCGAAGCCCGCCTCAACATGATGAGCGCGTCCATGCAGGGCGCGATGGCCTTCCAGAAAGGACTGGGTTGTGTGCACAGCCTGAGCCACAGCCTGGGCGGCGTCGATCCGCGCCTGCACCACGGCACGCTGAACGCGATGTTTTTGCCGGCGGTCGTGCGTTTCAACGCGAGTGCCGAGTCGATCCAGAAAGAAAACCGGCTGAACCGCATGGCGCAGGCCATGGGCCTGGCCTCAGGCAGCGACATTCCCGAAGCCGTCAAGGACATGAATGCCCGCCTGGGGTTGCCCAAGGGCCTGGCCGAGATGGGCGTTCAGCGCGCGCAGTTCGAGCAGATCATCGTGGGCGCGATGGCCGACCATTGCCACAAGACGAATCCGCGGATTGCGACGGCGGAGGAATATGAAGCGATGCTGGGCGATTCGCTGTAATCAACTCTCTTCGAAGTAATCAGAGTCAACGCGCTTGACCACATAAGAGGCAGACGCCGAAACACCCACATCAAAATCGATCATTAACGCAGACAAAGCCTTTCCATCGATCAGCACCACCTTTGTGTCAATTCTCGAGGCGTAGTCAATTGCATCGGCTGTAAAAGTCGATGTAGTAATGAAGACGCCTTTCCTCGCGCGCTGGCCTTGAAGTGCACCAACAAACTTTTGAATTTCAGGGCGTCCGACCGATCCTTGCCAGCGTTTTGCCTGAATGAAAATCGTGTCCAAGCCAAGACGATCTTCCTTGATGATTCCGTCGATACCGCCATCGCCGGTCTGCCCTATTCGCTCACCCGCATCGCGCCTGGAACCGCCGTAACCCATCTTCACAAGCACATCAACAACAAGCTGCTCGAAAAATACTGGAGAGCAACTCAGAATTACAGCAAGCAGTTCCTGCGCGAGTTGCTCACGCAAACCTTGATAGGCACGCTCGATTTCTTCTTCGGGAGTGACGGTGGCCGATGGATTCTGCGCAGGTCCTGAAGCCGTTATGTTCTCACTTGTCTTCTTGGAGATTTCCCTGAATTCCACGAACTCGGGAAACTGCTCCAAAAACTTTCCGTCGATTCGGACTGGATTTGTCGAAAGAACTTTAAGTCCTCTGTCAGTGATCTTGAACACACCACGCTTGGGCGCCTCGATGAGGCATGCCTTTTTTAAGTATGTTCTTGCCCAGCCGATCCTGTTTTTGAAGACTCTCTGCTGCCCACTTGCTAGCAGTTCGGCGCGCTCGGTGGCGGACAACTGGAAATACTCACCCAGCGATTCCTCAGCATCGCGAAGGGAATGTTCCTCGCTATCGCCGAGAAAACGTAGAAATGGGAGCATGCAGGTTTGGTAGTCTGGAATAGCCATGCCCAGAGGATAACTGCACTAAAGCTTTGGTAGCAAAGCTAGTGCTTTGCCCTACGGCTTTCCGTAATCGGCACAGCCTGCTCGGCGGGAGCGATCGGGTAGTGCTTGGTCTCATAGTCCTGAATAAGCGCGACCATCGCCTCAAAGTGCGATCCGGCATCACTGCCAACCTCGGGCTCGTTCTCAAAGTACGGCGCCACCAACTGCAGTGCGGCCTGGTAATCGGCCTCGGTGAGAATCGGGTGAACAACGGGCGTCATGGGCTGCACAAGTAAAGCCCAACACGGTCCGTCGTCCACGTTGCCACGCCTGTGCCAAAAAAGTCGGCATCCTCCGTCCACACGGGGCAGCCAATGGTCATGGCACAGGCCAGCACGGGCCAGTCGTTGGCATCGCGGATGGCGATTCGTTGCAAGGCCTGCGCTTGCATGCCGGCGTAAAGTTCAAGCTCGATGGACTGGACGACGCCTTCGAGGCCGTCCAGAACCGTCATGGCCACGGAACTCATGACGCCCCGCTTTTCCAGCAGCGCTGGCAGGTACTTTCGGGCATCGGCATAAGCCACGTCCGGGGCGAAGAACTTGACGGTCGAGGCGTTTTCAAGAATCAGCTCCCGAACCCGCCTTCCCAACACGGCCCGGATCAGGATGTTTGCATCCAGGACGATGGCTTTGCTGCTCATGCAGTCCTGGCTTTTGCCTTTTTGGCTTGCGTTGCTTTTTTACGGGCGACCTTGAACTCTGAGACCACCTCATTGACATCAACGCTGTGGGCTTGCAGCAGTTGATCCAGCACCTCGCTGGCTTGCTTCAATGCCGAAAGGTCTGCGCCCACCTGGCCTTGTGTCGGAATGAAATAGCCTACGGTCTGGCCGTGGCGCGTCACGGCCACCGCGGTTCTGGAGGCGATGTATTCCGCCAGGTCAGCACGAAACTCCCGAATGCCAACTTTGGTCGTTTCCATGGGTGATACCTCATTGCTGCGTGTGCTTCGCACTTTGCGAATCATTGTGTACACATTATGCGCTGCCATGCAGTCGATCACAAGTGCCGCCAGCGGGGTTACGTTGTGGTCGAAACCCTTCAAGGCCGTCGCGGGCGCCCGTCAAAGCGCCTCCACCCGCCCCATATCCGGCCTTGCCAGCCAACCCTGAAACTCATCGGCCAGCTGCCGGCTCGCCGCCACCGCCGTGCTCCAGGCCTTGATGCGTCCGGGCAGGTCGGCGCCGTAGCGCAGAAAGTCGTTGCGGTCGGGTAGCTTCTGGTTGGGCAGGGTCTGGACCCAAGCCGGGTCGGGCGCCAGCAGCACCATGTTGTCGAGGAAATGCGTGGCGCCGTGGCGCCACTTCAGGCCCTTGTCGAGCCAGCCCGGAACCACGGCTTTCTGGAAGTGCGGGTACAGCACCAGGCCCGGATTCTTTGAGTCATTTTGGCCTCCAGCCCCCGTCCCTTCTGCGCCAGCAGCTATCAAATCAGAAGCATAGTTGAGGTGCAGGTGGTAGTCGGTGATGCCTCCGTCCCAGTAGGCGCCGGGTGGTGCGCCGGGAATGTTGTGCACGGCCTGCAGCATGAAGGGAATCGAGCAGCTGGCTTGCAGCGCCGGGTTGAAGTTGGCTTCAGTCAGTGCCAGCTGGCGCGTGCGGTAGTCGCTGGTGGCAAAGGGTAATGGCGCGCCCTGGCTCGAAAACACCACGCGTTCCAGCCAGGCGCCCATGGCCTTGCGGCGCAGGGTGTTGGTCAGGAAAGCGCCGAGGTAGCCCAGGGGCGTGCGCAGGCGGTGTTCACGCCCCAGCAGGTGGCGCCCGCGCGAGGTGACGATGTGCAGACGGTAACGCGGATGCTGCAGCACCTGCAACACGCGGCCGCCGTAAAAATCTTTCAGGCTCTGGCCGAACTGCTCACTGACCTGCTGTGCGCTGGGCCGTTTCTGCCCGGGCAGCACCTCAAAATGCTGGCGGATGTAGTCGTCCTCCAGCCGCTGGAAGGCCACCACCGGCTCGTCCAGGCAGGCGGTCGCCATGCGCCAGGCGCCTATCGACGCGCCGACCAGGTGCACTTGCTGGCTACTGCCCGCCAGCCAGTCGCCGAAGATGAAGCGGTCCAGCGGCCCCAGCACCAGACCCTTGGGCCCGCCCGCCGCGCCCGGCACCACGCGCACGTCCTGCGGGCGCAAGCCGTGTTGTTCGATGTGGCGTCGGGCCTGGGGGCCGGCGTAGATGCGGAGGGCTTTCATGGACGGATCGCGGTTGCTATGGTTTTGGTAGCTTCTTGCGCCCGTACTGATTGGGCCAGATGCAGATTTGACATCGAAAACCGGCGCCCCTGCAGCCTTCCGCGCGACAAACGCTATTTCTTCAGGGCGGCCAGCTTGCTGAAGGCGGACTCCATCGCCGTCGATGTCGCCGGCTGCGGCGCCCTGCCTTGCCCGCCACCATAGTTGCCGCCGCGGTTCTGCCCCTGCCCCGGCCGCGCGCCTTCAAAGCGGTTGTCGCGTGGACCTCCTTCCCTGCCCGGGCGCGCCGGTGCCGCGTCCAGCTTCATGGTCAGGGCGATGCGCTTGCGGGCGACATCGACCTCGGTCACGCGCACTTTCACGATGTCGCCGGTCTTGACCACCTCGCGCGCGTCGGTCACGAACTTGTTGGACAGCTGGCTCACATGAACCAAGCCGTCCTGGTGCACGCCGATGTCGATGAAGGCGCCGAAGGCGGCCACGTTGCTGACCGTGCCTTCCAGCGTCATGCCTTCTTTCAAATCCTTGATGTCTTCCACGCCGTCGTTGAAACGCGCCACCTTGAAGTCGGGGCGCGGGTCACGGCCGGGTTTTTCCAGCTCGGCAATGATGTCCTTCACGGTGATCACGCCGAACTGCTCATTGGCAAACAGCTCGGGCTTGAGCGTCTTGAGCATCTCGGCGCGGCCCATGAGTTCGGCCACCGGCTTGCCGGTATGCGCCATGATTTTCTCGACCACCGGGTAGGTTTCGGGGTGTACGCCCGTCATGTCCAGCGGGTTGCTGCTGGAGCGCAGGCGCAAGAAGCCGGCGCTTTGCTCGAAGGTCTTCGCACCGAGGCCGGTGACCTTGAGCAGGTCGGCCCGGCTGGCAAAGGCGCCATTGGCGTCGCGCCAGCGCACCACGGACTTGGCCACGGTGTTGCTCAGGCCCGAAACGCGGGCCAGCAGCGGCACACTCGCGGTGTTCAGGTCCACGCCCACGCTGTTCACACAGTCTTCCACCACGGTGTCCAGGCTGCGCATCAGGTCGCTCTGGTTGACGTCGTGCTGGTACTGGCCGACGCCGATGGACTTGGGGTCGATCTTGACGAGTTCGGCCAGCGGGTCCTGCAGACGGCGCGCAATGCTGGCCGCACCGCGCAGGCTGACGTCCACGTCCGGCATCTCCTGCGAGGCAAATTCGCTGGCTGAATAGACCGAGGCGCCGGCTTCGCTGACCACGACTTTTTCGATGGCCTGCCCGACCTTGGCCATGCCCTTGATCAGGTCGGCGGCGAGCTTGTCGGTTTCGCGGCTGGCCGTGCCGTTGCCGATGGCGATCAGGTTGACGCCGTGTTTTTCGCAGAGTTTGGCCAGGGTGTGCAGCGAGCCGTCCCAGTCCTTGCGCGGCTCGTGCGGAAAGACCGTGGCGGTTTCGACCAGCTTGCCGGTGGCGTCCACCACCGCGACCTTGACACCGGTGCGTATGCCGGGGTCCAGGCCCATGACCACGCGCGGGCCGGCCGGTGCGGCCAGCAGCAGGTCACGCAGGTTGTCGGCAAACACCTTGATCGCGACCTTTTCGGCCTCTTCGCGCAGGCGGCTGAACAGGTCGCGCTCGATCGACAGGCTGAGCTTGACCTTCCAGGTCCAGCTCACACATTTGCGCAGCAGGTCGTCGGCCGCCCTGCCCTTGTGGCTCCAGCCCAGGTGCAGCGCGATTTTTCCTTCAGCGATGCTGGGTTTGCCGGGCTCAGGCACTTCGGGCAGCAGCAGCTTGGCGTCCAGGATCTCCAGACCGCGGCCGCGGAACACCGCCAGCGCCCGGTGCGAAGGCACGCGGCCGATCGGCTCGTCGTAGTCGAAGTAGTCGCGGAACTTGCTGTTCTCCAGATTGTTTTCATCCTTGCCGGTGACCAGCTTGGACGAGAGCAGGCCTTCGCTCCAGAGCCACTGGCGCAGCGACTGCAGCAGCGCGGCGTCTTCGGCCCAGCGCTCGGACAGGATGTCGCGCACGCCGTCGAGCACAGCCTGCACCGTGGTGAAGTCGTCGCCGTTTTCGTTTTTTTCGGCTTTCACGAAAGCCACCGCCTCGTCCGCCGGCACGAGCGCGGGATCGGCAAACAGCTTGTCGGCCAGCGGCTCGATGCCCGCCTCGCGCGCGATCTGGCCCTTGGTGCGGCGTTTCTGCTTGAAGGGCAGGTACAGGTCTTCGAGCTCCTGCTTGGTCGGTGCCGCGGCAATTGCGGCGGCCAGTTCGGGCGTCAGTTTGCCCTGCTCTTCAATGCTCTTGAGCACGGACTCGCGCCGCTCCTGCAGTTCGCGCAGGTAACCCAGGCGAAATTCGAGTTCACGCAGCTGGATGTCGTCGAGGCCGCCGGTCACTTCCTTCCGGTAACGTGCAATAAACGGCACGGTGGCGCCGCCATCGAGCAACTCGACGGCGGTCTTGACCTGGTGTTCCTGGACCTTGATTTCCGCCGCGATCTGGCGAATGATTTTTTGCATGAAGAGGAGTGATTCGTCGTAGGCTGTGGATGGGGGGGCCGGGTTGGCGCCGGGCCTCAAACCACGGCGTCAAGGGTCGGCATTGTCCCACAGCGGGAAGCCCTGGCCTGGGCTACCTGCGCAGTCTATGGAGACTCCATGAATCATGACAGGCAACTTGCTGCCGTTCGCCCTGAGCTTGTCGAAGGGCCCTTCGTCAAGCTCAGGACAGGCTTCGACAGGCTCAGCCCGAACGGTGTGATGTCATGAATCAAGAAAACATCAATTGACGTCGGCAGGCCCCACCGGTACGGCGCAGAGTTCCGGATCCAGCGGCAAGGTCAGCTGCACGCGGGTGCCGCTGCCGAACTTGCTCGAGATCGTCAGTTCTCCACCCATCAGCCGGGCGCGCTGGCGCATGTTCTCCAGGCCCTTGCCGATCGCTTCCGACGCCATGTTGTGCGCGATGCCCACACCGTTGTCCCGCACCTCAAATTCCATGCAGCCCATGTCCGCGGCGTAGCGGCAGGACACGACCACCCTGGAGGCCTGCGCGTGGCGCATCACATTGGACAGGCACTCCTGCGCAATGCGAAGAACCTGCCGTGCCTCCTCGCCGCGAACGGTCTCCAGGGCACTGCATATCTCGACGTCCCAGACCATGTGGATCCCCAGCTTGTCGAGAGGGCGTTGCACCCTGTAGCGCAGGGAACCCAGTGCCTCGACAATGTTCTGGTCCTCCGACTCGATGCCGTCCACCGTCAGTTTGATGTCCAGCAGGCATTGTTCGAGCGCCAGGCCCAGGGCCTGCTGCTCGGGCGCGCGGTGGTCCAGCGACGACAGGATGCTGACAATCTGGGAGGCCACACCATCGTGCAGGTCCCGCGCAATGCGGCGGCGCTCGTGGCGGACAGCGGAGGCGGTTGCCCCCGTCTCCTGGCTACCGCCGGCCCGGGCGGATTCGCCCGTGCCCAGGAGTCTCAGGCGCCCGCGTCGCGTCACCAACTGCCAGACCACCAGCAGGATCAGCACATAAAAATGCCTGAAAAGGACGGCGCTGTCTTCTGTGGCATCTGCCAGCGTCACCTGCTGGATGCAAATGCCCAGGCCAAGCATGCCGCCCGCCAGCGCCAGCCAGCCCGGGGAACTGCGCGGCAGGTAGACGCAGGCCGCCATGGCGATGGTCAGCAGCATGGCCGACAGCAGGTTCATCACCATCCAGGGGACGGGCACCTCTGCACCGTTGGCGTTGCCGTTGTAGTACAGCGCGGTCGCTCCCGCCATAGCCTGTACCCCGAGGATCCAGTAGATCCTCGCGCTGGCTACATGCACCATGGTGAACAGGAAACAGGCGGCGCTGAGGAGCAGGAACTGAACCCCGAGGTGGGCAACATAGGCCGTGTGCGGTGATCCCGCCTTGAAACCCAGCCCCATGCTGACCAGAAAGTGGGTCAGCCACAGCAGCAGCGCCAGCCGCAAAGCCCCGGCGAGGGTGGCGCCGGAAAAACCGCGCTGCAACGGGCCCGGGTTTGAGGATTCGGGCCGTGCCGGCGACGCGCCCCGGTGCACACGCTTGGCGTGCGGGGGGACCAGACCCTGGGGAAGTGCGCGTAGGGACATGATGGCCCCCTAGAACAGGCCGCGATGCGCCGCATAGCTGACCGCCTGGGCCCGGCTACGCACATGCAGCTTGCGGTAGATGTTCTTGATGTGGGAGTTGACCGTCTGGCAACTGACGGCAAGCCGCGCGCCAATTTCGTTGCTGGTGTAACCCGCAGCCACCAGCTTCAGCACTTCCTTTTCGCGATCCGACAGCCTCTTGTTGCTCGTTCCATTGGACGGATACCCGGGGTCCTGGCCATTTTGCAGCTTGTGCAGCAGCCGCCGCGCGAGGTGGGGCGTGATGGAGGCGCCGCCATTGGCCACCTGCAGCACGGCTTCGGGAAAGTTGCCGAACCAGGAGTTCTTGACGAAGTAGCCCGTGGCACCCAGTGTGAAGGCGCGCAAGGCGTGTTCCTCGTCCTCCAGGGTGGAGATCACCACCGCTTCGGCCATGGGCCTGACGGTTTTCATGTGGTCAATCAGGTCGAACCCGGTGCCGTCGCCCAGATTGAGGTCGACCAGCATCACGTCGAACTCGAGCTGCGAGATCAGGCGCCGGCCCTCGCGCATGTTGCTGGCCTCCCCCACGACGTCGGTGCGCAGGTCACCCAGCAGTTCCTGTGAGATCACCTTGCGGATATGGGGGTCATCGTCGATCAACAGGACCCGCACCGGTTGTCCGGGCTGACCGTTGAGGAAGTTGGGCCACAGAGAAGGTGGGCCCTCGCGGGATGCCTGCAGGCCTGGTTGCATTCCGCGAATGTCACGGGGCGGGGGCTGCAACGCAGCCGTGGTCTGGATGATGTTCTGCATGACTTCCCTTTACTGTTTTTTTAGCTACTCTTGACCGAAACTGGTGCAAGTGTGGAAAGCGGAAACCTGTTGCGTTATGACCGGCATCAAAAAAGTCCCGGACGGTGCCGGGGGCATCGATCCGTTGTTTCCCTGAACACCCTTGCGTTTGACTGTTTGTCTACTCCCAAAAACTTGCTGGAAACCCGGGCGAATTCGTTACATCAAGTCACCTGGTGCACGAGGCAGAAACATCGAACATCCGTGATTTTTTTGACACAACGAAGTAATTAGGTCCCAGATGAGTGACCCGTTTGATGTTTATTTCTACGTGTTGCTTCGGATACATATTGTTACTAGCTATTTCGTTTGGCCGAAGCATCTCACAAATTGATAGCAATGTCACCTTGTGGGGCCAGCGTCGCCACATGGGTGGCTGAATTTTTGGGGGGGTCCTCTCCCCTAATTGAAGTACTCACGTCTGGTTATTGGCTTAACTCTGCGCCGTACCCAAACTCCACCTCGACAACGCCGAAAGAGCTGCCAATTCCCACTGGAAAGAGCTGTTCTCCACCGCGAAGTCAATGTAGCTGGTCACCGGATTCCCTGATGACCAGAAGGTCTTAAGTCACTTTTTAAGGAAACTGTCATGAAAAAACTTGTACTCCTCGCTTTGTCTGTTGTGGCTACGGCTGCGATGGCTACCGGCCCGACACCTGCCAGCGAAATCAAGATCCGCGGCAACTCGGCCCAGATCGCGGTACTGTCAACCACAGGCGTCGTCAACACCGCCAACGGCAGTGATGCTGTGGCCCAGCAAAACCTGGCCAGCAATGCCGGTGATGTGACGATCAGCGGCAACTCGCTGCAGATCGTCGCTGCACGCGGCAGCTATGTGGGCAATACCGCGAACGCCGACACGGTGGCCCAGCAGAACCTGTCGTCCAACATCGGTGACGTCACGGTCAGCGGCAACTCGCTGCAGGCCACGCTAATGGACAACAGCTATGTGCTCAACAGCGCCACCGGCCGCGATGCGACAGCGGTGCAGAACATTGCTTCGAACAATGCCTGCTTCGCCTGCACCACGACCGGCTCCGGTCACGGCGGCGGCCACCACGGCCGCTGAGAGCGCCGTTCCAGGGCCTCTTGCGTCGCCGAATCCGCTGTCAGCCCTGGCTGATGCAACGGCTTCTGCGGCGTGAAGGCCCTGGCGGTGCGTGCCGGGTCAGACGGTGTTTGATCCGGCACTTTCCTTTCCTTTAACGTGTGGAGAATCCGTCATGAAAACGTCATCGCAGGTAGTGGGCGCAGCCGCCATGGCCGCCCTGTTTCTGATAGGGTCCGCGTGGGCACAGAATGCGCCCGGCGAAGACCCGGTCATTCTGACCAAACGCATCTCGGTGCAGATGGCCCCGATCGGCGGCGCGCGTCCCAGCTCGCCGCTGGAGTCCATGAACAACATGCCGGCATGGATGAAGGCCAAGGTCGCGCGTTACGAGGCCAAGGCCAATGCCGACCAGACCAACGGCATCTCGACCGACGAGGACGCGATCCGCTCGGCCAGTTCTGACGGATTCAAGAAAACCTGCATCCAGGAAGTTGGCAGCACGACGGTGGCAAGTGCTGCGACCGGTGGCCGGCAAAACGGTCTTTCAAGCAACCAGCAGATCGTGGTGCTCAAGGGCGATCTCGTGAACATCTGCAAGTAGCCGTGGCCTTTTGCCGCGGGGCAGACCAGGCGTGTCTTCAGGCCGTCATTTCAAAAATTTTCACAATCGTCGTGGGGAGAACAACATGAAACCATCCATCCGGCTTGAGCCTGTCAGGTCCCGCCTCAGTTCTCTGGCCCTCGTTCTCGGCCTCGCGGGCGCCGTCCTGCTGGCTGGCTGCGCGACGCCGGCCGATCCGCGCGACGATGCAAAATTCCAGTCCTATGCCAGCGCGACCAACCGGCCCGTGGTGCGGCCCGTGCGATCAGTCTCGAGTTTTTCCGATTCACTGATGTGCATGGACTACCTGTTCCGCGAGGCGGAGATCTCCACCACGCTGATCACCAGCAAGCAGATCCCCGATTTTTCGACCCGTGTGCCGGTTGCCACGAAGGACATGATCATCACGGCCCTCTCGCAGATGTCCCGGCTCAGCAATGCCTTTCGTTATGTCGACTACGAGGTTGACATCGCGCGTCAGGACACGGTGCAGAACCTGACCACCATCCTGCTCAACAACAACCAGATCCAGCTGCAGCGCCCTGCCCTCTATTTTTCCGGCGCGATCGCGTTTGTCGACCAGAACGTCATCAACAACCGCTTCGAGGTGGGCACCGCCGCGTCGCGGCTGGACACCGGTTACAGCAAGAACCGCAACGCCACCATCATCGGGTTGGAGTTGCACATCGGCGACTTCCGTTCGCGCACCCTGATCCCCGGGCTCGACTCCGCCAATGAAGTCATCATCGCTTCCGGTGGACAGGGCCTGGACCTGGCCGGCCGGATCGGCAACTACGGCGTGCAGTTCAATGTGGGGCGCGACTATGCGCAGGGGGCCGGTGCGGCCATCCGGACGCTGGTGGAGCTCGCCACCATTGAACTGGTCGGCAAATGGGCGCGTGTGCCTTACTGGCAGTGCCTGACCCTGGAGCAGACCCACCCCGATTTCCAGCGGCAGCTGCGCGACTGGTACGACCAGGGCTCACCGCTGCAGCACAACAAGCTGGTGCAGCGCTCGCTCATCAGCCACGGCTATCTGGGGGGAAACGGCACGCAGCTGGATGAACACAGCCCGGAGTTCCGGACAGCGCTGGGACGCTTTCAGGCCGATACCGGCATGGTGGTGTCCGGCGTGGTTGATTTTCCGACCTACGAGCGCGCCCTGCGCCATTTTGTCTCGCTGGGCAAGGACGGCAAACTCGTGCAGATCGGCTGGTCCCCCACCAGCGCCTCGCCGCTGGCCAACGCGGCAGACTACCAGCGCCCGGGCGGCACAAGCCCCTACGGCCCCTCGGCCTATGGCAGCGCGGCGCCGCCCAGAAAGATCAGCCTGCAGATCGAAAATGTGCTGGTGGGACGTTCCGCCTTCGAGGTGGGCGAGCAGATCTTCCTGTCGGCGAGCCTGTCACGCGCGTCCTACCTGTACTGCTTCCTGCATGAGGCGGGCGGCAAGGTGATGCGCCTGCTGCCCAATGCCACGAATCCGAATGCCTTGCTGAGCGCCAACCAGGCGATCCGCATCCCGGACTGGATGAGCCCCACGCCCGGCTTCATCATGGATTCGACCAGCGCGGGCACCGAGCGCGCGGGCTGTTTTGCCACCGATGCCGACGTGGCCGGAAAACTGCCGCAGTACCTGCAGGCCCCGGCGCTGGTGCCGCTGCGGCAGACGACCAGCCTCGAGGACATCAACAAAGCGTTCGCCAGCAGCCTGGGGGCAGATGGCTACACCTTTGCCGGTGTCCAGTGGCAGGTCGGGCCCAAGCGCGCCGCTGCGCCGGCGGCTGCAGCTGCGCCACCTGCAGCTGCGCGTTAGTCCGCGGCAGGAAGCCGGACATGCTGCGGTTCATCTCCCGTGTTTTCTGCTGCTGCCTGTGGCTGGGGGCGGTCCAGGCTGCCGGCAGCATCCAGCCGGAGCCGGCTTTCGACGGCTCACCGCCGCCTGCGCCACCGCTGCGCGCGGCGGACCCGACGCCCGAGACGCTCAGCGCCACCCAATTGCCGCCTGCTCCGCTGCAGGCCAGGGAGCAGCCCTCTGCGCTGGAGGCGGAAGTCTCGCGCCTGCGCTCTCGGGCGCTGTCGGTGGGCCCGCAACCGGGCCGCGTCGCGCGGGAGCAGGCCCGCGCCGCTTGGCTGCTCGGCCTGCTGTATCTGCACGGCATCGGCGTGGCGGCCAGCCCTGGCGAGGCCGCCGCGTGGTTTGAACGCGCGCGTGCGCTGGGTGAGCCGCTGGCCGCCGCTGGCCTGGCCTGGTGCGAGATCGATGGCTGCCGCACTGCACCCAACCCCTCGGCAGCGCAGCGCTGGATCACGCTGCTGCGCCGGGTGGACCTGCCGCGTGCCCAGTACCTGCAGTGGCTGGTTGACGAGCGGCTGTCGCCGCTGCAGCTGGCGACACCGGGCTTGCGCGGTGAACCCGTCCCCGCAACTCCCGCGGCCTCCGCGCCGGACCGGCAACTGCTGCTGAGCGCGGCGCGCGGTGGCAACGTGCATGCCCGGATAGAACTCGGCTTCGAAAGTATCACTGCCAACCGGCCCGCGGACGCGCTGGAGCATTTTCGCGCCGCCGGGTCCAGGTCGGAAGCGGCTTCTGCCAACGCGGCACTGCTGTCGGAACGCCTGCGCGTCACGCCGCCGGCCCGCAGTTCCGCCTCAGCCGCCGACACCTTTGCACGGGCGCAGCGCAACCACCGCGGCGAAGGCCAGCCGGCCAATTTCGTGGAGGCCATCCGCCTTTACCGTCTGGCGCAAAACCAGGGCAGCGAGCCGGCCAAAAGGATGCTGGAACTGATCTTTTCCCGGCCCGGCCCCGACGGACAGGTCGATATCACCTGGATGCAGCAGCTGGCCTATCTGAACCTGTCCGGCGGTGCGCCGGCGCTGGACAGCACCACGGTTCGCCGCGAGTTGCGCCGCGAGCCGACGCCGCTGTTTGACATGCTGCCCGCCTCCCTGCGCAAGTAGGCAAGCAGGAAAGGCAAAGCGGCAAGAAGCCAGACGGGGTGCAGGCCTCGTGCCGCCAAACTCCGCTACCATCCCGAGCATCAGCCCCCGCGGGGCGCGTCCACGGGAATGTGATGGCAGTCGAACAAGGCAGTGAGCTGGTCAAGGTGGTGGTGTTGCTGGCCGCCGGCGTGCTGGCCGTGCCGCTGTTCAAACGGCTGGGCCTGGGCTCTGTGCTCGGTTATCTGGCGGCAGGCCTGGCCATCGGGCCCTTCGGCCTGGGCCTGTTTCGCGAGGCCGGGACCATCCTGCACCTGGCCGAACTCGGCGTCGTGATGTTCCTGTTTGTCATCGGGCTGGAGATGCAGCCGACCCGGCTCTGGACGCTGCGGCGCCAGATCTTCGGCCTGGGCTTGATGCAGGTGGTGGTTTGCGGCGCCCTGCTCACGGCGCTGGGCATGGGCGCCGGGCTGAAACCGGTGGTGGCGTTCATCGCGGCCATGGGTTTTGTGCTGTCATCCACCGCCATCGTGATGCAGCTGCTCGAAGAGCGCGGCGACACCTCCACACCACGCGGCCAGCGCATGGTGTCCATCCTGCTGCTGGAGGACCTGGCGATTGTTCCCTTGCTGGCGATTGTGGCTTTCCTGGCGCCGGAGGCCGGCACCGGCGCGTCGCGCTGGGTCAGCATCGGCGTGGCGCTGGCGGCCATCATTGGCCTGGTGGCGGTGAGCCGCTGGCTGCTCAACCCGCTGTTTCGCGTGCTGGCCAAAGCCAAGGCACGCGAGGTGATGACGGCGGCCGCCCTGCTGGTGGTGCTGGGTGCCGCCCTGGCCATGCAGTGGGGCGGCCTGTCGATGGCGTTGGGGGCGTTTGCCGCGGGCGTGATGCTGTCCGAGTCCACCTTCCGGCACCAGCTGGAAGCCGACATCGAGCCCTTCCGAGGCATTTTGCTGGGCCTGTTTTTCATGGGTGTGGGCATGTCGCTGGACCTCACGCTGGTGCTGGCCGACTGGCCGCTGATTCTTGGCGGTGTGCTGGCCTACATGGCGTTCAAGGGCATGGGCATTTACGCCGTGGCCCGCATCACCAAGTCGAACCATGGCGATGCCCTGCAACGCACCGCCATGATGGCCCAGGGCGGTGAATTTGCCTTTGTGCTGTATTCGGCGGCCGCTGCGGCCGGCATCGTGGAGGCCAGTGTCAACGCCGTGCTGACGGCCGCCATCATCATCTCGATGGCGCTGACGCCGCTGGCCGTGTTTGCGCTGCGCTGGGTCATGCCGGACAAGCCCGGGCAGGACATGGACGGTGTGGACGTCACCCAGGACCTGCGGGGCAGCGTGCTCATCATCGGGTTCGGCCGGTTCGGGCAGATTGCCAGTCAGTCGCTGCTGGCGCGCGGCATCGACATCGCCATCATCGAAAACGACACCGACATGATCCGCGCGGCGGCCCAGTTCGGCTTCAAGGTGTATTACGGCGACGGTACGCGCCTGGACGTGCTGCACGCCAGCGGCGCAGGCCATGCCCGTGCCATCCTGGTTTGCGTCGACAAAAAAGAGGCGACCAGCCTCATCGTGGAGCTGGTCAAGCATGCGTTCCCCTTGACCCCCGTGCTGGCCCGCGCCTACGACCGCCAGCACGCGATCGAACTGATCCGCAGCGGCGTGGACTACCAGCTGCGCGAAACCCTGGAGTCGGCCCTGGCCTTCAGCAGTGCGGCACTGCGGCAACTGGGTGTGCAGGAGGCCGAGGTGGCCGCGGTGGCCGAAGACATACGCCGCCGCGATGCCGAGCGGCTGCAGCTGCAGCTGTGCGGCGACATCAGCAGCGGCATCGACCTGATGCATGGCGGGCGCTGGACACCGGCGCCGCTGACCAGGCCCAAGCAGTCCGGCCAAGCGCTCAACGAGCAAGCCGCCGAAGCGCTGGAGCCGGCCGGCGCCCTTCCAACCGACGGGCAGGAACCGGTCATCGACGGCACCCGGCCCGGCTGATTGCGCTGTTCTCCGTGCGGACAGGCTTTTTTCCTACAGACAGGGCCAGGCGCAGCCACCATGATCAGGACTTCAATTCCTGGAGCCTGAACATGCGTATTCGAACCATTGTCTTAATCGTCGCCATTGTGCTGATGGCCGGTTTTGCCGCGCTCAACCTCGACGAGTTCAGCCGGTCCTCCCTGCTGAGCCTGGGTTTCACCACTGTGCAGGTGCCGCTGGGCCTGGTCATGCTGGTGCTGCTGGCAGCGGTGCTGCTGGTGTTTCTGGCGACCACGCTGTACATCCAGAGCACCCACCTGCTGGAAATGCGCCAGACCACGCGCGCGCTGGCCACCCAGCGCGAGCTGGCCGACAAGGCCGAAACTTCGCGTTTCACGGAACTGCGCCAGTACCTCGAAGCCCAAGCCCTGCTTGCCCAGCAGCGCGAGGCCGCACACGATACGGTGCTGGCGGAGCGGCTGGCCCAGACCCAGCAGGTGCTGATCGGCAAGATCGAGCAGTCCGGCAACACGCTGGCCGCGTACATCGGTGAACTGGAAGACCGCCTGGAAAAGCGCGACGGCGTAGGTACACGCGTCGTGCGCACCGACACGCCTCCCCTGCTCTGATGATCTGCAGCGGCCCCACGCTGGATGATTGTCATTAAATCCGCACGCCGATTAGGCGTGCCCCCTGAAAAATACCCGCAGCTATGAGCAAGAATCCGGGCCGTCCGGAGAAATATCAACCGTGCGTGCTGTCGCCGGCGCGGGGATCGTGACCTCCAGCCGGGTTCCGTGGCCCTGCCTGCTGGTCACCACGAGCTTGCCCTCCAGCAGGTGGACGCGCTCGCGCAACCCTGCCAAGCCAAGGGACAGCGGCTTGCGCGGCCCGCCGGTGTCGAATCCGACGCCGTCATCGACGACCGCAAACAGGATGTCTGTTGCGTTGCGTACGCCGCTGACCTCGACGCGGTGGGCGCGTGCGTGCTTCGCCACGTTGACCAGCGCCTCCTGCAGGATGCGGAACACCCCCGTGGCGTAAGGCTCCGGCAAGTCCAGGTCACCTTCGAGCCGGACTGTGCAGGCAACGCCTGTGCGGCCGGTGAACTCCTCCCCAAGCCATTCGATCGCGGCGGCAAGGCCCAGGTCGTCCAGTATCAGCGGCCGCAGGTCGGCCGCGATGCGGCGGGTGGCCGCCACGCTGGCGTCGACCCCGGCCACCATCCGCGCCACGTTTTGCTCCGCATCGGCATGGCTGGTCCGCAGCGCACTGCCCAGCTGCACCAAGTCCATCCTGAGAACGGCAAGCGACTGGGCCAACTCGTCGTGCAGCTCCCGCGCGATCCGCGCCTTCTCCTGCTCGCGCACGCGGCTCGCTTGCCCGGCCATCTGCGTCAGGTCATCCCGCGCCCGCACGGCTTCAGTGACGTCCCGGATGATGACCGTGTAGAGCTGGTTCCCGCCCATGTCCACATGTGAGATGGACGCTTCGATTGGGAAAACCGCCCCTCCCTTGCGCAGCCCGCTCACGACGACGCCTGCGCCCATGCGGCGTGAAGTTTCACCCGTGCGGCCAAACTGCCGCACCATGACCTCGTGCGTGCCGCGGTGCTCGGGCGGAATGAGCATTCCCAGAGGCTGGCCCATGGTTTCCTGAAAGCTCCAGCCGAAAATCCGCTCGGCCGCGGGGTTGTAGATGACAATGCGCTGGGATTCGTCCACGGCCACAATGCCGTCCATGGCCGACTCGAGAACTGCGCTCCACCTGGCTTCATTGCCGCGCAACTCCGAGCTGGCGCGGGTCATGGCGGCCGCGAGCTGGTCGGCTTCCACAATGCCCAAGGGCGGCACGCTGACTGCTGCACCTCCCCCAAGTTCGCGGGCAGCGTTGGTCAACCGGGCCATGGCGCGGCCGATGCGCTCGGCGTACCACCACGCAGCAGCTGCGGCCAGACCCAGGACGAACAGGGTGGACACGGAGAACCAGAGCAGCGGCATGTACAACTCGCGCGCCAGTTCGGCTTTAGGAACACCCACCGCCACCGCCCAGCCGGCATAGCCCGTGGACGAATAAATTGTGCGAACCGGTATGCCTTCGACGCTAACGCCATCGAAAGCTCCTTCCCGGTAGCGTGACATCGCATCGACAAGGAAGCCGGGGGCCGGTGTACCCACAAACTTGTCTCCATCAATGGTACGCGCCACCACCACGCGCTCGGGATCGACGATGGAGCCGATCCAGGTTGGCGGCAGGCTCTGCTCGCGCAGGAGATCATCGAAATGGCGAAAGCCAATGGTTGTCGACAACGCGTACCGCACCTGACCGTTGATACGCACGGGAACACTCACGACAGCCAGCGGCTCGCCCGACGATGGTGCCTTGATCACCCGGGCCATCGGCCTGCCCTCCACGATGACCGGCATGGTTGAGGCCTGGGCGCCAAGCGCCGGCAACGGTGCGCCATAGGGCTGGGAGGTATTGACGACCTGGCGGCCATGCTCATCCAGCACAACGACGGTGCCCAGGCCCGTCGACACCTGGAACAACAGGGCCTGCTTGTAGAACGTGGCGAGATACTGGTTGCGCAGGGAGTCAGAAACAGTCAGGGCGGCCAGACTGGCCTCGACCTCCCGAAGCCGGGAATCGACCGCTACCGCAAGCGCACGGGTCGTGCGCAACGCACTGGCCTGCGCCTCTTCCTGGATGCGCATGGCCTGAAGGACGATGAGCAGCAGGACGAGCAGCACCGCCGGAACCAAGGGCAGCGCGGCGAGCGTGAGCAGACGGTTTCTCAAGGATTGAGGTTTCCGCCATATGGCCTCTCCGTCAGGTGTCTTGCGCAGCATGATCAAAGGATTCTCATGCCGCCAACGCCAGAACGCAAGGCGCTGGCTGTATTGAATGCCGTCGAAACTCGCCCTGGTAGACCAATGGCTCCCATTCAGGCTAACCCACTTGAGGTGCCCTGCTGGTTTTGAAAGCAGGAGGAAAGAGCCCGGTACCCAAGGCGGGTCGGAGCCAGCAAGCGTTACCCATGGTCATCATGGGATCGGGCCTTCGCCTGGTGTGAGAGCGGCCCTGTAAGAACAGCCGTTCCCGCGCGACAAACAGGGGATACGCCACCTAAAGGACCCGGTTATGGCTACTCTTGCTACTAAATTCATAGCTGTCTGCGCCCTTGCTTCGTGGGCCAGCGCCACATTTTCGATGTCAAACCAGTGCGCAGGCAGCACCGGCTCCCTGGTGACACCGGTGCTGGAGCTCTACACATCGGAAGGCTGCCGGTGAATTTTTGAAGCACGATTTCGTGGTGCGGCAATACACCCAGGCCGGCGAATACAGAAGCAACGATGCAACCCGAAAAAACCGGGATTTCGTAGCATTGCCGCCACGCCCGGCCATGAGCGGCAGGTCAATCTGGTGGTGTTTGATCCGCAAGGAGGCCGGACGCTGCAGGCCCTGAGCCTTCAATGCGCGGGGTAGTTTTTCGCAGCGGCAGATGATTCACGGGTGTGTCGCCGGCTCCCGTGCCTTGGCCGATTCGGCCTCCGCCATCAGCCAGCGCACGAAGTCCTGGGCGTCGGGGTTGCCTGCGGCGCGCGGCGACATGTTCACGAAGTAGCCCATGCGGGATGCCACGCCGCTGAAAGGCGCGACAAGCCGGCCATCCCGCAGCAGCTCGGCCAGCAGGGGCAGGCGGCCTATCGCCACTCCCTGCCCCGCCACGGCCGCCGCCACCACATCGGAATACTGCGAAAAGCGCAGCGTGTTTTTCATGCGCACCTCGGGCAGCCCCATGACCTTGAACCAGGGTTCCCAGTCGATGGTGAGCGGCTGGCCTTGCGGCATGTCGGTGGCCAACAGTGTGTGGCCGGCCAGGTCGGGCGGTTTTTTCAAAGGCAGCGCACGGTTTTTCAGCAACTGCGGCGCACAGACGGGCAACACTGTTTCCTCGAACAGCGTGCTGCCCACGCCATGGCTGGTCAGGCTCAGGCGCACCGACACATCGATGCCGCTGCGTTCGAGGTCCAGCCGTTCCAGCGTGGCAGAAATACGCACATCGACGCCGGGATGGCTGGCCGTGAACCGGGCCAGCCTCGGAATCAGCCACAGCGAGGCAAAACCCGGCGTGGTCGTGATGGCTACCTGCCGCGCCGGCGTGGTGGCGCGCACGCTGGTGGCGGCATCGCGCAGCCGCTCCAGGCAGTCGCTGACCACGCGCTGCATGAGCTTGCCGGCGTCGGTCAGCGCCAGTGCGCGGTGGCGCCGCTCGAACAGCGCGGCGCCCAGGTCGGCTTCAATCTGCTGGATCTGCCGGCTGACGGCCGATTGCGTGAGAAACAGTTCGGCGGCTGCCCGCGTGAAACTCAGCGTGCGCGCAGCGGCCTCGAAGCTGTGAAGGAGGTCCAGGCGCGGCAGTTCGCCGCGGCGAAAGCCTTGGGCTTGGACCGCCGGTGAAGCGGGTTTCACATTCTTTGGAGGCATGCCAAGGATTCCAAATGACCGTTTGAACGCTCTGGGGCCGGCCAGTATATTCATTTCCACACCGAATGTGAAAGCGAAAAAGGAGAGCCATGATGACCGACTCAAGCCCCCTGGACCTGACCCTTGCCCACCAGGCGATGTTCAGCGTGTCCGATGCCGCCGGCGTACAGATCAGCTGCCACGAAGGCAGTTTGTGGGTCACGCTCGATGACGATCCGCGCGATATCGTGGTGGACGCCGGCGGCAGCTTCCTGACCACGGAGCACCGCCGCGCGCTGATCTACGCGATGAAACCATCGTCGCTGAGCCTGGTGATGGCCGCTGCAGCCGCCCAGCAACGTCGCGCCGGGCGTACGCCCGCAGCGGCCGAGGTCAAGGTGACGTTTGCACTGCAGCCGGCCTGAACCTCACCGGCGCAACAGTAACAGGCATCCGCCGACCGGGGAAAAAACGATTAACCATATCCAGACGGCCGCTGCCGCGCGTTCGCCGTCCTGTTCCTTTTCCTGTTGCTGTTCCTATTGCTGAACTGACAGGCGGCGATCAGCTGCTCTTGCCGGGCACGTCACTTCCCTGTTTTTCACGCCCGGTTACCGGCCTTACACCTCGCCATGAGCGGGTTTTCAGGCCCTGCGTCCGTCGAAAAAATGACGCCTTTTCCAAGCGCCGCCTGATGAATCACGGGGGCCGCGCGCATGAAACACACCGGCTGCATCGACGCTGGGGATACCCCATTGAAGGGATTGGCAGACCCCGCGGCTGGGATGAAACTGGCCCCCGATATCGCAGGCCATGAAGCCCTGTCACAAGGACGGCTCTGGCGCCACGCGATGTCGAGCAGACGGGTGATGCTGGATTCATCCGACAGCGAAGGGAGAAGAAAATCATGCCTCGATATCCAGAGAGATGGGCTTGCGCTGGTGTGCTGGTGATGGGTCAATTCGCTTTTGCCGCGCAGGTTTTTGCCGGGGATGGCTTCCTGGTCATCACCCGGGACGTGCCTTACCAGTCGGCGGCCGGTCCGCGCCATACCGGGCAGGTCACCGGCGTCCAGACCGCGCCGGATGTCCCGATGTTGGGTGTCGGACCAGCGGTCCGCGCCGGCGCAGTCACCGAGTTGACGGATCATGAGTCGGCGGCCATCGCGGGACGCGTGCAGGGCCACATGGGCAGCGTCGCGGGCACGGTGCAGGCGGCGACAGCGCAGGCCGGGTTGGCGTCCGGAAAATTCACGGGTGCAGGGGGCGATGCCTTTGCGCCAGCAGGCGGGCTGGGCTCCCTGGCTGGCGGCTTCGGCGTGCAGGCGGGAGCCAGTGTCAGCCGCGCCACCGGTGCACTGGGCCATGCCCTGACCGGCGTCCTCGCGCCCGCCGGCACCAAGTAGGGAGACGACCATGATGCGGATTCAACCCAAACCCAACACGGTTCTGGCGGCGCTGGCCTGGCTGATCTCGTTTCCTTGCTGGAGCCAGAGTGCCGGACCGGAACTGCCGGCCTATGTCACGCGCAGCGTGATCGACGGCAATGCGCTGAGCAATGTTCGCGGCCGATTCGCCGTGAACATGGCGGCAGGAGATTCAAATGCCCAGACGAATGCGGGCGCCATGGCCATTGGCTTGGACGGCGGCACTGCCGCGGCCCTGGTCGGTGTGCATCAGGCGACCGGATGGATTCGCGCTACCGCGCCGGATCTGTCCATCGCGGTGATCGGAGGCCGTGCCTTTGCGAACAGCTCGGGCGCAGTTTCCGTGAACCAGACCAGTGGCGTGGGGAACACCCAGGCCAACGGCATGGCGGTTGCTGTGGGCTTTGATGTGGAAGCAGCTTCAGAGAGCGTGCTCGCTGCGACTGCTTCCGGTGTGGGGCTGGCTGGTCCGGCCAGGGGCGCAAACATGAAGGCGGTATCGATCTCCGATTCCGCCTTTCGCGGCTCGCGCGGCCTGGTCCAGATCAACCAGTCTGCGGGGTCGGGCAACAGCACGGCCAACAACTTCGCCTTCCAGCTCCAGCTGGGGACGAAACCTTAAGACAGCTCTTAACTTTTTGGAGATCATTCCATGAAAACGCTAAAAATGAAGTCTGCCCCTCTGGCACTGGCGGTGGCCGCATTGTTCGCCGCTCCGCTGGCTTTTTCGCAGGACGGCACCCAGGACAGCAAGTCGACGTCGGCAACCAGTGTCAGTACGGACAGCAGTTCCACGGAGAACCGCACCAGGGTCAACATCGAGAAAGACCTGCGTTACCGGCAGGAGGTCAACGTCAGCGGTAATGTGCAGGTCACCGGTGCAATCGGGGTCGACTCGAGTTCCGCAGCCGTGGTTGATGACAAGCAGATCAACTACCTCAACGAGGTGGCCAATGACGAAGTCACGAACTCGTCGGTGGTCAACGGCAACTCCCTGCAGAACGCAGCAGGCAACATCGGCCTGAACGTCACGGCCGGCGACAACAACCAGCAGGCGAATTCTGCTGCGCTGTCCGCATCCGATGCCAGCTTCCTGTTCGGATCGTCCGACGCTGAAATTTTTGCACGCCAGGATGTCCAGGCCAACCGGGCCATCAACTTCGGCAACACCAACGCGGCAACCCTGGCCGGCAATGCGTTGCAGAATGCGACCGGCAACATCGGGGTCAACATCTCCGCCGGAAACAGCAACCAGCAGAAAAACGATCTGGCGGCGTCTGTCGCGGTCGCGCGCATGGCCACGGCGACGGTGGCGGTCAAGCAGATGAACGACCACAACGTCACGTCCAACACGCCCAAGCAACGGGAAGTCGTGACCATGGTTCCGGTGGACCTGGCCTTCCAGTCCCGGGGTGTCTATGCAGGCATCTCCGATCAGAAGGGTAACCAGTACCCCGACATCTGGAACGGCACCAGCCACCCAGGCGGTAGCCAGACCGGGCACTTCGACCTTGACACCAACACGCAAGGCGGGCTGGATCGCCAGGCTTCGTCCGGCCTGAACGCCAACGGCACGCCCAACGGCGACTCCAGCGCCGGAGGCTCCCTGAGCTTCAATGAGCAGGGCGACATTGCCTTGAGCGGCTCGGTCACCGGCATGATTCCCGTCGTGACGCGTGTCAGCATTGCCACGACCAACACGTCTTCGCTGGGCGGCAACGCCTTGATGGGCGCGGCGGGCAATATCGGCGTGAACATCGCATCGGGCACCAACAACCAGCAGTACAACGGTATGGCGGTGTCGGCAACCCAAGCTGGTGGCACCAACGGCGGTGGTGGCGGCGAGGCTCTGCGCCGCTGAAGTTCCATTGCTGGATCAACCTTCGGCCGCCCACCCCCGGCGGCCGAAGGCTTTCAACTGGACAAGGATAAACCGCCATGCCCTTGGCAAACCACAAATGGATCCCGCCTGCAGCGTGGCTGCTGGGCCATGCCCTGGCCAGCCTGACGGTGGCGGGCCACGCCGGTGCGGTTGGCCTCGGTGGCGTGATCCCCGGCGCGGGCGCCATCCACAAGAACGTCCTGAGCATGCGGGAAATGCGGTATGTGGACATGGTTCCGCAGAAAACCGACTTCAGTTGCGGTGCGGCAGCGCTTGCCACCATCCTCAATTACGCCTATGGCCAGAAGCTGACGGAAGACGAAGTCATCCAGGGGCTGCTCCAGGTCAGTGATCCCGCCGTCGTCAGGGAGAAAGGATTTTCCCTGCTCGACCTGAAAAATTACGTGCAGGCCCGGGGCATGCGCGGCCGCGGCTACAACATGGCGCCCGAGATGCTGGACAGGATCAAGGTACCCACCATCGTGCTGCTGGATATCCGGGGGTACAAACATTTTGTGGTGCTCAAGAAGACGACACCGGACAAGGTCTACCTCGCCGATCCGGCGCTGGGCAACCGGGTCGTCGCCAGGCAGGAGTTTGTGAGCGGCTGGAACCGGGTGGTGTTCGCCATCATCGGCCAGGGCTTTGAACGTGACACCGTCCTGTTGCGCCCCAGCGAGCCGCTGACAGCACGCAGCACCATGGACACGTGGCGGCCACTGACGGATGCCCAACTGCTGGAGTTCGGTTTCTCCAGCGCAGAGCTTTTCTGAGGCCTTGCGCGACGAATGAGCAAGGCCATGGTCTTCGGTTGACGGACAGCACGCTGTCCTGAAGTTTGAGGGGAAATGTGATGATACGAACCATTTATTCATTGGCGCTTGCCGCGGCGCAAAAGGAAAAACCGTGGCGCGGCAGATCGCCGTCCACTGCGGGCGGCTGCAGGTCATGGCAACAACGTGCACTGGTGGCAGCGTTGGCAGGTGCCCTCGCGACCCTGCCCTTGGCACGCGCCGCACTGCCACCCGACCTGAATGTGTTTGATCACGCGACGGTCATTGCCGACGATGAGCTCGGCCACATGCGCGGCAAATTCGTGGCGGCCGGTCAGGTCATGTACTTCGGCGTCGAAATGGTGACGCAGTGGCTGGCCTCGTCGGGACAGGCTATTACCGCGTCCGGGGTGTTGCAGATCAATCTGTCCGGCAACACGCCGCAGGTCAGCTTTGTGCCGACCATCACCGTGGAGCAGAAGGCGGCGATGGGCGGCGCTGCAAGTCAGGGCTCTGCGGTGGCCGGCGGCGGCGGCGGGCTGCAGGACGTCACCGGCGTGGTGCAGAACATCCAGGTGGCGGGCACCTCGAACGGCATCACCAACACCATAGGCATCAACGTCCAGAACGCATCGGGGCAACCCGCCCCGCAGCCCCAATCAACCGGCTTGCTCTCGGCGTCCACCACCACGGCCAGTGGCAGCGTGGCGTCCGTCGGGCTGGGCAGCAACGGCATGAATGTCGCCGTCGCCGTTCCGGACCAGGGACGGGCGATGCAGCAGATTCGCCAGGTGGGCATGGGCGGCGGGCAGGTGTTGCAGTCGGTGCAGCTGGGTGGGGACGTCAACCAGATTCACAACAGGATCAACCTCAATGTCCAGATGAATTCCGCGTCCGGACCGGCATCCCTGGCGGGCAACCAGTTGCTGGGGATGAAGCTGATGCCGCAAAGCGGCGCTTTTTGAGCCGTCCGGACGGGCCAACCGTGCCCGTCCGGAACGCGCCCGGGGGTCGCACGGGGCGCTGAAGAGGGGGAATGCCGCGTTCTGTCGGCCAGCCAATCGGGGCAATCGAAAAACTGATGAGGGAGATCTTATGCGACGTTTTTTTCCGCTGCGGCCCTTGGTGTTGACCTTGGCAGCCGGCCTCCCCCTGGCTTGCCTGGCGGACAACGATGGCGAAGTGGCCGAGCTGCGCCGGCAGATACAGGAGTTGACCCAGCGCGTGGACACGCACCAGTCCTCGCTGCGGGTGCTGGCCAGGCGTTTGCAGCAGCTTGAGGCGGCAGGCCCGGGCCAGGCGCGCATGGTGAGAACGGCAGCCGATGGCTCCCAGCCTGATGCGTCGGCAAGCCGGGAGCCGGGTTCTGCAGAGGGTGGCGGCGCAGAGAAGGTGGTCCGGGAAGCGCCGGCTTCGCGCAGTGCCGAGGCGGTGTACCGCGAACAGAGCGCCATGTTCGACCGCAAGTTCACCCTGGAAACGGGCGTGAGTTATTCCCACTCGAACCGGCGTGACCTTTTCCTCAACGGCTTTCTGGCGCTGGATGCGATCTTTCTCGGGCAGATCAATCTTGACCGCATCAAGGCCGACACCCTGACCTTTGACCTGACGGGGCGTTATGCGCCGACGGACCGGCTCCAGTTCGACATCAACGTGCCCTACCTGTACCGCTACTCCGCTTTTTCGTCGGTCGGCGCGGGTTTCAGCACATCGGCCGTGGCCGAGCGGAATGTCTCGAACGGCGATGTGGGCGATGTCAATGCCGGCGTGTTCTACCGCCTGGTCCAGGAAAGCGCAGACCGCCCCGACACCGTGCTCAACTTTCGCGTCAAGGCACCGACCGGAACCAGCCCCTATGGCATCAAGTTCGAGGATTCGCCGGATTCGGGCGGCAACCTGAAGATTCCCGCGAAGTTGCCGACCGGCAATGGCGTGTGGGCCGCTTCGGCCGGCGTGAGCTTCATCAAGACGGTGGATCCGGCCATCCTGTTTGCCAACCTGGGCTATACGCACCACTTCGACCGCAGCTTCAGCGACATCAGTTCGGACCCGAACACGAGAACGCCGGGCAGCGTCAGGCTGGGTGACCAGTTTTCGCTGGGCGCGGGTTTTGCCTTTGCCCTCAACGAACGCATGAGCCTGAGCACCTCGTATTCGCACCGCTTTGCAAGAAAGGCGCGTATCCGCCAGCAGGGGCAGGACTGGCAAACCGTCAATGGCAGCGACTCCAGCGCCGGCGTGCTCAACTTCGGCGTGACCTATTCCTTGTCGGACCGGCGGTCCATGGTGTTCAACCTCGGCATCGGCGTCACCGCCGACGCGCCGGACATCACCATCGGGGTCAAGTTCCCCTTCAGCTTCTGAGGGGGCCCAGCTTCGCGCCTAGGCTTCCTCGCGAAGTGCTTTTTTCAGCTCTTCGCCGATTTCCGGTTTGTGCGCAAACGGGTTGGTCGGGTTGCGCGCCTGCAGAATGTCTTCGAGCCGCGTCTGCACCGAGCCGATCGCCTTGGGGTGGCTGTAGATGTAGAACTGGTTGGCGGCGATCGCGTCGAACACCTTTTGTGCCACGTCAGCCGCCGTGACCTTGCCGGAGCCAACCGCCTTGTCGCTCATGGCCTGGCCAATCAGCTGGCTTTTGGTCGGCCTGGCGGCCGGCAGCTCATCGGGGCGGTTGCGCTGGCTCTGGCTGATGCCGGTGGGCACGAAGAAGGGGCACAGCACCGAGGCACTGATCTGGTCGGTGACCAGCGCCAGGTCCTGGTACAGGGTTTCACTCATGCTGACCACCGCATGTTTGCTGACGTTGTAAATGCCCATGTTGGGCGCGTTGAGCAGCCCGGCCATGCTCGCGGTGTTGACGATGTGGCCCTGCCAGGCCGGGTCTTTTTTGGCGGCTTCGAGCATCATGGGCGTGAACACACGCACGCCGTGCGCCACCCCCATGAGGTTGACGCCGATGACCCACTCCCAGTCTTTCAGCGTGTTCTCCCAGATCAGGCCCCCTGCCCCGACGCCGGCGTTGTTGAAGACAAAATGGGGCGCGCCGAAACGTGCCAGCACGGCGGCGCCGAGCGCTTCGACCTCGGCGGCTTTGGACACGTCGAGGCGCAAAGCCAGCACCTGCGCGCCGGCGGCCGTCATTTCAGCCGCGGCCTTGTCGAGTGCATCCTGCTGCACATCGGCAAGGACGAGGTTCATGCCCAGGCGTGCGCCTATGCGTGCACACTCGAGGCCGAAGCCTGAGCCCGCGCCGGTCAGAACCGCTGTTTTTCCTTTGAAATCCGTGATCATCAGTAACTCCTTGAATTGTTGAGACTTCCATAATTCACGACAGGCCACTTACTACCGTTCGCCCTGAGCTTGTCGAAGGGCTTCGACAGGCTCAGCCTGAACGGTGCAGTGTCGTGAATTACAAAACATCAATAAACCGGGCGCAGCATCTCGATGTGGGGAATGCCGTCTTCGATGTAGGGCAGCCCGGCTTTTACAAACCCGTGCTGCAAATAAAATTTTTCAAGCCGTGCCTGGGCGCCTATGCGGATGGGCTGCGCACCCCACTGCCCGAAAACGCAGGCGATGGCCTGGCGCATGAGTTTATGACCCATGCCGCTTCCACGCAGGACCTGGCGGGTGATCACGCGTCCTATGCTGGCTTCGGCAAACTTCACGCCAGCGGGGAAGCAGCGTGCATAAGCCACGAGCTGCCGATCGGATGCGCCAAGAACATGCACGGCCTGGTGGTCCGACCCGTCCATGTCCTGATAGATGCCGTCCTGTTCCATCACGAAAACTTCCGTGCGAAGCTGCAGGACTTCATAAAGCTCTGTGGTGGTCAGCGCATCAAAGGGGACAAAGCGCCAGGTAACCGTCATGCGGGTATCGCCGCTTTCAGGACATACCCAATGCGCGGGAAATGCACATGCAGCGTGCCGGCGCGTTCATCGTTGCGGCTCAGCGTGTAGTGCGTGCGTGTGGCGGCGATCAGCTCGCCTTCGGTGGGTTCCGGGCCGAAACTTTCGGCCGTGATGCTGACGCGGCTGCCCAGCGCAATGCCGTGTTCGTCCTGGAAGGTGCTGTCGCGCAGCAGGCCGTGCCCGACCGGCATGGGGTTGGCGGCCGCCGCGGCGGCGATGGCTTGGGCCGCATCGAATTTTTCCATGCTGCCGTGGCCGATGGCGGCCATGCGGTCCATCCAGTCGAGCACGGCCGGCGTGAGCTGCAGGATGTCGGCCACCACCGGCGTGCGCACCCGGGTGAACCACAGCGGGTGGTAGGCGGCGAAGTCGGCGATGCAGGGCACCTGGCCGAGCAGAAAAGGCTGTTCGTCGAGCATGTCCGACAGGCGCCGCAAATATGACTTGTAGGCCGCGGCTGCATCGGCCGGACGCAGGCGCGTCATGTTGAAACTCATGGCCTTGCGGTCTTCGCCGAAAGCCCTGGCGGCTTCGGGGGGCGCGCCGGCAAACATGTGCGCCGCGCCTTTGGGGCCCAGGTTGTGCGCCATGGCGGCCCAGAACAAGGTGCTGTCGGCCCACTGCGCCAGCGTGCGCGCCAGGCCTTTGCACGGATCGGGGTAGAGGGAAGGCGTGGGCTGCAGGTGCTCGAGCACATCGGCGATCAGCGCGCTGTCGCAATAGATGTCGGCACCGACCTGCAGGAAGGGCGTCTTGCGGTAGCCGCCGGTCAGCGCCAGCACGTCGGGCTTGGGCATGATGCTGGGAATGATCACCGACTTCCAGGCCAGCTGCTTGTAGCCGAGGATCAGGCGGACCTTCTCGGAAAACGGTGAGGTCGGGTAGTGGTGAAGAATCAGGTCGGCCATGGGAGCTCCAGTTGGCCGTCATCCCGGGCTTGCCCCGGGATCCATGACGGCGTGCCAGGGATGGATTGCGGATCAAAGCCCGCCCCGGACTTGATCCGGGGTGCGCAATGACAAGTACACGTGTTCATCGCGGCATGGCACGGGTGATCAGGGCGTCGAAGTCCACATCGGCGCCCAGGGTGCCGAAAGCCTGGCCCCAGTCGCCGCCCAGCCGTGAATCGCAGAAAGCCTCGAACACGGCCGCGGGCGCGCTCTGGTACAGCAGCGCGGCCTGCACCGCGAGGGCCACGTCCTGCGCCAGCCGCCTGGCCTCCATTTCGGTGGCCATTTCTTCCACGCGGGTCGGCAAGGCCGCGGCGAGGCGGTCCAGTGCAGGATGGGCGCCTTTGGCGGGGGCCAGTTCCTGCGCCAGCGCGGCGGCGGCATCGGCCTTGCGCAAGGCGCGCAGCAGGTCCAGCGCCATGATGTTGCCGGCACCTTCCCAGATCGAGTTGAGTGGCATCTCGCGGTAGATGCGGGCCATGATGCCTTCGCCGCCCTCTTCCACATAACCGTTGCCGCCCAGGCATTCCATGGCTTCCTGCGCAAAGTGGCTGCCGCGTTTGCAGATCCAGAACTTGGCGACCGGCGTCAGCAGGCGCGCCATCGCCTGCTCATGCGCATCGGTGTTGTGGTCAAAAGCGCGGGCCAGCCGGATGGAGAGCGCGGTGGCCGCTTCGGATTCGAGCGCCAGGTCGGCCAGCACATTGCGCATCAGCGGCTGGTCGATCAGCGGCCTGCCGAAGGCCTCGCGCTGGGCGCAATGGTTCAGCGCAATGCTGAGCGCCTGGCGCATCAGGCCGCTGGTGCCGAGTGCGCAGTCCAGCCGCGTCATGGTTCCCATCTCGAGGATTTGCGGCACGCCGCGGCCTTCCTCGCCGACCAGCCAGGCGGTGGCGCTGTCGAACTCGACTTCAGAGCTCGCGTTGGCCTTGTTGCCGAGTTTGTCTTTCAGGCGCTGGATGCGGATGGCGTTGAGGCTGTTGCCCGGAAGAACGCGTGGAATGAAGAAGCAGCTCAGTCCTGCCGGCGCCTGGGCCAGCACCAGAAAGGCGTCGCACATGGGCGCCGAGAAGAACCACTTGTGGCCGGTCAGGCGAAAGCGCTGGCCCCAGGCGTCGCTGCCATCGGGCACGGCCTGGGTCGTGTTGGCGCGCACGTCGGAGCCGCCCTGCTTTTCCGTCATGCCCATGCCCATGGTCACACCGGTTTTTTCCGAAAACAGCTTGAGCGCCGGATCGTAGGCGCGGCTGGTGAGCCTGGGCGCCCAGTCGGCGTGGATGGCGGCGTTGTCGCGCAGCGCCGGCGTGACCGCGTAGGTCATGGAGATCGGGCAGAGGATGGAGGGCTCGAGCTCGGTGAACAGCATGAAACCGGCGGCGCGTTCGACGTGCGGAGAGCCCTCACCCCTGCCCTCTCCCGGAGGGAGAGGGAGCAAGACGGGGGAATTTGTCCCCTCTCCCTTTGGGAGAGGGTTAGGGTGAGGGCTCCCCCACGGCGTCCCGTGCAGTCCGGCCCTGGTTGCGGCATCCATGAGCACGTGATAACTCGGGTGAAACTCCACCTGGTCCACCCGCCGGCCGAAGCGGTCGTGGCTGTGCAGCTGCGGCGTGTGGGTGTTGGCCAGACGGGCGTGGGTTTGCATCTCCGCGCTGCCCAGGCTTGCACCCAGCGCGCTGAGCTCCGCCGTCGCCAGCTGCGGCGCATTGAACTTCAGCGCGTCGCGCAGGCCGTGGTTGGTATCGAACAGGTTGTAGTCAACCAGCGGCTCGGGCTGGTTGAAGACTTCATGGGTTGCGTTCATGGCATCCCTTTCAACGGCAAAAAACTGCCGTGTCAGACGAGTTTGACCAGTTGTTTGCCAAAGTTTTTGCCTTTAAGCAAACCCAGGAAAGCTTCCGGGGCAGCGGCGATGCCTTGGGCAATCGTTTCGCGTGGCTTGAGCTTGCCGGTCGCCACGAGGGCGCCCAACTCGTTCAGGGCCTCGGGCCAGACTTCCATGTGTTCGCTGACGATAAAACCCTGGATCTTCAGGCGATTGGTCAGGATCAGCTGCGGATACGTCATGGGCAGAGGCTGGCCGTCATAACCGGCGATCATGCCGCACAGCGCGATGCGGCCGAAAGCGTTCATGCGTGTGAGCACGGCGTCCAGGATCATGCCACCGACGTTTTCGAAGTAGCCGTCGATGCCGTTCGGGCAGGCTTCCTTGAGCGCTTTCGACAGCGAAGCCGCATCCTTGTGCTGCTTGTAATCGATGCAGGCGTCAAAGCCGAGTTCTTCGACCGCGTATTTGCATTTATCCGGCCCGCCAGCAATGCCGACCACGCGGCAGCCACGCGCCTTGGACAAAGCGCCGAAGGCACTGCCCACGGCACCAGTGGCGGCGCTGACCACCACGGTCTGTCCGGCTTTCGGTTCGATGATTTTCACCAGGCCGTACCAGGCCGTCACACCCGGCATGCCCACGGCGCCCAGGTAATGCGACAGCGGCACATGGGTGGTGTCTACCTTGCGCAGGACACCGGGCTGGGTCGCATCGACCACGCTGTACTCCTGCCAGCCGCCCATGCCGACCACCTTGTCGCCGACCGCGAACTTGGGATTTTTCGACTCAACCACTTCGCCGGCCGTGCCGCCGCCCATGACCTGGCCCAGCACCTGCGGCTGGGCATAACTCTTGGCATCGTTCATGCGGCCGCGCATGTAGGGGTCCAGGCTCAGGTAGTGGTGGCGCACCAGCACCTGCCCGTCCGCCAGCGCGGGCGTGTCGCTGCTGACGAGCTTGAAGTTGGCGGCGACGGCTTCGCCGGTGGGGCGGTTGTCGAGAAGGATTTGCTGGTTGAGTGGCATGGGGTGTCTCCTGGAGGAATGTGAATTGCTATTGATTTGAGAGCTGCTGGCGCAGGTGCAATAAGGGCTGGAGCACGATTTTGCTTATGAAGAAGGCTAGTCCGTCGAAATGACGGTCTGGAGTGTATTCACGCCTTTAGGGCCCACGGCCAGGCGTTTGACGTACTTGAAGGTGCCGGTAGCATGCGAGCAGATACGGCCCTGGTCGTCGTACACCGTGCCTTCGGTGAAGGCCATGGTTGCCGTGCGGTGGATCAGCCGGCCCTTGGCCGTCAGCTTGCTGCCGTCACCGGGCGCAGGCCGCATGAAGCTGGTTTTCATCTCGATGGTGACCACGCCCATGTCCGGCTCCACACTGCGCGCCGCCGTCGCCATGACCACGTCCTGCAGCGTCATCAGTGCGCCGCCGTGCGTGACATGAAACGAGTTCAGGTGCTCGGGCAGCGGCGTGTAGTCGATCTGCGACGCCCCGCCTTCGAACAGCACCAGCTCGAAACCGAGGTGGTTGACAAAGGGGATCTCGACGCCGAAGCTCATAAACATATCGCCAGTGGGGGCAGTGCAGCACGCAAAGCCATAAGGGTGGGAGCTCCCTCCTGACCAGCCGGGGCCGCGGAACCGGCTTTGCCGGGCCGCAGGCGCAGCGCCCCCTCGGGGGGCAGAGAGCTACGCGAAGCGAGCGAACGTGGGGGCTTCATTTCTAGCCACCTGTTACCGAAGAAACGCCGCCGTCCACCGCCAGCCACTGCGCGGTGATGTGTTTGCCGGCGTCCGACGCGTACAGCACACACAGGCCCTTGAGGTCCTCGTCGTCGCCCAGTCGCAGCAGCGGCGCGTGGGCGGCCAGTTTTTCCTCGCCCAGGGCCTTGAGCGTGCCCACCGTCATCTTGCTCGGAAAAAAGCCCGGGCAGATGGCATTGACGGTGATGTTGTACTTGCCCCATTCGCAGCCCAGTGCGCGCGTGAAGTTGATCACCGCGCCTTTGGAGGTGTTGTAGGCCACCGTGGTCATCTCGGGCGGGTTGCCGCCCAGACCGGCGATGGACGCGATATTGATGATTCGGCCGGAACGCCGCGCAATCATGCTGTGTTTGGCAATGTGCTGGCTCAGGATGAAGTAGCCGCGGATGTTCAGGTTCATGACCTTGTCCCAAGCCTCGACCGGGTGGTCTTCGGCCGGCGCACCCCAAGCGGCGCCCGCGTTGTTGACCAGGATGTCCACATGGCCGAAGCGCTTGATGGTTTCGTCCGCCAGCGCGCGGATGTCCGCTTCCTTCGAGCAATCGGCTGCGATCCAGTCCACGGCGATGCCGGCGGCCTTGAGCGTGGCGGCCGATTCTTCGAGGTCTTCTGCCTTGCGCGAGCTCAGCATGATTTTGGCGCCGGCTTCGCCCAGCGCCTGCGCCAGCTGCAGGCCCAGGCCGCGTGAACCGCCGGTGACGAGGGCGGTCTTGCCGGTGAGGTCGAACAGCTGCTGGATGGTACGGGTCATGAAGGGCTCCTTGTTGTTTGGGGGAAGATGGAAACGAGTGTCGCGCAAAGCGTGCCTGCCGGCTGTCGCAGGGCGGACGGGTCAGTCGCCGCTGGTCAGGCGGGAACGCACGTAGATCAGCACAAAACCGATGGCCGCCACAACACCGCCGGCGACCACCATGGACCAGCCGAGGGCGTCATCCATGCGCTGCACCGACAGGCCCAGCACCAGCGTGAGCAACCCGCCGTAGATCAGGATCCAGATCAGCTGCTGCAGCCGGGCAATCGACTTGCTCGACGTGGTGCTCCCTGATTCCTTGAAAAATCCCATCAGAACGCCTCCTCCGGCAAGTCGGCGCAGGTCAGGTCGCGGGCCGCGACCACTTGGAGCCATGCGTCGATTTTAGGCAATTCGTAGTGATAAAAGTAGCGCACCGCGCCCAATTTACCGGCGGTAACAGCTATGGATTTTGTAGCATCGGCCTGCAGCGCGGCCAGCGCCACGTCCAGCCAGATCCAGGCCAGCACGGTGTGGCCGAAGCCCTGCATGTAGGGCACGGCGTTGGCAAGCGCATCCTGCGGGTTGCCGGTGGCCCAGGCGGCCTGGGTGGTCGCCCCGACCTGCTGCAGCGCCTGGCCCAGCGCATGGGCATAGGCCGCGAGTTCAGGCACCTGGCTCGCCCGCTCCATCGTGCTGTTGATGCGCGCCGACAGCAGCTGCAGGCCCTTGCCGCCCTCCATCAGCACCTTGCGGCCCAGCAGGTCGGTGGCCTGGATGCCATGGGTGCCTTCGTGGATCATGTTCAGGCGGTTGTCGCGCCAGTACTGCTCCACCGGGAAGTCGCGCGTGTAGCCGTAACCACCGTGAATCTGGATCGCCAGCGAATTGGCCTCCAGGCACCACTCGCTGGGCCAGCTCTTGGCGATCGGCGTCAGCACCTCCAGCAGCAGGCGGGCGTCGTCCGCCGCACCGGCTTCGGCCGTGTGCTGCTCGTCCACCAGGCGGGCGCAATACAGTTCCAGCGCCAGCGCGCCTTCGCAATAGGCTTTTTGCGCGAGCAGCATGCGTTTGACATCGGCGTGTTCGATGATGCGCACCTGCGGCTGGGCTGAATCTTTGCCCACGGCGCTTGCGCCGTTTTCCTTTTTCTGACCGATCGGCAACCTGCCCTGCGGCCGGTTCTTCGCATAGTCCAGCGAAGCGTAATACCCGGCCATGCCCAGCATCACGGCCGCCGTGCCGACACCGATGCGCGCCTCGTTCATCATGTGGAACATGCAGCGCAGGCCTTCATGCGGCTTGCCGACCAGGTAGCCGATGGCGCCGGCCTTGCCGTCCACTGGATATTTGCCTTCGCCGAAGTTCAGCAGTGTGTTGGTGGTGCCGCGCCAGCCCAGCTTGTGGTTCAGGCCGGCCAGTGCCACGTCATTCCGGGCACCCAGCGTGACCTTGACGCTGCCTTTCTCACCCTCTCCCCCCGGGAGAGGGCTGGGGTGAGGGCTCTCCACGTTCACCAGCCACTTGGGCACGATGAACAGCGAGATGCCGCGCGTGCCGGCAATCAACTTGCCGTCCGGCCCCGGAATCTTTGCCAGCACCAGGTGGATGATGTTTTCGGTGAGCTCGTGTTCACCGCTTGAGATCCACATCTTGTTGCCGGTGAGGCGGTAGCGCGGCCCGAGCGGCTCGGCCTCGAAATCGTCGCCGTCCGGCACGGCGCGTGTGGTGATGTCGCTCAGCGAGGAGCCGGCCTGCGGCTCGCTCAGGCACATGGTGCCGGAAAAACGCCCGGAAAACTCGTTGCGCGCAAACACCTCTTTCTGCGCTTCGGTGCCGTGCACCAGCAGCAGGTTGGCATTGCCCTTGGTCAGCAGGCTGGAGCCTATGCTGACCGAGGCCATGGCAAAAAAGCAGTTGGCCGCCGCCTCGATGGTGTAAGGCAGCTGCATGCCGCCTTCGTGGTAGTCCTGCGCGGCGCTGAGCATGCCGGAGCCGGCGTAGGCCTTGTGCGCGTCATGTGTGGCCTGCGGCAGGATGACTTTTTCGCCGTCAAAATGCGGCTCCTGCGTGTCGACCAGCCGGTTGAAAGGCGCAAATTTTTCACGCGCGATGCGTTCGCAGGTGTCGAATACCGCGTTGAAGGTTTCGCGCGAATGGTCGGAAAAACGCTCGCGCTGGTTCAGCGACTCGGCGCCCAGCCACTCGTAGAGCAGGAAATCAAGGGTGGGACGAAGGCTCATAGTGCTCTCACTTTTAGCTGGGGCGTACCCATCAATAAATGGGGGCCGAGCTGCCTGTCCGGTCTTATGCGGACAGCCTGCTCAGCCCCATGGTCAGCGTGCTCGCTGAAGGAACTCAGAGTACTTCGAAGATGCCCGCCGCGCCCATGCCGCCACCGATACACATGGTCACGCAGACACGTTTGGCGCCGCGGCGTTTGCCTTCGATCAGCGCATGGCCGGTCAGGCGCTGGCCGCTGACGCCGTAGGGGTGGCCGACCGCAATCGCACCACCATTGACGTTGAGCTTGTCCATCGGAATGCCCAGCTTGTCACGGCAATAGATCACCTGCACGGCAAAGGCTTCGTTGAGCTCCCACAGGTCGATGTCGCTGACCTTCAGGCCCAGGCGCGCCAGCACCTTGGGGATGGCGTAGACCGGGCCTATGCCCATTTCGTCAGGCTCACAGCCGGCGACCGCAAAACCGAGGAAGCGGCCCAGCGGCGCCAGGCCTTTTTTCTCGGCCACTTTTTCATCCATCACAACAACCGCACCGCCGCCGTCGGAGAACTGGCTGGCATTGCCGGCCGAAATCACGCCGCCGGGAACGGCCGGCTTGATGCCGCTGATGCCTTCCTTGGTCGTGCCTTCACGGATGCCTTCATCCTTGCTGACCGTCACCTGTTTGGTGGTCAGGCCCATCACGGCGTCGGCCACACCCATGGTGACGGTGATCGGTGCAATTTCGGCATCGAACAGGCCGGAAGCCAGGGCAGCCGAGGCTTTTTGCTGGCTGGCGGCGCCGTATTCGTCCATCTGCTCGCGCGTGATGCCGTAACGCTTGGCGACCTGCTCGGCCGTCTGCAACATGTTCCAGTAGATCTCGGGCTTGTTCTTGACCAGCCACGGGTCGGCCAGCATGTGGGTGTTCATTTCCTGCTGCACGCAGGAAATGCTTTCAACACCACCGGCCACATAAATGTCGGCTTCACCGGCAATGATGCGCTGCGCCGCCAGGGCAATGGTCTGCAGGCCGGACGAGCAGAAACGGTTGACGGTCATGCCCGACACGGTGATGGGGCAGCCGGCGCGCAGCGCGATCTGGCGCGCAATGTTGGCGCCCGTCGCGCCTTCGGGGTTGGCGCAGCCCATGATCACATCCTCGACCTCGCCGGCCTCGATGCCGGCGCGTTTGATCGCGTGTTCAACCGCGTGGCCGCCCAGGGTGGCGCCGTGGGTCATGTTGAAAGAGCCCTTCCAGCTTTTGGCCAGGGGGGTGCGGGCGGTGGAAACGATTACAGCTGAAGTCATGAAAATCTCCGGAAATTAATTGAACGTCTTGCCTTCGGTGGCCCTTCAGTTGAAGGTCTTGCCTTCCGCGGCAAGACGGGCCAGCAGCGGCGCCGGTTGCCAGAATTTCGCGTCGTCCAGCGGGTTCTGGGCAAAACGCTTCATGCTCTGCACCACGTTGAACAGGCCCACCTGGTCGGCGTAATTCATGGGGCCGCCACGGTAGATCGGGAAGCCGTAACCCATGAGGTAGACCATGTCGATGTCGCTGGCCTTCGACGCTATGCCCTCTTCCAGAATGTGCGCCGCCTCGTTGACCAGTGCGTAAACCAGGCGCTGCACGATCTCCTCGTCGGAGATCTTGCGCGGCGTGATGCCCAGCGAGGCGCGGTGGTCTTCAATCATCTTGACCACTTCGGCGTTCGGAATCGCGTCGCGCTTGCCGGGCACATAGTCGTACCAGCCGGCGCCGGTCTTCTGGCCGAAGCGGCCCTTCTCGCACAGCAGATCGGCGGTCTTGCTGTATTTCATGTCCGGCTTTTCCTGGTAACGGCGCTTGCGGATGGCCCAGCCGATGTCGTTGCCGGCCAGGTCACCCATGCGGAACGGGCCCATGGCCATGCCGAATTTTTCCATCGCCTTGTCGACCTGCGCGGGCGTACAGCCCTCGTCGAGCAGGAAGCCGCCCTGGCGGCCGTACTGCTCGATCATGCGGTTGCCGATGAAGCCGTCACAGACACCGGAAACCACGGCGGTTTTCCTGATCTTTTTGCTGATCGCCATCACCGTGGCCAGCACATCCTTGGCGGTTTTTTCACCGCGAATGACTTCGAGCAGCTTCATCACGTTGGCCGGGCTGAAGAAATGCATGCCGACCACGTCCTGTGGGCGCTTGGTGAAGGCCGCGATCTTGTTGACGTCCAGCGTCGAAGTGTTGGAGGCCAGGATGGCGCCGGGCTTCATCACGCGGTCGAGTTCCTTGAAGACTTTTTCCTTGACGCCCAATTCCTCGAACACGGCCTCGATCACCATGTCGGCGTCTTTCAGCTCGTCGTAACTCAGCGTGGTGCTCAGCAGGCTCATGCGCTGCTCGTATTTGTCCTGCTTGAGCTTGCCCTTTTTGACCTGGGCTTCGTAGTTCTTGCGGATGGTGGCAAGGCCCTTGTCCAGCGCTTCCTGCTTCATCTCCAGCATCTTCACCGGGATGCCGGCGTTCAGGAAATTCATGGCAATGCCGCCGCCCATGGTGCCGGCGCCAATGACGGCGATAGCCTTGATCTCGCGTTTGGGCGTGTCTTCCAGCACGTCCGGAATCTTCGACGCTGCACGCTCGGCCGCGAAAATATGGCGCAGCGCCTTGCTCTCCGGGGTCCACATCAGGTTGATGAAGATCTCGCGCTCAAACAGCATACCTTCGTCGAATTTTTTCTTCGTCGCGGCTTCCACGGCGTCCACGCATTTGACGGGGGCCGGGAAGTTTTTGGCCATGCCCTTGACCATGTTGCGCGCAAACTGGAAATACGCGTCGCCGCCCGGGTGTTTGCAAGGCAGGTTGCGTACCAGCGGCAAGGGGCGCGTGTCGGACACGGCCTGGGCAAAGGCCAGAGCTTCCTGGGCCAGCGATTCTGCGGACGCCGCCATCTTGTCGAACAGCTTCTGGCCGGGGATCTGGGCCAACAGCTCACTCTTGACCGGCTCACCGCTAACGATCATGTTCAGGGCCGGCTCGACACCGAGCGCGCGCGGCAGCCGCTGTGTGCCGCCGGCACCGGGGATCAGGCCGAGCTTGACTTCAGGCAGGGCCACGTTGCAGCCCGGTGCGGCAATGCGGTAGTGGCAACCGAGTGCCAGTTCGAGGCCGCCGCCCATACACACCGAGTGCACTGCAGCCACCACGGGCTTGGACGAGTTCTCGACGGCCAGGATGACGCTGAGCAGGTTGGGCTCGGCCAGCGCTTTCGGCGTGCCGAATTCCTTGATGTCGGCGCCGCCCGAAAAGGCCTTGCCCGCACCGGTCAGCACAATGGATTTGACGGCCGCATCGGCATTGGCTTTTTGCAGACTGTCGGTGATGCCCACCCGGGTGGCATAACCCAGGCCGTTGATCGGCGGGTTGTCCAGGGTGATCACCGCGACACTGCCGTGGACTTCGTATTTGGCTGTCATTTGCTTTTCCTTTGTTGCGTTTACCCGGCCGTTTGCGGGGCCAGGTGATGATTCTCAAACGGCTTGGCGTCCAAAAATAGTACGACCGTTCTATTTGTCATTGTAGAAGGCTGGCAGGGCACTGCAAGCCTTGCCAGCACCGGTCTTGTCCCTGCCGTGACAAAGCATGCCCCAGGAGCCTGTCGGACTTGGAAATCGTCGGCGGCAAATCCCACAGGCTCCTAGACCTCCAGCCACTCCTTGCGGGTGTAGGCGTCGGCGCGCAGGCTTTCCGGCGTGCCCTCAAACACAATGCTGCCATGGCCCATGACCAGCGCCCGGTCTGAAATCGCCATGGCAATCGTCAGTTTCTGCTCAATCAGCAGCACGGAGATCCCCTTGGCCTTCAGGGTCTGCAGGTACTGGCCCACCAGTTCGACGATCTTGGGCGCCAGACCCTCGGTCGGTTCGTCGATGATGAGCAGGTCCGGGTCGCCCATCAGCGCGCGGCACAGCGTGAGCATCTGCTGCTCGCCGCCGGACAACACGCCGGCCTCGGTGTGCTGGCGTTCCCTGAGCCGCGGGAACATCTGGTACATGTCTTCAAACGACCAGCGGCTGCCCTTGCCCTTGCCTTTTTGTCCCAGCATCAGGTTCTGGTGCACGGTCAGCGTCGGGAAGATGTCGCGATTTTCCGGCACATACCCGATGCCCAGGTGGGCGATCTCGTAGGCCTTCTGCCCGGTGATGCGCCGGCCTTTCCACTGGATGTCGCCTTCGCATTCCACCAGGCCCATGATGGCCTTGGCCGTGGTGGAGCGCCCCGAACCGTTGCGACCCAGCAGGGCCACGATTTCACCGGGTTGGACGCCAAAGTGGACCCCGTGCAGCACGTGGCTCTTGCCGTAATAGGCGTGGAGGTTTTCGATTTTCAGCATGAAAGGCTCCGACGGGCCGCCCGTAGAAAAATGGACCCCGAGGGGCTGGAGCCTGTGGCGCCAAAGCTGCTTGAGCAGCTTTGGACAGGCGACAGAGGCGAAGCGTCTCGCGAGC
>NZ_JAQSDN010000015.1:34616-62503 GCF_029945925.1 Polaromonas sp. | reverse complement strand
CAGTTCTACATGCAAGTCACGGGCCAGCTGGGGGACTTATTCAGCATTGCCTTAAATGCAAGATCGAGCACTCGATGCCCAGCCATCGTACGAGCCACCGGGCAGCATCCATAACAATGCCATCATTGGCGTAGACGTCGCCAAAGCCACCTTCGTGGTCGCCCGCCATGGTGCCAAGGCCACCCAAGCCATTGCCAACAGCCCGCCAGCCATACGGGCGTGGCTCAAGGCCGTCCCAGTCGGCGCCTGCATCGCCATGGAGTCCACAGGGCGCTACCACCTGGAGCTCGCCAGCCAGGCCCAAGCCGCCGGCTTTAACGTCTACGTTCTAAACGCCATGGACGTGCACCACTACGCCAAAGCCATGGGCCAGCGCGGTAAGACCGACCCGCTCGATGCCCATTTGATCGCCCAGTATGTGGCCCACCAGCTGCTGGGCCAGGCTCGCAAGCGCCTTCGCCCCTGGCAACCCACGCCCCGGCTGCTCGGCGAACTGCGCGACCTGCACAGGGCACGTGTGCAGCTGGCCGACAGTTGCGCCAGGCTGACGATGGCGCTGGAGCATGTCGCAGTCCTCGAGGAGGAGGGTCAGGCCTTGAGAGCCCACTTCAAGAAGCTGATGGCGCAAATAGACGCCAAAGTCGCCACGCTGATGGCCAGCGATACGCAGTTGGTGCAAGGCTGCAAGCGGCTGCAAACCATCACCGGTGTAGGCCCGCAAGGTGCCGCTTTGCTGGCCACGCTATTGACGAGGATCGGGTTTGCCAATAGCGACGCGTTGGTGGCCTACTCGGGGCTCGATCCCCGGCCAGAAGACTCGGGCAGCAAAAGAGGCAAACGCAGACTGTCCAAGAAAGGTGATCCTCACCTGCGCAGGCAGCTGTACCTGTGCGCCATGGCAGCCACGCGCAGTGCGCTGTTCAGGCCGATGTACGAGGCCCTGAAGGGGCGCGGTTTGCCGAGCACGGCGGCTCTGGTGGTGCTGGCCAGAAAGCTGCTGCGTATTGCCTTCGCGGTGTGGAGGTCAGGCCAGGCGTTTGAGCCGTCAAAACTGCTAATTAACGCAAAACCGGCTTGACGCGAACCATAGAACCTCGCCGAAAGCGGGGTCGAGCTCGAACTCGCCTTCGGCTCAAACAATCGCTCGCCCTGATCCGCTTTCGGCTGTGCTCCTCGGCCCAGCCCGACGGGTGGGGGAAACGAATGCGGGATCGGGCGCGGGGAGCCATGACGCGCGCAGCGCGTCATGGCGGACTCAAGCGGCCGTCATGTTTGCACGCGAGTGCAACACACGCGGCCAAATGAAGTCCCCCTCCCTCGCCCAGCGGGGCGAGGGAGGGGGATAGGGGTGGGAGTGGGGAGTTGCACCTACTGTCAGCAGCAAGCCACAAGCGCAGCGTGATGCCGGATTCAACATGAAATATGCCTCCAACCCTTATGCAACGGTCGAAAGCAGCTATCAATAAAGTAGCATCTACAAGGCGCAGGACCGAAACCCACAGAAAATATCATCCCGCTCCGGCAAATAAAAATTGCGGTACTTCGGAGATTTCATGCGGGCGCGGGTCGCAAAAGAACCGCCGCGCAGCACCTTGTGCGTGCCGAACCAGGGCTGCGAATAATCGGCATAGGGGTGCGGCACAAAACCCGGGTAGGGCCGGAAGGTGCTGCCCGTCCACTCCCACACATCACCCCAGCGAAACCCGCGCCGCGCGGCCGTGTGCGCCGCCACCTCCCACTCGACCTCGGCTGGCAGGCGGCGCCCGGCCCAGCGGCACCAGGCGTCGGCTTCCCACCAGCTCATGTGCATGGCCGGCTGGTTGCCCAGCATGCGCATCGCCTTGCCAAAGCGGGTCTGCATCACCGCGCCGCTGGCCACACCGATCTGCTCGACGTAACGCGGACCGCGCCGGCCTTCACGCGTTGCCGTGGCCTGCAGCCAGTCCCAGCCTTCGCTCTGCCAGAACTCGGGCTGGTCGTAGCCGCCGTCGTCGACAAACTCCACAAACTGCGCCCAGCTCACCGGCTGGGCGTCGATCTCGAACTCGGGCACGCTGACCTCGTGTTGCGCCAACTCGTTGTCGAACACGAATCCCGGCGCTGCGGCGCTGCCGAGCTTCCAGACGGTGGCCGGCACCAGCAGCGGCTCGCGCAGGGTCAGGGTGGTCGGCGTGAAGGCCTGCAGCAGCGCCTTGTCCAGACCCAGGCCCAGTGTCTGCGCGGTGTAGCTCAGGGCTTCGGCATGCATGTCCTCGTGGAACAGGCAGAGGCGGAAAAAATAGAGCGCATCATCGTCCTCCTCCGTTTTTTCCAGCAGCTCCAGCGTGCTTTCCAGCGTGTCGAGCAAATAGGCACGGCAACTCGCGACCGGGGGAAGATCCAGCGTCCAGCGCTGGTGGTGCGGCACGTTGGCCGAGTCCCACCAGCGGTCGGCACCCGGTTCGATGGAGGCCAGCCGCGCATGCGTGGGCTCGCAGCGGACTCCCCGGGCGCGCTGCATGTTGCGCCCTGTCCACCACTCCTGAAACCAGCCGACATGCCCGAGCTCCCAGAGCGGCGGATTGAGGACAGTCAACTCGGGCACCACAAAGTTGACGGCCTCCAGTGCCTGCTGGTACTGGCCAAACAGGTGCAAGGTATGGTTGCGCGCATCCATCAGGGCCAGCGACAGGGCATCCCGTCCGGCGCCGCGTATCAGGGGCGAATCAATCAGGCCGGCCGCGTGGGCAGCAGATGAATGGGGAGATGAAGGGGGTAGCGGATCTGAAGCCAAAACCGTCGTCCTGGTAAGCCGGCTGCAGCATGCCAACCCTGGCAAGTGGCGCACCGCGCATGGGGGGAACCCAGAATAGCAGACGTGTGTCTGCCCGGGGCGGCGGCGAGCCGCCTGCGCCGCCGGTGAAAATCCGGCCGGAGAGGACTGCCATCCACCAATCAAGCGCTTTTTTCGACCGGTCGTCGCCCCGCCCATCACCGGTTCGGCACAGTCGGGATAGACTTCGATGGTTTTTCTATCAAGGCAAGGCCGCTTGCCGGGTCCCTCCTTTGCCTTCGCGTGTGAATCAGATCCATCAACCGGTCCGCCATTTATGCCATCCAACGAGCTGAATGCCTCCCCCGACGATCTCGACCTGAGCATCATGGACATGAGTCCACTGGCCTGGGTGCTCGATGAACTTGGCAAATCACTGGACAGTTCGAGCAAGGCGCTGAAACGTTTTGTGCGGGAAGCCGAGGTGGCGCAGGGCGCTGAGCTTGCCGCGCTGGATGCGAGCCAGTTGCGCATCGCCCGCCAGCAGCTGCACCAGGCGGTGGGGGCGCTGGAGATGGTCGGCATGAGTGCGCCGGCACTGGTGCTGCGGGCGATGGAGGCCGCGGTGCAGAAGTTTGTCCAGACGCCCGGACAATGCACCCAGGAGGCCGCCAACAAGGTCGAACTGGCTGGTTTTGCGCTGAGCGCTTACCTCGAAGATGTGCTGGCGGGCAAACCCGCCTCGGCCGTGTCGCTGTTCCCCCAGTACCGGGATGTCCAGGGCCTGGTCGGTGCGGACCGCATCCATCCGGCCGACCTCTGGGCGTTTGAGTGGCGCTGGATTGAGCCGGAGCTGGCGTCCGGCGCCGACCCCCTTCCCTACGGCGACGCCGCCCGGGAGCTGCTGGACCGGTGGACCCTGAAACTCGTGCGGAACAGCCATCCCGAGGCGGCCCAACAGCTCTTCGACATGTGCCTGGGTTTCGCGCAGGCGGAAACGGACAGTGAACCCCGGGCCTTCTGGAAACTGGCCGCCGGTTTTTTTGAAGCCCTGGCAGGGAGCCTGCTGAAAGTCGATGTGTATGCCAAAAGAGCCATTTTGCGCATCCTCCTGCAGTATGCGGTCCTGGCACGGGGCAACCCCCACGCGTCGGACAGGCTCGCACAGGACCTGCTGTTTCTCTGTACGCAGGCGGTGCCCAGGAGCGCCACGGATGCCCCGGTGCTGTCGGCGGTGCGCGCCAGTTACGGCCTGGACCGCTTCCAGCCCATCGACTACGAGGCCATCCAGTTCGGACGCTTTGCCCCGGCGCTGATCGCACAGGCCCGCAAGCGGATCGGCTCGGCCAAGGACACCTGGTCATGGGTGACCTCGGGCGACCTCACCCGGTTCAAGACCATGAACGACCAGTTCAGCCTGATGACGGACTCCCTGGTCAAGCTGCACCCGCCCAGCGAGCCGCTGGCGCGCGTGCTGGCGCGGGTGATCGACACGACTGCCCGCTCAGGCCAGGTGCCCGGCCCCGAACTGGCGCTGGAAGTGGCGACGGCCGTGTTGTACCTCGAAGCCGCGTTTGACGACCTCGACCCCAGCGACCCCCAGCTGACGGCCCGCACGGCCCGGCTCGCCGAACGGCTGGACGCCGCCCAGGCCGGCGGGCCGTCGCAGCCCCTGGAGCCCTGGATGGAGGAGCTTTACCGGCGTGTCAGCGACAAACAGACCATGGCCAGCCTGGTGGGTGAACTGCGGGTCACCCTCGGCGATCTGGAAAAATCGCTGGACAACTTCTCCCGTGCACCCCAGGACAAGTCGGTCTTGAGCACAGTGCCCGGGCAACTGGGGCAGATGCGCGGCGTGTTGGCCCTGCTGGGGCTGGACCAGGCCGCGATGGCGGCGGTGCACATGGGCGAACTCGTCGACCACATGCTGCAGGCCGATGTCGATGAACAGCAGCTTCGCGCGGCCGGAACGTTTGATTGCCTCGGCAACAACCTCGGCGCCCTGAGCTTCCTGATCGACATGCTCAACTACCAGCCGGCACTGGCCAAAAAAGTGTTTGTCTATGACGCAATCAAGGGCGAGCTCAAGGCAGACAAGGACGCGGAAGGCGGGCCGGCCTGAGGCCTGAGGCCTGTTAACTGTTAACCTTGTTGCGGGGAGCTTTCCGGCTCGCGAAACAAGGTGGTTATGGGCAACGTGTCCGAAACAAAATCCGTGGTGCTGGTCAGCCCGGCCCTGGCCGATGCCAACAACGGCAACTGGCACACGGCCAGACGCTGGGCGCAATGCCTGGCCGGCCACTGCCACGCCACGCTGCGGGCGCAGTGGCCGGAATCATCGCCTCCGGCCAAGGCCGATGCCCTGATCGCGCTGCATGCGCGCCGCTCGGCGCCCTCCATCGAAGCCTGGGCGCGGCAGTGCCCCGGCAAACCGCTGATCCTCGTCCTGACGGGCACCGACCTGTACCGCGACATTCTTGCGGACGCCGGCGCGCAGCAATCGCTGGCGCTGGCCACCCATCTGGTGGTGCTGCAGGAAGCCGGCCTGCAGGCGCTGCCCGCCGCCCTGCGCTACAAGGCCCGCGTGATTTACCAGTCGGCCCGCGCCTTGAAACCTGCCGTCAAACCGGTGCGGCACTTTCGCGCCCTGATGGTCGGCCACCTGCGGGATGAAAAAGACCCGCTGACCTGGATGCGGGCGGCGGCGCGGCTGGCCCCGGGAAACGCCAGCCCGCCAGTACGCCTGCGGTTTGACCACATCGGGGACGCACTCACGCCGGATCTCGCGCTGGCCGCGCGAACGGCGCAGACCTCCGTCCCCGGCTACCGCTGGCTGGGCGGCCTGCCGCAGGCACAGACCCGCCAGCACATCAAGCAGGCGCATGTGCTGGTCAACAGCTCGCGCATGGAAGGCGGCGCCCAGGTCATCCTGCAGGCCGTCCAGTCCGGCACACCGGTGCTGGCATCACGGATCAGCGGCAACATCGGCATGCTGGGCGCCGGTTATGCGGGCTACTTTCCCGTGGGCGACGACGCTGCGCTGGCGGCGCTCCTGCTGCGCTGCGCCACCGATGCAGGTTTTCTGGCCCTGCTCGAAAAACAATGCAGCGAGCGCGCCCACCTGTTCGACCCCGATGCGGAAAAACGCCTTGTCTTAAACTTGGTGCTCAGCGCACTGTCTGCCGCACCGCCCAGGAAACCCTCCCCATGAATGCACCCGATCCACGCACACCCGCCGCCCCTCCCCGCCTGACCAGCCTGTCCCATGGCGGCGGCTGCGGCTGCAAGATCGCCCCGGGCGTGCTCAGTGAAATCCTCAAAAACTCCAGCAACATGCCCGGCCTCAACATCCCGCCGCAACTGCTGGTCGGCATCGAAACCGCGGACGATGCTGCGGTCTACCAGCTCAACGACGAGCAGGCGCTGATTGCCACCACCGACTTCTTCATGCCCATCGTGGACGATCCCTACGACTTTGGCCGCATCGCCGCGACCAACGCGATCAGCGACGTCTACGCCATGGGCGGCACCCCCATCATGGCGCTGGGACTGGTGGGCATGCCGATCAACGTGCTGCCGCTGGAAACCATAGGCGCCATCCTGCGCGGCGGCCAGGATGTCTGCCGCGACGCAGGCATTCCGATTGCCGGCGGCCACACGATTGATTCGGTCGAACCGATTTACGGCCTGGTGGTGATGGGCCTGGTGCATCCCTCGCGGGTCAAGAAAAACTCGGGCGCCAAGGCCGGTGATGTGCTGATCCTGGGCAAGCCGCTGGGCGTGGGCATTATGTCGGCGGCGCTGAAAAAGGAAGCGCTGGATGCCGAGGGTTATGCCCGCATGATCGCCGTGACCACCCAGCTGAACAAACCCGGCATCGCACTGGCCCGGATGAACGGCGTGCATGCGCTGACCGACATCACCGGTTTCGGTCTGGCCGGCCATGGACTCGAACTGGCGCGCGGCGCCGGCCTCAAGATGCAGCTGCAGCTAGCCCGGATTCCGCTGCTGCCCGGCGTGCTGGCGCTGGCAGAACGTGGCATGGTGACCGGCGCCTCGGGCCGCAACTGGGCCAGTTATGGCCATGAAGTCACCCTGCCCGTCGGGATCAGTCCGGCGCAGCAGGCCTTGCTGTCCGACCCGCAAACCAGCGGCGGGCTGCTGGTGTCCTGCAGCCCCGACAGCGCCGACGAAGTCCTGGCCTGTTTCCACAGCCAGGGTTTTGCCGACGCCTGCATCGTGGGCCGCATGCTCGAAGGCCACGGGGTGGAAGTTCTCTGAAACGCCTGCGGCCATCGGGCCGCCCTGAAGCGGCCTGATCCGCTTGTAAAATCCCCTGTTCGCGCAACAAGTCATCCGGAACGACGCACCCATGTCTTCCGGATGAATTTTTATGCGTGCATCCCTTATCCTGGAGAGAAAATGCGCGCCCTCTTGAAATTTTCCCGTGCCGTGGACTGGCTCAATGCCCAGGTCGGCAAGTACGTGATCTGGCTCATCTTTGCCGCCACGGCCATCAGCGCCATCAACGCCATTGTGCGCAAGGTCTTTGACGCCAGCTCCAATGCCTACCTGGAAGCGCAGTGGTACCTGTTCGCCTGGTCCTTCCTCGCTGCGGCCGGCTACACGCTGCTGCACCGCGAGCATGTGCGCATCGACGTGCTGAACAGCCGTCTGTCCAAGCGCGCGCAGGTGTGGATAGACATCATCGGCTTCGCCTTCTTCCTGACACCGCTTTGCATCGTTGTGCTCTACCTCGGCACACCGCTGGCGATCCAGATGTACCAGACCGGCGAGATGTCCGGCAACTCCGGGGGCCTGATCCGCTGGCCGGTCTGGGCGGCACTGCCCTTCGGCTTCACGCTGCTGATGCTGCAGGGCTGGTCGGAACTGATCAAGCGCATTGCCTTCCTGCGCGGCCAGGGCCCAGACCCCATGGGCCGCCTCGCCGACAAGTCGGCCGAAGAAGAACTGGCCGAAGCCCTGCGCGCCCGGACATCTGCCGAAACCCCTGAAGCCAGCGCCCTGAGCGACGCGGCCCCCCAACGCTAAGCGGCCGGAACGACTCACCATGGAATTCTTCCTCTCCAATTTCGCCCCCATCATGTTCGCGGGGCTGATCGTTTTCCTGCTGCTGGGCTTCCCTGTGGCCTTCAGCCTGGGCGCTTGCGGCCTGTTCTTCGGCTTTGTCGGAATCGAACTCGGCGTATTCCCCTCTTCCGTGATTGCCTGGCTGCCGCAGCGGCTGATCGGCATCATGGCCAACGACACCCTGCTGGCTGTGCCCTTCTTTACTTTCATGGGGCTGATCCTCGAACGCAGCGGCATGGCCGAGGACCTGCTTGACACCATCGGCCAGGTCTTCGGCCCGATGCGCGGGGGGCTCGCCCTCGCAGTGATCTTCGTCGGCGCGCTGCTGGCGGCCACCACCGGTGTGGTCGCGGCCTCGGTCATCTCCATGGGCCTGATCTCGCTGCCCATCATGCTGCGCTACGGTTACGACCGGCGCCTGGCCTCGGGCGTGATTGCCGCTTCCGGCACGCTGGCGCAGATCATTCCGCCCTCGCTGGTGCTGATCATCATGGCCGACCAGTTGGGCCGCAGCGTGGGCGACATGTACAAGGGCGCCTTCCTGCCCGGCTTCATGCTAATGGGCCTGTACGTGTTCTATGTCCTGCTGCTTGCGGTCTTCAAGCCGGAGCGCGTGCCGGCCTTGCCGCCTGAGGCGCGCACTTACCGCGAGCCCAACGGCAGCGGCGGCTACACCTCGCTGGCCGTGCTGACCGCGCTGTCGGCTACGGTTTCCATCTTCCTCGCACGCAACATGGAGGCCGTGCACAGCTGGTGGCAGGGCCAGGAGGTGACCTCTGTCGCCACCGACGAAAAAGTGGTCGTCGCGATGTGCGGTGGTGTGTTCCTGGCTCTCGTCATCGCGCTGCTCAACCGTGCCACCAGGCTCGGCCTGCTGTCGCGCCTGGCCGAGCGCGTGACCTTCGTGCTGATTCCTCCCCTGCTGCTGATCTTCCTGGTGCTGGGCACCATTTTCCTCGGTGTGGCCACGCCGACCGAGGGCGGCGCCATGGGTGCCATGGGCGCGCTGATCATGGGTTGGACGCGCAAGCGCCTGGACATGAAGCTGCTCAAGCAGTCCCTGGCTTCGACCACCCGGCTGGCCAGCTTCGTGATGTTCATCCTGATAGGCGCCACCGTGTTCAGCCTGGTGTTCCAGGCCGCCGATGGACCGAAGTGGGTGGAACACCTGCTGACCGACCTGCCCGGCGGCCAGATCGGCTTCCTGATCCTGGTCAACGCCATGATCTTCTTCCTGGCCTTCTTCCTCGACTACTTCGAGCTGTCCTTCATCGTGGTGCCGCTGCTGGCGCCGGTGGCCGACAAGCTGGGCATCGACCTGATCTGGTTCGGCGTACTGCTGGCGGTCAACATGCAGACCTCCTTCATGCACCCGCCGTTTGGCTTCGCGCTGTTTTTCCTGCGCTCGGTCGCCCCGGAAAAACCTTATGTGGACCGCGTGACCAGGAAAATCATGGAGCCGGTGACCACCATGCAGATTTACAAGGGCGCCATCCCCTTTGTGATCATCCAGCTCACCATGGTCGGCCTGCTGATCGCCTTCCCCCAGCTGGTCACCGGCAGCCTGGACAAGAAGCAGGAGTACAACATGGAGAGCATAGGTGAGCAGATGCGGGACAGCCTGCCCGCGACGGACAGCGGCTATGACACGGCACCTGGCGCGAGCGAAGAGCCCGGGACGACAGTGCCGCAGTCGCCGGGCGAAGCGACCGGCACCACCGTCGTCCCCGAGCCGCAGAGCGCAGCGCCTGACGACGACCCGATGAAGGCCATGCAGGAGGCCCTCAAGGCCGGCAGCAAGAAATAGCGAGGCCATGGGCGGACGCGGCGGCCCCGGCCGGGCGTGCATCACGGACCCATGAAAAAAGCCGCCCTCGGGCGGCTTTTTTCATGCCCGTGAAGGGCATGAAGGGGGAACTCAGATCTTCACCGAACTCATGTACTGGTTGTACGGATACTCGGAGAAGCGGTTCCACAGGATCTGGTCGCGCTGGAAGGCACGCATGTCGTCGTGGATTTTCTTGAACTCCGGCGACTTGGCATTGTGCTCGGCGAACACTTCCATAGAAGCCTTGAAACCGGCGTCCATCACAGCCTTGGGGAAAGCCTTGAGCCGGGTCTTCTCGGCCACGAGTTTCTTCAGCGCGATCGGGTTCCAGGCATCGTACTTGGCCGTCATGTCGCGCGCGGCCACGACGGTGGCGGCGTCCAGGATGGCTTTGTTCTCGTCCGACAGCTTGGCGTAGGCCTTGTTGTTGATGAAGAACTCCAGGTCCGCGCCGCCTTCCCACCAGCCGGGATAGTAGTAGAACGGAGCCACCTTGTTGAAGCCCAGCTTCGCGTCATCGTAAGGACCGACGAATTCAGAGGCGTCCAGCGTGCCTTTTTCCAGGGCCTGGTACACATCACCGGCGGGCATGTTCTGCGCCACCACACCCAGCTTGGCCATGGCCTCGCCGAACAAACCGCCACCGAGGCGCATTTTCAGGCCTTTGAGGTCGGCCACGGACTTGATCTCCTTGCGGTACCAGCCACCCATCTGCGTGCCGGTGTTACCGGCTGTGGCAGTGCGGAAGTTGTACTGGGCAAAAAAGGCGTCGAGCAGCTTGCGCCCATTGCCATACTGCTTCCAGGATTCGTTCTGGCGAGCCGTCAGGCCGAAAGGCACAGCGCAGCTGAAAGCAAAAATGGGGTTTTTGCCGGTGAAATAATACGCGGCAGTCTGCGCCATCTCGATGGTGTCGCCCTGCAGCGCATCAACCACACCGAAGGCGGGCATCAACTCGCCGGCCGGGTGCACCGAGATTTCGAACTTGCCACCCGACAGTGCCTTGACAGTCTTGGAAAGCATCTCGGCACTGCCGAAAATGGTGTCCAGGGATTTGGGGAAACTGGAAGCCAGGCGCCAGCGAACGGCTGCCTGCGCATGAACAGCCGGCGCAATACCGGCAGCCAGCACACCGGCGATGCCGGCATTTTTTATAAGGGAACGACGATCCATGAATTCACTCCAGGTGATTAAAAAAAACACGGCCTATGGCCGGGTCACCAACTTTTGGCAAGTTGATTCGATTGTAAAACTCGCCTCTTGCGGACCAAGGGCGGGTTTTCCCTGCGCGCACGCGAGCTTCAAATACACAGTCAGTCTGCTGTCAGCCCCCACACCCTTCACAGCTTCTGGCTTTGCATGAAGCGATCAAAAGTCGATTCGGTGAAGCGGAACCAGAGGTTCTGGTCACCGCGAAATCGTGCGTAATCAGCATACACCTTGCGCCAGTTGTCGTTGCTGGCAATCAGTTCTCCATACAGCTGCATGGACTCCTTGAAGGCCGCGTTCATGACATCCGCAGGAAAGGGCCGGAGCTTGGCACCGGCCCCGACAAGCTGCTTGAGTGCGGTCGGGTTTCGGGCATCGTATTTGGCCTGCATCTCCACATGGGCTGCCGCACTGGCGATTTTCACGATCGCCTTGTTTGCAGTGCTCAGGGCGTCATAGGCCTTCTGGTTGATGTACAGGTCAAGCTGCAGCCCGCCCTCCCACCACCCGGGGTAGTAGTAATTGGGAGCGACCTTGTTGAAGCCAAGCTTCTGGTCGTCATACGGTCCTATCCATTCGGCGGCGTCGATGGTGCGTTGCTCCAGCGCCTGGTAGATGTCGCCGCCCGGCAGGTTTTGCGGCAAGGCACCCAGCCGACCGATGACCTTGCCGGCAAAACCGCCGACCCGGAATTTCAAGCCCTTCATGTCCGCGAGGGATCGGATTTCCTTGCGGAACCAGCCACCCATCTGCGCGCCGGTGTTGCCGCAGGCGAAGTTGATGATGTTGTAGCCAGCGTAAAAATCGCGCATCAGCTTCAGTCCATTGCCCTCGAAGGTCCAGGCACTCATCTGCCGACTGTTCAGGCCAAAAGGAATCGCGCCGCCAATGGCAAAGGTTTCATCCGTGTCCGAAAAGTAATACGGCGCGGTATGGGCCGCCTCAATTGAACCCCGGCGCACGTTGTCCAACACGTCGAAGGCAGGCATCAACTCGCCGGCCGCATGCACTGATATTTCAAACTTGCCGCCCGATACCGCGCGGACATGCTGGGCAAAGGTTTCCGCCCCGCCATAAATGGTGTCCAGCGACTGCGGAAAGCTCGATGCCAGGCGCCAGCGGACCGCTGCCTGCGCATGCACAGCGGGCGCCACGCCGGCCGCAAGCACGCCGGCGATACCGGCATGCCTAAACAGCGCTCGGCGATTCATGACGGCCTCCTGAAGGGGAAAACAGGCGTGTTGCGGACCCGGATCGGGCAATGCGCGGCTGCGGCGTCTTGCTGCGATTGTAAAAAACCAGGACCGCGCCCCGTCACGGGTTTTCCCTTGAGTTCATCACCAACTCAATATCCCAGCCGTCCACTTGCGCCTGATGCAGGATATCCCGGCACCCGGCTAACCCACCGCCTTCAGCGCCGGCTTGAAGGTGCTGGTTGATGCCAGCAACGTGACAAAACGCTCAACGATGGACTGTTCAATCCCTGCCGCGTCCAGCCCCTGCAGGGCCAGCAGCCGGGCCGGGTCGCCGTGCTCGGTGAACTCATCGCGCAGGCCCAGGTGCAGCAAGGGCTTGACGACGCCCGCAGCAGCCAGCGCCTCCGCCACGGCACTGCCGGCGCCACCCATGATCGCGCCTTCTTCCACCGTGACCAGGGCCTCGTGGCTGGCCGCCACCTGCAGCAGCAATTCGGTGTCGAGCGGCTTGGCCCAGCGCATGTTGACCACCGTGACGCCGAGTTTTTCGGCAGCTTCGAGGGCCGGATGCAGCAAGGTGCCAAAGGCCAGAATCGCCACGCCCGTGCCCCGGCGGCGCAGTTCGCCCTTGCCAAAGGGCAAGGCATCGAGGTGGGCCTGCGTCGCCACACCGGCACCGGCGCCGCGCGGGTAACGCACCGCCACCGGATGGTTCTGTTCATACGCGCTGCTCAGCAGCATGCGGCACTCGTTCTCGTCGGCCGGACAGGCCACACTCATGTTGGGGATGCAGCGCAGGTAGGCGATGTCGTAGGCGCCCGCATGGGTGGCGCCGTCGGCACCCACCAGCCCGGCGCGGTCGAGGGCAAACACCACCGGCAGGTTCTGCAGCGCCACATCGTGGATCAGCTGGTCATAACCGCGCTGCAAAAAGGTCGAATAAATCGCCACCACCGGCTTGAGGCCTTCGCAGGCCATGCCCGCGGCAAACGTGACCGCGTGCTGCTCGGCGATGCCGACGTCGTAATAACGGTCGGGGAAACGCCGGTGGAACTCCACCATGCCCGAGCCTTCGCGCATGGCCGGCGTGATGCCGACGAGCCGGCTGTCCTTTTCGGCCATGTCGCACAGCCAGTGGCCGAACACCTGGGTGAAGGTCTGTTTCGCCGGTGCGATGGACTTTTGCAGCCCCATGGCCGGATCGAACTTGCCCGGACCGTGGTAAGCCACCGGGTCGGCTTCGGCCAGCTTGTAGCCCTGGCCTTTTTTGGTCACCACATGCAGGAACTGCGGGCCCTGCAGGTGCTTGATGTTTTCCAGTGTGGGGATCAGCGACTCGAGGTCGTGGCCGTCGATGGGGCCAATGTAGTTGAAGCCGAAATTCTCGAACAGCGTGGCCGGCACCACCATGCCCTTGGCATGGGTCTCCAGCCGCTTGGCCAGCTCGAACAGCGGCGGTGCCACCTTGAGCACCTGCTTGCCGACGCTTTTGGCCGAGGCATAAAACTGCCCGCTCATGAGCTGCGCCAGGTAACGGTTGAGGGCGCCGACCGGCGGGCTGATGCTCATGTCGTTGTCGTTGAGGATCACCAGCAGCTTGCAGTCGCAGACGCCGGCATTGTTGAGCGCCTCGAAGGCCATGCCCGCACTCATGGCGCCGTCACCGATGATGGCCACCGCATGGCGGTCTTCACCCTTTTGTTTGGCCGCCATCGCCATGCCCAAGGCGGCAGAAATCGAGGTCGATGAATGCGCGGTGCCAAAGGTGTCGTATTCGCTTTCATCGCGCCGCGGAAAGCCGCTGAGGCCGCCGAACTGGCGCAGGCTGGCCATGCGGTCGCGCCGGCCGGTCAGGATCTTGTGCGGGTAGGTCTGGTGGCCCACGTCCCAGACCAGCCGGTCCTCGGGCGTGTTGAACACATAGTGCAGCGCCACCGTAAGCTCGACCGTGCCGAGGTTGGAACTCAGGTGTCCGCCGGTCTGCGACACGCTGTGCAGCACATAGGCGCGCAACTCGTCGGCCAGCGTCCGGAGCTGGGGACGTGGCAGCAGGCGCAGGTCTGCGGGGCTGTTGATGGTTTCTAGCAGTGGGTACATCGTGGTGTCTTGTTTCTGATGTCTCGTTTCCTGGAGATGCCGGTCGCTTTTTTTCTCAAGTCTGTGCTCAAGTTGTTCGATTGACCAGCATGTCGGCCAGCGCGCTGAGCGCGGCGGTGTGCCTGAGCTCGCTGGCCTTCAGGCTGTGATGCGCCTGGGACAGCAGCTCCTGCGCGTAATTGCGCGAGGCCGGCAGGCCCATCAGCGACACAAAAGTGGGCTTGTCCTGGGCGGCATCCTTGCCCGCGGTCTTGCCCAGCGTGGCCGAATCGGCCGTGACGTCCAGGATGTCGTCCACCACCTGGAAGGCCAGCCCCACGGCTGCACCGTAGTCGCACAGCGCGTTTCGCGCCACGGCCGGGGCGGCGCCGCAGGCGGCCCCCATCATCACGCTGGCCTGCAGCAGGGCGCCGGTCTTGAGCCGGTGCATGTCATGCAGTTCAGCCGAGGTCAGCGCCTTGCCGACACTGGCCAGGTCGATGGCCTGCCCGCCGGCCATGCCCTGGTAACCCGCAGCCTGGGCCAGCATGCGGCACAGGGTCGCCTGCGTCGCGGGCTCGATGGAGCCGTCTTCGGGTGTCAGCAACTCAAAGGCCAGCGCCTGCAGCGCATCGCCGGCCAGCAGGGCCCGCGCCTGCCCGAATTTCACATGCACCGTCGGCTTGCCGCGCCGCAGGATGTCGTTGTCCATGCAGGGCATGTCGTCGTGCACCAGCGAATAGGCGTGAATCAGCTCCACCGCACAGGCCACGCGCAGCGCCGCAGCGGGACTGCCGTCCACCGCCTCGCAGGCCGCCATGACCAGCAGGGGACGCAGCCGTTTGCCGCCATCGAGCACCGCGTAACGCATGGCGTCGCCGAGTCCGGCCGGCGCGGGCCTGGGTTCGGGGGGAGCCACCCAGCGGCTCAGGGCCTGTTCGACGGCGGCGAGTTGGCGGGTGCTCCAGGCGCCCAGCACAAAATGTGTTTGTTCAGTCAATGGGCTTACTCTTGGTTCCAGGGCTTGATCTCGTTGCCTTCCAGCACCTTGATCTGGTTTTCCACGGCCTCGAGCTTGCTGCGGCAGAACTTGAGCAGCTCGGCGCCGCGCTGGTAGCCGGTGAGCAGCTGGTCCAGCGGCAACTGGCCGGATTCGAGGCGGGCCACCAGGGTTTCGAGTTCTTCCAGCGCAGCTTCGTAACTGGCGGGCGTGGCGGGTGTGGCGGGGGCGGGGGAAGAGGAAGTTTTGGCCATGGGTATTTGGTTGAAGGACTGATTTTAGGCCGTTGTGCGCCGTTTTCCGGCCTGCCGGCATTGTCCCCGTGGCAAGCCACCTGTTTATGGGGTGGCGCGGACCCGCACGGGAGGTCCGCAGCGGCACAAAGCGGGACCTGCACGGTACAATCGACAGGCTTCACGCCTTGACGCCCCGCCTGCCTGCCTGACAGGGTTGTCTGCCCCTTCATCCACCCCGAAACTGCCTGTTTCGGAAATTGCATGTCTGATCTAAGCCTCCGTCTCCTGCAGGCCACCAGCCAGCTCCCCGTTTCCAGCTACTTTGACGCCGGCCTGTATCAGCGGGAGCAGCAAAAGCTGTTTGCCCGCGGCCCGCGTTACGTGGGGCACGAACTCTCCGTGCCGAATCTGGGCGACTACTATGCCCTGCCCCAGGAACTCGGCGGCCGGGCACTGGTGCGCAATGCCACCGGGGTCGAGCTGATCTCCAACGTCTGCCGGCACCGCCAGTCCACCATGCTGCAGGGCCGCGGCAACACCGGCAGCAACATCGTCTGCCCCTTGCACCGCTGGACCTACAACACCAACGGCGAGCTGATAGGCGCGCCGCATTTCGAGGTCGACCCCTGCCTGAACCTGAACCGCTACCAGACCAGCAGCTGGAACGGCTTGGTGTTTGAAGACAACGGCCGCGACATCGCCTTTGATATGGCGCCGCTGGGTGCCATGCCCGACCTCGATTTTTCGGGCTACCAGCTCGACAGGATCACCTTGCACGAGTGCAACTACAACTGGAAGACCTTCATCGAGGTCTATCTCGAGGACTACCACGTCGGCCCCTACCACCCCGGCCTGGGCGCCTTCGTGACCACCGACGATCTGCGCTGGGAGCTGGCGCCGACCTACTCGGTGCAAACCGTCGGTGTGTCCGACAAGCTCGGCAAGCCGGGCACCGACGTTTATAAAAAGTGGCACGACGTGGTGCTGCAGTACCGCAAGGGCGTGCCGCCCAAGTATGGCGCGATCTGGCTGACCTACTACCCCAACGTGATGGTCGAGTGGTACCCGCACGCCCTGGTGGTCAGCACCCTGCACCCGCAGGGGCCGGACAAGACGCTGAACGTGGTGGAATTTTTCTACCCCGAGGAAATCTGCGCCTTCGAGCGCGAGTTCATGGATGCTCAGCAGGCCGCCTACATGGAGACCTGCGTCGAAGACGACGAGATTGCCCTGAGCATGGACGCCGGCCGCAAGGCCCTGATGCAGCGCGGCGACAACGAGTTCGGCCCCTACCAGAGCCCGATGGAAGACGGCATGCAGCACTTTCACGAGTGGTACCGCCGCGAGATGGGCGCCAGCAAGACCACACAGATGCTTTGACGCGGTCCATCCATGCAGGAAACGCTATTAATTCAATAGCTGCTCCCGCAGGAACCTTCTGGGCTGCAAGCACTTTTTACTTCTAACAACGAGCTCCGCCATGCAAGCCCTCTGGATGTTGGCCGCCGCCTTCTTCTTCGCCACCATGGCGGTCTGCGTCAAGTTCGCCTCGGTGCACTTCAACAGCGCGGAACTGGTGTTTTACCGCGGCCTGCTGGGCATGTTTTTCATGTGGGCGCTGGCCCGCACACGCGGCGTGACGCTGGCCACGCGTTTCCCCGGCATGCACATGTGGCGCAGCCTGGTCGGCGTGATCTCGCTGGGCGCCTGGTTTTACGCCATCGCCCACCTGCCCCTGGCCACCGCCATGACGCTGAACTACATGAGCAGCGTCTGGATTGCCACCTTTCTGGTCGGTGGCGCGCTGCTGATGGGCCTGTTGCCGGCGCGCGGCGGCCGCGCAGCACGCGAAGCGACAGGCGCGGGGGCCGAACGCAGCGCAGGGCCGCCCCAAGCAAGTTCAGCCCCCTCGGGGGGCAGCGCAGTACGCGAAGCGACAAGCGTGGGGGCCACTTTCAGCCAGGGGCCACTGGTGCTGACCGTCATCACCGGCTTCATCGGCGTGGTCATGATGCTGCGACCGACGATAGAGCAAAACCAGGCCTTCGCCGGCCTGATCGGCCTGATGTCCGGCCTGCTGGCCGCCTTTGCCTACATGCAGGTGATGGCGCTGGCCCGTGTCGGCGAACCCGAAACCCGCACCGTGTTTTATTTCGCGGTCGGCTCGGCCGTCGCCGGCGGCCTGGGCATGCTGGTGGCCGGCGTCTCCGATTGGCACTGGAAGCCGGCGCTGTGGCTGCTGCCGCTGGGCGTGCTGGCCTCGCTGGGCCAGCTGTGCATGACGCGGGCCTACAGCATGGCGAAAACCCGCAGCGCCACGCTGGTGGTGGCAAACTTGCAATACTCCGGTATCGTGTTTGGCGCGATCTACAGTCTGGTGCTGTTTGGCGACCGGATTCCGCTGCTGGGCTGGGCCGGCATGGCGCTCATCGTGGCCAGCGGCATTGCGGCCACCGTGCTGCGCGCCCGGGCCGCGCCGGGCGCACCTGCCGAAGAACACTGAATCGATTTCACGGGCTTATTTTTCAACCGGAGCCGCCATGTACACCACCCTGATTTCTGCCGAACAGCTGCAGGCCCTGGCGCGCAGCGGCCAGACCTGCCGCGTTTTTGACTGCAGCTTTGAGCTGATGCAGCCACAGGCTGGCAGACAGCTGTACCTGGAGGGCCACATCCCGGGTGCGGTGTATGCCCACCTCGACACCGACCTGAGCGCCAGACACGGCGTGCCCGGCGCGCACGGCGTGCTGACCGTGCACAGCGGCGCCGACCAGCCCGCTTCCGGCGGGCGCCACCCACTGCCGAACCGTGAAAAATTTGCCACCTGGCTGTCCAGCGTGGGCTTCAGCAATGACATGCAGGCCGTGGTTTATGACCGCAATGGCGCCAATTACTGCGGCCGCCTGTGGTGGATGCTCAAGTGGGCCGGCCACGAGGCGGTGGCCGTGCTCGATGGCGGGCTGCAGGCCTGGCAGGCCGCAGGCGGTGCGGTCAACCGCGGCGAAGAGCCTTCGCACTTCCAGTCCATCTTTTTCCCCGGCCCGGAAAAGGCGCGGCTGGTGGACGGCAAAACGGTGGCCGACCACCTCGGCCAGCCCGGCCAGACCCTGGTGGATGCCCGCGCTCCGGCACGTTTTCGCGGCGAGGTCGAGCCGCTGGACCCGGTGGCCGGCCACATTCCCGGCGCGCTGAACCGGCCTTTCGGCGACAACATCGGCCCCGACGGCAGGTTCAAGCCTGCCGAGCAGCTGCGGGCGGAGTTTGAAGCACTGCTGGCGGGCCGCGACCCGGCCGGCGTGGTGCACCATTGCGGCAGTGGCGTCAGTGCCGTGCCCAACCTGCTGGCCATGGAAATTGCCGGCCTGGGCCGCACCGGCCTCTACGCCGGGAGCTGGAGCGACTGGTGCAGCGACCCCGGCCATCCCGTGGCCAGGGGGGCTGAGGCCGCCAACAAATAATCGCTGGCGCGTGATGCAGTGCTTTAGTATTCGTCAGACCTGCACCCCGCCATGCCCGACACCTCTTCTCCTAACGACTCCCCCCGCCAGCTGGCTGCAGCGCTCATAGAACGCCGGTACTCTCGCGGGCTGCGCTCCCTGTTGCTGATGCTGCTGGGCAGCCTGCCGCTGGTGCTGGGCCTGACGCTTGTTCAGGGAAGCGGCGACGTGCAAATCAGCGTGATCGCCGTCGCGCTGGCACTGACCGCGTTCGGCTACTGGCTGCTGCACCGCGGGCACTACCAGTGGACCGGCTACCTGCTGGTCTATGCCCTGATCGGCCTGTCGGCGGCGGGCATGGTGGCCTACGGGTCGGTCCGCAGTACGCTGCTGCTGGGTTTTGTCGGCGCTGTGGTTGCCGCCGGAATGATGCAAGGGAAAAAGTCCCTGATCTCGGCGGTGGTGACAAGCGCCCTTGCCCTGGGCCTGCTGAGCTGGGCTGATCAGGCCGGCCTGCTGGGCAAGGCCGATTTCACGGTGAACCTGCGCTTCTGGCTGGTCACTGTCCTGCTGCTCACCGGCATTGCCGGCAGCGTGTACACCAGCCGCCAGGTGGTGCTCCGGGCGCTGCGCGAGCAGCATGCCGAACTGCGCCGGCGCGAGAAGGCTGAAAACGAATTGCGCCTGAGCGAAGACCGCTTCAGCCGCATTTTTCGCAACAGCCCGGCGGCCATCATCGTGCAGGACCTCGAAACGATGACGGTGCTCGACGTGAACCCCGCCTTCGAGCGCCTGTGGGGCTACTCGCGTGCCGAATCCATAGGCGGCACCGACGTTCACCTGTGGAGTGACCCGGCGGCCCGCAGGGCCTTCCAGCGGCAAATGGCCGCCACGGGCCGTGCCATCAACCTCCCGCTGGAAGGCCGCAGAAAAGACGGCCGCCTGATCAACGTCCTGCTGTCGACCGAATTCGAAGGCCGCGGCAAGGGGCGCATCGTGGTGTCCACCATCACCGACGCCACTGCCGAAACCCAGGCCAGGCAGGCAGCGCGCCAGTCGGCCGAGCTGTTCTCCAAGGCTTTTGATTTCAGCCCCATCAACATGACCATCACGCGGGTTGCCGACGGCACCTTCCTGGCCGCCAACGCCGCGGAAGACCGTATTACCGGCTTTGAGCCGGAAGAACTGGTGGGGCGCACATCGGTCGAGATCGGGGTCTGGCCCAGCGAAGCAGAACGCAGCCAGTTTGTCCATGACCTGCAGGCCGGTGGTCGGGTGCTGAGCCGCGAAATGAAGATGCGCCACAAAAACGGCGGCATGGTCGACTGCCGGGTCTGGTCGGCAATCATCGATATCGCCGGCGAGCCCTGCATGCTCAACTCGACCATCAACATCAGCGAGCAAAAACGCCGCGAAGCCCAGCTGATCGATGTCGCCAAAGCCCTGTCGGTCGGTACCGGCGAAGCCTTCTTCCGTTCCGTGGTCCAGCATCTGGCCCTGGCCATTGGCGCGGATCTGGTGATCGTGGGTGAAACCATGGCCGACCAGAGCGTCGCCTCACTGGCCATGGTTCAGGACGGCGAGCTGCAGCCCGACATCCAGTATGCGCTGGCCGGTACACCCTGCGACGAGGTCCTCAGCCAGTCCGACCTGCGTGTCTACAACGAGGGCGTGCAACAGCTTTTCCCGAACGACCGGATCCTGGTGGAGGGTAACTTCCACGCCTACGTCGGCGTGGCATTGCAAGATGCCGACGGCACCCCCATCGGTGTCGTCAACGCGTTGTGGCGAAAGCCCCAGACCCGCTCCACCGACCGGGATGCGTTGATGCAGATTTTTGCCAGCCGCATTGCGGCCGAGCTGGTGCGGCTGCGGCGCGACCGTGAAATTTCGCGCTTTAACGAAACTCTGGAGCAACGTGTCAACGAGCGCACCGAGCAGCTCATGGCGACCAATGCCGAGCTGGAATCTTTCGGTTACTCGGTGTCGCACGACCTGCAGTCCCCGCTGCGCAGCATCGAGGGGTTCAGCGTGCTGCTGGCGCGGCGCCTGAAGGGCCGGCTCAGCGACGAGGAGCAACGCCTGTTCGACCGGGTTCGGGTCAACGTGGTGCGCATGCACGAGCTGATCAACGACCTGCTGGCGCTGGCCCGTGTCAGCAAGGGAAAACTGGTGCTGGAGGAGGTCGACCTCAGCGTCATGGCGCAGCAGGTGGTCATGCAGGAAAGGCAACGCGACCCCAAGCGTCCGGTGCAGGTCATCATCCAGCCGGGCATCCGCGGCCAATGCGACAGCAAGCTCGCACGCATCATCCTGGAAAACCTGATCGGCAACGCCTGGAAATACTCGCGCCAGCAGCCCGACGCGATGATCGAATTCGGCCTGATGCCGGCGCGCGAGGGCGGGCGCAAGATGCTGTTCGTGCGCGACAACGGCACCGGCTTCAACATGGCTTATGCCGACAGCCTGTTCAAGCCTTTCCACCGGCTGCACCATGACACCGAATTCGAAGGCAGCGGCATCGGACTGGCCACCGTGCACCGCATCCTGGAACGCCACGGCGGCCTGATACGCGGCGAATCGTCCGAGGGGGCGGGCGCGTGTTTCTATTTCTCCTTCGATCCCCGCGTCGGCGCCATCGCGGCCTGAGGTATCAGGCGTTCAGCCCGGCCCCACACCGCGGACCCGGGCCGACGCTCCCGTCAGGCAGGTGTCTCGTAGCTGGCCAGCAGCTCTTCCTTGAGCGCCTTCATGTCCTCGACCATGGCCTTGAGGTCCATGTCGCTCTTGCGGGCCTTGGGAAACATCTCTTCACGCTCTTCTTCCACGTGGTGGTCGATGTATTCACCAAGTACGATGACCTTGGCGTCGAACAGTTCTTCGTCGGCCTCCATGCCCGAAATCTGCGCAATCAGGTCCTTGGCGCTGGCATGCTCGACCTCGGCTTCGTTGAGCAGCTCGTCGTCACCGATGGCCTCGCGCGCCGCGGGGTAAAAAATCTGCTCTTCGATGTCGGCATGCACGGTCAGCTCCTTGCAGATCTTGTCGGCGATCGCCTTGCGTTCATCGGCGGGCGCCTTAGCGTCGCTGAGTTTCCTGAACTGCGTGAACAGCTTCTTGACGGCAATGTGGTCGGCATCGAGCAGGTCGACGGCATCGTTCATCTTGGGAGGTGCTTTGCTCATGGTGGGTTTCCTGGTTGTGGGTAATGCAATGGGTCACTCACAGCACCCGGGGGTGCTGCATGCATGGCGAACTGCCAGACACAAAAACGACTCTAGGCAGCGCTCCCGGGCGCCTGTGTCAGACGCCATTGATCTTCTTGTAGGACAGCACGGAGGTGACAAACAGTTGCAGTTGCAGTCGCCGGATAGCCTGCCCTGATGACTTGCTGCCCATCACCAGCAGCATCGGTGCCTGAATCCGGCCGACGACGCCTTTACGCATCAAATCGGTCGCCAGCCCTTGTCCGTCAAGCGCAAGCAGCTATCAATAAAGTAGCGCACGGGAGGTGCTACGATTCGCGCACCCTGCACTCTCCCCGTGAAAACCCATGACAAGCGCGCTGGACGTCGTAACTTTTGGCGAAGCCATGATGCTGCTGGTGGCCGACCGGCCTGGCCCGCTCGAGGACGCCGCCTCTTTTTACAAACACACGGCAGGCGCTGAAACCAATGTGGCGATCGGCCTGGCACGCCTGGGCCTGAAGGTCGGCTGGGCCAGCCGCCTGGGAACCGACATGATGGGCCGTTACCTGATCCGGGCGATGTCGGCCGAAGGCATCGACTGCTCGCAGGTGGTGCTCACGGCGGCGCAGCCCACCGGGTTCATGATCAAGGGCCGTGTGCTGGACGGCAGCGACCCGCCGGTCGAATACCACCGCCGGGGCTCGGCTGCCAGCCACATGGCCCTCAGCGATATCGACGAAGCCTGGCTGCTGTCGGCGCGCCACCTCCATGCCACCGGCGTGTTCCCCGCCATTTCGGCGACCACCCTGCCCGCCGCACGCCGCAGCATGGAGCTGATGCGTCATGCCGGGCGCAGCGTATCGTTCGACCCCAACCTGCGACCGACGTTGTGGGCCACGCCCGAGCAGATGCGCCAGGCCATCAACGACCTGGCCGCGCGGGCCGACTGGGTGCTGCCGGGTCTCGAGGAGGGGCGCTTGCTGACCGGCGAAAACACGGCCGAAGGCATTGCCGCCTTTTATCGCCGGCGGGGCGCTGCGCTGGTGGTGGTGAAGCTGGGCGCCAACGGCGCCTGGTTCGACAGCGCCAGCGCCGGCACCGGCCATGTGCCGGCGTGCCCGGTGGCCCGGGTGGTGGACACGGTTGGCGCCGGTGACGGCTTTGCCGTCGGCGTGATCAGCGCCCTGCTGGAGGGGCGCAGCGTGGCGGAGGCCGTCCGGCGCGGCGCCTGGATAGGGGCGCGCGCCGTGCAGGTGGCGGGCGACAGCGAAGGCTTGCCCAGCCGCGCCCAACTGGCGCAAGCCGGGCTCTGACAGCCTGCGCGCCAGCGGCTACATGGGCTGCGGCGTGGGCTGCACCTGGCCGGGGTTGGGCGGAGTGGCGATGGGTTGCACCGGTTCGGGCGGTGGCACGTTGGGGTCGGTCGCCATGCTTACTCCCTTTCCGGTTTAGCGGCGGGGGAAGGCTCCACCGGCTTGTCGAGCTCGCGGATCATGCCCTCGCCTTCCGGGTCGCGGCCGTCGGACGGAATGTCGCGCTCGTTGCCGATCTCGGGCTCTTCCGTTGGCCGTGCAAGCGCGGTGTCATTGGCCGCCTGGTCCACTGCCGGATTACGCTGCGGCGTGCCGCTCGGGTCCACCGGCAGCGGCGGCGTGGGATCGTCGTTGCTGTCGTCGCCCGGCGTCACCGCCGGTTCTTCTGGCACTTCTTCCTCGGGAATCGCATTCGGTTCGGCATGCATCTCAGAACCCTCCCACCGTCAGCGGCACGGTCTCGGTCACCACGGCCGCCGCCGCAGCCATGCTGGCGCAGACGCTGGTGAGGTAGGCGATGTAGGGTTTGAAAGGGGTGGGTGTCGGCAGTTTCATGGCAGCGTCCTCGAAGAATGCCTCCATCATGGCGGCACCCGGGCGCCATGCCTATAGGCTGCCATGCCCTGTGTTTGTCAGTGTCCGGCTGACATGGGTGGCCGCCAGCTGCTCAATGCGAAGAATGCGCCAGCCCGCTGACCATCATGACCAGCGCCATCCCCACGCCCAGCCAGGCAATCTGAGCGAGTGTTTCGCGGGCCGTCAGCCGTTTTTGCAGCTGCGGAATCAGGTCGGCCAGCGCCACATAAACAAAGCTGCTGGAGGCGACCACCAGGAAATAGGGCAGCCAGTCGTGCAGCATGTCGACCAGGGCGAAACCGACCAGGCCGCCCAAGGCCGTCACGGCGCCGGCCAGCGACACCTTGATCAGGGCCATGCTGCGGTTGCCGGAGGTATGGCGCAGCACCACCAGGTCACCCATGTGGTGCGGAACCTCATGCGCCAGCACGGCCAGCGCGGTGATCACGCCCAGGCGCATGTCGGCGACGAAGGCGGAGGCAATCAGGATACCGTCACCAAAGGCATGCACGCTGTCGCCGGTCAGCACGGCCCAGCTGCCGGACCTGGCGGGCTGGCCGTGATCGTGGCCGTGATGGTGATGATGCGGATGGCCCGCATCGTCCTCGCCCTGCGGGTCATGGTGCTCATGGCCGTGGTGATACAGCTCGGCCTTGTCGAGCAGGAAGAAAAACACCAGCCCGACCAGCAAGGTGGCAAATAGCTCCTGCGCGCCGGCCTGGCTCTCGAAAGCCTCGGGCAGCAGGTGCATGAAGGCGGTCGCCAGCAGCGCACCGGCGGCCAGGCTGAGCATGTGGTTGGTGTAGCGGGCCAGCACACCAAAACTGAGCAGCGCCGCCAGCCACACGCTGCCGATGCCGGCGGCCAAGGTGCCAGTCAAAATTGCTATCAATGTCATAGCTGCTTGCGCCCGATCTGTATGGGCTGAAGCCCGAAAAGGTTGTAAAAACTCGCCTGAAAAGCAAAAAAGCCGCCGCACATTGCTGTGGGGCGGCCAGGACAGAGGCGGACCTGTTGAATCAGGCGACGCCGTTGGCCTTGAACCACGCCAGAGCGCGTTTCCAGCCGTCTTCTGCCGGCTCCTTGCGGAAGCTCGGGCGGTAGTCGGCGTGGAAAGCGTGCGGGGCATCAGGGTACACCACAAACTGCGAGGCCTTCGCCGCGGCACTGCCGCCGGCAAGGGCCACTTTCATCTTATCAACCGTGTCAAGGGGGATGCCGCCGTCCTGCCCGCCATACAGGCCGAGCACCGGGCCGTGCAGGATGGGGGCGATGTCGATCGGGTGTTTGGGCGTGAGCGGCGTGCTGGCACCGACCAGGCGGCCGTACCAGGCCACACCGGCCTTGATGCCGGGGTTGTGCGCGCTGTACAGCCAGGTGATGCGGCCGCCCCAGCAAAAACCGGTGATGCCCACCTTGGCGGTATCGCCACCGTTGGCGCCCGCCCACTTCACCGCGCCGTCCAGGTCGCCCATGACCTGGGCATCCGGCACCTTGGAGACGACCTCGGCCATCAGCTTGGCCATCTCGCCGTACTGCGATGGGTCGCCCTGGCGGGCATACAGCTCGGGCGCAATGGCCAGGTAACCGGCCTTGGCAAAGCGGCGTACGGTGTCGGCAATGTATTCATGCACGCCAAAAATTTCCTGGATCACCAGGATCACGGGCAGCCCGGTTTTTCCGGCGGGCGCGGCGTAATAGACCGGCACCTTGAAACCGTTGACTTCAAATGTGGTTTCGCCGGCCTTCAGGCCCTCGGCAGACGTCTTGATCGCGGTCTGCGCCATGATGGGCAGGGCCGTGGCCGCATAACCGACACCGAGCGCCGCCTTGAGCGCCGTGCGGCGTGTCGCGCCGTTGTCGGTGCTTCGGCCGGGGAGCAGGGAATCAAACTCGGATTTCTGGTCGCTGTTGAGCATGGCGGTTTCCTCAATGTCTGGGTTGAAGGGACGTGAAAAGGGCGTGAAAAGGGTTGAGCTGATAAAGCAGTCGGAGTCTAGGGGGTCGCAGAAGTTCTTGCCGGTGCAGGGAAATACCAGGGGGTATTCCCGCCCCCGTCCTCCCGCGGGCATATCGCCCCCCTGCCTGCGGATTCAATGCGCTTTTTCCCAGTTCGGGCCGATGCCGATTTCGGCCAGCAGCGGCACCTGGAGGTCCGCCACCCCGGCCATCAGGCGCGGAATTTCGTGGCGCACCCATTCGACCTCGGCCTCGGGCACTTCGAACACCAGTTCGTCGTGCACCTGCATGATCATTTTGGTGGCGCGTTTTTCGGCATCAAGCACGTCCTGCACCTTGACCATGCTGAGCTTGATCAGGTCGGCCGCCGTGCCCTGCATGGGCGCGTTGATGGCCTGCCGCTCGGCGGCCTTTTTGCGCGGGCCATTGCCGCCGTTGATCTCGGGCAGGTAGAGCCGCCGGCCAAACACGGTCTCGACGAATTGATTCTTCCGGGCAAACACCACGGTCTGCTCCATGTAGTTCTTCACGCCCGGGTAACGCTGGAAATACTTGTCGATGTAGGCGGCCGCGGCCTTGGTCTCTATGCCCAGGTTGCGCGCCAGGCCGAAGCTGCTCATGCCGTAGATCAGGCCGAAGTTGATGACCTTGGCGTAGCGGCGCTGCTCGCTGCTGACCTGATCGAGTGCCACGCCAAACACCTCGGCGGCGGTCGCGCGGTGCACGTCCAGGCCGTCGGTGAAAGCGCTTAGCAAGGCTTCGTCGCCGCTCAGGTGGGCCATGATGCGCAGCTCGATCTGCGAGTAGTCGGCGCTGGCGATCACGCTGCCGGCGGGCGCCACAAAAGCCTCGCGCACGCGCCGGCCCTCCGGCGTGCGCACCGGGATGTTCTGCAGGTTGGGATCGTTGCTGGACAGGCGCCCGGTGACGGCGACGGCCTGCGCGTAATGCGTGTGGACCCTGCCGGTACGCGGCAGCGCGAGCTGGGCCAGCTTGTCGGTGTAGGTGCCCTTGAGTTTGCTCAGCGAGCGGTGCTCCAGCAGCTTGGCCGGCAGCGGGTAATCCTCGGCGAGTTTTTCAAGCACCTCCTCGTCGGTGCTGCGCGCGCCGCTCGGCGTTTTCTTGATCACCGGCATGCCCAGCTTGTCGAAGAAAATCTCGCCCAGCTGTTTCGGGCTGCCCAGGTTGAAGGGCTGGCCGGCAATCTCGTAGGCCTCGGCCTCGAGCTGCAGGATGCGCTGGCCCAGCTCATGGCTTTGCGTGGCCAGCATGGGCGCGTCGATCAGCACGCCGTTGCGCTCGATCCGGTACAGGGTTTCGCTGCTTTTCATCTCGAGCTCGTAGATGAAACGCAGCTTGTCGTCGGCCTGCAGCCGCGGCCAGAGCACGCGGTGCACGTCCAGCGTCTGGTCCGAGTCTTCGCACGAGTATTCGGCGGCCTTGACGATGTCGACCTGGTTGAACTTGATCTGGTGCGCGCCCTTGCCGCACAGGTCTTCGTAGTTGATGCCGCTGCGGCCCACATGGCGCTCGGCCAGGCTGGCCAGGCCGTGCGGCTTGTGGACTTCCAGCACATAACTCTGCAGCATGGTGTCGTGGGCGTAACCCTGCACCTCGATGCCGTGGTTCGCAAACACATGGCGGTCGTATTTGACATGCTGGCCGAGCTTGGCTTTGGCCGGGTTCTCCAGCCAGGGTTTCAGGCGTGCCAGCACCTCGTCACGCGGCAATTGCACTGGCGCATCGGGGTAGTCGTGGGTCAGCGGAATGTAGGCGGCCTCGCCCGGCGTGACGCTGAAACTCAGGCCGACGATCTGGGCCAGCATTTCGTCCAGCGAGGTGGTTTCGGTGTCGACCGCCACCAGCTCGGCGGCTTCGATTTTTGCCAGCCAGGTCTCGAACATCTCCCAGTCCAGCACGGTGTCGTAACGCAGGTTGGTCGCCCGCTCGGCCAGCGGGGTGGCCAGAAAGGCCGGCTCGTCAAAAAGCCCCGGCGCGTCGGGTGAAGCTGCGGCCGCGGCCGCCG
>NZ_JAQSDN010000015.1:0-34606 GCF_029945925.1 Polaromonas sp. | reverse complement strand
CCCCCCCCCCCCCCCCCCCGCGGCCCTGGCGGTGGGTGTCGGGCCCGGCCGGCAGCTCGGCCGGGGCATTCTGGGCGTCTATGCTGCGGACCAGACCCTTGAAGCCGTATTTTTCATAAAAAACCTTCAAAGCCTCCGTCTGTTGGGCGCCGACAGCTATGGATTCCATAGCAGGCAGGCCCTCGATGTAATCCTGCAGTTCGCAGTCTTTCTTGATGGTCAGCAGCTCGCGCCCCTTGGGCAGCCAGTCGAGCGACTGGCGCAGGTTGTCGCCGACCACACCCTTGATCTCGCCGGCACGCGCCACCAGCGCGTCGAGCGAGCCGTATTCGAGCAGCCATTTCACGGCCGTCTTGGGGCCGACCTTGGGCACGCCCGGCACGTTGTCCACCGCATCGCCGACCAGGGTCTGGTAGTCCACCATCAGGCGCGGCGGCACGCCAAACTCGGACTCGACGCCGGCCAGGTCGCGCCGGCGGTCGTTCATGGTGTCGATCACCGTGATGTTTTCATCGACCAGCTGGCTCAGGTCCTTGTCGCCGCTGGAGATGATGACCTCGATGCCCTGCTGCGACGCCATGCAGGCCAGCGTGCCGATCACGTCGTCGGCTTCCACCCCGGGCACATCCAGCACCTTCCAGCCGAGCAGGCGCACCACCTCGTGGATGGGCTCGACCTGGCTGCGCAGGTCGTCGGGCATGGGCGAACGCTGGGCCTTGTACTCGGGATACAGCGCATCGCGAAAAGTCGGACCCTTGGCGTCGAACACGCAGGCGGCAAAGTCGGCGCGCACGTCCTTGCGCAGCTTCTGCATCATGTTGACCATGCCGCGAATGGCGCCGGTGGCGGGGCTTTGCGGGTTGCCGGGGTCGGCGCGCAGATCGGGCATCGCATGGAAAGCGCGGTAGAGATAGCTGGAGCCATCCACCAGCAGCAGTGTTTTTTTGTCGGTGCTCATGGCCCCGATTGTCACCGTTTTGCCGTCCCTATCCACGGGGGTGCCGGCCCCCTACAATGCAGGCATGCACCACCCTCTTCGCTCCCTTCTGTTCGCCGCCACGGCTGTTCTGGCCTGTGCCCCCGTGCTGGCCCAGACGGCGGCGCCTTCCCCGGCAGCGGCACCTGCGCAAGCACTGCCGCCCGGCACCAACCCCGTCAGCAGCCGGCCCGAGCCGGCCATCCAGCGCATCCGCACGGAAGACGCCGGTTCACGCATCGACGAAGTGCGCGTGGGTGGCGAGACCCAAAGCATCACCGTGCAGCCCAAAGCCAATGTGCCGGCCTACGAGGTGCTGCCCTCCGACGCCACCAAGGGCGGCGGCACCGCACCGTCCACCTCAGGCGCCGGCAGCACCGGCAAACGTGTCTGGAACGTGCTCAAGTTCTAGTTTTTTTCCTCCAGTTTCAGTTTCCGTTTCAGGCATGGCCGTTTACACCGAAGTCTCGTTCGACGAGGCCGCTCCCCTTTTGCATTCGCTCGGTCTGGGGCAGTTGAAGACCCTGGACCCCTGCTCGGGCGGCATCGAAAACACCAACTATTTCGCCGACACCGACCAGGGCCGCTACGTCCTGACGCTGTTCGAGCGCCTGGGCTTCGAGCAGTTGCCGTTTTACCTGTACCTGATGCAGCATCTGGCGCAGCGCGGCATTCCAGTGCCTGAACCGCACGCCGCGCTGACGGCCAGCGCCGGCAGCTGGCCCGGTGACCTCCTGCACAAGCTCAAGGGCAAACCTGCCGCCGTGGTGGACCGCCTGCGCGGCCGCAGCGAACTGGCGCCCACACCTGCCCACTGCGCGGCGGTGGGCGACATGCTGGCGCGCATGCACCTGGCGGGGCAGGACTTCGACCGCCAGCAGGCCAACCTGCGCGGCCTGGCCTGGTGGAATGAGACCGTGCCGGTGATCCTGCCCTACCTCAGCCCCGAACAAGGCAGCCTGATCCGCTCCGAACTGGCCTACCAGAACCATGTCGCCGCCTCCTCGGCCTGGCAGGCGCTGCCGCGCGGTCCGGTGCATGCCGACCTGTTTCGCGACAACGTGATGTTCGACGGCGAAGGCAGCCGCCTGCGCCTGACCGGCTTTTTTGATTTTTACTTCGCCGGCTGGGACGCCCTGCTGTTTGACATCGGCGTCAGTCTCAACGACTGGTGTGTGGACCTCGCCACCGGTGAACGTGACACAGCCCGCAGCGCGGCCTTCCTGGCGGCCTACCAGGCCGTGCGCCCCCTGAACGCCCCGGAACGCAGCCTGCTGCCGGCCATGGAGCGCGCCGGCGCCCTGCGTTTCTGGATCTCGCGGCTGTGGGACTTTTACCTGCCGCGCGAAGCCGCGCTGTTGCAGCCGCACGACCCCGGCCATTTTGAACGGGTGCTGCGCCAGCGCGTGGCTCATCCTTGCAGCCCGCCGGCCTGAACCTGTTGCGCCGCGACCAGGCCGGAGGCGGCCGGCCCGAAAAAGCAGCCGCAGGGCCTGCTTTTTTGCAGCAAACTGGACGGTCCGCGTTAAATTGTTCACCGAGTCAGCCTTTTTTAGCCTTTTTGATTGAGCCTGGACAGGCTTGAACCCCAACATGCAACTCACGCAATGAAACTTAACATCGTTCCCGCACGTACTGGCATCACATGGGTCAAACTCGGCATACAAACCTTCTTCAAGCAGCCGCTGGCGCTGGCCGGCCTGTTTTTCATGTACATGGCGGCGGCCACGCTGGCGTCGCTGATTCCCTTCGTTGGCGTGGTGCTGGCGCTGGCCATCGTGCCGGCGGCCACCCTGGGCCTGATGGCCGCGACGCTGGAGGCCACCAAGGGCCGTTTTCCGATGCCCGCCATTCTTGTCAGCGCCTTCCGCGCCGGCCAGCAACGCGCCCGCGCCATGATGGTGCTGGGTTTTCTGTATGCGGCCGCCTGCCTGCTGATCGTGTCCGTGGTGCCGCTTTTTTTCGATGTGCCGGTCAGCCGCGAAAGCGCGCTGGCGCCCGAAATGCAAGGGGCGATGCTGGTGATCATGGCGCTCTACCTGCCGATCTCGATTCTTTTCTGGCATGCGCCCGCGCTGGTGCACTGGCATGGCGTGTCGCCGGTCAAAAGCCTGTTTTTCAGTGCCGTCGTGTGTTTCAGGAACGCCGGCGCCTACGCGCTCTTCGGCCTCACCTGGATGGTGGTGCTGATGCTCATTGGCCTGGCGGTGAGCCTGCTGGCCGGCCTGCTGGCCAGCCCCGAGGCCGCGGCCGCGCTGGTCATGCCGGCCGCCCTGCTGATGGCCGCGATGTTTTCAAGCTCGCTGTATTTCACCTTCCGCGACAGTTTTGATGCCACCCCGCCCGACAGCCCGGTCAACAACGACAACAACCCCACCCCAGGAGACACGCCATGACACAGCACCTGTTGCAGGGCCGGCAAGAAAAGGAAATCTTGTGGTTCCAGAGGCGTGACGCGCTCAAGGCCGCCGCGGCCTGGGTGGCCATGGGGGGCCTGCCGGCCGCGATGGCGCAGCAGCGCAGCAACATCGTGCAACTGACCGGCGACGCCACCCTCAACGGCAGCCGCCTGAGCCCGGAGCACACGATTCAGACCGGCGACGAGATCCAGACCGGACCGGGCGCCAACCTCGTGTTTGCGATCGGCAACTCGGCCTTCCAGGTGCGCCAGAACTCGCGGCTGTCGGTGGAACGCGGCACGACGCTCCATGCGGTCAGCCTGCTGCGCCTGCTGACCGGGGCCGTGGCCAGTGTCTGGGGCAAGGGCGTGAACCGCGCCATCGTCATGCCGACCCTGACCGCCGGCATACGCGGCACCGGTGTGTATGCCGAGATTTTTGCCGCCCAGGGCAACCGCAACTATTTCTGCAATTGTTATGGCACGGTGGACCTGGACGCGGGCAACGACAAGCAGGTGTCCCAGGCGCAATACCACCAGTCGTTCTGGGCCGATGCCGAACCCCGCAACGGGCGCTACCTGTCGCCCGCCCAGGCGCTGAACCACACCGACGAAGAGCTGGAATTTCTGGCCCGCCTGGTGGATCAGCGCACAGCCTGGCAGATCGCCGGCCGAAAAGGCGTCAAGGACGGCCGCGGCCAGATAACCTACTGAGCCGGAGCCCCTGAGCCACCGGCCCGGCGCTGCTGCCAGCCAGCCTCACCAGGCATCGCCGGAAGCATTCTGCAGCCGGCGCACCAGCGCCACCAGTTGCGGCCGCACCTCGCTCATCAGGAATTGCGGCGAGAGCTTGAAACCGGGCCCGCCGCAATTGACCACCATCACCGAACGCCCGCTCCCCGGCCGGAAAGCCGCGGCGATGGCATTGACGTCTTTCTGCCACTCGCCGAACGAGGCGCAGCAGCCGTGCTCGCGGTAGTGCGCCAGGGCCAGTTCCAGCGCGTCCCGGGTCTGCGGCCAGTTTTTCTCGTCCTGGCCCCGGATGCGTTCCATCAGCGCACTGCGCTCGCTGTCGCTGCAGCCGGCCAGGTAGGCACGCCCCATCGCCGTGCTGGCCAGCGGAATGCGTGAACCGACGTCCAGGCTCAGCGTGAGGGCCGATTCGCTGCGGCAGTTCTCGACATAAATCATGCTCAGGCGGTCGCGTATGCCCAGCGAGACCATGGCCTGCGAACTGTCGGCCAGCTCCTGCATCATCGGCCGCGCCAGTTGGCGCATGTCCATGCGGGCCAGCATGGCGCTGCCCAGCGCCAGCACCGCGCTGCCGAGCCGGTAGCCCGGATTGCCGCTGCCGTCCTGGGCATGCTCGAGGTAGCCCTGTTTGGTCAGCGTGTAGGTCAATCGTGAAATCGTGGACTTGGGCAGGCCGCAGCGGCGCGCCAGTTCCTGGTTGCCCAGGGTGCGGTCACGCGAACGGAAGGCACTGAGCACGTCGAGTCCGCGCGCCAGCGCGGTCACAAAATGCCGGTCTTCCTTCACGTTCCCGGCAGCGGGTTTGGCCGAAGCGGCATATTCTGAAGTGAGTACTTTTTTCATATTGTTCTGCAATGCGGAATGTGGGAATTTTATCAGGCCATGTCACTTGAGAGACTAAATTACCAATGGAATGCGGGAATTCCATAACGTCGCCCGGACATTGGGGTCACACAATCCTTCAGCATTGCAATCTCTATGTTCCGCAGTGCAGAACCATGAAAACATAACAGCAACGAGGAGAACTTCACATGTCGAGCAAGAAAATTCATGTCCTGGCGCTGGCGCTGAGCCTGGCCGCCACCGTGCTTTCGGCCCGTGCCGCACCGGGCCGGGAGGACCTGGTGATCGGGCAGGTGGCGCCGCTGACCGGCACCATTGCCGGAACCGGCAACGAATACGTGGCCGGCGGAGCGGCCTATTTCGCCTGGGTCAACGACAACGGCGGCATCTACGGCCGCAAGATCCGCGTCGTGCTCAAGGACGACAGCTACAAGCCGGACCAGACCCTGGCCCTGACGCGGCAGCTGCTGGCCGAGGACAAGCCGCTGGCGCTGTTCGGTTTTGTCGGCACCGGCAACGTGCTCGCGCTGAACAAAAACAAGGTGCTCGAAGACGCCGGCATCGCGCTGCTGGCGCCCTACACCGGCGCGCAGGACCTGCGCGAGCCGATGAATCCGCACATCTTCCACATCCGCGCCAGCTATACCGACGAAACCGCGCGCATGGTGGAACACCTGCACACCATCGGCCTGCGCCGCTTTGCCGTGATGTACCAGGACGACCCGTTCGGCAAAAGCGGACTGGCCGGCGCGGAAACAGCGCTGCAGAAACTGGGCATGTCGGTGGTAGCCAAGGGCGGTTACGACCGCACCAAACCGGAGGAAGTCGATGCCGCCGTGGCCGCCATCGCCCCGGCCAACCCCGACGCCATCATCATGGTCTCGGTCAACCGGGCTTCGGCAGCCTTCATCAAGAAGATGCGCGCCCAGGGCAGCAAGGCCAGACTGTTCAGCATCTCGGTGGTGAACTTCAAGGAACTGCTGAAAAACGCCGGCGAGGACAACGCGCGCGGCATCGGCATCTCCCAGGTCATGCCCTACCCCTACTCCACGCTGGCACCAGTGGCGCGCGAATTCCAGACCCTGATGGCCAAATACCAGCCCGGCAAGGTGGTTTCCTACGCCAGCATGGAGTCCTTCATCGCAGCCAAGATCCTGGTCGAAGCCATCCGCCGCAGTGGCGCCGACCCGACCCGCGCCAAAATCATGAGCCAGCTCGAAAAAATGAACAGCTACGACGCCGGCGGTTTCAAGGTGAGCTTCTCGCCGGAAAACCGCGTCGGCTCGAAGTTTGTCGAAGTGACCGTGATCGGCCGCGACGGCAAGCTGCTGCGATAGGGTAGCTCTGAGAGCTCTCCCATACAAGCCGGGGCCGCGGGTCTGGCTTTGCCAGCCCGCAGGCGCAGCGGCCCCCTTTGGGGCTGGTGCCTGCGGCTCCGAACCTGCTTGAGCAGGTTTGGACAGGCATCAGAAGCGAAGCCTCTGGCGAGCGGCGGCCTGCAAGGTGCGGGAGTTACACGAAGTGAACGACCGTGGGGGCTATTCACTCCACCGGGGTCAGCTTGGCGACGCTCAGGGCCAGCCACTTCACGCCATGCCGCGTGAAGTTGATCTGCGCCCGGGCATCGTCGCCGCTGCCTTCGAGCATCATGACCTTGCCTTCACCGAACTTGTTGTGAAACACGTTCATGCCGTTTTTCAGCCCGTGCGCCGGCGCATCGCGCTGCACCGGCACCGCCGGGTTGGGAAACCGGTCCCCGCCCTGATTTTTTGAAGCAAAAGCGGCCTTGGCCCAATCACCACGGACGCCACCAGCTCCTGAATTCGTAGCACCCCAGGCGCCGCTGCCGCCGCCGTAGGCCGACGAAAAGCCCTGGTTTTTCGGCGTGATCCATTTGAGCGCCGCCTCCGGCAGCTCGTCGAAGAAACGGCTTTTCAGGTTGTAGCGGGTCTGGCCGTGCAGCATGCGGGTCTGCGAATGGCTCAGGTACAGGCGCTGGCGGGCGCGCGTGATGGCCACGTACATCAGACGGCGCTCTTCTTCAATGCCGCCGGCGTCGCTCAGGGAATTTTCATGCGGGAAGATGCCGTCTTCCAGGCCGGAGATGAACACGCAGTCGAACTCCAGGCCCTTGGAGGAATGCACGGTCATCAGCTGCACCGCATCCTGGCCGGCCTGCGCCTGGTTGTCGCCCGACTCCAGCGCGGCATGCGTCAGGAAGGCAGCCAGTGGCGACAGGGTCTCACCGGTTTCCTGGTCGGGCGCCAGCAGTTCCGGCAGCGGCTCGTCACCCAGCGGTGCCGAGGGATCGAGACCCTGGCTGGCCGGCGACTGCGACAAGGGCACACCGAGTTCATCAACCGGCAAGGCCACCGCATCGCGCCCGAAACCTTCCATGCTGACGAAGGACTCGGCGGCGTTGACCAGCTCGCCCAGATTCTCCAGCCGGTCCTGGCCTTCTTTCTCGAGCTTGTAATGCTCTTCGAGCCCGCTGTGCTGCAGCACCAGCTCAATGATTTCGCGCAGGCTCAGCCCCGGCGTCTGTTCACGCAACACGTCGAGTTTGGCGACAAAGGCCCCGAGGTTGGCACCGGCCTTGCCGGGCACGGCGCTGACCGCGTCATGCAGCGAGCAGCCGGAGCTGCGTGCGATGTCCTGCAACTGCTCGATGCTGCGGGCGCCAATGCCGCGCGGCGGGAAGTTGACCACACGCATGAAGCTGGTGTCGTCGTTCGGGTTCTCGATCAGACGCAAATAGGCCAGCGCGTGTTTGATCTCGGCGCGCTCGAAAAAGCGCAGGCCGCCGTAGACGCGGTAGGGAATGCCGTTGTTGAACAGCGCGGTTTCCATGACCCGGCTTTGCGCATTGCTGCGGTAGAGCAGCGCAATCTCCTTGCGTGCCATGCCGCCCCGCACCAGCTCACGCACCTCATCAACAAACCACTGCGCTTCGGCAAAGTCGGACGTGGCTTCAAAAACGCGCACCGGTTCGCCGGGGCCGGCCTCGGTGCGCAGGTTTTTTCCGAGGCGCTTGCTGTTGTGGCTGATCAGCTCGTTGGCCGAATCGAGGATGTTGCCGAAGCTGCGGTAATTGCGCTCCAGCTTGATCTGGTGCTGCACATGGAACTCGCGCACGAAGTCGGCCATGTTGCCGACGCGTGCGCCGCGAAAGGCGTAAATGCTCTGGTCGTCGTCACCGACCGCGATCACCGAGCCGCCCGGCATGGCACCGGGGGCGGCATCGTCGCCCTGGCCGGCCAGCATCTTGATCCAGGCGTACTGCAGCTTGTTGGTGTCCTGGAACTCGTCGATCAGGATGTGCCGGAAACGCCGCTGATAGTGCTCGCGCACCGGCGCGTTGTCGCGCAGCAACTCGTAGCTGCGCAGCATCAGCTCGCCGAAATCGACCACGCCTTCGCGCTGGCACTGCTCTTCATAGAGCGCGTAGATCTCGGCCTTCTTGCGCGTCTCCTCGTCGCGCACCACCACATCCTTGGCGCGCTGCCCGTCTTCCTTGCAGCCGGCGATGAACCACATCAGCTGCTTGGGCGGAAAACGTTCGTCGTCGATGTTGAACTGCTTGCACAGGCGCTTGATCGCCGAGAGCTGGTCCTGCGTGTCCAGGATCTGGAAAGTCGAGGGCAGATTCGCCAGCTTGTAGTGCGCGCGCAGGAAGCGGTTGCACAGGCCGTGGAAGGTGCCTATCCACATGCCGCGCACATTGACCGGCAGCATGGCCGACAGGCGCGTCAGCATCTCCTTGGCCGCCTTGTTGGTGAAGGTCACGGCCAGGATGCCGCCGGGCGACACCTGGCCGGTCTGCAGCAGCCAGGCGATGCGGGTGGTCAGCACACGCGTCTTGCCGGAACCGGCGCCGGCCAGGATCAGCGCGTGTGTGTTGGGCAGCGTCACGGCTGCGAGTTGCTCCGGATTAAGATTCTGCAAGAGTGGGGAGCTTGGGACGACTTCTGAAAACATCTCCCCATTGTAGAAAGCCTCCGATGCCAGATCCCCTTGCCACCCGAGTAACCGTTTTATCGGCCCTTCTGCTGGCCGCAGGCCTGGCCCAGCCTGCCGTGGCGCAGTCGTTTTGCGCCAGCGACGGCCAGCAGCGCCCGGCGGTCCTGGTGGAGCGTTTCATCAATGCCGACTGCGCCACCTGCTGGACCGACCCGGCCACCCCGCCCGCCGCCCGCGCTGCGGTGGCGCTGGACTGGGTCCTGCCCGGCGGCCAGGGTGAGGACGCCCCGCTGTCTGCGGTGGCCACGCGTGATGCACTCAAGCGGCTGCAGGCGCTGGCCACGGCGCCGCCGGCAGGCAGCCTGACCCTCAGGACACCGGTGCAAGGCCGAGCGGGCGCGCTGCGTGTGGCGCACGGCCTGCCGGTTTCCAGCTACATCGGCGCGTCCATCGCGTTCAGGGGGACGGCAAACAGGGCCGCCGGCCAGCCCTGGACCGGCTGGCTGGCACTGGTGGAAACACTCCCGGTCGGCACCGAAGGTTCGCCGGTGCCGCGCAATCTTGTGCGAAACCTGCTCCAGACCCAGTGGGATGGGCGCAATCAGCTATCAAAACAGGAGCATTTTCGATTCATTGAGTCGCGCTCCATGGATGTCCCGGCGGGCACGAACACCGACCGGCTGAGGGTCATCGGCTGGGTGCAGGATGCCAGTGGGCGCATCGTCGCGGCGGCGCAATCACGCTGCGCCGTCAAATAAAGCCATCTGCCTGGGCATATAAGGGCTATACGCCGCTGCAACGCCTCGCCCCCCGGACAAGCGCCTAGAATCAATCACCGGGCCCAAGCAATTGCGCCCGGTTTTTTGTTTCCGCAGACCTTGCGGGCAAGCCGGTCCAATCCAAGTGCCTTCTGTTTTTAATTCAGGAGCCTGGAATCCATGGAAATCTTCGACTACGACAACGTCCTGCTGCTGCCGCGCAAATGCCGCGTGGAAAGCCGCTCCGAATGCGACGCCGGCGTCACGCTGGGCAACCGGCGCTTTCGCATCCCGGTGGTGCCGGCCAACATGAAGACGGTGATCGACGAATCGATCAGCGTGTGGATGGCGAAAAACGGCTATTTCTACGTGATGCACCGCTTCGACCTGGACAACCTCGCGTTTGTCAGAAGCATGGCGGCGCGGGGCCTTTACGCATCGATCTCGCTGGGCGTCAAACAAGCCGACTACGACACGGTGAACCAGCTGGTGGCCGAGGGCCTGGCGCCCGACTACATCACCATCGACATCGCCCATGGCCACGCCGACACGGTGCAGCGCATGGTGGCTTATCTGAAAGAAAAGCTGCCCGCATCGTTTGTGATTGCCGGGAACGTGGCCACGCCCGAAGCGGTGATTGACCTGGAGAACTGGGGCGCGGACGCCACCAAGGTCGGCATCGGCCCCGGCAAGGTCTGCATCACCAAGATGAAAACCGGTTTTGGCACCGGCGGCTGGCAGCTGTCGGCGCTCAAGTGGTGCGCGCGCGTGGCGACCAAACCCATCATTGCCGACGGCGGCATCCGCGAACACGGCGACATCGCCAAGTCCATCCGTTTCGGCGCCACCATGGTGATGATCGGTTCCATGCTGGCCGGCCTGGAAGAAAGCCCCGGCAAAACCGTCGAGGTCGATGGCCGGCTCTTCAAGGAGTATTACGGCAGCGCCTCGGACTTCAACAAGGGCGAGTACAAACACGTCGAGGGAAAACGCATCCTCGAGCCGGTCAAGGGCTCTTTGGCCGACACGCTGCGCGAGATGGAGGAAGACGTGCAGAGCGCCATCAGTTATTCAGGCGGCACCCGGCTGATGGACATCCGCAAGGTCAACTACGTCATCCTGGGCGGTGACAACGCAGGCGAGCACCTGCTGATGTGAGCCTTCAGGCGGCGGTCGCCGCCAGCAGCTGCAGCGCCAGCTGGTGCAGCCGGTGGCCGGGCTGCACCAGCGCCTCGACGATGCTGAAGTGGTTCAGGCCCAGCAGGGCTTCGCGCACCGGCACCACGCGCGGCCCCCAGGCCTTCTCGATCAGCGCGTTGTGGCGCAAAAATTCCTCGCTTTCATCGGCGCCGGCCACACTGTAGAGCACGCCTTTTTTCGGTGCCGGCAGCCAGGCCGGGCTGGCCTGCGCGACTTGCGCGGGCGTGAGTTGCAGCGCGTCTTTCAGGAAAGGCGTGTGCATGACGGACTCGAGTTCATACAGGCCCGAAATCGACAACGCGTTTTTCACCAGATCGGCCGGCAGGTCCTTTGCATGGACAGGCCAGAGGCAAGCCAGCAGCATGGCCGCGAGGTGGCCGCCCGCCGAATGCCCGATCACCGTGATGCGTTTCGGGTCGCCGCCAAAACCGGCGACATGGCGGTAAGTCCAGGCCAGCGCCCGGACCATTTGCAGCGTGATCCCGGGAATCGTCACCGCCGGGCACAGGTCGTAGTTGGGAACCACCACACAGGCACCCGCCGCCGTGAACGCCGGTGCCACAAACGAGTGTTCGGACTTGTCGAGCGAGCGCCAGTAGCCGCCATGCACAAACACCACCACCGGCGCGCCGCCCGGCGCGGGGCGGGCCGCAGGAAACACATCGAGTTTCTCGCCGGGGCTCGCGCCGTAAGCGAGGTCCAGCGTACAGGGCTGGCTGCTGCGCGCCTGCACGGACGTCTGGGCCCAGCGGGCGAAATGCGCCGCGTGTTCGGGCACCAGGGCGCGGTTGTTGTACATGCGGTCCAGCCAGGCGGGATCGGGTCGGGTCATGGGGGCTCCTGAAGGATCGGCATAAAGAACTTGTTCCGCCCGTTATCTTGGCACAGTCGGACGCGCCCGCCAGGCCCTCGGGTAAACCCGCTTCAGTTTGATCGTCGATCATCGTATTCTGTATACAGAGTTAACACCATGGCATCCCAGCTCATCAAAATCGAATCCAGCCCCGACCTGGTGGACCAGGTCTACCGAAGCCTGCTCGACGCGATCAGCGAGGGCTCGCTGGCGCCGGGCGCCCGCATCACGCAGGAGGACATTGCCGAGCAACTGGCCGTGTCGCGCCAGCCGGTGCTGCAGGCCTTGCGGCTACTGAAAAAAGACGGTTTTGTGCTCGATGCCCCCGGCCGCGGCGTGCTGGTCGCACCGCTGGACGTGGGTTGGCTCATGCAGGTGTACCAGGTGCGCAGCGCGCTGGATGCACTGGCCGCCCGGCTGGCCGCCCGCACCCGTTTCCAGATCGCCCCGGCGCTGATCAGCCAGGGGCGCGCCGCCGCACGCAGCCATGATGTCAAGGCCATGATGGCCGCCGACGCCGAATTTCACGGCGCGATTTATGCGGCCTCCGGCAACCCCCTGATTACCCAGAGCGCGCAACTGCACTGGCACCACATCCGCCGTGCCATGGGCGCGGTGCTGCAGCTGTCTACCATGCGCGAATCGATCTGGGACGAACACGAAGCCATCGCCCAGGCCATAGGCGCCGGCGATGAGGCCACCGCCGAACACCTGATCCGCCAGCACGGCGAAGACGCCAGCCACAACCTGGCGAAGCTGCTGTCCAGCACCCTGCACCCGATGCCGCCTTCCACCGCCCTGCCCGCCTGAGAACCACCGCCTGACACCCCCCAAGGAAATACCCATGAACCTGACCGCCGAACAACTCGCCCAATTCGACCGTGACGGTTACCTGTTTTTTCCCGGCCTGTTCACGCCGGAGGAAACGCAGGCGCTCAACGACGCTGTGCCCGAGCTCTACAGCCGGCGCGAGGACTACAACGTGCGCGAAAAAGGCAAGGACGCCGTGCGCACCAACTTCGCGGCCCACATGTACAGCGAGCCTTTTGCCAAACTCGGCCGGCACCCGCGCATGATCGAACCGGTGGAAGACCTGCTCGGTGAAAAGCTCTACATGCACCAGTTCAAGATCAACGGCAAGATGGCTTTTGAAGGCGACGTCTGGCAGTGGCACCAGGACTACGGCACCTGGCTCAACGATGACCTGATGCCGACCGAACGCGCGATGAACGTGGCGATTTTTCTCGACGACGTGACCGAGCACAACGGCCCGCTGATGTTCATTCCCGGCAGCCACAAAAAAGGCGTGGTCGATGCCAGACACGACCTGACCACCACCAGCTACCCGCTGTGGACGGTGGACAACGATTTGATCCGCCAGCTGGTGCAGCGCGCCGGCGGCAAACAGGGCGGCATCGTCAGCCCCAAGGGCCCGGCCGGTTCGATGATTTTGTTCCACTCCTGCCTGGTGCACGCCTCGGGCAGCAACCTGTCACCCTTCAACCGCGTCAGTGTCTACCTGAGCCTGTGCGCGGTCAGCAACCACATCCGCCGCCACAAGCGCCCGGAATACATCGCGCACCGCGACTTCACGCCCATCGAATGCCTGCCGGACGACTGCCTGCTGAAGGATTACCCGGTGGACCTGCCGTGGAAAGACGGCGTGCCGGCGACCGCGCTGCAGACTTCGATGGAAGAAATTGTGCCGGAGCGCAAGGCGGCCTGAACACACCTCTCCTTTTTCCGTTCGGGCTGAGCCTGTCGAGCCCCCACCCTGGGGACACACTTCGACAAGCTCAGTGCGAACGGCGTCACGAACGGAATCCCAATGAACCTCTATACAAAACTCCAGCAACGCGCATCCGACAACAATCCCATCCGCATCGGCCTCATAGGCGCCGGCAAGTTCGGCTCCATGTACCTGGCGCAAATTCCGCGCACGCCCGGCGTGCATCTGGTGGCGATTGCCGACCTGTCACCCGACGCCGCCCGCACCAACCTCGCACGTGTAGGGTGGAATCCGGCCCTGACCCAGGCACCTTCTGCGCAAGAAGCTATCAAAACAGGAGCAACCTGGATCACCGACGACTGGAAAGCGGTGGTCACACATCCGCAAATCGACATCATCGTGGAATGCACCGGCAACCCGGTCGCCGCGGTCGAACATTGCCTGCAGGCGTTTGCGCACGGCAAACATGTGGTCAACGTCACCGTGGAAGCCGACGCCTTTTGCGGCCCGCTGCTGGCGCGCAAGGCGGCCGAGGCCGGCGTCGTGTATTCGCTGGCTTTCGGCGACCAGCCGGCGCTGATCTGCGACCTGGTGGACTGGGCACGCACCTGCGGCTTTCCCGTCGTGGCGGCAGGCCGCGGCCACAAATGGCTGCCGCACTTCTGCGAATCGACACCGGAGACGGTCTGGGCCAACTACGGCCTCACGCCCGAGCAGGCCGCACGCGGCGGCCTCAACCCCAAGATGTTCAACAGCTTTCTCGATGCCTCCAAGCCCTCGATCGAATCGACCGCCGTGGCCAACGCCACCGGTCTGACAGTGCCCAGCAACGGCCTGCTCTATCCGCCGGCCAGTGTCGAGGACATTCCCTTCGTCACCCGTCCGGTGTCCGAAGGCGGCGTACTCGAGCGCAAGGGCATGGTGGAAGTGATCTCCTCGCTGGAAGCCAATGGCCGCAAGATTCCCTACGACATCCGCATGGGCGTCTGGGTCACGGTCGAAGCCGAGACCGACTACATCAAGAACTGCTTTGAAGAGTACAACGCGCACACCGACCCGAGCGGGCGCTACTTCACGCTGTACAAGCGCTGGCACCTGATCGGGCTGGAAGTCGGCGTGTCGGTGGCCAACGTCGCGCTGCGCGGCGAACCCACCGGCGTCGCAACCTGCTGGAATGCCGACGTGGTGGCCACGGCCAAACGCGACTTGAGGCCCGGCGACATGCTGGACGGCGAAGGCGGCTACACCGTCTGGGGCAAGCTGTTGCCGGCCGACACCTCGGTGAAGATGGGTGGCCTGCCACTGGGCCTGGCGCACAACGTCAAGGTCGTGCGTGCCGTCAAAAAAGGCCAGAGCCTGAGTTGGGCCGACGTGGCCATGGACACCTCCACCCCGGCGTACAAGGTGCGCAGCGAGATGGAAACCATGTTCTCCCCAGCCATGAAGAAAGCTGCCTGACAGCCTTTTTTCCGCCGTGTGCCGCATGATGGTGGCCACCCCACAGCCCGGAACATGCCATGAGTATCAGCAGCACAGTCATCCCCCGCATCGCCTTTCTGGGCACCGGCAGCATGGGCCTGCCCATGGCCAGGCGCCTGTGTGAGGCCGGCCATGCCCTGCAGGTGTGGAACCGCACGCCGGCCAAGGCCGCTTCACTGACGGCGCTGGGTGCGACCGTTCATGCACAGGCCAACGCCGCGGTTTCAGGGGCCGACATCGTCGTCGGCATGCTGGAAAACGGCGCCGTGGTCGAAGACGTCCTGTTCGCGCAGGGCGTCGCTGCCGCGATGAAACCGGGCGCCCTGTTCATCGACATGGCCTCGATCAAGCCGCGCGAGGCACGCGACCATGCCGCACGCCTGGGCGCACTCGGTGTCGCCCACCTCGACGCGCCGGTCTCCGGCGGCACGGGCGGCGCCGAAAGCGGCACGCTGGTAATCATGGTGGGCGGCAAGGCGGCGGATTTTGAGCGCGCCCTGCCGGTGCTCCAGGTTTTCGGGCGCGCCACCCACGTGGGGTCCCATGGGGCGGGCCAGCTGACCAAGCTGGCCAACCAGATGATCGTCGGCATCACGATAGGCGCCGTGGCCGAGGCCCTGCTGTTTGCCACCAAGGGCGGCGCCGACATGGCCAAGGTCAGGGAAGCCATCACCGGCGGTTTTGCCGACAGCCGCATCCTGCAGGTCCACGGCCAGCGCATGGTCGAGCGCGACTTCACCTCCCGTGCCCGGCTGGCGATCCAGCTCAAGGACATGCGCAATGCGCTGGCCACTGCAGAAGAAATCGGCTTCGAGGCGCCGGTCACCACACTGTTCGAGCATCTCTACGCCGACGGCATCAGCCACGGCCTCGGCGAGCTGGACCACTCGGGCCTGTTTGTCGAGCTGGCCAGCCGCAACGGCATGAGTTGAAACATTATTGATGTTTTCATCATGCATGACATCACACCGTTCGGGCTGAACCTGTCGGAGCCTGTCCTGAGCAAGGGTGAATGGCCCTTCGACAAGCTCAGGGCGAACGGTAGTAAGTTGCCTGTCTTGATTGATGGAAGTCTCAATAAGTTGACACCCATAAAAAAAGGCCCGCAGAGCGGGCCTTTTTTGTTGTCACAGCAACAATCAACGCGCCGGGCGTGCCGGACGCTTCTGGGCGTCACGCGGTACAAACACCTTGCCGGCAGGTTTTGCAAACGCCGGTTTGCGGTCTGCGAAATCGCCGCGCGGGGCCGACGCAAAACCTTCCGGACGGCCGCCGAAGCTGCGCTCGCCGCCACGCTCGTCGCGCTGGGCAAAACCGCCGTTGTTGTTGTTGCCGAAGCCGCGGTCATCACGACGCGGGCCGCGGTTGTCACGGTCGTTGAAGGCGCCGCCACCTGCCGGTGCCTGGAAAGGCGCACGGTCATTGCGGTTGTTGGAGAAACCGCCGCGGTCACCCCCACGGTCATCACGGTTGCCGCCAAAACCACCACGATCGGCGCCACGGTCAGCGCCGAAGGCAGGCTTCTTGCCGGCATAACCGCCGCCAGCGCCGCCGCCGAAACCACCCGAAGGTGCACGGTCGTTGCTGAAACGGCCGCCACCGCCGCCGCCGAAGCTGCGCGGACCGCGGTCATTGCGGTCACCACCGAAATTGCCGCGCGGGCGATCGGAGGTGGGTGCAAAACGCTGCTGCGGCTCCAGACCGGCGATCACGCTGGGCTTGAGGTTCTGCTGGGTGTAGTGCTCGATGTCCTGGATCTTGCGGCGGTCGCGGAACTCGGCAATCGTGATTGCCTGGCCTTCGCGGCCGGCACGGCCGGTACGGCCGATGCGGTGCACATAATCTTCGGCTTTCATCGGCAGGCCGTAGTTGATCACGTGGGTGATGGTCGGAACATCCAAACCACGGGCAGCGACGTCAGTCGCGACCAGGATCTGCACGCGGCCATCACGGAACGCCATCAGGCGGCGGTTGCGCAGGCCCTGGCCCAGGGCGCCGTGCAGCGCCACGGCGCTGAAGCCCTCTTGCACCAGATCGTTGGCCAGGCCGTCACACTCGACCTGCGTGCAGGCGAACACGATGGCCTGGTTGATGGTGGTGTCGCGCAGCCAGTGGTCCAGCAGCTTGCGCTTGTGCGTCATGTTGTCGGCCCACAGCAGCGACTGCGTGATGGACGCATGTTTTTCGTGCGGCGAGTCGATCTCGACACGCTGGGGCTGGCGCATCACACGCGTGGCCAGCTGCATGATGCGCGGCGCAAAGGTGGCGCTGAACATCATGGTCTGCTTGCGCTCGATGGTGAGCTGGTTGACTTCGGTCAGGTCGTCGGCAAAGCCGAGGTCCAGCATGCGGTCGGCTTCGTCGACCACGAGGAATTGCACCTGGTCCAGCTTGATCTGCATGCTGCGTTGCAGGTCCAGCAGACGGCCAGGGGTGGCCACGACGAGGTCGGCGTTTTGCAGCTTGGCAATTTGCAGCTGGTAAGGAATGCCGCCAACGACATTGGCAATGCGCAGGCCGCGGCAATGGCGCACCAGGTCGATCGCGTCGGCGCAGACCTGTTGGGCCAGCTCACGCGTCGGGCACAGGATCAGCGCGCCGGGGGTGGCGGCCTTGAAGTTGCGCGTATTGGTCGGGTCCTTGCGCTTGGGTTTTTTCAGCGGGGCTTCGCCGCGGGCAACGGCCTCAGCGCTCAGGCGTTCAAATTCGGCGCGTTCGTTGCGCTCGGCCTCTTCCTGCTGCTTGAGCAGGGTGTGCAGCACGGGCAGCAGGAAAGCGGCGGTCTTGCCGCTGCCGGTCTGGCTGGAAACCAGCAGGTCGGTGAATTTGGCCTTGGGGTCGTTCTTGGCTTCCTGGTCCAGCGCCTGCATGGCTTTGGGGATGGTCGCCATCTGCACGGCGGTCGGCTGGGTGAAACCCATGTCGGCCACGGCTTGCAGCAGTTCCTTGGCCAGGCCCAGCTTCACGAAGCCGTTGGGCTCCGCGACGACGGCGTCCAGCGACGTTTCCGCTGCGACAGGCGCATCGGAAAAATCCGGAATCAGGTTGATATCGGTATCGGTGTTTGCTTCGGCCAGAAAGTCGCCGCGAGCTTCAAAAGAATCAGTCATGTTTTTTCTCACAAATCACTTGCGCGCTGCTCCACTTGTGGTTTGAGCAGGCGAACAAGAAACGACCACCTGCCGCGTTGCGGAAGGCTTCGTTTGTGGTTAATAAAACATCAACCATCAAACGAATATTTCGGTTCGGGCGACTTCCGGAAAACCGGTGCCTGAAGCGATGGCTCTGTTGGTAGAGCCCAAAAGTGTGAGGTAGATGTACAAATGCGGTGCACCCCGTGCATCCGTCAAGCCGTTGATTATGGCATGGATTACGGGTTTACACCAGTCCCCCGTCTCCGAAAGACCTTCAAACCTGCCGGCAACCGCCGGGGACACCGGATATTTGCTCTCTTTTCAATAGCGACCAGCGCTCGCCCAGAAAGGGCTGGAAGCACAAATCACTTCAGGAAGTGGGTGCGGTAATGCTGCAGCTCGTCGATCGATTCATGCACATCGGCCAGCGCGGTGTGGCTTTGCTGCTTCTTGAACGCGCTATACACCTCGGGCCGCCAGCGTTTGGCCAGTTCCTTGAAGGTGCTGACATCGACATTGCGGTAGTGAAAAAACGCCTCGAGTTTGGGCATGTACTTGACCAGGAAGCGCCGGTCCTGGCTGATGGTGTTGCCGCACATTGGCGAGGTGCCCTTGGGCAGGTAATGCGCCAGGAAGGCCAGCAGCTGCTTTTCGGCATCGGCTTCCGTCACGGTGCTAGCCTTGACCTTGTCGATCAGGCCGCTGCGGCCGTGTGTGCCCTTGTTCCAGTTGTCCATCAGCCCGAGCAGGTCGTCGGACTGCTTGATCACCAGCACCGGGCCCTCGATACGCGGCGTCAGTTGCGGGCCGGTGACAACCACGGCAATTTCGATCAGCCGCTCTTTTTCCGGGTCGAGACCGGTCATTTCGCAGTCGATCCAGACCAGGTTCAGATCGGATTTTTTCAGCAGGGTTTCGTTTTCAGCCATCTTGCGATTCTCGCTGATCGCCTAAACTTGCTGCATGGCTGACTATTCCCTTGTCTTTACCCTGGTGTTCTCAAGCGCCCTGGTGCTGGTGCTGCTCACGAAGTTCTACCTCGCCTCGCGCCAGATCCGCCACGTGTCGCAGCACCGCGACCAGGTGCCCGCCGCCTTCGCCGACACGATTTCGCTGGCCTCGCACCAGAAAGCCGCCGACTACACCATCACCAAGGCGCGCTTTGGCCTGCTCGAGCTGGCTTTTGGCACGGCCGTGCTGGTGGGCTGGACCCTGCTCGGCGGCATTGACCTGCTCAACCAGGCGTTGATGAATTCCGGGCTGGCCGCTTACGGCAGCCTGGTGCCCCAGCTGGCGTTGCTGGCTGCCTTTGGTCTGATCAGCGGGCTGCTGGATCTGCCCTTCACGCTGTACAGCACCTTCCGCATCGAAGAGCGCTTCGGCTTCAACAAGATGACGTTCAAGCTGTGGCTCGGCGACCTCGTGAAGTCCCTGGTGGTCGGCCTCGTGATCGGCCTGCCGATCGTGGCGCTGATCCTCTGGATCATGGGCAGCACCGGTGCATGGTGGTGGCTCTGGGCCTGGGGCGTGTGGATGGGTTTCAACCTGCTGGTCCTGGTGCTTTACCCCACCGTCATTGCGCCGCTGTTCAACAAGTTCCAGCCGCTCGAAGACGAAAGCCTGAAGGCGCGCGTCACGGCCCTGATGCAGCGCTGCGGCTTTGCCGCCAAGGGCCTGTTCGTGATGGACGGCAGCAAACGCTCGGCGCATGCCAACGCCTACTTCACCGGTTTTGGCGCCTCCAAACGCGTGGTGTTTTTCGACACCCTGCTCAAGCAACTGAGCCCCGCCGAAGTCGACGCGGTGCTGGCCCACGAACTCGGCCACTTCAAGCACAAACACATCATCAAGCGTATTGCCGCCATGTTTGCCATGAGCCTGGCCGGTTTTGCGCTGCTGGGCTGGTTGTCCACCCAGGTCTGGTTTTACACCGGGCTGGGCGTGCGGCCGAACATGGAGGGCAGCAACGACGCCCTGGCCCTGCTGCTGTTTTTGCTGGTGGTGCCGCTTTTCAGCTTTTTCATCTCGCCGCTGTTTGCCCTGCTCTCACGCAAGCATGAGTTTGAAGCCGACGCCTACGCCATCGCGCAAACCGACGGCCGGGATCTGCAAAGCGCCCTGCTCAAGCTCTACCAGGACAACGCCAGCACACTGACGCCCGACCCGGTGTATGTGAAGTTTTATTATTCGCACCCGCCGGCCTCGGAGCGGCTGTCCCGCATGGGTGCACCCACCGGAACCCCCGCATGAGCAACCCGATTCACCAGAACCGCCGCGCGCTGAGTGCCACCGAAATCGTCACGCAGCTGAGCCAGCTCAATGGCGAGCAGCCGCAAGGCTGGCGCCTGATCGATGGTTCACTGGAGAAGACCTTCAGCTTCAAGAACTTCCACGAGACCATGGGTTTTGCCAACGCCGTGGCCTTCATTGCCAATGCCGAGGACCACCACCCGGACCTGGCGCTGAGTTATGGCAAATGCACGGTGCGTTTCAACACGCACGACGTGAACGGCATTTCGGTCAGCGACTTTTTCTGCGCGTCCCAGGTCGACGCGCTGCTGGCTTGACCACTGTTTCTTCCGCCGGGACCCTGCCCGGCCTGGTGGTGGCCGGTTTCGGCCGGCATTGCCTGGTCGAAACGCCCGACGGCCAGCGCCTGATCTGCCATCCGCGCGGCAAAAAAAGCCAGGCCGTCGTCGGCGACCGCGTGTTGTGGCTGCCCTCGCAGGACGAAGGCACGATTGAGAAGGTGGAAAAACGCAGCAACCTGTTTTACCGGCAGGACGACATGCGCACCAAGTCGTTTGCGGCCAATCTCGACCAGGTGCTGATCCTGATCGCGGCCGAGCCCGAGTTTTCGGAGAGCCAGCTGACCCGCGCGCTGATCGCGGCCGAGGCCGAACGCATCACCCCCATCATCGCGCTGAACAAAAGCGACCTGGCCGAACCCTTTGGACGCGCCTGGGCCAAGCTGGCGCCCTACCGCGCCATGGGTTACCAGGTGGTGCCGCTTGCGGTGAAGCCGAAAACCGACACGCCCGTCGCCAACGACGCGCAAACCTCCCAGCTGCGCGAGCTGCTGCGCGGCAAGAAAACGCTGGTGCTGGGTCCTTCCGGCGCCGGCAAGAGCAGCCTGACCAACCTGCTGATTCCGGGCGCGCAGGTGCTGACCGCGGAAATATCGCAGGCGCTCAATTCAGGCAAACACACGACCACCAGCACCACGCTGTACTGGCTCGACGACGCCAGAACCAGCGCGCTGATCGATTCGCCCGGCTTTCAGGAGTTCGGCCTGCACCACATCGAGCCGATGCAGCTGGCCAACTACATGCCCGACCTCAAGGCCCATGCGCAGGACTGCAAGTTCTACAACTGCACGCATCTGCATGAACCCGGCTGCGGCGTGATTTCAGAGGTCAAATCGGCCTCTGGACCAAGTGGAATAAGCGCCAGCCGCTATCGTTTATATAGCGAACTGTTCGCCGAGCTGTCGCAGCCGCCGCGTTACTGAGCTGGTTCAGTGCAGACCAGCGCGCGGCAGGCATCCACCAGCGCCGCACACTGTGCGGGCGTTCCCACGCTGATGCGCAGGTATTGCTCGATACGCGGCAGCCTGAAATGGCGCACAAGCACGCGCCGGTCGCGCAGGCCCGCCGCAAGCACGGCGGCATCATGCCGGGGATGGCGAACCATCAGGAAGTTGGCCTGTGACGGCAGCACATCGAAACCCAGCGCCCGGAGATCGCGCGCCAGGTCTTCGCGGCTCGCGATGACGGCTGCACGCGTGGCTTCAAACCAGGCGTGGTCCTCGTACGCTGCCACCGCACCGGCCAGGGCCAGGCGGTCCAGCGGGTAGGAGTTGAAGCTGTCCCGCACGGTCTCCAGCGCCTCGATGAGGTGGCGCTGGCCAGCGGCAAAACCCACGCGCAGCCCCGCCAGCGAACGCGACTTGGACAGGGTCTGCACCACCAGCAAATTCGGGTAACGGCTGATCAGGCCGATGGCGCTTTCGCCACCGAAATCCACATAGGCTTCATCGACCAGCACGACCGAGCGGCTTTGCTGCTGCAGCAACTGCTCGATGTCCGCCAGCGGCAGGCCGGTGCCGGTCGGCGCGTTCGGGTTGGCGATGACCACGCCGCCGCAGGGCGCCCGGTACTGCGCCACGTCGATACGCATGTCGGCGTCCAGTGGAACGATCCCGGCGTCAATGCCGTACAGCCCGCAATACACCTTGTAGAAGCTGTAGCTGATGTCCGGCATCAGCACCGGCTTGCCCTGGCGGAAGAAGGCGAAAAAAGCATGCGCCAGCACTTCGTCCGAGCCATTGCCGGCGAACACCTGGCCGGCAGCGATGCTGTGAAAGTCCGCGATCGCCTGCCGCAGCACCGCCGCCTGCGGGTCGGGGTAAAGCTGCAGCCCCTCCTGGGCCGCGACGCTGATGGCAGCGATCACCCGGGGCGAAGGCGGGTAGGGATTTTCGTTGGTGTTGAGTTTGACCAGCCCTTCGATCAGGGGTTGCTCGCCCGGCGTGTAGGGCACCAAACCCCGAAGCGCCGGACTCCAGAACGACGCAGCGTCAGACATGCGCAGGCCAAGTCAAGAGGGAGCCGGTCAGCCCAGCAGGCGCGCCAGCGTCAGCAGCGCCAGCAGCATCATCCAGAGCACCACCGAGCGCCAGACCAGACCCACGATGCTGCGCAGGTGCCCGACCTCCGGCTCGCGCCCCGGCGTGCTCTCGGTGGCCTGCGGGCCGCCTGCGTCGATGCCGTCAGCCTGAAAACCCTGGGAAACGTCGGGGGAAAACGCAGCTTTCAACGCTTCGCCGCCCAGGCGCACGTTGACCGCGCCCGAGGTCGCGGCCAGGATCACGCCGTCGTTGCGGTTTTCCGGGCCCGCGGGCGCACGCTGCATGTAGTTGCGCCAGCCGTCGATCGCGTCCTCGAAACTGCCCACGACCGCGAACCCGAGCGAGGTCAGGCGCGCCGGCACGTAGTCGATCACGGCCCAGGCCCGCGCCGCGGCCTGCTGCAGGGCCGGGCTCGCGACCTCACCGACCGATTTGGACTTGTAGGCCCAGTAACGCGAGACAAACTCGGCCATGCGGTACAACACGGCACCGGCCGGCCCCAAGCCCAGCGCAGCCAGCACCGAAAACCAGGCCAGCACGCCAAACACGTGGCGGTGCGCAGCCAGCACCGAATACTCGATCACATGCCGCACGATTTCGCTGCGCGGGAGTTCGCTGGCATCGACCTGACGCCACCGCGCCAGCAGCTCGCGCGCGGTCGCTTCGTCGCCGTCGTCCAGTGCATCGCGTATGTCGGTGAAATAGTGGCTGAACTGGCGAAAGCCGAGCGTCACGTAAAGCACGGCCACGCTCCAGACAAAAGCCAGCACACCATTCACGCTCCAGAGCAGCCAGTGCACCGCCAGGGTCAGCAGGGCCGGACCCACCACCGCCGTGGCCCAGGCGACCCAGCCGTGTTGCGGCTTGCCGGCGTCCAGGCTGCGGCTGGCCCAGCGCGCCCAGCGGCGCAAACCGGCATGAATCGGGTTGCCACGCGCCAGCGGCCTCGCCTGTTCGAGGATGAGGGCAAACAAAACAGCAAAAAAACTCATGCTGAATGATACTGCCCCCACGGTCGCTCACTGCTTGATTGGCCCCCACGGTTGCTCACTTCGTGTAGCGCCCTGCCCCCCGAGGGGGCTGCTGCGCCTGCGGGCCGGCAAAGCCGGACCCGCGGCCCCTGCTGGGTTGAAGAGTTCAGTGGGGGTGACCCAGTAGACGGTATGTCACCGCGGGGGCCGCGGGACTGGCTCCGCCAGACCGCAGGCGCCGCCCCCTTGAGGGGGGAACGGGCTACACGAAGTGAGCCTGGTCGGAGGTGGCTTGTCTATGCGCTCAGAAAGCGGTAGAGGTTGCGCAGCATGCCGGCCGTCGCGCCCCAGATGTAACGCTCCTTCGCGTCCGCGCCCTCATCCCCCATGTAGGGCATGGACAGCCACTGGCGCAGCACACCGTCGAATTCAAACTCGTGGCGCTGGTGGTTGGACGGGTCCATCAGGTAACGCAGCGGCACTTCAAAAATGTCGGCCACCTCGGACGGGCTGGGCTGCAGCGCAAAACCGGGCCGCACCAGCGCAACGACCGGTGTGATGATGAACGCCGTGCCGGTGACATAGGTGGGCAGGATGCCCAGCACCTCCACATGCGCGCGCGCCAGGCCGATTTCTTCGTGCGCCTCGCGCAGGGCCGTGTCCACCGCATCGTGGTCGGTGTCGTCGGTCTTGCCGCCGGGCAGCGCAATCTGGCCGGAATGGGTGGACATGTTGCCCGCCCGCTCCGTCAGCAACAGCGTCAGTTCATCACGCATGACCAGCGGCAGCAGCACGGCCGCCAGCGCCGGCTCTCGGTTGGAAAATTTTTTCTCGACGCTGTGCTCCGGCGTCCAGACCGGCGGGTGCCGGAAACGCTGGCGCAGGGCCTGCGGCGTGAGTTCCTGCGCCGGCACGCCCGACAGGTGCGTGTCCACCCCGATCACCGGGATGCTGCGGGGATCAAAGGTGGGCAATGGCGTGGTGAACCGGGGCGTCGTCATGAGAACGCAAGATTAACAGGGCATAAAAAAAGCCGCTCCAGAGAGCGGCTTTTTTGCGGGCCGGCTGCTTTTAGGCAGCTTTAGCTTTGGCGCCCAGCTTTTCCTTGATACGCGCCGACTTGCCGCTGCGGCTGCGCAGGTAGTACAGCTTGGCACGACGCACGTCACCACGGCGCTTGACTTCGATCTTGGCGATCAGCGGGCTGTAGACCTGGAAGGTCCGCTCGACGCCTTCACCATTGGAGATCTTGCGCACGATGAAGCTGGAGTTCAGGCCACGGTTGCGCTTGGCAATCACGACGCCTTCAAAAGCCTGCATACGTTTGCGGGTACCTTCAACCACGTTGACGCTGACAATCACGGTGTCGCCGGGGGCATACACGGGGATGGTCTTGTTCAGGCGGGCAATTTCTTCCTGCTCTAGGGTCTGGATCAGATTCATGATTTATTCCATCTAACTTTTTCGTTCATACACGCGCTACGCTAAAGACCGCAAATCCATGGACACATCAGGGATGGTCAAGATGGTTGCAGTGGCCGCCAGAGGACTGAAAAGCCTTTGATTATAGCCATTTATGGCTTTGAGGCCTTTTGCGCCGGCAGATCGCGCAGAAATGCCTCGTCGGCGACCGTCAGGCTGCTGGCTGCGCGGGCCTTGTCCAGCAGTTCGGGCCGGTGCTGCCGGGTCAGGGCCAGGCGTTGCTCGCGGCGCCAGCGTTCGATGTGGCCGTGGTTGCCCGACAACAACGTCTCGGGGGCCGTCTGGCCGCGCCAGGTTTCTGGCCGGGTGTAATGCGGGCAGTCGAGCAGGCCGTCGAGCGCCGGGTTGAAACTGTCGAACTGGTGGCTGCCCTCGTCATGGAGCACGCCCGGCTGCAGGCGCGCCACCGCGTCCAGCAAGGCCATCGCGGCAATTTCACCGCCGGACAGCACAAAGTCACCCAGGCTGATCTGCTGGTCCACATAGGTATCGATAAAACGCTGATCCAGTCCCTCGTAACGCCCGCAGACCAGCACCGCCCCGCGACCGGCCGACCAGGCCTGCACGCCCGTGTGGTCCAGCGCGCGGCCAATCGGCGAAAACAGGACCACCGGTGCCTGCTGGCCGGCAGGCTCGGCACGGTCCTCGCGGATCTTTTCAAGACAGCGCGCCAGCGGCTCGGCCAGCATCACCATGCCGGGACCGCCGCCAAAGGAGCGGTCGTCCACCCGGCGGTAGTTGCCTTCGGCAAAATCGCGCGGGTTCCACAACTTCACCTCGACCAGACCGGATTCGTAGGCACGGCGCGTCACGCCGCTGGTCAGGAACGGCGCAAAAAGCTCGGGGAAAAGTGTGATGACGTCAAAACGCATGGTTCTATTTTGCGTCATGAACCGCCTAGCGACGCTGCTTGGGAAGTTTTAGACCAGCCGGGGCCGCGGAACCGGCTTCGCCGGGCCGCAGGCGCAGCGCCTCCGAGGGGCTGGAGCCTGCGGCTCCAAATCTGCTTGAGCAGGTTTGGACAGGCGACAGAGGCGAAGCGTCTCGCGAGCCGCGGCCTGCAAGGCCTCGCGCAGTACGCGAAGCGACAAGCGTGGGGGCTCTACCTCGGGGGCTCTAATAGTCAGGTTGCCAGTCCACCGTGATGGTCTGGCCCGGCAGATCGACCGCGTCCACATAGGCAGCCACAAAGGGAATCATGCGCTCCAGCGTCTGCTCGCCTTCGGTGTATTCGACACACAGCACCGAATGCGGGCCGGTGGCCATCAGGTCGCGCACCTTGCCCAGGGACACGCCTTCGCGGTTGATGACGTTCAGGCCCAGCAGGTCGACCCAGTAATACTCGTCCGCGCCCGCCTTGGGGAAGCTGCTGCGCGGCACAAAAATGCGCGCGCCGCGCAGGGCCTCGGCCGGCGTGCGGTCGTCGATGCCCTCGAACTTGGCCACCACGGAGTCGGAATGGGTTTTGGATTCGCTGACCGTCAGCACCACGGTGCCGGAGAAAGCGTCAAAACCGGGCCGGTGTTTGGTATCCGGCGGCTGCAGAAACCCGCGGCCGGATGAAAAAAGCGCCTCGGAGGAGGCGCTATGGGCCAGGATTTTCACCCAGCCTTTGACGCCCCAGGCGTCAAGAATGCGCCCGACTTCAACCGCGTCGTCTGGCAAGCCAGACGGCTCAAGGCCGGGCAGCATTCAGGAACCCGACAATCAGGCAGCCTTGGGAGCTGCAGCAGCACCCTGCTTGACCAGGCGCAGCACGGTGGGGGACGCTTGTGCGCCCACGCCGAGCCAGTGGGTCAGGCGGTCCTGCTCGATGCGCAGACCTTCTTCGCCACCTTTGGCAATCGGGTTGTAAAAACCGATGCGCTCGATGAAGCGGCCATCGCGGCGGACGCGTTTGTCAGCCACAACAATATTGAAAAATGGACGGTGCTTAGAACCGCCGCGCGAGAGTCGGATGACGACCATGATTTATCCTTCGGGTGGTGAGGTGAAAAAAAATCACCCCAAAATGTTCCTGCAGCGCTTGAGACACACGACATGGCACCCGGCCAGCGAAATGCTGCAAAGCCGCAGATTATAACCCGCGGCCTGCCGTTGTCCCGCCCGCTGCGTTCCCCCAACGTCCTTCCAACCCATTTTTTGGCACGCCATGACCCTTCTGAGAGCCAGCCTTGACACCGACCTGCCGGCCATCACCGCCATTTACGCCCACCATGTGCTCAATGGCACCGGCACCTTTGAAACCGAACCGCCCAGCGTGACGGACATGGCCACGCGCCGTGCCGATGTGTTATCCAAGGGCCTGCCCTACCTGGTCGCCGAAGAGGGCGGCGAGGTGGTCGGTTTTGCCTACGGCAACTGGTTCAAGCCACGGCCGGCCTACCGCTATTCGGTGGAGGATTCGATTTACCTGGCACCCGGCCAGCAGGGCAAAGGCCTGGGCCGCGCCCTGCTGACCGAACTGCTCGCGCGCTGCGAGGCCGCCGGCATCCGCAAGGTCATGGCCATCATCGGCGACTCGGCCAACGCGGGGTCGGTCGGCCTGCACCGCGCGCTCGGCTTCACGCTGGTGGGCGTCGTCGAGTCCTGTGGCTGGAAGATGGGTGCCTGGCGTGATATTGTGATCATGCAGAAAACACTGGGCGCCGGCGACACCTTGCCGCCCCTGGACGCCGCATCCCCCTCTTCCTCACCCTCCCGCCCCTGATTGCATCCATGAAAAACAAGAACAAGACCCTGGCCGCCTGGCTGGCTTTTACCGTCGGCCAATTGGGCATCCATCGACTCTACCTGCACGGTTGGCGCGATCTGCTGGCCTGGCTGCACCCCTTGGCTGCCGCCTTGGGCTGGTGGGGCGTTCAGCGGGTGCGACAGTATGGCCAGGACGACCAGTTGGCTTGGGTGCTGGTACCGCTGCTAGGTTTCACTCTGGCAGCCACGGCGCTGACGGCGATTTATTACGGCCTGATGGCCCCCGAAAAATGGAATGCCAGACACAACCCGTCAGCTGCACCGGGCAGTGCTTGCGGCAAAACCAACTGGATCACCATGGCGGCCGTCATCCTGGCCCTGCTGTTCGGCACGATTGCGCTGATGTCCAGCATCGTGTTCAGCTTCCAGCGCTACTTTGAGTACCAGGTCGAAGAAGCCAGAAAAATCTCCCAGCAGAAGTAGAGCCCCCACGTTCGCTCGCTGCGCGTAGCTCTCTGCCCCCCGAGGGGGCGCTGCGCCTGCGGGCCGGCAAAGCCGGTCCCGCAGCCCCGACTGGTGAAGACCGGACACGCCGCTTTCGCTCACGTCATATCCGTTCGTCCTGAGCCTGTCGAAGGATGCCCCCCGAGGGGGCGCTGCGCCTGCGGCCCCTGCGGCCCCTGCTGGCATAGCCCCCTCCCGACGTGCAGCGGTCAGAACAGAAACAGGCTGACCCAGTAAGCGATGGCCGCCACAAAGGCCGAGGCCGGGATCGTGAAAATCCAGGCCCAGACAATGTTGCCGGCCACGCCCCAGCGCACTGCGGAGGCGCGCTGGGTGGAACCAACACCGACGATGGCGCCGGTGATGGTGTGGGTGGTCGACACCGGAATACCCAGGCCGGTGGCCAGGAACAGCGTGATGGCGCCGCCGGTTTCCGCGCAGAAGCCGCCCACCGGCTTGAGCTTGGTGATTTTCTGGCCCATGGTTTTCACGATGCGCCAGCCGCCGAACATGGTGCCCGCGGCAATTGCGACGTAACAGCTGACAATCACCCAGGTTGGCGGGGCGCTGTCGCTGGCCGCGGTATAGCCTGTGGCAATCAGGAGCATCCAGATGATGCCGATGGTTTTCTGCGCATCGTTGCCGCCGTGGCCCAGGCTGTAGGCGCCGGCCGAGACCAGCTGCAGGCGCCGGAACCAGCGGTCCACGCGCGACGGTGCGGCGCGGCGGCAGACCCAGGCCACCAGCACCATCATCAGCGAGCCGAGCAGAAAACCCAGCAGCGGCGAGACAAAAATGAAGGCCACGGTTTTCAGGATGCCGCCGGCCACCAGCGCACCGGCGCCGGATTTGGCCATCACCGCGCCGACGATGCCGCCAATCAGCGCATGCGAGGAACTGCTGGGAATGCCGTAATACCAGGTGACCAGGTTCCAGGTGATGGCGCCTATCAGCGCGCCGAACACCACATGGGTATCCACAATTCCCGGCTGCACAATGCCCTTGCCCACGGTGGCGGCCACGCTGAGGTGAAAGACAAAGATCGCGACGAAATTGAAGGTCGCGGCAAACAGCACCGCCTGACCGGGCTTGAGAACGCCGGTCGACACCACGGTGGCAATCGAGTTGGCCGCATCATGAAAACCATTCATGAAATCGAAGGCCACGGCCAGGATGACCAGCATGACCACCACCCACAGGGTCGTCTGTACGGTCTCCATGTTCAGGAATTTTCGAGGACGATGCCCTCGATCAGGTTGGCCACGTCCTCGCATTTGTCCGTGATGGTTTCCAGCAGCTCGTAGATGGCCTTGAGCTTGATGACTTCGCGCACATCAGGCTCTTCGCGAAACAGCTTGCTCATGGCCGAGCGCATGACGCGGTCGGCATCGGACTCGAGCTTGTCGATTTCCTCGCAGGTCTTCAGGGCGGCTTCGGCCGTGGCGGCATCACTGAGCCTGCCGAGCAGCGCGACCGCGTCTTTCAGGCGCTCACAGCATTTGACGCTGAGGTCCGTCAGGCGCACGATCTCCTCGGTCATGTGGTGCACGTCGTACAGCGCCATGGTTTCGGCCGAGTCCTGGATCAGGTCACAGACATCGTCCATGGTGTTGATCAGCGAATGGATCTGCTCGCGGTCGATCGGCGTGATGAAGGTCTTGTGCAGCATGCGGTTGACCTCCTGCGTGATCCGGTCGGCCGCGCGTTCGGCGTTGTCGACCTCCCGGTTGTAGGCTTCGCGCTTTTGCACATCGCTGTAGTTGGCCACCAGGTTGGAGAACGCGCGGGCAGCCTCCACGATGCGGTCCGCATGCTGGTTGAACAACTCGAAAAAATTGCCTTCACGCGGCAACAGTTTGCCAAACAGCATCTTCAACTCCTGGGGCGGTACATGTCAGATATATGACAAATTTATGACTTCCGGGAGTTTAACGCCCCCACGCTTGTCACTTCTTGTACTACGCTGCCCCCTGAGGAGGCCGCTGCGCCTGCGGCCCGGCGAAGCCGGTTCCGCGGCCCCTGCCTGGCCAAGAGCCGCTCATGGTCAATCGCAAGGCCCCGGGTCAGGCGGAACGGAAGATGAAATACACCGCGCCCACCATACACAGCGCCGCCCACAGGTAATCGAGCTTGAGCGGTTCGTTGAGGTAAAACACCGCGAAGGGCACAAACACCGTCAGGGTGATGACCTCCTGCATGATCTTGAGCTGCCCGATGTTGTACATCGTGAAGCCAATGCGGTTGCCCGGCACCTGCAGCAGGTACTCGAACAGCGCAATGCCCCAGCTGGCCAGCGCCGCGATATACCAGGGCGCGGTCGCCAGGTTTTTCAGGTGGCCGTACCAGGCAAAGGTCATGAACACGTTGGACAACAACAGCAGGCCAATGGCTTGTGCCGAGACCGGAAGGGATTGCAGAAATTGCATAAAACTCCGTGTTGAATCGTCCGAAACCGCCCCGGGTCACCCCAGATAAGGCAGCAGCATGAACACCAGCGGCAGGCTCAACAGCGCCAGCACCGTGGACACCACCACACTGGCCGTGACCAGCTCTTCGGCCACCTGGTAACGCTGGGAAAACAAAAAGACGTTGGCGCCTATCGGCAGGGCCGCCGCCACCACCATCACCGTCATCGGCAGTCCGCCGACGCCGAGCAGGCGGCACACCACGGCCACCAGCAAGGGATGGGCCAGGTTCTTGATGCCGGCCAGGGCCAGTGCCTGCCCACGGGCGTGTGCGCCAGCGTCACGCCGACCAGCACCAGCGCCAGCGGACCGAACGCCGTGCCCAGCAGCTCCACCGGTTTGTCGATCACGGCGGGCATCACCCAGCCGGTCTGCGCAAACAGCAGGCCGGCCATGATGGGCAGCGGCACCGGGTGCAGCAGGGAGTTTTTCACGGCCATCAGCACCGTGGCCAGCGCATGGCGCGGCGCGTGCTGCGGTACCAGGGCGGCGGCGCCCGGCGCGCCCTGCCTGAGCTCGCGGGCCACGGCCAGCTCCAGCACCACCGTGGAGCTGGTCAGCAGCACCAGCGAGTGCACGGAAACCAGCGTCAGCAGCGTCACCAGCCCGGCCGGGCCGTACATCAGGCCGACCAGCGCAATGCCTATCATCACCGTGTTGGAAAAAGTGTTGGCCAGGGCCAGCACCGCGGCCCGCCGGTTGAAGCCCTGCACCACCAAAGTGCCGGCAAACAGCAGGGCGACAGCCAGAAAATAGGCAGCCACCGGCGTGAAGTCGAGCTGTGCGATGTCCACCTGGCTCATGGTGCGAAACAGCAAGGCTGGCGTGAGCAGCAGAAACACCAGGCTTGAGAGGTCTTTTATGGCTCCAGCCCTTATCCAGCCTGCGCGACCAGCTATAAAACCCATAGCAGTCAACAACACCACCGGAAACAGGGCGGCAAACACAGGTGAATTCATGCGGCGATCTTAGCCGCCGGAGCAATGCCGGGACAGGTCAGGCCCGGGCAATCCAGCGCTGGTGGGCGGCGAGTTTTTCGACATCGCGCCAGGACTTGCACTGCCCGGCCATGCGCGGCCAGATGCGCAGCAGCAGCTCGCACTCGGCCAGCGTGTCGGCCGCCGCTTGGTGGCGCGGCGCGCAAATGATGCCGAAATGGGCCAGCCATTCGTCAAGTGCGCGCGCCTTGACCTTCTCATGGGTCACGGCGCACAGCTGTTCAATGTCCACCCAGCGGTTCGGCAGCCCTGCGCCCAGGTGCTGCAGGACATGGCGGCCGATCATGGCCTGGTCGAACGGGGCGTGAAAGGCCAGCAGCGGCGAGTCGCCGATGAAGTCCGCAAAGGCGCGCAGGGCCTGGTCGGGCGGCACCCCTTCACTCTGGCGCTGCAACCCGATGCCGTGCAGCAGGATGTTGTCTTTCGCTGAGGCCACGGAAGACTGGCGAAGCACCACCTCGAAGCTGTCGCCCGGCATGATGCTCAGGCGCCTGGCCGCCCAGTCCACCTGCACGGCAATGGCGGCGATCGCCAGCAACTGGTCGCGCTGCGGATCCAGTCCGCTGGTCTCTACATCGAGCACCACCCAGCGCGCCTCATCCGCGCCGGCCAGCGCGGCGAAGGGCTTTTTCAGCCAGTCTGCCCAGCTCATCGCTCGTAGTCCAGCTGCAGGCGCTGCTGCAGCGAGCGCGCCACGCGAAACGACTCACGCAGGATGCGCCTGTCGATGTCGTTCAGGCGGTCGACTTTCAGGTGGTTCGGCTGCTGCGGCGAGGCCGTGCCTTCGAGCTGCACGCGCAGCCGCAGGGTCTGCAAGAACTCGAAGCCGCTGACCCAGGCCTGGTATTCGGACGGGGCCAGCCCCAGCAACGTACCGACGGCGTCCAGCCGTTCCCGGGTGTTGGTGGCCGTCACGCCGCGGCTGAGCGAATAGATCCGGGCGACATCGACAAAAATAGCGGCGCCCTGCAGTTTGAGGTCGATCATGCCGCCGTCGTCCACCGCAATGCTGCCGGTCCAGTTCAGCGGCGGGCTGTGCATCAACGCATTGGTCGCCAGCTGCTTGATGAAACGCGGCGCGCGGCGCGCCGACTCGCTGACCTCCTGGCGCAGGCTGTCGGCCAGGCGTGCATCACCGGCCAGCGGCCGGAAGTCGAAGTAAATGCTCGCATTGAGCAAATCCTCAGGCGCCCCGTGTTCTATCCAGCGCGCAAAACGCTCACGCCACTGGTGCAGGGTCAGGCAGCAGGCCGGCTCGCCGGCCATGATGCCGCCGCGGCACAACGGGTAGCCGCAGGCGTCGAGCGCCACGTTGACGTCACGGGCAAAACGCAGCGCGGCCTCGCGCTGGGCCGGCGTCGTGTCGTCGGGCAGGATCAGCGCGTTGTCCTGGTCGGTCGCAATGGTCTGCTCGCTGCGCCCTTCCGAGCCCAGCGCCAGCCAGCACAGGCGGCTCAGGTCGATGCCGTGCTCCCCGGCCTTGATCTCCAGCAGGCGCAGGGTGAGCACGTCGTTGAGGTGGCTGATCAGCGCCGTGAGCTGGCGCGCGTGCACCCCCTGGCCGAGCAGGCTGTGCGCAAAACGCCGGATGTCCTGCGCCACGATCTTGAGCATCTCCACATCGGCGGCAGAACGGATCGAGGTGCTGACCTGCTTGAGGCTCAGGCGCTGCATGGCAAACAGGTCACGCTCAGACACCACGCCCACGGCGACACCGCCGCGCGTGACCGGCACATGGCGGATGCCGTGTTTGCTCATCAGGAGGGCCGCGTCCAGCGCCGTGTGTTCGTGGCTCAGGGTCAGCACCGGCTGCACCATGGCCTGCGAGATCGGTGTGTCCAGCGGCAGCGCCGCCAGCGTGACCCGGCCCAGAATGTCATACCGCGTGAGAATGCCCAGCGGCCGGCCGGCTTCGTCGGCCACCAGCATGGAGCCGATGCGCTGCTGGTGCATGCGGCTCAGCGCCTCGCGCAGCGGCGTGTCGGGCGGACAGGTCACCGGCGCCTGGCGCGCGACATCGCCCAGCGGTGTCTCCAGCGACTGTTCGGCCAGCGCCTGCGAGGCATAGGCCACCTGCAGGGCACGCCGCGAGAGGTCCAGGAACTTGAGGATGCGCCGGTTCAGGAAGTCGGCAAACGGCGGGCTCATCACGGCCAGCGCATGCATGGAAGCCAGCGGCAGGGCCAGCACAAAGGTGTCGGCCACGGCGCGGTAGCTTGCGGTCACCGCGCGCTGCGCCAGCGCCGCACTGACGGGAAACAGCTCGCCCGGCTCGTAATGGAAAGCACCGCCCGACAGCTCGGCCAGCCCGCGCTCGCCGATCACCGCGCCCTGGCGGATGAAAAACAGCTCCGTGACCGGACCGCTGTCGGGTTCAAGCAGGATTTCTTCGGGTGCGAAGTAGTTCTGCCGGGCATGGCTCAGGAAGAAGTCCACGTCGCCGGCCTGCATCTGCGCAAACGGCGGATGCCGCATCAGTTCCTGGCGCAAATTGGCCAGCAGGCTGCTGGACGGACTCAAGTCGGCGTTGAGCGAGGAAAGAGGCTGTTCTGCATCCGTCACGGGCGTCTCCTGATATTTTGAAAACCATTATCCGGGAAGGACTTGCTGTTGTGCTGATGCAGCGCAAACAGGGTCATACGCCGTTCGGGCTGAGCCTGGCCTGTCCTGTGCATGTGGAAGGGTCGAAGCCTGTGCAAGCTTGAACAGTGTTGGCGCTTCCAACAAGCCGGGGGTTGCCCGGCGGCAACTCACTTTTCTTTTGCGTCGCCAAAAGAAA
>NZ_JAQSDN010000014.1:54307-63314 GCF_029945925.1 Polaromonas sp. | reverse complement strand
CAGTTCTACATGCAAGTCACGGGCCAGCTGGGGGACTTATTCAGCATTGCCCTAACCGAGGTGAAAGCTGCGCGCCAGCCGCGTCGCATCACGCGGCCTTGCCGAATGGCCAGGTGCGCTGCTGCGCCTTCCCTGAATTTCCGGTAAATCTGCTCAGCCTCGAGAATCTGACTTCGCGCCGGTTTGCTGCGCACCGACATGAATCCCTGCGTCCTGCCACCGACTTGAATGGGTCTCACATTGGCGAGCACCCAGTAGAAGTCGCCGCTTTTGCGCCGGCTTTTTGACAAGGCCGGTCCAGGGCAGGCCCTGACCCAGCGTCGTCCAGAGATCTGCAAACGCTTCTTCCGGCATGTCCGGATGGCGCACGACGTTATGCGCGCTTCCCATCAGCTCTTCCTTGGTGAATTCGCTCACATTCACAAAGGCAGGGCTGACATAGGTAATGCGCCCCTTGAGATCAGTCCTGGAGACCAGCGTAGCATCCTCTTGAAGTTCGTATTCAGTCGTCGTTACGGGTAAATTGCTGCGCACTTAGGGGGGCTTTCTTTGGCATGCACTTTGAGTGCTTGATGGGTCATTCGAAGACCACTCGTTGTTGCTTAAGAGGACGTATTCAGAGACGCCAGCGACTCGCGCAGGCTGGCGCGCAAGCGGCTGATGGCCTGGCTGTGGAGCTGGCAAACACGTGACTGGGTGACCTCCAGCACGGCACCGATCTCCCGAAGATTCAACTCTTCGTCGTAATACAGACTGAGCAGCAGGCGCTCGCGTTCGGGCATGAGTTCGATGGCCTCCATCAGCTGACGCCGGAAGTCGCCTCTGAGCAGCTGTGTCAGCGGCTCTTCGGCCAGGCTCTGGGCGCCTTGGCATTGCCGGTCAAGAAAGCTGTTGTCCCTGTTTTCCTGGTCGCCCTGATCGAAGTCGTCGTAATAGACCAGCTGGCTACCGTGAATCTCCAGCAGCAGATGTTGATAGGCGTCCAGTGAAAGCTCCAGCTCCTGAGCGATCTCGCCTTCGGTGGGCGCGCGTCCCAGTTTCTGTTCCTGGGTGTGAACCGCCTTGGCGACCCCGCGCGAGGATTGCCGCAAGCCACGCGACACCCAATCGTTGGAACGTAGTTCGTCAAGCATGGCACCGCGGATGCGCTGACTGGCGTAGGTTTCGAATTTCGCCCCCTGGTCGTCCTTGTAACGATTGCCGGCATCGAGCAGACCCATCATGCCGACCTGGATCAGGTCATCGAGCTCGACGCTGGCCGGCAGCTTGGCAATCAGCTGCAAGGCCAGGCGACGCACCAGTGGCGCGTATTGCGTCAGCAAGTCGCACGGACCAGACTTGTCGATCTTTCCCTGGGATGTGTACATTGAGGATTCCTCCTGCTTTCTTAACAATCGGGAAATTCAAAATTTGGCCGCGGCATCAGTGCATCTCCAACACGGGACAGGCCTCGTGGCGGGCCGTCCGTTCGGGAAGCAATGAAGGCGCGCGGCCTCCCGGTAGCCGCCATGGCCACTGCAGCAAATCCGACGCAATCTGGCGAAAGTCCAGTGCGGCCGGGCTGGCCTGAAATGCCTCGACGACGGTCAAGTTCAGCCGCTGAGCCTGGGACAGACGCGGGTCAGCCCTCACGCAGCCGGCGGGCTCCAGTGCCAGGGCAAGGTAGCGGCTACCGGTAAGCGCCAGATTGACCAGAATGCGTTGCGCCTCGGCCGCGTCGGTGGCGTGGTTGACCAGCACACGCAAGCGCTGCAACGCATGCGCGTAGTGAAGCCGCTTGATGCAGACATACGACGCCGTGATAGACGCCACATTCGGCTGCAACACCACCAGGACATGGTCTGCCTGGGCAGCCAGCGGCGAGAGCGCGCCGTCCTTGTCAAGCACAGCGTCGATCAACACCAGCCGACCCTCACGCTGGACCGGGGTTGGCGGCGCCCCGCTGCGCTCATCGAGCAGCATGACGTCCTTGCCTTGCTGCATCAATGCTGCCGCCAGGTTCAATGTGACGCACGTCGCACCCACGGTCGGTCCGCTGCCAACCACAGCCACCAGCCGCCCGGGGCTGCCAGCCATCAGGCGTCGCAGGCCATCCGCCTGATCGGTGACCACTTTCCTCTCGGTGGCCACCTCAAACACGCGCCGTCACCCGATGAGGTTGAGGTGACGGGGCTGCACCATCGGTCTCAAGCGCATCGAGCAGCACAAAGAGTTTCCCCAGGCCTTCCAACAGCACGGGGCCCGGCACCGGTCGGTCCGGACGCACCGATCGTCCGGCCAGTTGCGCCAGCACCTTGCGCGCCGCGTCAGCCCAGGCGTCCTGCACATATTGCAGGCGAAAAACCGTGGTGCAAGCCTGCCCGGCAATCAGCAAACGCTTGCGCATGGCCGCCTCATCCGACGGGCCAGCGCCTCCGAGCTGCAAAATGCCCTGCTTGAGAAGCTTGAAATACGGTTCGGCAGCGGCCCGCCAGCCGGGCCACTGCGCCATCTGCTGCGCTGTGGCTTGGACGCCGATACTGACCAGCACGTAGCTGTGCGCCAGCGACTTGCCGCTGTCCGCGTCAACAATGCGCCTCACCACACAGCGCAGCGTCGAAGAAGCCGCCGCAATACCCACCGCGCCGTCCCTGGGGTCAGGGCGCAGGACAACCAGCGCTTCTGCCACCGATATCAATGCGGGCTTTCTCCGATACGTTATCGGTTTCGGCGCACTGAAGGTGAGCCCGGCTGCCAGCTTGGCCAACGTTCCCGGCGCTCCATTTCCTGCATCCATGATACGAAGGGCAGCGGTACCCGAAGCCGCCCATTGAAGGCCGCCGGACTGCCACTGATTGATCAGCCCGGAGGCGGGAATACGGGCAAACAAGTGGACGACGGGTTTTCCAAATTTCTGTGCCCAGTCACCCGCTTGTGACATGCCAGGCTGCGCAGAACTGGCCAGGAGCTGCTGCGGTGCAGCGAAGGGCCGGCCGGTGCGATCCGACAGTAGCAGGGTGCTGCCGAGCACACGGGAATCATCACCGTCCTCCCATGCAAGGCTTGTTTCGCCGGCAACCGCCAGGACGTAGTCGCTGCAGCCGGCATGGATGTCGGCTGACGCCTGGGAACGCTGCGTTTGCGCGACCGTTTCCACGCCAACCCGGTCGTCGCAAAGTTGGCGCCAGAGTGCGCGGGTTTCCTCAAAGCCGATCTGGCCGTTGGCAAGCGCGCTCGCATTGGACGCCAGCTCCTGGGCGTTGTGGGTCAGCGCCCGGATCAGTTGCTGGCATTGCGAGCGCAGGCGCTCGCTGACAGCCTCTGCCGCAGCCACTTCTGCCTCATTGCTCAGCGGCGCCGGCCGCTCGTCAAGATCGGCCTCACCGGGCACGAACAATGCGCTTGGGCTTTTGGCCTGAAACACGCTGTCAACCAGCGCCATGCGATCAACCAGCATCAGGTGCTCGGGAACCTTCTGGCCGTTGGAAATGTAGTGCACCGGCAACTGGTGGCGAATGGCCATGTCAATCAGCACACCGGGATGCGTCGCCTCGTCAACTTTGGTGAAGATGCAGCCCGCCAGGTTTGTGCTGCCGGCCCGCTGTTCGCTGTGGCGGTAAGCTTGCACCACTTCGTTAAGCGTGTCTCCATGGCTGGAAGCGTTGAGCAGCAACAGGCGTTTGACCGGGCGACTGGCGCCGCACAGCATGGCGATCTGGTCGGAGACCGCGCGGTCACGCTGGCTCATGCCCACCGTGTCAATCAGCACCATATGTTTGTCGCGCAGGTCCCCCAGCACGCGCTCCAGGTCGGCTGCGTCTTTGACGGCATGCACCGAGACACCCAGAATCTGGCCATAGATGCGCAATTGTTCGTAGGCGCCTATCCGGTAACTGTCGGTGGTGACCAGCGCCAGTTTTTCCGGCCCGAAACGCATGACACAACGCGCAGCCAGCTTGGCGGTCGTGGTGGTCTTGCCAACACCGGTCGGCCCCATCAGCGCATAAACGCCACCCGCGTCCATCAATGCGTCTTCATCCTCGATCACAAGCATCTGCCGTGCCAGTTCCGCCTTGGCATAGTCCATGCCACAGGCATATGGCTGGCCGGTGGGCAGGTTTTCCAGAATTTCCTTGGCCAGACGTGCGCTGAAGCCGGCGCCGAGGAGCGTGCGCAGCAAGTGCCCGCGTACTGGGTCGCGCCTTTGTTTTTCGTTCCAGGCCATGCTGGCAAGCTGCTCCTCAATCATTCCGCGCATGGAGTGAATTTCCCGCAGAACGCTGTCGCCTTCATTGGCGGTGGTCGGCCCCGGCGCTGGCTGGGCCGCAGGTGAAGGGTCGGCCGGAGGCGGGCTGGGAGCGGTCGGCGGCGTCGCCGGAGCCGTCACCCTGGCGACGGGCTCTTCCAGGGTCGCCACGATTTCAATGCCGCCCGCCGTCACGCGGTTGGACAGGACCATGGCGTCGGGGCCAAGTGTCTCGCGGACCAGGCGCAGCGCCTCACGGCTGGATGGCGCCGTAAAATGGTAGTTCGGGGTGCCGGGTGTCAGATGGGTAGTCACGCTTTTCCTCCAATGGTGGCGGTCACCTTGATGGTGCGGGTGTCGGGTATCTCAGCGTGGGAAATCACCTTGAGCTGAGGCAGGCTGCGGCGCAGAAATCGGGCGAGCAACACACGCAGCGGGTGCTGGACCACCAGCACAGGCGCCAGACCCAGCTGGGACTGGCGGTCCATGGCCAGCTGGGTTTCCCTCAACAGGCTGTCAGCCAGGCCCGGCTCAAGTCCACTGCTGTTGGTCAGGGCCTGCAGCAAAACACGATCCAGCGAGCTGTCGAGGCCTATCACCTGCAGTTCCTCGTTGCCCGGGAAAATCTGTTGGACAATCGCGCGGCCCAGCGCCAGCCGGATCAGCGACGTCAGCTCCGTGGTGTCTGTAACCGTCGGTGCGTGCTCGGCGAGCACATCCAGAATGGTGCGCATGTCCCGGATAGGCACGCTCTCGTCGAGCAGGTTCTGGAGCACCTTCTGCAGCGTCGTGAGGGTCAGGGTTTTGGGAACCATATCCTGAATGAGCATGGGCGACTCTTTCCCGATGCGATCAAGCAGTTGCTGGACTTCCTGCCGCCCCAGCAGCTCGGCGGCGTGCGCGTGAATCAGGTGATTGAGGTGGGTGGCGACGACCGTGCTGGCATCCACCACCGTATAACCGTAAATTTGGGCCTGCTCGCGCAGGCTGCTGTCGATCCAGATCGCCGGCAGGCCGAAGGCCGGGTCCCGCGTCTGCGTTCCGGGAAGCGTGGCACTGACCTGCCCCGGGTTGATGGCCATCCACTGCCCGGGGGACGCCTCGCCCTGGCCGATCTGTACACCCTTGAGCTTGACCACATACGCGTTCGGCTTGATTTCGAGGTTGTCGCGGATGTGAACCACGGGCACCAGGAAACCAATGTCCTGTGCGAATTTTTTACGTATGCTTTTGATGCGCCCAAGCAACTCGCCGTTCTGGGTTTTGTCCACCAGGGAAATCAAGCGGTAGCCCACCTCGAGACCGAGCGGATCCACCAGCGCCACATCGTCCCACGTGGCCTCCTGCGACTCCAAGGCGGTTACCACCGGCGCAGGCGCCGCCACCGCGGTATCCGCGCTCTTCCCGCCGCCTCGCATGACACGCCGGCCGAGCCAGACCAGGCCGCCCGCAATGATCAGGAAGGCGAGGTTCGGCATGCCGGGAATCAACCCCATCAGGCCAATCACGCCCGCCGTCAGAAACAGGACCTGGGGATTGGCAAACAGCTGACCGGTGAGCTGCCCGCCCACGTCCTCGTCGGTCGTCACGCGCGAGACGATGACACCCGCCGCGGTTGAAATGACCAGGGCCGGAATCTGCGCGACCAGGCCGTCGCCGATGGCAAGCAGGGTGTAGGTCGTGGCGGCCTCCGAAAAACCGAGGCCGTGCTGGGCCATGCCGACAATCAGTCCGCCAATGATGTTGATCACCAGGATGAGAAGGCCTGCAACGGCGTCGCCGCGGACGAACTTGCTGGCGCCGTCCATCGATCCGTAGAAGTCGGCCTCCTGGGCCACTTCGGCACGGCGCTTGCGCGCCACGTCTTCGCCAATCAGGCCGGCATTGAGGTCGGCGTCGATCGCCATCTGTTTTCCCGGCATCGCATCGAGCGTGAAACGAGCGCCCACCTCGGCAATACGTCCGGCGCCCTTGGTGATGACCATGAAGTTGATCACGACCAGGATGATGAACACCATGACACCCACGGCAAAATTGCCACCGACCAGGAAATGCCCGAACGCCTCGATCACCTTGCCGGCGGCATCCGGACCCGTGTGGCCTTCCATCAGCACCACGCGGGTGGACGCGACATTGAGCGACAGCCGCAGCAGCGTGGTGAACAGCAGCACGGCCGGGAAAGCCGCAAAATCCAGCGCCTTCATGGTGTACATGCTGACCAGCAGCACCATGATCGACAGTGCGATATTGAACGTGAACAGCAGGTCCAGCAGAAACGGTGGCAGCGGCAACACCATCATGCTGAGAATCAGGATGATCAGGATGGGGCCGACCAGCCCCTTGCCCTGGTTGCCGGCCAGCATCTGCCTGGGCAGGCGCAACAATAAATTCGCCAGTGTCATGCGGGACTTCCAAGAGGATCGAGTGATTCGGGGACCGGCAGGTCACGCGGGGTGCGGGGCAGCGCGCCGCCTTCCGTGCCGGCGCGGTTCAGCTGGTAGGCCCAGGCCAGCACTTCAGCCACGGCGGCATACAGGGCGGCCGGGATTTCATCGCCCAACTGGGTGTGACGGAACAGGGCCCGGGTCAGCGGCGGCGCTTCCAGAACCGGCACCTTGTGTTCTTCGGCCATGGCGCGGATGCGCAGGGCCACAAGGTCGGCACCTTTGGCAACCACGCGCGGTGCGCGCATGTCCTTGTCGTGGTATTTCAGTGCAACCGCAAAGTGGGTTGGGTTGGTGACAATGATGTCGGCCTTGGGAACCTCGGCCATCATGCGGCGCCTGGCCATCTGCTGCTGCTGCCTGCGGATCTGAGCCTTGACCTGCGGATCACCGTCGCTTTCCTTCTGCTCCTGGCGCAAATCTTCGCGCGACATGCGCAGCTTGCGGGCGTGGCTCCAAAGCTGGTAGGGCACATCGATGAGCGCCACCAGCAGCAACGAAGCGATGATCAGGGCACAGCTGCCAGCCACCAGGTGCAAGGCATGCGGCAGCGCAGCGCGCGCCGGCTCGTTCATCAAGGCCATGATGGCATCGAGCTTGCCCGAGATGACCCACCAGGCCACGCCACCGACCAGCAGCGACTTGACGATGGTCTTGACCAGCTCGGCCAGCGACTCGGCCGAAAACATGCGGCCAATGCCGGCCACGGGGTTCAACTTGGAGAATTTGGGGACCAGTGATTTTCCCGAGAGCAGCCAGCCACCCAGCATCATCGGCGCCACCAGTGCCGCCACCATCATCATGAGAAGCACCGGCATCAGCGCCTGCATCGCGTGCAGCACGGCCGTCCCTGCCTGCACCATCATGTGTGACGGATCAAAGGCCGAAGCACGCTCGAATTGCAAGCCGTTGCGCAGCGCGCTGTCGAGATGCCCGCCTATCATTTCTCCCAGGGTCCAAAGGGCGCCAACGCCCGTGGTCAGCATGACAAAAGTCACCAGCTCCCGGGACCGGGCGACCTGCCCCTCCTCACGCGCTTTTTCCAGACGCCGGGGCGAGGCTGGTTCGGTTTTTTCGAGATCACTTTCTTCCGCCATCAATGCTCCGGAGCGACAGGCGCCGGAAGGCGCCTCTTCACGACGATTATTGGGGAGAGGGTCTTGAACCGATCAGACAAACAGGCCGGGGATAGGCCTGTTCCTTGGGCAATCAGCCGCCTGCCGCGGGCTAGAAGCCGAGGCTGGCCAGCAGGTCGTCGACCTGACCCTGATCGTCCACCGCGTCGGTGTTTCCCAGCTTGATCTGGGGGCCGTTGAGCAGGCCGTGGCCGGCTTCTTGCCGCTTGTCAATGGGGGCGTTGTCAATCAGCAGCTGCAGCAGCTGCGTCTCCATGTCCTTGATCACGTCCATCATTTTCTTGATGACCTGACCGGTCAGATCCTGGAAATCCTGGGCCATCATGATTTCCATCAACTGCGCGTTGGTCGCACTGGTCTGCTGCGGGACGGCCGCCAGGTAGCTGCGCGTGTCCCTCACCAGGTCACGTGCATCGTCCAGCTCCAGCGGGCTGGCAAACCACACGTCCCAGCGCTGGGACAGGCTGATGGCCTGTTTCGACAGGTTGTCCTGGATGGGCTGAGCCACGTCAATTGCGTTGAGCGCCCGTTCCGCCGCTCGTTCGGTCATCTGGGCGACATAACTCAGGCGGTCACGCGCATTGGGAATGGCCTCGGCCGCCCGGGCAATGCCCTTGTCCAGGCCCAGCTCGCGCATGCCCTCTCGCATCTGGCGCGTCAGATGCCCGATGCGATTGACCAGCTGTTCGGTCGAGTCGCCCACGGGCACAGAGGAAGTTGTGTCGTGAGCCATGTCAAGCACCTTCTTTTTCTATTTTTTCGAAGATCTTGGTGATCTTTTCCTCCAGCGTGATGGCTGTAAACGGCTTGACCACATACCCATTGGCTCCAGCCTTGGCCGCAGCAATGATGTTTTCCTTTTTTGCTTCCGCCGTCACCATCAACACCGGCAGCTTGGCAAATGCGGGGTCGGCGCGAATCGCCTGCAACATCGCCAGACCGTCCATGTTTGGCATGTTCCAGTCGGAGACGACAAAACCGTAGTTGCCGCTCCGGACCTTTTCCAGGCCCACCGCGCCGTCTTCGGCTTCATCCACGTTGACGAACTCCAGCTCCTTGAGCAGGTTGCGAACAATCCTTCGCATGGTCGGGAAATCGTCCACGACCAGAATCTTGATATTTTTGTCGACCACGTTCACTCCAAATTTTGACTACCAACACACATCAACGGGAGGCTCACAAGGCACCACCCAAGAGCTCTT
>NZ_JAQSDN010000014.1:22112-54207 GCF_029945925.1 Polaromonas sp. | reverse complement strand
CCTCTTCCTCTTCCTCTTCCTCTTCCTCTTCCTCTTCCTCTTCCTCTTCCTCTTCCTCTTCGCCTACACCCGATTGCTCTGCGCACCGAGGGATCTGAGGTAGGTCATCACGCGTTGACTCATCTCCCGCAGCGGAGCGACCTCACTCACGGCGCCGATGGCAATCGCCTCGCGCGGCATGCCAAAAACAACACAACTGGCCTCGTCCTGTGCCAGCGTGTAGGCACCGGCCTGCCGCATGCGCAGCAGGCCCTCGGCGCCGTCACGCCCCATGCCGGTCAGAATCACGCCGATGGCATTCTTGCCGGCGTGTATTGCAGCCGAATCAAACAGCACATCCACCGACGGGCGATGCCGGTTCACAGGCGGCTCCTGGTGGACCTGCGCCACGTAATTGGCGCCGCTGCGCGTGAGAGACAGATGAAAACCGCCCGGTGCGATATAGGCGTGGCCGGGCAAAATTCGCTCGCCATGAATGGCTTCCGACACAGCGATGCGGCACAGGCTGTTGAGGCGTTGCGCGAAGGAATTTGTAAAACCTGCCGGCATGTGCTGCGCGATCATGATGCCCGGGCTGTCCGGAGGAAGCGGCTGCAGGACCTCGCGGATGGCTTCGGTTCCGCCGGTTGAAGCACCTATGATGATGAGCTTTTCAGTGCTCAGCAGCGGGCTGTGCAACGGCAGCACTTCCGCCGCGGTCTCCATGCCTCCTGGTGTTGCAACCCGCTTGGCCGGCAGCAACCGGGCCGTGGCAGCGATGCGGATTTTCCCGGCAATCAGGTCGGTGTAAGACAACAGGCCATCGCGTATACCCAGACGCGGCTTGGTGACAAAGTCGATGGCCCCCAGCTCCAGCGCACGCAGCGCGGCTTCTGATCCGCGTTCTGTCAGCGAGGACACCATCACCACGGGCATAGGCCGCAGGCGCATCAGCTTTTCGAGAAATTCGAGCCCGTCCATGCGTGGCATTTCCACATCCAGCGTCATCACGTCTGGGTTGTGCAGCTTGACCAGGTCACGGGCAACCAGGGGATCGGAGGCGGTCGCGACCACCACCATGTCGGGCTGGCTGTTGATGATTTCCGTCATCAAACTGCGTATCAGCGCCGAGTCATCGACACACAACACCCTGATTTTTTGAGCGCTCACAAAGCCCACGCATTCTTGTTGGCGGTGTCGCGGGCGATGTCCCTGTCGAAGAGTTCCACCTTGTTGCGCCCCTGCCGTCCTGACAAGGCCTGTGCCAAGGCCTGTTCGCCACGATCGACCTGCGCAACATCGTCCTGCTGACTGAGCTTTCGCATGGTGACTTTACCGGTCGCCGGGAAATAGTTGATGCGGCGCGGCAGTTTTCCCCGCAGATCCTGGGCCGCTATCCGGACCTGCTCCATCTGGAGATAACGCAGCACAAAATCGGCGTTACGCTCGCCTATATTGAGCATGGTCATATTGGCAAGGACCGCTCCGCCGCCGAAGACCTTGGCCTCCAGCCGCTCACGCCTTGCGCCAGCCTTGAACAGTTCATTAAGAAGCATTTCCATGGCGTAGGCGCCATAACGCATGGCCGAGGCTGCGCCACGAGACCTCGGGTCGGCATCCTCCGGCAGCATGAAGTGATTCATTCCGCCCACGCCGGCTGTGCTGTCACGCACGCAGGCGGACACGCACGACCCCAACACGGTTGTCAACACCATGTCGCTGGACGTGACGAAGTACTCGCCGGGAAGCAATTTCACCGCTGAGATGCCAAACTCACGATCGAAATAATGGTGCGTAGCGACCGTCTCCATGTGCGACGAACTCATGTCGCCGCCTTGATGCTGCTGCCAACCAGCTCATAAATCGTCTGCCCACGCAACCGGAAAGTCTGGCTGGCGAATGAAAAGTTCTCTGAATGTCCAGCAAACAGAAGACCATGCGGTTTCATCAGGGGTGCAAACCGCTGCAGGATTTTTCCCTGGGTGGGCTTGTCAAAATAGATCATCACATTGCGGCAGAAAATCGCATCAAACGGATTCTTGAGGGCCCACTTTGGATCGAGCAGGTTGAGCCGCTCGAACTTCACCATCGCAGCCACCTCCGGCCGCACGCGAACCCTGCCTTCATGCGCTCCCGTGCCTTTGAGGAAAAAGCGCTTGAGGTAGGTAGGAGGAAGCTTGCTGACCTGTTCGTCAGTAAATACACCCGTCGCTGCCTTGGCCAGGACCTGGGTATCGATGTCGGTGGCCACAACACTGGCCGCGCCGGCCCGGGAGCCCAGCGCGTCGATCAGCGTCATCGCGATCGAATAGGGCTCCTCCCCGGTGGACGCAGCCGAACACCAGACCGTCAGGGGCTGCGGGCATTTTCTGGCGTGCTCAGCCAGCACCGGAAAATGGTGCGCCTCACGAAAGAACGCCGTGAGATTGGTGGTCAGCGCATTCGTGAACAGCTGCCACTCGTCACCGTCCGGATTGGCTTCCAGGAATCCAAGGTAGGTCGAGAACTCCTTGAGTCGCAGTTCCCGCAAGCGCCGCGCAAGGCGGCTGTAGACCATTTGCCGCTTCTGGACGCTCAGCGCTATTCCCGCACGCTGATGGATCAGCTCGCGTATCCGCGAGAAATCGTGGTCAGTCAGAAGAAAGTCCGGTCCGACCGGCGCAGCTGTAGCGAAATCCGTGTTTGTATTCATGTTCTTTCATGCCATCGCGCGCGCCGGGTAAATCCCTTGTGCATCGTGTCAACGGCATACGCTTCAATGTATCCAGCCCCCGCCGGTATCGATACACGGAAAAACGCTCCAAACAGCCTGCTCCTTTTGGTATGCCGGGACAATCCGCAACAGAAAGACGGCCCCCGACCGGCGAACGCCCAACGGCCTGAAACTAAAGCTTGATGTTCTGCGCCCATGCCAGTGCCGACACATGCGCCTGGTTCACGTCCGAGGCCGTCATGAACAAGGCGTCTGCGTGAAGGGCTGAGCATCCGTCCTCCTGTTCGCAGGCCTCCACCAGTGCAAGAAACGGTCCGTACGCACCCTCACGGGCAAGCAGGGCCTGCACCACCGCTTCAGGCAGGAGGATCCTGCTCAGCACCTCCTGCATGGGAATTCCCAGCAACCGGTCCAAAAGGGAAAACATCCCGACAAAAAAGAGGTTTTCAGCCTCGCTTTTCGGGAGCACGCCACGGCCGAGCAATTCCGCAAAGTGTCCGCGAACAATGGCGGCCTGCATCAGCGCAGGTGAAAATCCGGTACTGCTCGTCGCTGCCAGCAACAGCGAGAGCCAGCGAAACAGCGGCCTGTAGCCGAGCATGGCCACCGCCAGCCGAAGCGATTCGATCTCGACCTCGATGCCGAAACCAGCAGAATTGATGTAGCGGAAAAGCTTGTATGAAATGGTTGCATCGTGTTTGAGAACCTTTTCCAGCTCGCGTATGTCGGCATTGTCCTGAACCATTTTCATCAGCTTGAGAATCAACGCCGTTTGGGGGCCCAGCTCTCCGAGGGGATTCGACTCGCGAGCCGCCAGGCAAAGATTCGGAAAGAATCCGTTCAAACCCTGTGCCGCGAACGCGTCAAACTCCCGCCATCCCGGGAACCGACTCACGACCACGGAAAACGACGAGCCGCTGATCTGGGACAGCCTGCTTATTGCAGCCAGGTCCGGGTGATCGGGCGCGACCTCCACCTGCGTGACAATGGAGAGCAGGGCCGGGGTCGAGGTCAGGCGGGCAAGATCTGCATCCTGCAGCGCGACGCCAAAACCGCGCTCGATCAATGGCGCGACCAAAGTCAGGCGATCGGCGTCCAGCAGGTCGCCTTGCTTGAGAACCAGCACCGTCGTGGCCGGGGAAATGGATTTCAGCGCCTCGACGGTCAGTAGCGCAGGCACGGCATCCACATACAACAGGCCCAGCCGGTCTGCGGCATGTTCACCGACAAAAGCCAGCAGCTGGCGCAGGTCGTCCTCGCTGGACGGAGCGTTGTTTTTCTCCTTTTTCTGCCATCCGAGCTTGTAGCCCAGGACATTTTGCCGGGGATCAAGCAAGGGAGCGCGCACAAGGTATTTGGTTTCAAACATCAAGCTTCTAACCAGGTGGGAGGACGAAGATAAACCCGCCTTTCGTCGGCAGTGCCGATAGCGGGCCTTTCCTGAAGTAACTGTAAGGACAGCTGGCGGGATTGATTCGTGAAAGAAGACAAGAAATCATCCCTTTGTTTTTTGATTTCAAAAACAGCGATTGCCCTGAAATCCGGACAACCGTTTTTGCTATGTTTTCCGGCAACGCTCTCGCTCGGCAGAAAGTTTCCGGCACCGGTCCGGCCTGCGGCCCGGCATCCACTTGTTTGCGGGAAAATTCTAGAGCTTGATGTTCTGCGCCCAGACCGTCGCAGCGAGATGCGCCTGATTGACGCGCTGGGCGTCCATGGACAGCGCACCGGCCAGCGCCGCCGCACCTCCCTCGTCTTGCTCACACGCCTCTGCCAGCGCAAGAAATGGCCCATACACCCCTTCGCGGGAGCGCAGCGCCAGCGCGACGGGCTCCGGCAACACCACCTGACGGAATACCTCGTCGGCAGGAATACCCAGCAACTGGTCCAGCAGGGAAAACGTGCCGACGACAAACAGGTTGTCCGCCTCACTCTTGTGAAGCAGTCCCTGTCCAAGCAACTCGATAAAGCGCCCGCGAATAATGGCGGCCTGCAACAACGCGGGAGAAAACCCGGATTTGCTGGTGATGGCCAGCAGCAGTGAAAGCCAGCGAAATAGCGGCTTGTAGCCCAGCATGGCTACCGCCTGGCGCATGGATTCGATGCGGCCGTCCAGGCCGAACCTCGCGGAATTCATGTGATGTAGCAGTTTTTCGGCAATCGTCGAATCCTGATTCAGGATTTTCTCGAGATGGCGAATGTCGGCGTTGTCCTGAACCAGCTGCATCAGCTGCAGAATCAGCACGGCTTGCGGACTTGGTGTTTCTGACGGGTTCGGCGGGCGAGGTGTCAGGCAGATATTCCCAAAAATCCCATTCAACCCCATGAGGGCGCAGGCATCAAACTCCCGCCATCCGGGGAACCGGTTCACCACCACGGAAAGCGGGATTTTCCTGTTTCGGGCGTGCTTGTTGATCGCGGCCAATTCCGGATGATCCGCGCCAAGCTCTACGTGGGTGACCAGAGGCAGCAGCGTCTCGTCTGCCTCCAGGCAGGTGAGGTCTGCATCACGCAGTGCCAGACCAAAGCCCCGCCTGCGCAGCCCGGCTGCCAGCGCCACATGGCCCTCCTCCACCAGGTCGGCACGGTTCAGCACCAGCACCGTGCTTGCAGGCGGCAACGACTGCAGCGCCGCGGCAGACAGCACGGCGGGAATGACGTCGAGAAACAACGTGCCTAGCCTGGCATCGACCACATGCTCGGCAACAAAGGCCAGTAGCTGACGCAGCTCCGCCTCACCGGCCATGTCGCCGCTTTCGCCAGTTTTCTGCCATGCGAACTTGTAGCCAATGACCTTTTGCTTGGGGTCAAGCAGGGGGGCTCGAACAAGGTAGCTGTCGGCAACCATTAGACGCCAGGCCTCGCTGATACAAACACGGCCCGGCACTGTTTCATAACGGTCTTTTTCATTTTTTTACTGTAAATAGCGAGAGGCTTTGTGGATTGCCGGAGAAGAATGAAAATTCCCCCTCATTTCCCCGATTGGTCAGAGAGAACGGATTGCCCCTTGGCCAATGCACGCCGACGGCGGTCGCACCGCTTTTCCTGTTCAGCATGGTGCAGGCTTTGCCGGTGCCGCGAAGATGATTCCGGGTGGCGCATGGCCGGAGCGGTGCCCGGCACGCGTGCTCACCGTGCAGGTTAAAGCTTGATGTTTTGCGCCCAGGCAAGCGCCGACAAATGCGCCTCATTCACATGGATTGCCGTCATGGACAGGGCTTCGGCGAAATGTGCAGCACGGCCATCCACCTGCTCGCTCGCCTCGACCAGCGCCAGAACCGGCCCGTAGACGCCCTCACGCGAGAGCAAGGCCTGCGTCACTGTTTCGGGCAAGGTCAGTTGCCGGAGCACTTCCTGCACCGGAATTCCCAGCAGATGATCGAGAAACGAAAACATGCCAACGACAAACAGGTTTTCCGCCTCTCTCCTCGAGAGAAAGTCCTGCCCCAGCAGTTCTGCAAACCGCCCGCGAACCATGGCGGCCTGCATCAGCGCAGGGGAGAATGCCACGGTAGTGGTTCTCACCAGCAGGAGCAAAAGCCAGCGGAACATGGGCGCATAACCGAGCATGGCGACGGCATGTCGCGGCGAATCGATTTCAAACTCCAGGCCAAAACCCGCAGAATTGATGTACCGCAGCAATTTATAGGAAAGGGCAACATCGCTCTTGAGCACTTTTTCCAGGTGGCGTATGTCGGCATCCCCCTGAACCATGTGCATCAGCTGCAGAATCTGTTGCGCTTGAGGGCCCAGCTTTCCCGGCGAACTCGTCTCACGGCGTGCGGCACACAAATTCCGCAAGATGCCGTGGATGCCCGAACCGGTGCAGGCGTCGAACTCCTGCCAGCCCGAAATGTTGTCCACGACCAGGGCCATGTCCGGCTGCCTGCGTCGGGCCAGACCGGCTATCTCGCTCAGGTCTGGATGGCCATGGGGGAGAAAAATGTAGCTCAAGTGAGGAAGCAGTTGCTCGTTTGCCTTCAGAAAGGCAAGGTCGGCGTCACGCAGTGCCAGGATACCCCCCCTGTTCCGAAAGGATGAGGCCAGAGAAAGATGGTTTTCAGCGACCAGGTCGCCTGGGTTGAGGACCAGCACCGTGGTTTGCGGTGACAGGGTTTGCAACACCTCATCGGACAGCCCAGCGGGACCCGTCTCCATAAAAAACAGGCCCGACTTGATTTCGCTGGCGCGCCCGGTCAAAAGGGCCAGCAGTTGATCCGCTCCAGCTCCACCTGAGATTCCGTTCGCGGTCCCGTCGCTCTGGCACGCCAGCCTGTAGCCAATGACGTGTTGCTTCGCGTCAAGCAGCGGTACTCTGAAAAGAAAGCTATTTTCGGGTGACAATCTCTGGCGCCAGGTGGTGAGAAGAAGTTATCCCCGTCTTTGATCTATCGCACAGACAGCGGGCTTTCCAACCGAAACTATAAGCTGGGGAGGCGAATTTGATCACCCAAGAAAGCCGGAAATCATCCCTCTGTTTCCGGATTCAAAATCAGGCTGACGGCGGGGAGTCGCTGGCCGAGTCCGCGTCTTGTGGATTCTGCGGCAGGGACATGAAGAAGCTCGCGCCGCCCCGGTCAGCAGCGACAGCCCAGACTTCACCGCCATGCAGCTGCGCCACACGCTTGACAATCGCCAGGCCCAACCCCGTACCGGGAAAATCCACCGACGAGTGCAGGCGCTCGAAGGCCGTGAACAGTTTGCCGGTGTAGGCAGTATCGAAACCGGCGCCATTGTCGGAGACCGACAGCACGATCTCCGCGGAGTTTTTCCCCGGCATGAGGCCCACCCTGATCCAGCTCTGCTCTTTGCGGGAGGTGAATTTCCAGGCGTTGTCGAGCAGACAGGCGAGCGCCAGGGAAAGCTGGTTTTTGTCACAGACAAGGGGCAGCGCGGGCTCCATCTCCAGCACCAGAAGCCGGAGCGGTTCGCGCTTGTGCAACTCGTCCATCAGGCGCTGGCACACGGGCGCCAGGTCCACCCGTGCCGGTGCCATGGGCATGCTGGGCAAATAGGTCAGGGTGCGCAGATCATCAATCAGCCTGGCCAGCTGGAGGCTGCTCGCCTGAATGCGCGCCAGGTAATGCTGGCCCTGCGCATCAAGCGCTGCGCCATGGCGCTCTGCCAGTGTGGTGGCAAATCCATCGATGACATGCAACGGTGCATTCAGGACGTGCAGCATCGCGCTCGTGAAAGCCTGCAGTTCGCCGCGGCTGCGCTGCAGTTCACCGGTGGATTGCTCGATACGCATCTCGAGCTCTTCATTGCGCCTGGACAGGTGTGCGTCGGCAAGATGGCGCGCCCCCACGTCGGTCACACCGACCAGCACTGCCGGGCGCAACGCCCATTGCACGCTGGAACAGGCCAGCTCAACAAGCATGCGCTCGCCATCCGCTTTTTTCTGGGTACACAGCCGCATTTCCTGCTGAAAATCGCCCGGCGGCAGGGAGTCCTGCAGGGCGGCCCCCTCACCGTCGGGGAAAAGCGATTCAACAAAAAGCGCACCCAGCGCTGCCGGCGCCATGCCATACAGCGCGGCAGCAGCGTTGTTGGCGGCCAGAATGTGCCGTGAGCCGGTATCGAACACCCACATCGCCTGCGGATGAGCGTCGAACAGGGTCTGATTGCAGGCCTCGCTGTATCGCAGCGAACGCGAGGCCAAATGGATGGCGCTGACATCTTTGAGTGTCACCAGCAAGCCATTGGCATGCTGACGCAGGGAGCAGTCGACCCATTGGTTCTCAAACTCATGCCGAATAACAAAGGTGTGGCATCCCGTTTTCCGCAGCGCCTGCTCGGCGGCACCGCGGTGCTCGTCTGCAATTTCTTCTGGTACCGCATCCCAGAAATCAACACCCCTGAGCTTGCCGAGCGCGGAGTGCATGAGCGCCTGGGCACGCATATTGAATGCCGCGATCCGGCCCACGCTGTCCAGCAGGACCATCCCGTCAGACGACAGGTCGATACCGCCCTGCAAGGCCTCTGCGCTTGCTGCCTCCCGTCCGGTTGGTAGCCCTAAAAGCGGCACCCGCCTGCTTCCCTTCAGCGACTTCAGCCATGTTTTGAAAAGGGTCAACAAGGCCAAGACCAGGCTTCTTCAAACGTTGGGGTAACGCCGCCCTGGTGCGTCGTTCCAGGAGTACCTGCACACGATGAAAGTGGTTGATTCGCGCCCCGGGCCAGGCACTAACCACAGACGCAGCCTTGACCAGGATTTACCAGGGACAGGAGAGCGAAGGCACGCCTTCATCTGGCGACAGTTCCAGGCGAAGTCCTAGCGCCACTTGCGGTTGGCCACCAGCAGCGCCGTGACATACCCATGCAGCCAGTCGAAATTGATCGGTTTTTCGAGGTAGTACGAGTTGGGCGGAAGGCCCCCTCTTTCCTTGACCGATTCGCGCGGCAAGCCGCTGATCACCAGGATCTGCATCGCCAGCAGTTGCTGGTTGCGCTTGAGGGCGCGCAGCATTTCCATACCGTCCACGCCGGGCATGTTCAGGTCGGTGATCAGGAGGTCCGGGCGCATGCTGGCAATGTCCATCAGGGCCTCCAGGGCGGACGGCATGAAGCTGCAGTCCACCGCCATGTCCCATTCGTCGAAGTGGGCCCTGTAAAGCTCGCAGGTGGCCTCGTCGTCTTCCACCACCAGGACGCTGAGGCGATTGCGGGGATCCGCGTCCACCTGGGCTCGTTGCGGACTGTTTTTCTGAAGGTAGGCGTTGATGGCACGCAGGGAAAGCCGGCGGTGGCCTCCCAGGGTTTTCCACGCCTCAATCTCACCCTTCTCGACCAGCGACTGGACGGTGGCGACCGACAAGCCCAGCAGTTTGGCGGCGTAGGTGGTTCCGCAATAGTCATCACTGGAGAACTCGCTCGCGGTGATGGCATTTTCGAAAGTTTGGGTTTCGCGGGGCATAAAAGGGCCTATTTAAAATTACAACTGCAATTTAAACAATTTAATGAATTTAATCAATTGAATTTAATGGCTATCAACTCATCTGCATTTTTTACAACTGAACATCTGTACCGCACTCAGGCGGCGGCCCCACCGCCTGGCAGGGTAAAAAAGAAGGTGGCCCCCTTGCCGGGCTCGGCCTGCGCCCAGACCTTGCCGCCGTGGCGGCCGATCACGCGGCTCACGGTGGCCAGCCCCACACCGGTTCCCGGAAAATCGGTCACGGCATGCAGCCGCTGAAAAGTATTGAAGAGCTTGTCGGCATAGGCCATGTCAAAGCCCGCGCCGTTGTCCTGCACGAAAAACACGGACAGGCCGCCAGCGTCAGTCGTGTGTCCGACCCGGATAGCCGCATGGGCTTGCCGGGAAGAGAACTTCCAGGCATTGCCCAGCAGGTTTTCCATCACCACGTGGATCAGCCGCCCGTCACCCTGAACCTGCAAACCCTCTTCGATATGGATGCTGGCCACGCGCTCCGGGTTGCGCCCCTGGCATTCGCCGGCTATTTCCGCCGCCATGGCGCTCAAATCCACCGTTTCATGTCGCAACTGCATGCGCGAGACTTGCGCCAGGGACAGCAGGTCTTCGATCAGCCGCCCCATCTGGGCCACACCCGCATGGATGCGCGACAGGTAGTGCTGGATTTTTTCGTTCGGGCTGCCGGCGTTGAGCTGCTTGGCCAGCAGGCGGCTGAAACCGTCCACCGTATTCAGCGGTGAACGCAGGTCATGCGAGACCGAGTAGGAAAAGGCTTCAAGTTCCTGGTTGGACAGGCGCAGGGCTGTTTCAATGTCCTTGATTTCCGTCACATCGGCATCGATGCCGACCCAGAACAGCACGCCGCCCTCATCGTCAAGCACCGGAGAGGCCCGGTAAGACATGGTGTGGTAGGTGCCGTCCGCCGCACGCAGGCGCCGCATTCCCACATAGGACGTCAGGCTCTGGCGGGACATCTTCCAGTTGGCAGACATGTCCGTCAGGTCGTCGGGGTGCACCACGCTTGACCACTTGTATCCCATCCAGTCAGCCGGTGTCCCACCCATCAACTCGTACCACTTGCGATTCAGGTAGGTCACCTTGCCGTCAACGTCGACATTCCAGATGATCTGCGGGGCCTGCTCGGCCAGCGCCCGGAACAAGGCCTCCTGCCGTGCCAGGGCGGCGGTCCTTTCAACGACCTTTTCTTCCAGCCCCTGATTGAGCTGCTGGACCTGCTCAAAAAGCTGGGTGTTTTCAATGGCGATGGACGCCAGTTGCGCGAGTTCAACGCCCACATACTGGTCCTGCAATGTGAACTCGCCGTCGTATTTGTCGCTCAGTTGCAGCAGGCCGATGTTCTCGCCACTTTGGCCGGTCAGCGGGACCGCCAGCCAGCCCCGCATGGACGGCCCCGTCCCGGCCTCATCACCAGGACCGACCCAGTGCGGGTCAGCCTCCAGCGCGGACCGGGTCAGCCGCATCGGCCTGTTGGTTTCGCAAACGGCCGCATCCAGGCCATGGCGGTGGGTCCAGCGCACCAGGTCGCGGCAGTGCGCATATTTGTCCGAGTGCGACACGGCGTTGACGGTCCGCGTCTGTGCTCCGGAGACCGTCAGGCTCACCACGGCCTGGTGCGCGCCCACCACGGACCGGACCTGGTCCACGGTTTCCTGCAATGTTGCTTCGACGGTGCGGTGGCGCGTGATGGCATGGGTCGCGTCGGCGGCACGCTGCAGCGTGAACAGGTAATCCTGTACTTCCTTTTCGGCCCTGACCTGTGCGGTGATGTCCAGCGCAACCGCGAAACGCGCCTCCCGGCCCATGTAGGTGATGGCCCGGGCCACGGTCTCCACGGGAAACTCCACCCCGTCCTTGCGCAGATGCAGCCAGCGGCCCGGCTGGCCGATGATGCCTTTGTCTAGATGCTGCTTCAACCGGGCCTGCTCTGTCCCGGACCGGATATCAAAGAGTGTCAGCTGCAAAAACTCTTCCTTCGAATGACCATAGTTCGCCACAGCAGCCTCGTTGACGGCGAGAAACCGGGCGGTCCCGGCGTCGACGATCCACATCGGCACAGGCCCGGCCTTGAACAGGGCCGCATAACGCTGCTCGCTGTCGGTCATGGCCTGCTCGGCGAGTTTGCGCCGGGTAATGTCGCGCTCTATGGCGACGATGTGGGTGACCCGCCCCTGCGCGTCTGCAATGGGCACCATGTCCAGGTCCAGCCAGATTTCTTCGCCGCTCTTTTTGTAGTTGATCAGCTCCGCGCGCACGGACTCACCCTTGCGCAGCGCCGCACCGATACGGTCCAGTTCGGAGCGCTGGGTTCCCGGGCCCTGCAGGAAACGCGGCGACCGGCCCAGCGCTTCCTCGCGGCTATAGCCGGTGCGGCGCTCGAACGCGTTGTTGACAAACACGATGCGCGGCCCTGGCTCATCCAGCGGATCGGCTTCGGTGATCAGCACAATGTCGTTCAGCCGTGAAATGGCGGCCTCCAGCAATCGGAGTTGCGCCTGGGATTCGTGCTGGTCGGTGATGTCCTGCAACACCCCCATGAGGCGCACGACCTTGCCGTCCCTCAACATGGCATGCCCCCGTGTGCGCACCCAGATGCGTCGCCCCCGCGCCGTGACAAGCGGCACCTCCATGTCCCAGGGCGTGCCGTCGGCCAGCGCCGCGGACAGCGTGGCGCGCGCCAGGGACTGCATTTCCGGCGGGTGAAAATCGAGCGCCTGTTTCGTCCCCAGTACCACTGAAGGATCGAGGTCAAGAATCCGGTACACCTCTGCGGACCAGTAAGGCGTCATGGTCTCCACGGTCAGTTCCCAGCCCCCGATGCGGGCCATCTCGCCGGTCTGTTGCAGCAGCTCCGTGTGGCGGGCCACGGCCAGTTCCGCCTGCTTGCGGGCCGTGATGTCCTGGACCACACCGGCACGCCGGACGATCTGGCCACTGCTGTCTGCATGGGACTCCCCGAGCTGGTGTATCCAGCGGGTCTGGCCGTCCACGGTGAGGATGCGGTACTCCACGTCCATGCGCTGGCCCTCCTGCATGGCGGCGTCCCGCACGCGGATGTAGCCGGCACGGTCTTCCGGATGGATCATCGCAATCACGGTGTCCGGTCGCCCGTCAAAGCCCGCCCGGGTCAGCCCGAAGAGTTCGTACACCTCGTCGGACCACCAGAGCCGGCCGGTGACCAGGTTCAGCTCCCAGTTGCCGATCCGCCCCAGCCGCTGGGCATTGAGTAGCTTGCGCTGGACCTCGCTGAGTTGCTCGTAACTGCGCGTCTGCTCCAGCTGCAGCTGCTGCATGCGGGTGATGTCTGAAAACACCATCAGGGCGCCAACGATGCCGTCCGCGCCCTGCATGGGACGGTAGGTACAACTGATCAGGCGGCCCACCGGCTCGCGCTCGTTGCGCACCAGCATGAGCAGGGGGCCGCCGCTCTCGCCGCGCAGGGCCATGTGGAGAGGCAAGTCCTCGAAACCGTACAGGTCCTGCATGTCCGGAACAAACAGCCCCTGGCGTTCGGGCCACAGCGGCGCCAGCACCAGGGAGCTGTCATCAATGGCAAACAGCTGGGAGGCCGTCTGGTTGACCAGGATCACCCGCCCGGCGGCGTCCACCGCCAGCAGGCCTTCCTGCATGCTGTTGATGGTCAGCTCCAGCGCGGCATAAGCCTGCCGGTTTCGCACCAGCTCGTTTTCCAGGGCCCTTTCGCGATGCTGCAGCGAGTCGGCCATCAGGTTGAAACCCGCAGCAATTCTGGAGAATTCACTCTGGACCTCACCCGGCCTCATGGGCACACGGGCATCCAGGTGGCCCTTCTCCAGCTCCCGCGTAGCGCGAAGAAGCTGGCGGGCCGGCGCCACGATCGAACGACTGGCAATCATCCAGGCGATCCAGCCGCCAAGAAGCGCCACCAGCGCAAGCGCCGCCAGCTCCAGCCACAACTGGCGCCGGACAGGCGCGACGATCAGGTCGCGGTCCATGCTGACCGACACAAAAACCGCGGCTTCCGTGCGCGGACTGCTCGGCATGAACGCCCACAAACGCGCATGCCCACCGCCGTCCAGGCCTTCGCGCACCCCGGTGCTCATGGCCATGACCGCTTCCTGCAATACCGGGCTGCGAACCTTGTCGCCCACACGGATGGGCAGGGCCGGTCTGCCCGCCAGCAAGGCGCCCTCGCGGTCCTGAATGCCCAGTGCAGCTCCCGACGGCAGCTGAATCCCCGCGATCGTGTCGGCCATCCGGGCCAGATCGAAGGAAGCGTAGACCACCCCTGTCACCTTGTCATCAGCCCCCATGACCGGCAGGGCAAAGGTCAGAACCGGCGTGCCGGCAAGCCGCCCGACCGCATAGGTGCCCACCACAAAGCGGCGCTGGGCGATGGCATCGCGGAAATAGCTGCGGTCACCCAGAAAAGCTTTCTTGGCGCTCCCCAGCGCGTGACAACGGGTTTGTCCGTCCAGCCCCAGGACGCCCAGATTGGCGTATTCGGGAAGATGGCGGGTCAGGCTCGAAAAGTAGCGGTCGCAACCGGCGTTGTTGCCGTCCTGCACCTCCGGCAGCGAGGCCAGCAGGGTCAGCACCTGCCGGGCGGAGTCGGCCACCCGCTCCTGGCTGGCGGCGGCCAGCGAGGTCGCAAACTGCAGGTTGGCCTTGGCGCGTTCGAGTTCCGCGTCGGCATTGTGCAGTGCCTTGAACATCGACAGGCCGAACAGCGGAACAATCGCCACCAGCACCAGGACGACAATGCGCGTGCGCAGGCTGATGTCCGCCCTCATGCGGTGATCCGCTGCGGCACGGGTTGGCGTGGGCGGGACGCGTCCGGACAGGCGCGCGCGGGACGGGGCGGAAGGGTGGGGAAAGGAATCAGGACGGTGTTCATGCGGTCGGGGTTTCTGAACCGGGCCGCCAGCGGCCGTTTTCAGATGGACTCACCCGACTGTAAGTCATCTGCAGTAGCCCCCCGCTTTATTCCAGCGATGGTTCCCGCCTCGCCGCATGGGCCGGCCAGGCGACCGTCAAGCGGCGGCGATGGACTCGTTGACGCGCAGCCAGTAGTCCTGCAGACGGCTGAGCTTTTCCGTGAAGTCGCCGAAATCGACGGGCTTGCGCACAAAGCCGTTGGCGCCGCTCTGGTAGCAGGCAATGATGTCGGACTGCTCACTCGACGAGGTCAGCATGACCACCGGGACCAGCGCCGTCAGCGGGTTGCTGCGCAGGCTGCGCAAAACATCGAGGCCGGACAGCTTGGGCAGCTTCATGTCGAGCAGGACAAAGGCCGGCTGCTTCTGAGTGTCGCGCCCTGCGTGCGCCCCCCGGCCAAACAGGTAGTCCAGCGCCTCGGCGCCATCGCGCGCGGTCACGATGGCCGTGTCCGTCCCCTGCTCCTGCAAAGTCAGGACCGTGAGCTCCAGGTGGTCGGGGTTGTCCTCCACCACGAGAATGGGTTTGTCATGCATAAAAACCTTTTCGTTTAGCGTGATTTCGCTGGCACTTTTATCATATTTCTCATATTACACAAATTTACAAGCTTGTCCAGCATCCAATGCAAGTTTTTTCCGAGGCTCCCCGGCCAACCGAGGCATCCTGAGCGGTCCTGGCCTGGCTACCACCTCGGAACAGACTCTTCTTTCAACTGGCTGCGCAGCTCGGCATAGTCAGGAACCACCGTACGCACAGTGTCCCAAAAACGCGGGCTGTGGTCCATCACCCGCAAATGGCTCAGTTCGTGAACCACCACATAGTCGATCACGGACTGCTTGAAGTGAATCAGCCGCCAGTTCAGCCGGATCGCACCATCGGCGCTGGCGCTGCCCCAGCGCGTGCCGGCGCTGCTCAGGCTCAGCTTGCGCCATTGCACGCCCAAGTGGGGGGCATAGTGGTTGAGCCGTTCGGTGAAAAGGCGCTTGGCCTGGCGCATCAGCCAGGCCTGCACGGAGTCGCGGATCTGCTCCGGCGTCGCATCGTGCGCCAGGGCGATGTGCAAGGTCAGCTTCGCCACGCCCGGCAGGGTGCTGCCGGGGGCGTCGGCGCCGGTGTGCAGCACAGCCCCGGGCCCACCGAGGTTCTTGAGTTCACCGCCCACCGCACCGAAGGCATGTCGCGGATCGATCACCACCATCACGGGCTCCCCGAGGAAAGGCAGGGACGCCCCGTCTTTCCATTCGATGCGCGCCGACTCGAGCCGGTCATGGCGGGCGCGGGTTTCCTGCAGCTTGCGCACGATCCAGCCGGATTTTTCCTGCACGGCCTTGTCGATGTCATAAAGCGGCACCCATTTGGGCGCGCTGACGACCAGCCCTTCGGCACCGACCGAAAAGCCGATGGTGCGCCGCTTGCCGCGCCGGAACTGGTAAGCCACCACGGCGCCCTCCAGCAAGGCCTCGCGCGTGGCCGCAGGATGGCGGTAGGTGGCCGGCGCCAGCACTTGCGCCAAGGTCTGGGGCGCAAGCGGGTCCGGCTTGTCATTCGCTGCCTTTTTTATAGCTGTCGGCGCAGAATCAGCAAGGGCTGGAGGCTGATTTGGTTTTGGTACGGCAAGCTGTTCAGGAGGCGAGGCCACGGGTCTGGCGGGCTCCAGGTCAAAGAGGTCAAGCGTGAACTGGAGAAACCGTTGCATGCAAACAGTCTAGCGCTGTGACGGGGTTGCCCGTGGGCGTGCTCTACGCGCCGGTGCCAGCGGTTTAGCGGTTTCCGGATAGGCCTCGGGGTCGAGCCGGCGCATTTCGGCTTCGATCCAGGCCTCGACCTCACGCATCAGTTCCTCGGGCTTGCGGCCCACGCTGCTGATGGGTTTGCCGATCGAGATGTCGACGATGCCGGGCCTCTTGATGAAGGCCTTGCGCGGCCAGCACTTGGCCGATGTCACGGCCACCGGAATCACCGGGGCGCCCGTCTCAATAGCCAGCCGCGTGCCACCGGTCTTGTAGACGCCTTTTTTTCCGCGGTCAATCCGCGTGCCCTCCGGAAACATGATGACCCAGACACCCTGGCTCATCAGCCGGCGGCCCTGCTCGACCACCTTGTTGAAGGCCTGTGTGCGCTGACTGCGGTCAATGTGGATCATGTCCATGCGGGCCATGGCCCAGCCGAAAAAGGGCACGTACAGAAGCTCTTTCTTGAACACGTAGGCCAGCGGGTGCGGCATCAGTGTCGGCATCGAAAACGTCTCCCAGGTGCTCTGGTGCTTGAGCAGCAGCACGGCCGCGCTGGTCTCGCCGACAGGCAGGTTTTCCATGCCGGTCACACGATTTTTGATGCCAAGAATCACCGTGCCGCCGCTGACAGCCAGGCGCAGCCAGCCGGCGCACAGCCAGTAGATCTGGGTGCTGCTGCCGAACAGCGAAAAAATCAGCACAGCCAGCCCCCAGGGAATCACGGTAAAAATCATCCACAGAAGGTGCAGGACGGAGCGGATCAGGGGCATGGCGTGCGTTTTCAGTCGAACTTTTGAGCGTTTCAGGGCTGCAGCCCTTTAAACATCTGCGCGAGTAGCTACTTTTTTCATAGCACCTGTTGGGGCGCTGCGATTCAGGATGAATTCCACAAAGGCCGGCAGGTCGGCATGGACCAGCGTGCCGGGCGGCAGGCCCTCCGGCCGGCCACCGTCCCGGTACCCTGCCGATTTTCCGGTCAGCACCAGGTGCGGCTCACAACCGGCCGCAGCGCCGGCGAGCAAATCGCGCACCGAGTCGCCGGCGGTCGGCACACCCTTGAGCGGTACGCCAAAACGCGCGCCTATCTGCTCGAACAATCCGGGCAGGGGTTTGCGGCAGGTACAGCTTTCTTCCGGGCTGTGCGGGCAGTAAAACACCGCATCGATGCGCCCGCCCAGCGCCGCCAGCAGCTTGTGCATCTTGGCGTGCATGGCGTTAAGCGAGGCCACATCAAACAGGCCGCGCCCCAGGCCCGACTGGTTGGACGCAATCACCACATGCCAGCCGGCGTGGGTCAGCCGCGCAATCGCTTCCAGCGCGCCCGGCAGCGGCACCCATTCGTCCGGCGTCTTGACGAAGTCGTCGCTGTCACTGTTGATGGTGCCGTCGCGGTCGAGGATGACGAGTTTCATGGGACGTGGCCTGTGGTGACCGGCTCAGGCCGCGAGTCTGGACAAATCCGCGACGCGGTTCATGGCGTCATGCAGGCTTTTGAGCAAGCCCTGCCGGTTCAGGCGCAAGTCCATCTCATCGGCGTTGACCATCACGCCGTCGAAAAACGCATCAACCGGCGCACGCAGGGCGGCGAGTGTCTGCAGCGAGGCGGTGTAGTCGCCGGCTTCGAACTGTGCTTTTGCCCGGGGCGCCACATCCTTCATTGCCGCGTACAGGGCGATTTCGGCGGCCTCCTTGAGCAACACCTCGCTGACATGGGCATCGACGTCCTGGGCCTTCTTGAGGATGTTGGCGATGCGCTTGTTCGCGGCGGCCAGGGCCGGCGCTTCCGGCAGCGCGGCGAAGGCGCGTACCGCAGCCAGGCGCTTGGCCACATCACCGAGCCGTTGCGGATGCAGGGCCAGCACGGCCTCGACTTCCTGCGGGCTGTAGCCCTGCTCGCGCAGGGAGCCGGCGAGGCGGTCATAGATAAAACCCACAAGTTCTTGTCCCGTTGAATTCGCGACACCAAAGTGTTTGTTCAATGCTTGGAGGTAGTTTTCATCCGCGTCTGGTGGCATCAACTGGACAGGCACAAACGCTCCTCCACAGAACTGCTCCACAAACGGGCGAGTCGCTACTGCAAGCAAGCGATGAAGTGAAAGTGGCAAGTCTTTCTCGACCAACATACGGATCACGCCCAGCGCATGGCGGCGCAGGGCAAACGGGTCCTTGTCACCGGTCGGCAAATTGCCGATGCCGAACATGCCCGCCAGGGTTTCGAGCTTGTCTGCCAGCGCCACAATCACGCCGACCTGATTGCGGGGCAGTTCGTCGCCGGAAAACCGCGGCTTGTAATGATCTTCAATGGCATCGGCAATATCTGCGGGCAAGCCATCGTTCAGAGCGTAATAACGCCCCATGATGCCCTGCAGTTCAGGGAATTCGCCAACCATGTCCGTGACCAGATCTGTTTTGGCAAGCTCTGCCGCCCTTTGGGCATGCATGGCAATGGTGGAATCGCCCTCCACCGCCAGCATCATCCCAATTTCTGTGGCGATGCGACTCACGCGTGCCACACGCTCACCCTGCGAGCCGAGCTTGTTGTGATAAACCACCTTGTCCAGCCCCGCCACACGCGAGGCCAGCGTCTTCTTGCGGTCCTGGTCAAAAAAGAACTTGGCGTCGGCCAGGCGCGGCCGCACCACACGCTCATTGCCCTGAATCACCGCGCTGGCATCGTCGGGGCTGATGTTGCTGACCACCAGAAACTTGTTGGTGAGTTTGCCCTTCGCGTCGACCAGCGGGAAGTACTTCTGGTTGGCCTTCATCGTGAGGATCAGGCACTCCTGCGGCACGTCGAGGAACTGCGCTTCGAATTCGCACACCAGCACATTGGGGTGCTCGACCAGCCCGGTCACCTCGCTCAGCAGGTCCTCGTCCATCAGCACCTCGTAGCCCGGGCCCAGCCGCTCGGCAGCCTGCGCGAGCTGCTGCACGATGGCAAAACGGCGGTCGTTGAAGCTGGCGATCACCGCGCCGTCGCCCAGCAGGGTCTGGGCGTACGCGTCGGCATCCTGGATCACCACCGGCGACACTTTGGCTTCAAAGCGGTGACCCTGCGTGGTGTTGCCCGCCTTCAGGCCCAGCGCCGTGATCGGCACCACGGTGCTGCCGTGCAGTGCCACCAGGCCGTGCGCGGGACGCACGAAGTTCACGCTGCTCCAGCCGGGCAGCGCGCAGTCGGTCTCGAGCTGGTAACTCATGACCTTGGGAATCGGCAGCTTGGCGATGGCTTCTTCGAGCGCTTTCTGCAGGCCGGTATCGAGCGCGGCGCCCGTCACCAGGCTGTCGTAGAACAGCGCCTCGGCCTTGCCGTCGGGTGCGCGCTTGAGGGCGGCCACGGCCGCCGCCGGGTCCGATACGTCGGCACCGAGCGCCTGCAGCTTCTTGAGCAGGGCGGGCGTGGCCTTGCCGGAAGCATCCAGCCCCACCGAGACCGGCATGAGTTTTTGCTGCACGGCCTTGTCGGCGGCCTTGCGCCAGACATGGGTGACATGCGCGGCCAAGCGGCGCGGCGAGGCATACGCCGTCACCACCGAGACGTCGGCACTGGCCAGGCCCTGGGCCTTGAGCTGCTCGAACAAGACACCCGCAAAGGCATCGCCCAGTTTTTTGAGCGCCTTGGGCGGCAGCTCTTCCACAAACAGTTCGACCAGAAGGTTTTGCGTGGTCATGGTCATGCGGCCTTCTTCGTCATCTGTTCCACCCACTCGCGCGGCGCCATCGGGAAGCCCAGGCGCTCTCTGGATTCGTAATAACTCTGCGCCACGGCACGCGCCAGGTTGCGGATGCGGCCGATATAGGCGGCGCGCTCGGTCACCGAAATCGCGCCGCGCGCGTCCAGCAGGTTGAAGCTGTGCGCGGCCTTGAGCACCTGCTCGTAGGCCGGCAGCGCGAGCTGCACCTCGATCAGGTGTTTGGCCTGCTTCTCGTAGGCGGTGAAGGCGGTGAACAGGAAGTCGGCGTCACTGTGTTCGAAGTTGTAGGCCGACTGTTCCTTTTCGTTTTGCAGGTAGACGTCGCCATAACTCATGCTGTCGGTCCACTGCAGGTTGTAGACGTTGTCCACACCTTGCAGGTACATGGCCAGGCGCTCCAGGCCATAAGTGATCTCGCCGGTGATGGGTTTGCAGTCGATACCGCCGACCTGCTGGAAGTAGGTGAACTGCGTGACTTCCATGCCGTTGAGCCAGACCTCCCAGCCCAGGCCCCAGGCGCCCAGCGTCGGATTCTCCCAGTCGTCTTCCACGAAGCGGATGTCGTTTTTCTTCAGGTCAAACCCCAGCGCCTCGAGCGAGCCGAGGTAGAGCTCCAGGATGTTGCTGGGCGCGGGCTTGAGCACGACCTGGTACTGGTAGTAGTGCTGCAGGCGGTTCGGGTTCTCTCCGTAACGGCCGTCTTTCGGGCGGCGGCTCGGCTGCACATAGGCGGCCTTCCAGGGCTCCGGGCCAAGCGCTCTTAAAAACGTAGCAGTGTGCGACGTCCCGGCGCCCACTTCCATGTCATAGGGCTGCAACAGTGCGCAGCCCTGGGCATCCCAGTAGGACTGGAGCTTCAAGATGATTTGCTGAAAGGTCAACATAAATAGGGTGTTCGGCGACGCAGGGCCGGATGGGAAAGACACAGCGGGCCTGAACCCGCGAAAACCCTTGATTTTACGGAGCTTTCACCGGGTTACCCTCAGACGCAAGGAAAGTGTCATGACAACCCAACAACTGATTTTGAGCCTGGTGCTCGCCACCATGGTGTTTTCGGTCGCGCTGGAGCTCAAGGTGAGCGACTTCAGGCGCGTCGCGCAAACACCCAAGGCGGTGGTCTGCGGACTGATCCCGCAGTTCATCCTGCTGCCCGTGGGTACCTGGTTGGCCACCCTGGCGCTGGACCTGCCGCCCAACGTCGAGGCCGCGATGATCCTGGTGGCGGCCTGCCCCGGCGGCAGCCTGAGCAACGTGGTCACCCACCTGGGCCGCGGCAACACGGCGCTGTCGGTCAGCGTGTCGGCCGTGGCCAGCATCATTGCGCTGGTCGCCACACCGTTCAACTTCAGCTGGATGGTGGCGACCAACCCGGCCACAGCCGGCTGGCTCAAGACACTGGACATCGACCCCTCGGGCATCTGGATCAGCCTGTTTTTGCTGCTGGCCCTGCCGATGGCGCTGGGCCTGGTCTTCTCGCACCAGTTGCCTGCACTGACGGCGCGCATCCAGAAACCGCTGGGCAACTTTTCGCTGCTGGCCCTGCTGGCCTTCATCGTGCTGGGGCTGATCAAGGAGCGCCAGTTGCTGACGCTGGGCCTGCTGCCCATGCTGGCCATCGTGATCGCGCACAATGCCAGCGGCCTGTTTTTCGGCTGGGCCACCAGCAAGGCCATGGGGGTGAGCGAACGCGACCGGCGTGCCGTGATGATCGAGGGCGGCATGCAGAACTCGGGCCTGGCGCTGGGCATCATTGCCGTGCAGTTCAACTCGGACCTCGGCATGGTCCTCATTGCCAGCATGTGGGGCATCTGGCACATCGTCAGCGGCCTGTCGCTGGCCTACTTCTGGAGAAAAAAAGATGCTCGACTTGCTTTTTAAAGGCGGCACCGTCGTCGACGGCAGCGGCGCCGCGCCCTTTGTGGCCGACGTCGGTGTGCAGGACGGCCGCATTGTGGCCATCGGCACCATCACCACGGAAGCGCGCGACACGGTGGACGCCAGCGGCGTCTGGGTCACGCCGGGTTTTGTGGACATCCACACCCATTACGACGGGCAGGCCACCTGGGACGAAACCTTCAGCCCCAGCATCCACCACGGCGTGACGACCGTGGTCATGGGCAACTGCGGCGTTGGCTTCGCGCCACTGCGGCCCGGCAGCGAGGACCGGCTGATCAAGCTGATGGAGGGCGTGGAAGACATCCCCGGCGTGGCGCTGACGGAAGGGGTGAAATTTTCATGGGAGAGTTTTGGCGACTACCTGAACGCGCTGGACGCCATGCCGCACAGCCTGGACTTCATGGCCATGGTGCCGCACGACCCGCTGCGCATGCTGGTGATGGGCGAACGCGCCGAGGCGCGCGAAGCCGCCAGCACGCAGGACATTGCCGCCATGCGCGAGCACCTGCGCGCGGCGCTGGCTGCCGGGGCGGTGGGCTTTTCCACCGGCCGCTCGGACAACCACCGCACGGCCGAGGGGCATGACACGCCGGCCTCGATTGCCAGCGCGGCCGAACTGACCGGCATTGCGCAAGCCTTTGAAGGCCTGAGCCACGGCGTGGTGCAGGTCGTCAGCGATTTCGACCTGATGCAGGGACCGCAGAACTTCGATGCCGAGTTCGATCTGGTCGAACAACTCGCGGCGGCCAGCGGGCGGCCGCTCTCGATGAGCTGGCTGCAGCGCGACCCAGGCGGGGAGCAGTACCTGGCCATGCAGGCCCGCGTGGAAGCGGCCGTGGCGCGCGGCCTGCCGCTGTACCTGCAGACCGCGGCGCGCGGCATCGGCGTCATCAACGGGCTGGACGCGAGTTTTCACCCTTTCATGGGTTTTCCGGGCTACAAGGAAATTGCTACGCTTTCAGTAGCAGCCCGCGCAGCGGCCATGCGGGAACCAGCCCGAAAAGCCCGCATACTGGGCGAGAAGTCGGAACGTCTGGCGGGTGACGGCACACCGATTCCGCCGCTGGTGGACATGCTGCTGGCACGGATTGAAATGATCGCCGGGCGCATGTTCCCGCTGGACGCCACCCTCAACTACGAACCCAACGTGATGCAGAGTTTCCTGGTACGCGCCAAACAGCGCGGCACGACCGCGCTGGAGGCGCTCTACGACTACTTCAGCGAAGGCGACGGCAGCCAGCTCGTCTACTTCCCGATCTTCAACTACAACCAGGGCTCGCTCGACACCGTGCGCCAGATGCTGGGCCACCCGCGCGCGCTGTTCGGCCTGGGCGACGCCGGCGCGCATGTGGGCACCGTGTGCGACGCGAGTTTTTCCACCTTCATGCTCACGCACTGGGTGCAGGGCCGCGCGCAGGGCCGCCTGCCGCTGGAGCAGGCGGTGGAGATGATGACATCGCGCAATGCGCGTTACCTGGGGCTGAGCGACCGCGGTCGGCTGGCGGTCGGGCTGCGTGCCGACATCAACGTCATCGACCCCTCACGATTAAGCGTTGGCGTGCCCCAACTGGTGCGGGATCTGCCTGCCGGCGGCAAGCGCTTTCTGCAAAAGGCGCAAGGCTATATCGGCACCTGGGTCGCGGGCCTGTGTGGGGCCCGCGAAGGCGAGGTCACGGCCGCGCGGCCGGGCCGGCTCGTGCGCTCAGGCCAGTAAGCGGCCTGAACGCAGGCGAAAAACCAGCGCCAGTCCCGCGACACCCAGACCCAGGGCCCACCACGGCCACAGGCCGTAGCGGGACACCCACCAGGCGTAAGGCGTGATGCCGTTGCGGCCCTCCACCTCGCCGACCAGCACGCCGCGGGTGTGGCGCGGCAGTTCGTGGGTGACTTTGCCGCGGTGGTCGATGATGACCGTGGCGCCGGTGTTGGTGGCGCGCAGCATGGGCCGCTCGAACTCCAGCGCCCGCATGCGCGAGATGGCCAGGTGCTGGTCGATGGCGATGGTGTTGCCGAACCAGCCGATATTGCTGAGGTTGACGAGCACCGTGGGTGCCGTGGCTGCGTTGGTGAAACTGGCGCCCAGCTCCTCGCCAAACAGGTCTTCGTAGCAGATGTTGGGCGCCAGCCGCTGGCCCTGCCAGTCAAACGACGGCTGGCCCAGCGGGCCGCGCTTGAAGTCGCCGAGCGGGATGTTCATGAGGTTGATGAACCAGCGAAAGCCCGGCGGAACAAACTCGCCAAACGGGACCAGGTGGTGCTTGTCGAAATGGAAGGCCTGGGCCTGGCCGGGCTTGAGCCCCACCGCCGAATTGGCGTAACCCGCGTTGTAGCTGCCCAGCGGCATGCCGATCAGCGCCGCCTGCTGGCCCGAGGCAAAACGCGCCTGCACTGCGTTCCAGTAACCTTCGGGCAGTTGCTGCGGCAGCAGGGGAAGCGCAGTTTCCGGCGCCACCACCAGCGCGGTTTTGGCGCCCTGCAGTTGCTCGCCGTACCAGCGCAGCGCCGTCGGCAGACCGGTGCCGGGCTGGAATTTTTCGTCCTGGGGAATGTTGCCCTGGAGCAGCGTCACCTGCAGGCTGCCGGCCGAGGTGGAGGTCTGCTTTCCCGCCGCCAGCGCCCCCGCCACGATCAGCGCCGCCAACACCGGGAACACGACCAGCTGGCGCCGTGACCGGCCCAGGCCGGCCAGGCTGGCGGCCATGAAAGCGGCCAGGAAGGTGATGCCGTGCACCCCGATCCACCGCGCGTAACCGTCCATCCAGCCGTCGAGGTGCGCGTAGCCGGCCGCGCCCCACGGAAAGCCGGTGAAAAACTCCACCCGGGCCAGCTCGGCCAGCAGCCAGAGGGCCGCAAAAACAATCGCCCTGCTCGTTCGCCCGGCGGGAGCCAGGGAAACATAGGCCGCACAGGCCACGGCGTAATAGGTGGCGAGAAAGATCGCCAGACCGCCCACGGCCAGCACCGTCAGCGGCGCGGCCAGCCCGCCGTAGACATGCAGCGAGATGAACAGCCACCAGAAAATGCCGCACAGCCAGGCGCTGCCAAACAGCCAGCCCAGCAGCAGCCCCTGCTTGAAGCGGGCGCAGCGGTCCAGCGACCGGGCGAGCGCAGCCAGGGCCAGCAGTTGCAGCCACCAGACCGGCTGGCCCTGCGCCAATCCAGAGGAAAAAGGCCATGCAACGCTCAAGGCATGGGCGCAGCCAGCTATTAAAACAATAGCAATGTCAAAAAAGGAAAGCCCCTTGCGCGGCTGCGGGTGCCCGATATGCTCCAGCAGGGCCGGCAACGTGGGCAGCGCCGACATCATGCTGTGGATCGAGTTCCGTGCCATCCGCTGCTTTTTGTCCGCCGCGCCTCAGGTGCCCGTGGCGACGGGCGAAACCTTGAACCAGCGCACGGCGCCCCCTTTGGTGTGCAGCACGGTGAACTGCAGGCCGGCCAGCGCGTAGAGTTCGCCACGTTTGGGCACATGGCCCATCTCGTGGGCGACCAGACCGCCTATGGTTTCGAAGTCGGTTTCGGGCAGCAACACACCGAAGGCCTCGTTGACGCGCTCGATCGAGGTGTCGCCACTGACGCGGTAGGTGTGGTCGGTCAGGCCGAAGATGTCGCCCTCGTCCTCGGCGATGTCAAACTCGTCCTCGATCTCGCCGACGATCTGCTCGAGCACGTCTTCAATCGTGATGAGGCCGGCCACACGGCCGAACTCGTCGATCACGATGGCCAGGTGGTTGCGGTTGCCGCGGAATTCGCGCAACAGGTCATTCAGGCCCTTGCTCTCGGGCACAAACACCGCCGGGCGCAGCAGCGCGCGGATGTTGAGCTCGGGCGCACGCTGCAGCTTGAGCAGGTCCTTGGCCATCAGGATGCCAATGATGTTTTCTTTTTCGTTTTCGTAAACCGGAAAACGCGAGTGGGCGGTGTCGATCACCAGGTGCAGCAACTCGTCGAAGGGTGCGTCGATGTTGATGACGTCCATGCGGGGCGTGGCCACCATCACGTCGCCGGCCGTCATGTCGGCCATGCGGATCACGCCTTCGAGCATTTCCCGGCTTTGCGCGCCTATGACATCGTTGTCCTGCGCCTCGACCAGGGTTTCAATCAGCTCGTCTTTGGAATCGGGCCCGGGGTGAAGCATTTCGGCCAGCTTCTGGAGGAAGCCGCGCTTGTCTTCGGGCTTGGGCGGTCTACTGGGGGGGAAGTCGGACACGGAGGTGTTCGGTAGTTGGCAAGCTGACAAGGATAACGTACTTCGATCAGGCGCATCAGCCGCTCGGGGGCATCCTTCGACAGGCTCAGGACGAACGGGTTAAAAGTTGAGCGAGCCTGGGGCCATCTCCATTCAAGCAGGGGCCGCGGAACCGGCTTTGCCGGCCCGCAGGCGCAGCGGCCCCTCGGGGCTGGAGCCTGGGGCTCCAAAGCTGCCTGCGCAGCTTTGGACAGGCGACAGAAGCGAAGCCTCTGGCGAGCGGCGGCCTGCAAGGTGCAGAGAGCTACGCGAAGCGAGCGACCGTGGGGGCTTTATATAGGCATGCGGTCGCGGCTGTCGCGCACGCCCTGCCGCACTTCCTGGACCATGGCCAGGAGGTCCCAGAACTGTTTGGCCTGGACTTTCAGGCGGTAGTCGGTCTGGGCAATCTGCTCTTCGACGATCTCGGTCATGCGCGAGTCCAGGTCGGCCGGGGGCAGCTTGAGGTAGGCCTCGCTTTCCGAACCGTCGCGCTCGATCACGGCGCCGGCCTTGCGGGCGATGTTGAGCATGGCGGTGTTTTCGCTGAGCGCGTGGATGAACATCATGCTCACGCCCTCATTGCGTGAATGCATCACAGCGCGGTCGAACAGGCGCGCACCGTAGCCACGCCCGCGTGCGTGCTTGAGCACCGACACGCCAAACTCGGCGCAGCTTTTCAGCTCCGGGTCGATCGACAGCGCCAGGTGCGCCATGGCAATCAGCTCAAGCTTGCGGTTGTAGATGCCGAAAATCTCGTCGCGTTCGAAGTTCAGGCCGGCCACGTAACGCTGGATCTGCTCGTCGCGGGCGGCGTAACCAAAGCGCAGGTAGCGGTCGTGCGGATCCAGCGCCAGCAGATGTTTTTCGATGCGTTCGCCGTGGGTGGGGCCAATGGAGCGGATGGGCACCAGCACAGGCGGCCTGTGCGGCGCGCGCGCTACGACGTCCACGGGCGGGCGGAAGAACTCCTTGCCCGCAGAAAGGGACGCTTTGATGAATGTGCCGGGGGTAACCATGGGTTCAATATAAGGGTTTTCCCTAGAATGTCCAGCCCTGAAGGCTATTTAAATCGCACGAACCCGGGGAGACGCTCGGGTTTATAGTCTAAAAGGCCATCAGCCCTTGATGGACGGGCGCAGACAGCTATGAATATCGTAGCAAATTTCCTCGGCGGGCGCCAGCCGAACCGGCATTAACCGACATCAAAAGGGGGGCCGGCCCCTAAACCAACCCCTGACCAGGCCCGCTTCGCTTTAAAGACCCGCGCATCAAACCGGCACCGCCGTGGTCGACTTCACGCGGTCCAGCACAAAACTGGTTTTGCAGTCCTGCACGCTGGGATGTTTGAGCAGCGTGTCCATGATGAAGCGGCTGTAGTGGCTCATGTCGGCCACCACCACGCGCAGCAGGTAATCCATCTCGCCGGTCAGCGCCGCACATTCCACCACCTCGGGCCAGGTCTGCACACTGGCCCGAAACAGGTCCATGGGGTTGCGCTTGTGCGATTCCGTGTGTTTTTCCAGCCGCACGTTGATGTAGGCGGTCAGCCCCAGCCCGACCGACTCAGGCTTGACCAGCGCCACGTAGCGGTCGATCACGCCGCTTTCCTCCAGCCGCTTGACCCGCCGCAGCACGGCGCTGGGCGACAGGCTGACCTGCTCGGCGATCTGTTCGTAAGTCGCCCGGCCGTCAGCTTGAAGGCTGCGCAGTATGAGCTTGTCCAGCTTGTCGAGTGCTTCCATGGCTCATATTTTGCAGGTTTGATGCGCATTCATCAAGCCTGGCGCCGTGTTTTGCATAAAAATTGATGCGTCACGCGTTTAAAGTGGATGTGCCGCTATTTTTCCGAACCGCATGGAGACACGCATGAACGCAGCCATTACCCAACCCGCACCTTCTTCAGCGCCTTCCGCCGCGGCTGCCTGGGACAACCCCATGGGCACGGACGGCTTCGAGTTCATTGAATACGCCGCGCCCGACCCCGCCGCAATGGGCGCGCTGTTCGAGCGCATGGGCTTCAAGCCGATTGCCAAACACCGCCACAAGAACGTGACCCTGTACCGCCAGGGCGGCATCAACTTCATCATCAACGCCGAGCCCGACTCCTTTGCCCAGCGTTTTGCGCGCCAGCACGGCCCCAGCGTCTGTGCAATCGCCTTTCGCGTGCAGGACGCCAAAGCCGCCTACGAACGCGCGATCAGCCTCGGCGCCTGGGGTTATGCCCACACCGCCGGCCCGGGCGAGCTGAACATCCCGGCGATCAAGGGCATCGGCGACTCCATCATCTATTTCATCGACCGCTGGCGCGGCAAGAACGGCGCCAGGGAAGGCGACATCGGCAACATCGGCTTCTTCGATGTGGATTTTGAGCCTCTTTCCAATGGCTCGGGCGCGGAGCTGAACCCGGCCGGCCACGGCCTGACCTACATCGACCACCTGACCCACAACGTGCACCGCGGCCGCATGGCAGAGTGGTCGGGCTTTTACGAACGCCTGTTCAACTTCCGCGAGGTGCGTTACTTCGACATCGAAGGCCAGGCCACCGGCGTCAAGAGCAAGGCCATGACCAGCCCCTGCGGCAAGATCCGCATCCCGATCAATGAAGAGGGCAACGAAAAAGCCGGCCAGATCCAGGAATACCTCGACCGCTACCAGGGCGAGGGCATCCAGCATATTGCGATGGGCTCCGACGACCTGTTCGCCACGGTGGACGCGCTGCAGCTGAGCGGCATCAAGCTGCTCAACACCAGCGAGACCTACTACGAGCTGCTCGACAAACGCATCCCGGGCCACGGCGAAAATGTAGCCGAGCTGCAGGCACGCAACATCCTGGTCGACGGGAATCCGGGCGAATTGCTGCTGCAGATCTTCAGCGAAAACCAGCTCGGTCCGATCTTCTTCGAGTTCATCCAGCGCAAGGGCAACCAGGGTTTTGGCGAAGGCAACTTCAAGGCGCTGTTTGAAACCATGGAGCTGGACCAGATGCGCCGCGGCGTGCTGCAGACAGCCTGACAACCACCATGTCACACGCAGCGATCAACGGTGAGGCGGCCCGCGCCGCGAAGGGCCGCCCCGAGCAAGCGACGGCCCCCTCGGGGGGCAGCGAACCACACGCAGTGGGGAGCGTGGGGGCTGCTCCACCGGTTGTCTACGGCGCCAGCGAGCGCCCACCGCGCGGCGACTACACGCGTGCCGACGCAGACTACACCTGCCCGCAGGACTACGACAGCTACACCGCCGCCGACCACGACACCTACCGCCGCCTGTACGAACGCCAGGCTGCGCTGCTGCCCGGCTTGGCCTGCGACGAATTTATTGCCGCCCTGCCCTCGCTGGGCGCCAGCGACCACATTCCGCGTTTTGAAGACATCAACCAGCGCCTGCGCCAAGCCACGGGCTGGGAAATTGTCACCGTGCCCGGGCTGATTCCCGAGGTGCCCTTTTTCACCCTGCTGGCGAATCGCAAATTCCCGGTGACCGACTGGATACGCAAGCCGGAAGAGTTCGACTACATCGTCGAGCCCGACGTCTTTCACGACCTGTTCGGCCATGTGCCGCTGCTGTTCAACCCCATCTTTGCCGACCACATGCAGGAATACGGCAAGGGTGGGCTCAAGGCGCACGGCCTGTGCGCCTGCGAACAGCTCAGCCGGCTCTACTGGTACACCATCGAGTTCGGCCTGATTCGGCAAAAGGACGGCCTGCGCGCCTACGGCGCCGGCATCCTGAGCTCAGCGGGCGAGCTGCAGCATTCGGTGCAAAGCCCCGAGCCCCAGCGTCTGCCTCTGGACATTGAACGCGTGATGCGCACCCGCTACAAGATCGACAGCTACCAGCAGACCTACTTCGCCATCAACAGTTTCCAGGAGCTGTTCGACAAAACCGCGCCGGATTTCACGCCGATCTACCAGCGCCTCCGGGGCCTGCCCGAAATCGCCGCCGGTGCAAGGCCGGCTGAAGAAGAAGTCGTTCAACACTGAAACAACAACGAGCGGCGCACCAGGAGCGCCACAGCCATTGAATGGTCGTCGGGACGGTTTCCTCCTACAAAATGAGGAGGTAAAATTTTGTTACACCGTCTACGATGAGGCTCCCATTGATCGAACTCCCTGCTGCCATGACAAGAAACACGAAAGTGTTGCTGGTCATGGACGTCGTCGAGTCGGTCAGGATCATGGAGCAGGACCAGGATGGCTTTGTACGTCGGTGGCAACAACTCGTGGAAGAAGCGGAGCAGAACGTGCTGCCGCTGCATGGCGGCCGCATTGTCAAAAGCCTGGGTGACGGCCTGATGCTGGAGTTTGCCAACGCCCAAAGTTGCGTCAAAGCGGCTTTTGCCCTGCACAGTTTCACGCGGCAAGCCAATGCCGGCGTGCCACCCGAACATCAGATGCACCTGCGCATGGGCGGGCACCTCGCAAGTTTCGTCACCGACCAGCACGACATCTACGGCACCGACGTCAACCTGACCTCGCGCGTGAGCACGCTGGCGGGCCCTGGCGAAACCGTGGTCACTGCCGACATGCGGGACCAGCTCGCGCCATTGCTGGACGCAGACGTCGAAGATCTCGGCGAGTGCCACCTCAAACATGTCAAGGAGCCGGTGCGCGCCTACCGCGTCGGGCCGCCCGGCGATGCGCCCATTGTTCCGCCAGGCAGTGCGGTTGAGCTGAACCTGCGGCCCACCATCGCCGTGATTCCGTTTGCAATGCGCAGCAACGAACCCGGCCATGAGCTGCTGGGTGAAGCGCTGGCTGACGAGGTGATTGCCGCCCTCTCGCGGACGTCGGAATTGCATGTGATTTCGCGCCTGTCAACGACGGTGTTTCGCGATCGCCGCGAAGCCATCGAGGACATCAAGACCCACCTGGGCGCCACCTACATCCTCTCGGGAACCTGCCGAAGTGCCGGCACCCAGCTGGCATTGTTCGTCGAGCTGATAGAAGCAAAAACTGGTCACATTCTTTGGGCCGACAGCCTGAAAGGACAAGTTCAAGGCTTGTTCGCGGCTGACGATGACTTAATTTTGCGGCTCATCGCCTCTATTAGTTCAACCGTGATGTCGCATCAGGTCCAGCGAGCGAGGAGCCAAGCCCTGCCCACGTTGGAGAGCTACACGTTGCTGCTGGGTGCGGTAGCACTCATGCATCGCAACGCGCCATCGGACTTTGCGCGCGCCCAGAAAATGCTGGAACACTTGATAGATCGCGCCCGGCGCCACCCCCTGCCTTATGCATGGCTTGCGCAGTGGCATGTCCTCAAGGTGCAGCAAGGCTGGTCGTCCGATCCCGTCAAGGAAGGCCGGATGGCACTGGAGAACACAAAACGCGCATTGGACAATGACCCCGAATGCGGTCAAGCAGTCACCGCAGAGGGATTCGTTTACACCAACTTGTTGCAGCAGCTGGATCTAGGGTATCAGCGGTACGAACACGCCTTAAGCATCAACCCGAATGATTCTTTTGCGAGCCTCTTAAAGGGTACGCTGCACGCCTTTAAAGGCGAAGGCGAAGCGGCCATAGCCGGGACAGAAAAGGCTCTGCTGCTTTCGCCGCTTGATCCCATCAGATATTTTTATGATTCTCTCGCCGCGTCTGCTGCGGTCGCGGCGGGTCAATACATGCGCGCCATCGAACTTGCCCAACGCTCCCTTCGAGCCAACAGAACGCATACGTCCACTTATCGAGCCCTGGCAATTGCACAATCCCAAGCTGGCCTTGTCGATGACGCGAAAGAAACCGTGCAACAACTGCTGAAATTGGAACCTGGATTTAGCGTAAGCGTTTTCGTGCACCGCTCTCCAAGTAGTGCTTATCCGATTGGCAAAGTCTACGCAAACGCGTTGACCCGGGCTGGTTTGCCGCGCTGAACTACAAACATATTTTTAGGAGATTGATATGAGCATTCTTGGTGGTTTGGGTGGCTTGGGTGGCTTGGGTGGCTTGGGTGGCTTGGGTGGCTTGGGTGGCTTGGGTGGCT
>NZ_JAQSDN010000014.1:0-22012 GCF_029945925.1 Polaromonas sp. | reverse complement strand
TGGGGGCAGATGCTTCAGGATCACCGTCGCCAACGTTGGCGGAGGCGCTCATCAGAAGCCGGTCCGCGCTGAGTGGCCCATTTCAGGGGGCAATGCTTCCAATTAACCTGCCTACGCCACTGGACAACCCTGAAAGACTTTCCCACTGGGATGTGACTCCTCGACTGCAGGTTTGCGGCCTGGAAGTGTTATCCGGTCTTCACTTCAATGTCGATCAGTCTGCCAAAGAAATGACGCTCGAATTCGTCAATGTGACCCGCAAGCCGCTATCCAATATAAAGCTGGTCAGCCTCGTTCGGCCCGACACGGATATCTTCAAGCAACAACTTCAGCTGGTTGCAAATTACGCTCACTTGCGCGAGGACAGAGGAGCAGAAATCCTGACCCAAGTGCCGAATCAGGTCGCCTTTTGGGGCTCCGTTATCGGGTTGACCTCCCACCGACACAAGTGGACCATGGAACTGGTCACCCTGATGCTCGCCCTTGCAGGTGACGTAGAAATGCGATTCAAGCACGCTTTTGCATGCCCCCGGCCCGTAGATCTCTCGCCGCAGATCCAGCCGATGATTCCAACACCAGGGCACGCAAGTTGGCCCAGTGGGCACGCAACAGAAGCATTCACAGTCATCACCGTGTTGCTGGCCCTCCTTCCGGCGGGTCATCAGTACAAGGAGCAGCTACAACGGCTTGCAGCGCGTATCGCCGTCAACCGTACCGTTGCGGGGGTGCACTATCCCGTTGACAGCGCGGCTGGACGGTTGCTCGGAACCGCACTTGGGGAATTTTTTGTATCTCGTTGCCAGGGAGCCAAAAACGTGGCTTTGTGGGGCTTTGATGGTCGAAAGTTTGAGGGCAAAAAAGCGGAACCAGTCGATTTTGATCTGCGTGTCTCCATGACAGACAACCTCAGTGGCTACTATCAGCACAAAACTACCAAGCATGTGATTCACAAATCGCCCCTGCTTGAATTCATGTGGACCAAAGCCGCCAAAGAGTGGCAGCCGCTCAAGTAAGCCGCCATGAGCTGGACCAAACTGCCCAAGGGCGAGTTCACGGGCATCGATTGGGCCAAGCCCGGTGCCACCAACGGTTTTGACCCCTACCTGGTGTGGGCCGAGGCTGACAACTTTTCCGGCTACGGCAACAAGCGGCCGAAGTGGTTGCCGATTGCCATCGAACTCAAGTCGAGCACGACGGTGCAACAGCTTATTGCTGCCGCGTCGCCCAAATGGCTGCATGTGCCGCCCGCTTACACCAGCCGCGCTGCGCCCAAGGGCTTGCGCTTTTGCACGGCACGGGTCAGGCCGGCGTTTTTCAAGCAACTGCAGCCGGGCGGCAGCCTGCACGCACTCGTGCTGCGCCTTGAACTGGGCTTGCCTGCCGCGGAGTACGCCGACGACTCGGCGGTGAATCCGCCGGCAAACCCGCCCGTGCATTCGAGCGGTCCGACCTGGCAGGCCGAGACTCAAGCCGAAGGCCTGCTTTCCGGCAAGGTCCTGGCGCTGATCGACGACAGCCTGGCGCTGGCTCATGCCAATTTTCTTCATCAGGGCAAGGCGCGCACCCGCTACTTCTGGCGGCAGGACGCCCAAGGCAAGGGCCGCACACCGCAAAGCATGGGCTATGGCCACGAGTTGACCGCGGCCGACATCAATGCAGCCATGCAAGCCAACAGCTACAACGGCCTGGTGGACGAAAGCGCCGTCTACGTTGCACTGGGGCTGTCCACCCTGGGCAGCAAGATGCCCAGGCGCGAGCACTTCTTTCATGCGCTGGATACGTCAGTCAGTCACGGCACCCATGTCATGGATCTGGCGGCCGGTCCGCGCACGCTGCTGTCTCAAGTTGCCAATTTGCCGCCCACGTTTGACGCACCGCCCAGCTGGGCGAAGGCCGATGACGATGCCAGCCGGGCGGCCTTGATTGCCGTGCAACTGGACTACGACACAGTGCGAGACACCTCGGGCGGCTCAATGAACGTGCATGTGCTCGACGGGTTGATGTATGTCCTGTCGCGCTGCGCGGACGACGCCAAGGTGACGGCCAACATCAGCTTCGGCACGCTGGCCGGCCCGCATGACGGCACATTGCTGCTGGAAGCGGCAATGGATGAGCTGATTGGCTTGCTGCAAGGACGCCTGCAAATCGCACTGGCTGCCGGCAACAGCTACCAGCTGCGCACGCACGCCAATGTCACGCTATTAAAAAATGAGCATGTTGCGCTTCATTGGCGGGTGCTACCCGATGATTCGACCCAAAGTTTTGTGGAACTATGGATCGAGGAAGACCGCGACGGCCTTGAGATCACCATCGCCCCGCCGGGGCGAGCGGCCTTGCCGCCGCTGAAGTTTGGTGAGTCGAGGATGTGGACGGGCGGCGGCAAGCAACCGCTGTGCGCGTTGATTTACCCTGAGACGGTCGCCACCGGCCGGCGCGGCACCTGCGCCCTGCTCGCGGTCGCGCCCACGTTCAGTTTTGACGACAAGACGGCTACCGCACCCAGCGGGGTGTGGCAGATCACGCTGACCAATACCGGCAAGAAGGTGGTCACCGTGGACGCTTATGTGGAGCGGGACGACGTGGTCATCGGCACCCGCGGCGGCGCCCGGCAGTCACACTTCGAGGACGCGTGGTATGACACCAGCGGGAACCCGGACTCCTTCGTGGACCATCCCGACAACCCAAGCCTGATCCGGCGCAGCGGAAGCTTCAACAGCATCGCCACAGGCAACAAGACCGTGTCGGTAGGCGGTACGCGAATCACCGGGCCGCGCTGGGCCCACTATTCCCCGCAGAAACCTGACCCCGATGCAGGGCGGGCTCAGCGCCCGGGGGTGATCAGGATTCCCGACGCGCAAGCTTTCAGCGACGAGAACCCGCCAACGCTCGGCGTGAATGCGGCCGGAACGCGCAGTGGCGCTGCGGTACGCCTCATGGGCACCAGTGACGCGTCACCCCAGGAAGCCAGGCGGATTCTGAACGGCATGTAGGCTTGGCAGGAGATGCAGCGAAACCGGGCGAGTGTGAATCATGGGCCTGTGAAGGATCCGCCAGCGGTCGGGAACTTTCGGCAAGGCCGCAGCTGTTGACGACAACGAAACACTTTGCACCCTAGCGCCGCTCGCTGGCGGCCTAAAGCTCCTGCCCCGGTTCACCCTCTTTTCACGGGAGGGAGTTGGCCCTACACTCAGCGTGGATTTACAGCGTGTTGCAATTTTTACGTTAAACCAGCCATTTCATCAACCGTAACCGCAGGAGAGATTTATGGGATTTTTCATGAAAGAGCATGACATTCACGTTGGAAGTCTGCTTGACCAATTGAATGTACGTTTCGGACCTACGCCCGACAAGAAAACGCATTTTGGCGGCCTCGACGAAATGGTGGCGCTGCAAAAGGAGTTCAAGATTTTCAAAAAGGGCCGCTCGTTCAAGAACAGCGTGGCAGTCCTCAACATCGGTGCGTCCAATGCAGAGGCCAAGAACCGCATGCACGACTATTTCACCAATCTCAGCAAGCATGACTCGAATGTCGCTGGCCAGAACGGCGACGTGGCCATTGTCAACGCCATGGCGCGTAACCTTGCTTCGAAAAACCCGTTGCCGGTGTATTTCACCTTTCATGACATGCGGGCGGAAAAGGGCAACACCCGTGTGCTGATCAAGGAGAAGGACCGGCCGGTCGCCTATTTCAACCAGGATTACCTGACCATCTCCCTGCCCACCATGGCGCTCAAGGCAGCCAAACCAGCAGCCAAACCTGCTGCAAAGGCGGCCAAGAAAACGGCCAAGTGATGACAGCGGGGGCGGGCACCATCGCCATCACCAAGGCGTCCTCCCCCGATCCGCGGCTGACCAGCGTGCATGCTGGCATAGAGCGTTATTACACGGAAAAAGTGATGATGCATGGGGCGACTGCCCTTGGTGCGGACTGGACGTGCCGGCCGACTCAGGAGTTGCGCTTTGTCCAGCTCCTCAAATTGTGTGACTTTCGCCAAGCGTTGTCATTAAACGATGTCGGCTGCGGTTACGGCGCACTTTTGGCCTTTCTGGAAAAACGTCATCGGCGTGCGGAGGTGGACTACCTCGGCACCGACCTCTCGCAAGCCATGATTGATCAGGCCAAGCCCTCTTTGCATCCGAACATTCGGGCCCGGTTTGTTGTCGCCGGTTCGATTCCGCGCGTGGCGGATTACTCGGTGGCCAGCGGCATTTTCAACGTCAAGCTGGCACAGTCCGCTGCGCGCTGGGATTTGTTCATCAAGAAAACCCTGGGCGAGATGAATGCAGCGAGCCGTCTTGGTTTTGCCGTTAATTTTCTGGCGCCGCTTGAGCCGGACATGCACGTCATCCCCGAGTTATATCGCGCCTCACCCGATGTCTGGATACGTTATTGCGAGCGGCAGTTCAGTGCCACCGCCGAGCTGATATCCGGCTACGGCATGCGCGAGTTCACACTGCTTGTCCGGCGCCAATGTCGATCTGGTCTCGCCTGTCGGTAAACATGGTCAGCCGGGACCGTTCGCGCAACAAAGCCTCTTCATAAATAGCGGCCCCGGTCATGCGTACCAGAGCCTCCGCCTCGGCAAACAGGGCTTTGGCCTGCGTGGCACTTGCCAGTCCACGGGCATCGAGCATTGCGCCAGCGCGGGTGATCAAGGCCCGGCACTCGGGCAAACGGGTGCTGCGCTGGCGGGAAATTTCAATCGCCTCGCCTGCAACGTCCTGTGCCTGCTCAAAACTGCCAAGCCCACGATAGCATTCGGCCAGGCTGGCCAGGATTTCGGTTTCGAACTCCATCGCCACCCTGGAGCTCCTGACAAGCGCCAAGGCCTCCGAAAAAGTACGTACAGCGGTACCAAAGTCACCAGCTATGCTGGCGGCCAACGCACGGCAGCTCAACGCGAACACGCGCAGGTAAGGGCCTTCATGTTTTTCGGCGATCTCGGCAACACGCGCAGAATGCCGCTGCGCCAGCGCCGCATCCTGGCGACAGGACGCGAGATCCACGTAGCCGAAGTGGGCAAATTGCAGGATCACCGGATCATTCGATGACTGCGCCATGCCCAGCAGCTCCTTCAGGCATTGCTCGGCTTCGTTCAGGCGCCCCAAGCGCGTCAGCAGACGTCCCCGCATCCCCATGATCCAGTGCTCCACGCTGAAGCCAATCCATTCACGGTCAAACCTGTCGATTTTTCCCATGTCTGCAAGCGCACAGGTGTTGGCAGCCAAGGCCTGCTCCAGCATGCCGGCCCAGGCATAGGCCTGACTCAATGCGGCATTGATCATCGCAGCGCGCCCCGCGTCAGCGCCGGGCTCCATCAGTGATTGCGCTTTCTGAAGACGTTCAACATAACCGTCAGCCGGACCTCCGCTGGCCTGGAGCATTCTGCCTTCAGCCATCACCAGCAACTGAATCAGTCTGCCGTCCACCTCACCGGCCAGTTCCATGGCTTCGTCGATAAAGGGCTGCACCTCCTGCAGGGTCAACCCCTCGCGCCAGCCGAGCACGCAGATCTGTCCGCCGGCCCGTACACGCAGGTGGTCGGTTCTGGCAGACCGCGGTTGCTCCTGCAGGAGCGCCCGCACCTTGTGCCAATGCTTGATCGCCAACGCAGAGTTGGTGGAGCCCACCCACTGCGCGGCACGTGCGGCATGGCTCGCAGCGTCGAGGAACTGCCCTGCCGACTCGTAGTGGTAGGCAATCAGACCCGCATACTCATCGAGTTGATCGCGGTAATAGACTTCCATCGCCACCGCCACCGCACCGTGGAGCGGGCCGCGACGCACCTTGAGTTGCGCGCTGTAGGCCACTTCCTGGATCAGGGGGTGCCGAAAGGTGAAGCGGCGGCCGCCTACGGCAGGCTGCGGCAGGATGAGTTCGGCGTGACACAAGCCATCGAGCCCCTTCTCGATCACCTTGGCCAGCGGGCTGGCCATGTGTTCCAGCACGGCAAGCGGGATCTCCTTGCCGATGATCGCGCACATCTGCAGCAAGGTCTTTTCGGGCTCGCCCAGGCGATCAAGGCGGGCGCCAATGACAGCCTGCACGGTCGCGGGCAAGGCCCGCTCTATCGCCTCAAGCCCTCCGGCGCGAAGATCGGAGCCCTCCAGAAAATAGCCACGATCGACCAGCGAACGCACCAGTTCTTCTGCAAAAAAAGGATTGCCGCCGCTTCGCGCCGCCACCAGTTCGCAGATGTCCTGAAGGTCGGCACGGGGGCCGATCAGCGCCCTGACGAGATGCTCTGTCTCCCTGAGGCTCAATTGCCCGAGGTCGATTTTTTCGAAATTTTCAAACTGGGCCCAAGGCAGGCGGTACGACGGCCGGAAATTGAGGACCACCATGGTCTGGGTGCCGGCGGCCGCTTCAACCAGGGTCGCAACGAATTCTTCGCTGGCCTCGTCCAGCCAGTGGAGGTCTTCGATGAGTATCACCGACGTCGTGGCCGCATCATGCTTGACCAGCTCGCGCACCACATTGAGCAACCTGGTGTGGCGCGCCTTGGGACTGAGCGCGGACGGCGGGCTGCCGGCCTGGGCCACCCCGAGAAATTCGTACAGCAAGGCCAGGTCGGCTTCCGCCGGAGGGCCGAGTTCAGCCATGCGCTCGACAATCCGGCTTCTGGCGGCGGCGGCATCGTCTGCAGGCGGAATGCGGAAAAAGAAGGTTCTGAGAAGGCTCAACCCCGGCTGCAGGGGCGTTGCATGGCCATAAGGCTGCGCACGCACCTCAAAAACGGGAACCTGTCTGGCCCGGCACCACTGGACGAACTCGTGACACAGCCGGCTCTTGCCCGCACCAGGTTCACCCGAGATGCCCACCACCCGGGCCTGCCCTAGCTCGGTGACCAGCAGGGCCTGCTTGAGAAGATCACTTTCCCGGTCCCGGCCAAGAAAGGGTGTCAGGCCAGCCGGATGAAAATGCTGGTCCGACGAGGCCATCCTGAACCCCGTCAAGGCATAGATCGCGGATTGCCCTGAGATCCCCTTCAGGACATGCTGCCCCATGGGCTGCACCTCACAGAGAGTGCGAACCAGCGCATAACAACTTTCGGTCATGCAAATGCCGCCGGGATCGGCGAGCCCCACGACCCGGCTCGCGAGATGGATGGTGAGCCCGTGGGCTCCCCCACCCTTGCCGTCGGCGTTCTGTGGATCCGACGCCACCTGCCCCGAATGCAAGCCGACCCGAATACGCAAGCCCTGGCCCTCCGGGGCGAAGGCCCGCTGCATGTCCAGCGCTGCTTCGCAGGCCAGCAAGGCGTGACCTTCCAGCGCCCTGGGCGCGCCAAAGATGGCCATGACACCATCGCCCAGTGTTCGTATGACTGTTCCGTCAAATTTCTCGATGGAGGCGCACATACGCGCCAAGGCAGGGCCCAGGCGATCCATGGCCTGCTCGGCATCCAGGTCGGCGATCTGCTCCGTGGAGCTCACGATATCGGCGAAAAGGACGGTGGCCTGTTTGAGTTCGCCCCATGTCACGCCCGGCTGGGCGGCGGCAACGCCTGGGGCGGCGCCGGCGTGGGGAGTCCCGCACGCACCACAAAATCGCGCCGAAGGACTGGATTCCTGGCCGCAATGGCGGCAGACCTGCGACAAGCCCGCTCCACACCCCTCACAGAACCGGTTTCCGTCGGGGTTAACAGTCAGGCATGAGCCACAGCGCAACGGCATCTCTTTATGAACTCTCAACAACACACAACGGGGCCACTACGAATCGTTACACGGCGCCCCTCACAAAGCAAGGCATTTGCACCTGTGTTCAGGTGATCACCTTGACAGCCTGCCAGGCCGACATGACCGCCTTGCATTCTTTTGACTTAACACCAAACCGCTGGGAGGCCACATCAGTGGTTGCTCGCGCTGCATCCTGAAAACTGGCCTTGGGTTTGAGTTTAGCGAAGGCCTCGTACCAGATCGGCCCCGCTTTTTCCCAGGAGTACCCGCCTATTTTCCGGGCCGCCAGGTAAAAGGCGTGATTGGGAATGCCGGAGCCGTCATGCACGTCAGCGCCATCGACATACTGGTCCATGTTCTTGAACTGCTCGTCCTCGTACCAGGTCAACTGTCGGTTGCCTGGGTCCTTGAGCGATCGGATGGCCCGGCCGTGTTGCGGCGCAAGCATGTGCTCGCCGAGCAACCAGTTGGCTTGCGTGACGTCCTGCCCCGCGTGCCACTGTTTGACCATGCTGCCGAAAACATCGGAAAAAGACTCATTGAGCGCGCCGCTCTGCCCCTGGAGCGCATGTGTCTGCTCCTTGAATTCGCGGTCCTTCGGAGCCACCCGAACGACACCCAGCCCGCCAGCGATCATGTGCTGCGTGACGCCGTGCGTGAGTTCATGGGCAATGATGTCCAGTGCAGCGGTAAATCCACTCACGTTCTGGTCGCCATCGCCGTAGACCATCCGGTCGCCGGTCCACATCGCATTGCCGAAGTTTTTTCCGAAATGCACCGCAGATTCGACCCGCATGCTGCGGTTGTCGATCGAATGCCGGCCAAAAACCTTCAGGTAAAAATCAAGCGTGATGCCGGCATTGTCATAGGCCTGGTTGGCGGCGTGATCCTTGACCGGCTTGTCGCCCTCGTCCCGCACGGACTTGCCGGGCAGCACCGTGCCTGTGCCTGCGTCAAAAACACTGCGCCGCCAGGATGGGGCGGAATGAAGCGCCTGCGGCGGTGACGCTGCCGGCGCCTGGGGAACCCATGCGCTGCGCTGCGTACGAAGCCGCGAGGCGCTTTCGATGTGGCCATGGATGACATGGCGATCGGCTTCCCCGGCTTTGTCAGCGAGCTTCCTGAGCAATTTGGAAGGAACTGCAAAACATGCGCAGCGATAGGCGGGGCCCACGGCCGTGACCCCTTGGGCACAAAAGCGGTCAACAGCCAATTGCGCTGTTGGCAGCGACTCGTCGCCAAACGGGAAATAGGCCACCCGAACCGGCCTACCAGCGGCTAGGCAGTTTCTTGAGCAATGTGATGCGCCGGATGCCCAGTTCGATGTAGCCCCCTTTTTCGAGGTCTTTGAGCAGCCGGCTGACCATCTCGCGCGAGGCGCCCACGCGATTGGCGATGTCCTGATGGGTGATGGACTCCAGCGTGGCGCTGCCGCCGGGTGCCTCGCCGGCGTCTTCCCGACGTTCTTCCAGCAAGGCCACCAGCCGCCCATACACGTCGAGCAGCGCCATGTTTCGCGCCGTCTCCGTCGCGGAACGGGCCCGGCGTATCACCTGAACCACGAGATTGATGGCGAATTCAGGCTCTTCCACCAGGTGTTCGCTGACATCTGTCCGGCTCAGCACCGCGCAAGTGCAAGGCTCCAGCGTCATCACCGAGGCAGATCGGGGCCCGCCGTCGAGCGACATTTCGCCAAAATAGTCGCCTGCATTGACCGTTCCGTAAGTGATCTCGCGTCCGCTTTCGTCCATGGCGAATACCTTGACACTGCCCTTGAGCAGGACAAACAGGCTGTCGCCGGATTCACCCTCATTGATCAACACCGCATTTTTCCGGTAGGTCCGCAACACGCCGCGGCGAGCCAGCGAGCGCAACTCGGGAACCAGTGGCGTGTAAAGGTCTTCGTTGGAAGGTATTGACGTGCTCATGATGAGCCGTAATCTAGCACGCGGCGGCCCCCAGGTGTGGGCTGCTTGGGGGCGACAGGCCTTTTCAGTGAATTTGAGCCAGGTGCAAAGGCGCCACCGGTGGCAAAACGGCGACACGGTTCACCAGTTCGCGCACACCGCTGGACCCGGTTTTTGCGCAGAGGCTGCGCACATGGCTGCGTACCGTGGAAACAGCAACCTTCAGCTGGACGGCAATTTCCGGCGTGCTCAAGCCCCGGCACAGGATGGCAAGTACCTGCTCTTCCGTCTGGGTCAGCCCGTAACTGCGCGCAAAAAAGCCGAACATGCCGGATTCGCAGACTTCAGCACGCGCAAAAAGCAGGGCGATGCGGGCATCCCAGGCATCGGCGTCGGGCTTGAGGGGGACAACGGCCAGCGTCAGGGTCAAGCCTGCGCCAGACACATTGATCAGGCTCCGTTTGCCGGCCACGGCCTTGCCCAAGGCATTTTGGAGCGTTTTGCAGTCTGCCGGCGTCATGCCATGGACTTCCCCGCCCACCCTGTTGAGCACCCGATGACGGTTTAGTTCGGTCCGGGCTGCACGATTGGCGTGGATGATCTGGCCGTGCTCACCCACCACAAGGATGCCGTGGCCCAGCACGTCAACCAGCAGCGACAGCACATCCGGACCTGCGTGCGGGCGGGTCACATCCTGAGGCAGGGAAGCATCCAGGAATCCAGCAGTCAACAGGGTATTCATCTTCAGGGCTTAGCTGTTACAGGTTGTTAAGCGTATGAAGCCTGCTCGATTCTGGATAGTGAATATGCGGTCTCGATGTTGTGAACAAAGTCACAATTTCAGATGACACCCAAGTTGGCCGCAAACCAAATTTGACCGGCATTGATAACTTCCCGGCGCGCCACAGGGTCGAATTCACCATCAGTAAGTGGGTGCCAACTTTGCACGGGGCGAAGCTCACGCCGGGAAATATGCTCTCCTAACATCCCGGAAATCGCAAAAAGACGGCAGCCTCAGACCCAAGTGTCAAGGATGGCACTGGTCTTGGCCCAGTAGGTCTGAAGCCTTTCCAGTTGCTGGAGGGCGTTGGCCGGGATCTCACCGGTTTTTGCCACCAGTTCCAGCTCACCGCACACGACCTGCATGGCGACGGCGCCGACATTGCTGGTAGCGCCTACAAGGGCATGGGTTGCCCACGCCAGGGCTGCAGCGTCGCCGGCGCGGATGCTCTCTTCGATGGCGCTCAGGCGCTGGGACGCATCGGCGACAAACAGGCCGATCACCTCGCGCGTCATGGTCAGCGCATCGTCGTCGAACTCCTTGAACTGGGCCAGCCGCTCCATATCCATCAGCACGGGTTCAACCACAGGCGGGAGGCCGCTTTTGGGCATCGGAACCACTGCCGACGGCCCGGCGGTGATCCCCTGGCCGCGCACCGGGGGAGCCGTTGCAAATCCACCAGAGCCTCCCGCTGCCGCCGTCATCACGGGCAGCCAGCGCTCCAGCACCTGGGCCAGCGCGGCAACATGCAGCGGTTTGGTCAGGTAGTCGTCCATGCCCGCCGCCGTGCAGCGGGCGCGGTCTTCGGGAGATGCGGCCGCGGTCAGCGCAATGATGGGGGGCGCCCTCCTGCCCATCATGGCCTGAATTTGCTGGGTGGCCTGAAAGCCGTTCATGCGCGGCATGTTGATGTCCATCAGCACCGCACCAAAGCGCGAGCCCGCGCCATGGGCACGTGCCACGGCCTGTACAGCCTCGCGCCCGTCCAGCGCGGTGGCCGTGTGGTAACCCAGCTTGGCCAGCATGGCGCAGGCCACCTTGAGATTGACAGCGTTGTCGTCCACCACCAGCAAGGTCAGGTTTTTTGCAGCGGCCAGGCCTTCGGCAGTGGTTGATTCCGAGGGCAGCTTCTGGCTACCCGGCACCGACAGGCAGCGTGCCAGCGCGTCGAACAATTGGCGCTGCCGGGCGGGCTTGAGCAGCCGCGCTTCGAACAACCGGGCGGCCTCATGGCCTGGCGGCATGAAACCGGACGTCAGCAGCACCAGCGGTATTCCGGCCAGCGGCGCCGTGGCCTTGATAACGCGGGAAAGCGCCACGCCATCCATTTCAGGCATGTGCATGTCGGTGATGACGATGTCCGGCAGCGCCCCCCCACTCTGCGCCAGCGCCAGTGCCTGCAAGGCCTGGGCGCCTGACTCGGCGGTAGCCACCTGCATGCCCCACAGCTGGAGCTGCCGCGTCAGGACCCGGACATTGGTAACGTGGTCATCCACCACCAGCGCGCGTTTCCCATGCAGGGCGGCCGCGTCGACAGTTGCAGCCACCGGGGGCAGTTCGGCCGGCGGTGCCTGGATCGTGAACCAGAAAGTGGAGCCTTTGCCCGGCACGCTGTCCACACCGATGTCACCGCCCATGAGTTCGACCAGCCGCTTGCATATCGCCAGCCCCAGGCCGGTGCCCCCGTACTTGCGCGTGGTGGAAGCGTCCACCTGAGTGAAGGCCTGGAACAGCGAGCCCACGCGGTCGGACGGAATGCCTATGCCGGAATCGGACACGCGGAATTCGACGCGCACCCGGGCCGGGTCACCGGGGTTGGGCAAGGAACGCGCACTCACGGTCACTTCACCTTTTTCGGTGAATTTGACGGCGTTGTTGATCAGGTTGATCAGCACCTGGCGGATCCGCGTCACGTCTCCGGAGATCGCTGCCGGCAGGGCAGGCGAGCCGTTGCCCGCAGCTTCCGGCACGTCCACGATCAGTTCCAGGTTTTTTTCCCGGGCGCGGGGTGCGGCAATGTCGCAGGCCTCCTCGATCGCACTGCGCAGGCTCAGGGGTTCAGATTCCAGATCCAGCTTGCCCGACTCGATTTTCGAGAAATCCAGAATATCGTTGATGACAGCCAGCAACTGGTCGCTCGACAGGCGGATGGTCTGCAGGTAGTCGCTCTGCTCGTCGTCCAGCGCGGTCTCGGCAAGCAGGGTACTCATGCCCACCACGCCGTTCAGGGGGGTGCGGATCTCGTGGCTCATGGTCGCCAGAAATGCGGCTTTGGCCCGTGCTGCCTGCAAGGCCTCTTCACGCGAGGCGAGCAACTCGACCGTACGCTGCGCCACCCGTTCCTCCAGACGCTCGTTGGCCTCTTCGATCACCCGGGTTTTGGCCTGCACCTCGGCACGGTAATGTTTCAGTTGCTCGGCGCTGGAGTGCATGACCCGCGAAAGCTCCATGACCTCGCGCAAATGCGTGCCGCTGTCGATGCGAGGCACTTCACCGCGCCCGAGTTTTTGCGCAGCCACGCTCAGGCGCTTGAGCCGGCGCCCGATGCGGTTGGCGACATAAAACGCTGCGGCGGCCCCAAGCAGGACCAGCGCGCCAATGAGGGTCAGGGACACCTTCCAGGCGCGGGTGATCTCCGCGGTGAAATCGCTCTCGGGCGCGGCCACCACCAGGGTCCAGCGCAAGCCCGCTGATTCGCCGAAGGGGCGCTGCACCATCAGCAGGGTGCCGCCCTGCATGGGGATCCGCTGCAACGCCGTGTTGACGGCCACCGAATCCTCGCGCTTGCGGGCCTGCTCGCGCTGCAGCGCTGCAAAACTTTCGCGAATCACCGGGTTCGCGCTGTGCTGGGGGCTTCGCCGCGCAGACTGCCCCGGCGCGTCGTCGAACAAGGGGTCCCCGGCCGACCCGGCGACCAGCCACCCCTGCTCGTCCACCACGAAAGCCGCACCACGAGCGCTGATGCGCTGCGTTTGCAGCAGGTCGGCCAGCCGCTGCAGATACAGGTCCACACCAAACACGCCCGCGGCGCCTCCGTCCACGTCGTACACCGGCTGGGATAGCGTCACGAACAGTTGCGGTTTCCCGGGAACTACCTGAATCGGGGAGAACACGCGGCCCTTGGCGACCAGGGCCCCCTGGTACCAGTCCCGGGTGCGGGGCTCGAAGTGGGTCTGCGCAACTGCCAGAGGCCGGCTGCGGTCGCCGGGCCGGCGCGCCGTGAAGGCCTGAAGACCGGCGTCTGTGGTTCCGCGAAACTGCACGGTTGCGCCGCCACTGGTGTTTTCCACCGAAAAATACTCGCCCCGGCTGTTACCGTAATAAAGGTGGGGCACATCTGCTGACTGCCTGCCCAGCGCGAACGCCATGGACTCAAAGGCCGAACTCTGGCGCAGCCAATCCCGGGCCTGCTCGGTCTGGGTGGTGCTCAGGCGCGCGGGAAACAGGCCGTTCAGTATGGTGTGTGCCTGCCCCAAATGGGCTTCCGTTCCAGACTGCACCCTGGCCGCCACGTTGAACAGGATACCCCCGGCCAGTTCCTGCACCGCCTGGTCACTGCTGCGCGCCATGAGCCAGGCCACCAACCCCGCCGGCACGAGCGCAAACACCAGCAAACTGACCACCAGGACCCGGCGCAGGGAAAACGTTTTCCTTGGCATGAGGTTGTGGGGCTCCGACTCAACCACTGGTCAGGCGAGCGCCAGGCCCAGCAACTCGGCGGCATCGATCGCGGTTGTCCGCCCGGGCAGGGACACCAGCGCTCGCCCGCCGGTGTTCACCGCGCCCGTGACACCGCGCAGCATGGCCACACTGGCCGCGATCTGCCAGCCGGCCTTGCAGGCCTGCTTCTGCAGGAGCAGGGTGGCGTTCACCGTGTCGCCCACCGGCAGTATCTGCACACTGCCATGCAGGGGATCTGCAAGCCTGGCCAGCGCCACGGGTCCGCTGTTCAAGGCCACGCTGACATCGAAACGCGGCAGCCCCTGCCCGGGGAAATGGGTATTGAGAAATTGCTGCACACGTTTGGCCGCGTCGAGCAGGCCCAGGGCGGCACGGGCGGCACGCAAGCCGTGGTTGACCGAGGTCGTGTCCGTGCTGTCGACAAAAACGACCAGCAGACCTTCACCTACAAACTGCATGTGGCGCGCGCCAAACAGGTGCACGGTATCGCCGGCATTGTTGTAGAACTGGCGCACCACATCACTCAGTTCCGTACTGGAGAGTTTTTCCGCCAGTCCCGCATAGTTGAGCACGTCGACGAACAGGACGGTCGCATTCGAAAACTTCTCGTCCTGGCTCGATGCATCCGCCGCAGGCCACTTGTCGCTCAGTTCGGAGGCCAGCTTTTTTTCATACAGGCGGGCCAGATGCTGCTTCTGGTCCTCCAGGGCAGCCTGCACCGCAGCTTCCACCGCCATGACCTGGACGGCCGCCTGCATGTGACGCTTGTTCAGCTGCGCCGCAGCAGCCTCGCGCAACTCGCCGGGGCGGAAGGGTTTGGTGATGTAGTCGTCAGCGCCGCTGGTCATGCCGATGCGCATGTGAGCCCGCTCCTGCAGTGAGGTCAGCAAGACCACAGGCGTGGCCAGGATGGCCGGATCGGCACGCAGGGCCTGCAGCATCGCAAACCCGTCCATCACCGGCATCTGCACATCGCTGATGACCAGATCCGGCTTGTTCTGGCGCACCAGCTCGAGCCCGGACAGGCCGTTGTCGGCCGACAGCACGTCGTACCCGTCTTTCCTGAGCACCGATGCCACCAGCGTCCGCGTGGCGGCATCGTCTTCCATGACCACTATCAGAGGCATTTTTATCCCAAGCATTAACCAAAGCGCGGCGTGTCTCTAGCTTACACAATTTGTTACCGAGTAAGAAGTTTTAGCTAAGACGTCTGCGCAATTTTCCACCGATCGCCCTCGATCAGCGCGAGACTCGCATCCATCACCTGCGGCAAAAATGCAAGTTGCACGTGAGCGGCACCGTGCACCAACCGGTTGTCAGCACCGGGAAGCGTCGCGGTGGAGCTTGGAAAAACGATATTGTCGCAGTTGGAATACCAGCAGGTGAACAGGGCATGGCGGTGGGACGGCATGTCCAGGTCGAGCGCCTGGTGCCATTGTCCGGACAGTTGCATCTGGCGGCCGTTGGTGACAAGACTGAAACGGGCCAGCCAGGTCCCCCGATGCGGCGTCCCGATGGTCACCACATGGCAGACCCGCGCCTCGGCCTTCATGATCCTGAGCCAGGCACGGGCGGCCAGACCCCCCATGCTGTGGCACACAAGCAGTGGCGACAGGCCGGTCGCCGCGGTCACGCGCTGGACCGCCTCGTCGATCAACGGCGCGTAGTCGTCAATGGAGGCAAAGGGCGGCTCCAGGTTGAGGGCGACAAATGCGTGTCCCGTCCCTTGAAGCCGCTTCAGCCAGGGCGTCCAGAAGCCCCGGTTGCAGAAAAAGCCATGGATGAACACCACCCCACGCCGGCCTTTTTCGACAGCGTCCACCGACAACTGGTCGGGAACAGCCTGGGAGAGAAAAGGTTGACGCCAGCAAAAAACCCGGGGCGCCACGAGCGTCTCGCCCAGCCAGGCACCAGCGAGTTCTTTCCACGTCGGACGCGGCACAGGATCCCCGCGGTTGATGAATCGCAGCGCCACAAACTCCAGGGCAAGAAACCCCGAATAGCCCAGCACCAGGGCCGCAAAGCCGGCCAGGGCCAGCAGCGCCGAGCTCTCCCAGAAAAACACCAGCCATCCAGTCGCGGCAGCAAGCAGCGACACAGTGATCAGTTGCTGAAGCCGTGCCAACATGGGGAGCCTGCGCCGGTTGCGGCTCAGGCCAGGACGACGTCGCGCCCGGTGAGCCTTTTGACGAGTCCCTGCGCCAGCCGGTTTACGGTGCCGTAAATGGACAACTGGGGGTTGGCACCAATGCTGGTGGGGAAAATCGAACCATCGTGAATCGACAGGTTTTCAAGCTGCCAGTGCACACCATCGGGCCGCGTCACTCCCCGCTTTTCGTCGCCGCCCAAGCCGCAGCCACCCATCACGTGCGCACTCACGACCTTCGTGAGCAGCGGCTTCATGGGCAGGGCGCTGACTGCATCGCGCGCTTCGCCCCAGCTTGTGTAGGGTTGGGCCATTTCGTGCAGGGGTAGCACCTGGCGTGCACCTGCGGCGAACTGGATCTCCGCCATCGTCAGCAAAGCGCGGCGGGCACCGTCCATCACGTAGTCGGTGAGCGGATAGTCGAGCACGGCGGAGCCGTCCCCGCGCAATTTGACTTTTCCGCCGCGTGACTGGTCATGAAAGCCGTCACGCATCAAGGCCAGCAGCGTGTGGTTGTGCGGGAAGCTCTCCAGCAGTGCCTGCTGGCTCTGACCAAAACCCGGCACCGTCGATGCAAAAATGATGGGGTGCAGCGGCGGCGCCTCGAGTTTGTAGCCCATGGGGCCATCGATGGCCTGGGTTTCGAGGAAATGATCGGTGTAAATGGTCTGCGGGGCGCCGCTCCAGGCTTCGACTTTCTGCTCGAACACCCCCGAGCTCATCACCACCGGGTGCAGGAAAGTCCGCGCGCCCAGCAGCCCGTGCGGATCAGGAGCGTTCGAACGCAGCAGCACCGCCGGCGAATTGATGGCGCCACCCGCCAGCACATAGTGTTTTGCTACTATTTTTGTAGCTATCTGCGCAGATACAGCGGGGGCTGGAGCACTATTTGACATCACAGGGCGGCAGTAAAGCGCCGTGACCTTGCCGTTGGCCAGCTCGAAACTTTCCACGCGCATTTCGGTCAGCAATTGCGCGCCCCGGTCCAGCGCAGCCGGGATGGTGGTCACCAGCATGGACTGCTTCGCGTTGGTCGGGCAGCCCAGGCCGCAGGAGCCCAGATTCCAGCAGCCCTTGACGTTGCGGGAAATCGTCGCCGCCTGGATACCCAATCTGGCCGCTCCCCGGCGCAACAAGTCATTGTTCTCGTTGGGGGCGGTGAGCCATGGCAGGATATTCAGGCGCTGCTCGGCCTGGGCAAAATAAGGGGCAAGCGCCTCGACGCTGTAGTCCGCCAGGCCAAACCTGTCCCGCCAGAACTGCAGGGTCGGCGCGGGCGTCCTGAAGGAGCTGGTCCAGTTGACGGTGGTGGAACCGCCGACACAGCGCCCCTGCAGGATGTTGATCGCCTTGTCTTCAGTCTTTCGCGCTGCACTTTCCTGATAGAGCTGCGGATAGGCGTCCGACTCCTTCTGACGGAAGTCGCTGCTGCTTTTCAGCGGCCCCTCTTCAATCATCACCACCTGCAAACCCGCCTTGGCAAGCAAATCGGCGGTGATACCGGCACCGGCGCCACTGCCGACGATGGCAACATCACAGACAATTTTTTTCGGTGCGGGCCCCAGGGCGCCGCCCAGAACTTTCCAGCCGCGCTTCAAACCTTCGCGGATCGGGTCTTGGATTTGACTCATGCGGTATTCACTGCTTTCAGATCCGGACCGGACCGGGATAACCGAGTTGCGGCCAGGTGGATGCATCTGAAAAATAGGCCGCTGCGGTGATGTCATGCAATGCGGCATAAGCCTGCCGGCGAAGCACCAGCCCCGACAGCCGCATTTCCTGAAGTGACTGCTGGATGCGGGCTTCTGTCGCCAACGACCACTCATCGCCCAGACCGGCCAGTGTGCGCCGCCCCGGTGCACTCGCCAGCAGCGACAGCAGCTGTGAGAGTTCGGCCTGCGCGTGGGGTGGCAAAGCGGCGGTCAGTTCATCCATGCGGTTCAGCAAACCGATCAGGGCGTCCTGCCTCGGAGCATCCTCGCGCGGCAGGCTTTGGTCGAGCACTGCACGGCCGACGGCCCGGAATACCTCGCGACCAGCGATGCTGAGCTTGCCTTCGTGCAAACCCGGCGACAGCAGGGCCGCCGCGCCGCCAGCAACCGCCAGCACCACGGCCGATACCACCCCGAGCTTGAGTAAGGTCCTTCTTTGCATCGCTGGAGTTTCGCATGCACTCCTGCGGTTTCAATAGGGCGCTGCACCTAGATAAACTCGGTGTTTATATGGACCCAGTTGCCGACCGAATTCGCGAAGCCATGCAGGCGGTTTCGCTGCTGCGGCAAAGCCGCATGGCCGATCCCGAACTTCATGCCGCCTGCCTGGAGGTCAAGCGCTTCCAGGCGCAGCGTTTCACGGCAACTTACGCCGACCTCCTCGACAGCCCCCGCTATCAGCAAGCCGCTCATTTTTTCCTGAATGAGCTGTATGGGGACAAGGACTATGCCCAGCGGGACCAGCAGTTTTCCCGGATCGCAAACACCATCGCCCGCCTTTTTCCCAAGGCGGTGGTCGAAACGGCGGCCGCCCTTGCCGAAGTGCATGCCCTGACCGAGGCGCTTGATGACCGGATGGCGCAGCAATGGCTGCTCGACCGCGCAGGCGGGCAGGCCACCCGCTACATTCGGTGTTGGCGCGCGGTCGGCGATATGGCGGCGCGGCAGCGGCAACTGCAGGTGGTGCTGCACTTGGGCCAGGAGCTTGATCACCTCACACATATGCGGGGCCTGCGCAGCCTGCTGAAGATGATGCGCACGCCAGCGGCAGCCGCAGGACTGAGCGCGCTGCAGAATTTTCTGGAAGTCGGGTTTGATGCTTTTGCCCGGATGAAAGGCACCACCGAATTCCTGAATGTGGTGGAGGCCCGGGAATCAGCATTGATCCATTCCCTCTTCAACGACGAAGCTGTCGCCTGCGAGACCTTTTTGCTTCAACTTCTTGCGCCCACGGCGCCGCATTAGGACAAGCCCCATACGCGTGGCGCTCCGCTGCTTTCACAATGGCGCACAAGGAGTTTTTAATGGACAAGTTTTGGCTCAAGAGTTATCCCGAGGGTGTGCCGCACGACATCGACCCCGAGCAGTTCCGCTCGCTGAACCAGCTGCTTGAGGACTCCTTCAGGAAAAATGCCACGCGGCCTTTTTCAGTCTGCATGGACCGCTGGATGTCCTACGGGGAGCTGGATGAGCTGTCATCAGCGCTAGGCGCATGGTTGCAGCATCTGGGACTGGAGCCCGGTGCGCGGGTGGCCATCATGCTGCCGAATATTCCGCAGTTCGCGGTCACCATGGCGGGAATCCTGCGCGCCGGCTACACCTGCGTGAACGTCAATCCGCTCTACACCGCGCGTGAACTCGAACACCAGCTCAAGGACTCGGGCGCCACCAGCATTGTGATCCTGGAGAATTTTGCGGGAACGCTTGAAGAGGTCATTGACCGGACGCCCATCAAACACGTCGTGATCGCGTCCATGGGGGATTTGCTGGGCCCCTGGTATGGCCGCTGGATCACCTTCGCCGTCAGGCATCTCGCAAAAATGGTCCCGGCCTACAAGCTTCCGCTGACCAATGGCCGCACCGTGACGCCTTTCAAACGCGCCATCACCGATGGCGCGGGGATGGTCCTCAAACCAGCCCAATGCGATCTCGATTCAGTCGCCTTTCTGCAATACACCGGCGGGACCACAGGCTTGTCCAAAGGCGCTGTTCTGACGCACCGCAATATCGTCGCGGCCGTCCTGCAGGCAGAAGCCTGGTTCACGCCGGCGCTGCGTCGTCTTGGGGATGTCAGCAAAACCAACGGCATCGCAGCATTGCCGCTTTACCACATCTTCGCGTTGACACTGTGCCTGCTGGCGATCCGCTGGGGATCCCACCTGACGCTGATCCCAAACCCCCGTGATTTCGGAAAGTTCATCGAAGTGCTGAAGAAGCGCCCGTTTCACATGCTTCCGGCAGTCAACACCCTGTTCAATGCACTCCTGCAGCATCCACAAATCAAGACCGTTGACTTCTCCCACCTCTGCGTCTCCCAGGCGGGCGGCATGGCTGCCTCTGAGGGAACGGCCAAACACTGGCTGCAAGTCACGGGGTCTCCAATGATCGAAGGCTGGGGCATGAGCGAGACTTGCGCGATCGGCACCAACAACCCCGTTCTCGATACCGAGTTCAGCGGCACCATCGGTCTGCCCTTGCCAAGCATAGAGATTGCGATCAAGGACGATGAGGGTCGTTCCCGGCCTGTTGGCGAGTCGGGCGAGATCTGCATCAAGGGACCACAGGTGATGACCGGTTACTACCAGCAACCCGCCGAGAACGAGAAGGCCTTTACCGCCGACGGGTTCATGCGCACCGGCGATATCGGCATCATGGATGAGCGGGGCTACACGAAAATTGTCGACCGCAAGAAGGACATGATCATTGTTTCCGGCTTCAATGTCTTCCCCAATGAACTCGAAAATGTCGTCTCCCTTTGTCCGGGTGTCGTTGAATGCGCGGCCATTGGCATCGCGGACGACAAGCAGGGTGAAGCCATCAAGATTTTCATCGTCAAAAGCGACCCAACGCTCACGGAAGAACAGATTGCCGAGTACTGCAAGCAGAATCTCACGGGTTACAAACGACCCAAATACATCGAGTTTCGTGACGACCTGCCCAAAACCAATGTCGGGAAAATCCTCCGACGTGAACTGCGGACGACCGCCTGATGAATCGTTTCACGCCGGGCCATGCCTGACATGAAGCTACCCAGGGGCGTCCAGGTTTTTGAGCGTGGCTGGTTGTCGTCGAACAATGTCCTGTTTTTGGGGGATGAGTCATGCGCTCTTGTTGACAGCGGTTACAGCACACATTCGGATCAGACTGTCGAACTTGTTCAGTCAGCGCTGCGCGGGCGGCCATTGAATTTGTTGTTGAACACCCATTTGCACAGCGATCACTGTGGCGGCAATGCGGCGCTCCAGCATGTGTATCCCGAACTTGAAACTCTTATTCCGCCTGGTCAGGCGGCGCTGGTGTCAATGTGGGATGCAGAGGCCCTGACTTATCTGCCAACCGGGCAGCTTTGCCCCCGCTTCAAGCACGACGGTTGTCTCTTGCCGGGCGCAGAAATTCTGCTGGCTGACGTGATGTGGCAAATTCACGCTGCACCAGGACATGATCCTCACTCGGTAGTGTTGTTCGAACCCTTTTCACGCACATTGATCTCCGCCGATGCCTTGTGGGAAAAGGGGTTCGGCGTGGTTTTTCCAGAACTGGAGGGTGAACGTGCATTCAGTGAGGTCGGAGCCACGCTCGATCTGATTGAACAGCTGGTCCCCCATTGGGTCATCCCTGGTCATGGCCCTGTGTTCGGGTATCAGGCAGAGGTCCTTGCGCGATCGCGCGCGCGACTCGACGCTTTCGTCAAAAATCCGGCACGGCACGCGCATCATGCAGCCAAGGTCCTGCTCAAATTCAAACTTCTGGAGCAGCAGCAACTGCTGTACGCTGATTTTTTGAACTGGGCTGCCGGCACACGTTATTTCCAGCTTATTCGGGAGCGGTTTTTCCCTGCCACGCCCATGCTGGACTGGATCGCTCAACTCACCGATGAATTGGTGCACACCACTGCCGCCCGCAAAGAGAATGCGATGGTCTTCAATGCCTGACGCCGGCGGAGGATCAGGCAATGGTGCATCCCGGCCAAGGCTTGGCCCCAAATAAAAAAACTCCGCCTCTTTCGAGGCGGAGTTTTACACTTGCAGGCCAGGGCATTTTCAGCCGGACAAAAGAAAACGCCCAGTTGACTTTATCAACTGGGCGCATCTTGCTGTAAGAGCCT
>NZ_JAQSDN010000013.1 GCF_029945925.1 Polaromonas sp. | reverse complement strand
GCGACGCAAAAGAAAAGTGAGTTGCCGCCGGGCAACCCCCGGCTTGCAGGCAAGCCACAAACAGCAGAGGCAAAGACGGCTTCAACAAGCCCAGCCCGAACGGTGGTGTTCTTCGAGCGTGGATCCCGGATCAAGTCCGGGATGACAAGTCGGAGAGGGCTCGGGGTCACACCGAACCCCTCCGCCGAAACCTCTGTCCCATCCTGTCAAACGCCAGATAAATCACCGGCGTCGTGAACAGCGTGAGCACCTGGCTGACGATCAGGCCGCCGAAGATGGCCAGGCCCAGTGGCCGGCGCAACTCGGCTCCTTCGCCCCAGCCCAGCATCAGCGGCACGGCGGCAAACAGCGCGGCCAGCGTGGTCATGAGAATCGGGCGGAAGCGCAGCAGCGCTGCCTGGTGAATCGCTTCCTGCGGCGACTTGCCTTCGCTGCGTTCGGCGTCGATGGCGAAGTCGATCATCATGATCGCGTTCTTTTTCACGATGCCGATCAGGAGAATGATGCCGATGATGCCGATCACCCCGAGGTCGGATCCGCTGATCATCAGCATCAGCAGCGCGCCCACGCCGGCCGAAGGCAGGGTCGAGAGAATGGTCAGCGGGTGGATATAACTTTCATACAACACGCCGAGCACGATGTAGACGCAGATCACCGCGGCCAGGATCAGCCACAACTGGCTGGACAGCGAGGTCTGGTAGGCGCCGGCCGCGCCCAGGAAGGTCAGGGTCACGCTGGCCGGCAGGGCGATGTCCCTGGCTGCCTGTTTGACCTCGCCCACCGCCTTGCCGAGGGACACGCCCGCTGCTGTGTCGAAGCCCAGCGTCGTGGCCGGGTACTGGGCCACGCGGGTGATCTGCAGCGGTGCGGGCCGTTCGGTGATGGTGGCGATGCTGGCCAGCGGGGTGGTGACGCCCGAGCCGGTCTTGAGCGGCAGGCTGCCCAGTGAGGCCGCGGTCATCAGGGGGTCGGGCAGGGCCTCGAGAATCACGCGGTACTGGTTGGTCTCGGTGAAAATCGTCGAGACGATGCGCTGACCAAACGCACTGTACAGCGCGTCGTCAATCGCCGAGGTGGTCACGCCCACCCGCGAGGCGGTGTCGCGGTCCACCGAGATGTAGGCCGAGGCCCCCGTGGCGCCGGCGTCCGAGGCGATGTTGCGCAGCGCCGGCGACTCCTGCATGCGCTGCGCCAGCTTGCCGGCCCACAGCGCTACCGTGGCCGTGTCCGACCCCTCGAGCGAGACGCGGAACTGCGTGGGGCCGGTTTCGGCGTCGATGGTCAGGTCCTGCGTGGGCTGCAGGTACATGGTGACACCGGCCACCGCGCCGGCCCGGCGTTGCAGCCGGTCCATGGTGTCCTGCTGGCTGGTGCTGCGCGTACGCTTGAGGTTGATCAGCATGCGGCCGGTATGCAGCATGGTGTTGTTGGCGGCATCCACGCCGATGAAGGAACTCAGGGTGTCCACATCGGGGTCTTCCAGGATGGCTTTGGCCGCGGCCTGCTGCAACTCGGCCATGCGCGCATACGACACCGACTGCGAGGTCTCGATGCGGGCCTGCAACTGGCCGGTGTCCTGCGTCGGGAACAGGCCCTTGGGAATCAGCACATACAGCAGCACGGTGAGCAGCAGGGTGGCCAGTGCCACGATGAGGGTCAGGCCCTGGCGCCTGAGCACCCAGGTCAGCGACTGGTCGTAACGCGTGATCACGCCGTCAAAAAACTTTTCCAGCCGCGCGCTGGTACGGTCGGGGGCTTTGTCTTCACCAGCAAGGGCCGCGGGTCCGGCTTCGCCGGCCCGCAGGCGCAGCGCCCCTCTTCTTTGTGCAAGGGGCAGCGCACTGCCGAAGGCTCGCGAAGCGGGGAGCGTGGGGGCTCTTTTTGTTAGCCATCTGGCCGACATCATGGGCACCAGAGTGAGAGACACCACCGCCGAGATCAGGATGGTGATGGCCAGCGTGACCGCGAACTCGCGAAACAGCCGGCCGACCACGTCGCCCATGAACAGCAGCGGGATCAGCACGGCGATCAGCGAGACCGTCAGCGAGATGATGGTGAAGCCGATCTGCTGCGCGCCCTTGAGCGCGGCAGCCATGGGTGCCTCGCCTTTTTCGATGTAGCGCGAGATGTTTTCAATCATCACGATCGCGTCGTCGACCACAAAACCGGTGGCAATCGTCAGCGCCATCAGGCTCAGGTTGTTCAGGCTGTAGCCGAGCAAATACATGGCGCCGCAGGTGCCTATCAGCGAAATCGGCACCGCCAGGCTGGCGATCACGGTGGCGCGAATGTTGCGCAAAAAGGCAAAAATCACCAGCACCACCATGACCACGGCCAGCAGCAGCTCGATCTCCACATGCAGCACCGAGGCGCGAATGCCGGTGGTGCGGTCGCTCAGCACATCGACCTTCATGGCCGTCGGCAGGCCGGCCTGCAGCTCGGGCAGGCGTGCCTTGATCGCGTCCACCGTGGCAATCACGTTGGCGCCGGGCTGGCGCTGCACGTTCAGGATGATGGCCGGCTTCAAGCCACTCCACGCGCCGAGCTTGACGTTTTCAGCGCTGTCCACCACCTGCGCCACATCGGCAACACGCACCGCCGCGCCGTTGCGAAAGGCAATGATCAGGTTCTTGTACTCTGCCGCTGCCAGCAGCTGGTCGTTGGAGTTGATGGAATACGAACGTGTCGGCCCGTCGATGCTGCCCTTGGCGCCGTTGGCATTGGCCGCCGCAATCGCCGTGCGCAGCGAATCGAGCCCGAGGCCGTAAGAGGCCAGGGCGCGCGTGTCCGCCTGGATGCGCACGGCGGGCCGCTGGCCGCCGCTGAGCGAGACCAGGCCGACGCCGCTGACCTGGCTGATCTTGAGCGCGAGGCGGGTGTTGACGATGTTCTGCACCTCGGTCAGCGGCAGGCTGTCGGAGGTGATCGCCAGCGTGAGCACCGGCGCGTCGGCGGGGTTGACCTTGGCGTACACCGGTGGTGCAGGCAGGTCGGCCGGCAGCAGCGAGCCGCCAGCATTGATGGCCGCCTGCACCTGCTGCTCGGCCACGTCCAGGCCCAGACCCAGGCCGAACTGCAGCGTGACGATGGAGACGCCGGCCGCGCTGGTCGAACTCAGGCGCTGCAGCCCGGCCATCTGGCCGAACTGGCGCTCCAGCGGTGCGGTCACGGTTTGTGCCATGACCTCGGGGCTGGCGCCGGGGTACAGCGTCTGCACCTGGATGGTCGGGTAATCGACCTGCGGCAGCGCGGACAGCGGCAGGAACTTGAAGCCGACCAGGCCGGCCAGCACGATGGCCACCATCAGCAGCGCGGTGGCGACCGGCCGCTGGATGAAAGGACTCGACGGGCTCATGCGGGGTGTTGCCTCGTGCCCGTCACTGCGCCGGCGCCGCGCCGCCTTCGCGCCGCCGCTCCCAGATCTTCTGCCAGCGTTCAAGCGCCGCCGGGTCGCCCTGTTTGATCTTGTCGACCAGTGACTGGCGGCGGACCAGGGCCTCCGGGTCGTCCTTGACCTGATCCAGGAAGCGCTGGAGTTGCTCGGGCGGGGGCGCGGTGGCGGCTGACGTTGCAGCAGGTGCTGGGGACGTTGAAGGCGCCGCAACTGCAGCGGGTGGCGCGGCGTTCATGGATGCTGCAGCACGAGGCGCGGACGCGGTGCCCTGCGGTGCCGGTGCGCCGGTATCACTGCCGCGCGGCGCCGACGCCGCGCCCTGGGGCCGGCGCGCGCCCGCGGCACGGCCGCCCCCCGGCGCATCGCCCGGCAGCACCACGCGTGCGCCGTCCTTGAGCCGGTCGGCGCCCTCGGTGATGACACGTTCGCCCGCCTGCAGGCCGGAGGCGATCACGATCTTGTCGACCGTGGCCGGTCCGCGTTTGACGGGACGCAGGCTCACGGTGCGCTCGGCCGCATTGAGCACATACACATAGTCGCCGCTGCTGCCCAGGCGCACGGCGGTGACCGGCACCACCACGGCGTTGTCGATGGTGCGCACCAGCAGCTGCACATTGACAAACTGACTCGGGAACAGCGTGAGCTTGCTGTTGGCAAAACGCGCCTTGGCCTTGACCGTTCCGGTGGTGGTGTCGATCTGGTTGTCGAGCGAGGCAAACACACCGGTGTCCAGCGTGCCCGAGCGGGTGCGGTCCAGCGCGGTGACCTTCATCACGGTGCCGGTGCTGACGGCCTGCTGCAATTCGCCGACCTGGTCCTGCGGGATGGAAAACACCACGTCAATCGGGGTGACCTGGGTGATCAGGGCGATGCCATTGGCATCGCTGGGGCTCACCACATTACCCACGTCCACGGCGCGCAGGCCGACGCGGCCGCTGACCGGTGCGACCACCCGGGTGTAGCCCAGGTTCAGACGCGCCGCGCCTTCGTTGGCCTTGTCGATCACGACCGTGCCCTCGAGCTGCTTGACCAGTGCGGCCTGGGAGTCCACCTCCTGGCGGGCAATCGAGTCCTGGCCCAAGAGGGTCTTGAATCGCTGCAGCGTGACACGCGCGCTGTCGAGTTGGGCCTCGTCGCGCTGGCGCTGGCCGCTGGCCTGCTGCAGGGCCAGTTCAAACTGGCGCGGGTCGATGGTGGCCATGAGTTCGCCGGCGCGCAGCATCTGGCCTTCCTTGAACAGCACTTTCTGCAGCACGCCAGAGACCTGCGGACGCACCTTCACCGTGGCTTGCGGCGTGACTGTGCCCAGGGCTTCCAGGAGGATGGGAATGCTGGCCCGTTCGGCGGTGGCGACGCCGACCGTGGTGGCCGGCGGGCCGCGGCGGGCGCCGCCGCCCGCAGCGGCGGTGCTGGCGTCTGCCGCGGGGTGGGTCAGGCGCCAGGCGAGCCAGCCGGTGCCGGCCAGCGCGATGACTGCGATCAGGCTGCCAATCAGGGTTGCGCGTCGGCTCAGGCGTTTGCGGGGGGGGGTCTCGGGGCCGGCGGTCGGCGCCTCAGATTTCGGGTCCATCAGCTGTCCTTGTTGCCCACCGCACCAGCGGTCTGGCGCGGCACTTTTTTGTGTTTGATGGGTGTTGTCACCGGCGGCGCCTTGGCGCTGCCAGTGTGTATTTTTCAGCTCGCCGAAGAATTATCACTGCAAGGCTTCGCGCTCAGGTGTAGCGCCGGAAAGGGCTTCGTAAATGTCCGGTAAAGAGGGGCGGCCCGGCACGCACCATGGCGGAAAGTGCTGGCGGCGACTGTCTGCCAGCGCACATTGCTCTGTTTTTGATAGCTGTCGGCGCTTTCCCTGTCTGGGCTGCCGGCCGTTTTTCTTGATGATTCCAGAGGTGGCACTGCGCCGGGCTCGTGGGTTCGCTGCTTAGAATCACCACATCCACTTTTCCACAGGGCTCCCTCGCATGACAGCTATCGCCGCTTCCGGCCTGCGCATCAGCCGCGCTGACTACCGCAACCCCGCACACGCCGACGCGCTGGTCGCTCTGCTCGACGCCTACGCGCGCGACATGGCCGGTGGTGGCCAGCCGCTGAGCGAGTTCGCCAAAACCCACCTGGTGGCGGAACTGGCCGCGCGGGCCCAGGCCTTCAGCGTGCTGGCCTTCGACGGCGCGCAGCCGGTCGGGCTGGTCAACTGCATCGAGGGTTTTTCGACGTTTGCCTGCCGTCCGCTGGTCAATGTGCACGACGTGGTGGTGCTGGCCAGCCACCGCGGCCGACGTGTCGGTGAGTTGATGCTGGCCGAGGTCGAGGCCATCGCGCGCGAGCGTGGCGCCTGCAAACTCACGCTGGAAGTGCTGCAGGGCAATGCGCCAGCGATCAAACTGTATGAACGCATCGGTTTTGCCGGCTACCAGCTCGACCCGGCCATGGGTCAGGCGCAGTTTCTGCAGAAGTGGCTGGGCTGAGGGCGCGCTGAATCAGGCGGGCCGGACCTGTGTCATGCGCGGGCCCTGCAGCAGCATCAGGGCCGTCAGGCCCAGCGCGCCCAGCGCGGCGGAGAACCACAGCGCGCCCGCGCCGAAGCGGTCAATCGCCAGGCCGAACAGCCAGGGCGACAGGGCCTGCGCAAAACGCGCCGGCACCATCAGCAGGCCCTGGCGCGCGCCATAGTCCTTTGCGCCGAACAGCACCAGCGGCAGCGTGCCCTTGGCAATCGTCAGCACGCCGTTGCCGGCACCATGCAGCACGGTGAACACGGCCCCGGCCGGCACGCCGACAGCCAGGAACACCAGGGCACCCAGCGTGTGCATGGCGCCGGCGACCCGCGCCGACACCAGCGGGTGAATGTTGCGCAGCAGCCCGTATTCGAGCAACCGCCCGGCCACCTGCGCCGGGCCGACCAGCCCGGCAAACACCAGGGCCGTGGCCAGCGGCACGCCGTGGACCTGCAGCAGGCGCGGCAGGTGCGCGGCCATGGCGGTGCTGATGAACCAGGTCACAGCGAACACAAAGGCCAGCAGCGCCGCCGTGCGTGCCGAGCTCTGCGCAGGTTCACGTTCAGGCGCAGGCGCGGTGGCCGTGGTTGCCGGCGCCATCGGCACGGAGGTCGGCGACAGGGGGGCTGCGGGTGAGGCAGGCGATGCAGGTGTGGAAGGCAGCATCCAGTTCAGCGGCAGCGCCACCAGCAGGTGCAGACCGGCCCACACCCCGCAGGCGGCACGCCAGCCCCATTCGAGCTCCAGCCAGGCCGACAGCGGCCAGCCCACGGTGCTGGCAAAACCGGCCAGCAACGTGATGCCGGTGATGGCGCCGCGCGCGTCCTTGCCGTACAGGTGCACCAGTGTGGCAAAGGCGGCTTCATACAGGCCGGCGGCCATGGCCACGCCGAGGATGGCCCAAGCCACAAACAGGCCGACCGGCCCCTGCGCCAGGGCCAGGGTGGCCAACCCGGCGGCAAAGATGAAGCTGGTGGCAGCCAGCACCGGCCGGCCGCCATAACGGTCAATCGCCTTGCCGGCGAAAGGGCCCAGCAGGGCGGACACCACCAGCGCCAGCGAAAACCCGAGGAACACGGTGGGCGTGCTGACATCGAGATCGCGCGCCATGGACGTTGCCAGCATGGCCGGCAGGTAGTAGCTGGACGCCCAGGCCAGGGTCTGGGCAATGCCCAGGCTGGCGATGGTGACGCTGCGGGGTTGGCTCATGGCGTGGTGAGGTCTGGCATGCTATCAAAAATAGAGCTGTTTCCGCAGGTGTGGAAAGGGCTGGAGGCCGATTTGATATGAAAAATGGCCATGCAGCAGCAGCAACGCCGCCGCCAGCCAGCCCCTCAGGCACGCTGCGGTGCAAACCAGTGCTGTGTGCGGTTGATGATGGCCACCAGCGAGAGCATGACCGGCACCTCGACCAGCACGCCGACCACCGTGGCCAGGGCCGCGCCCGATTGCAGGCCGAACAGCGAAATCGCCACCGCGACGGCCAGCTCGAAAAAGTTGGAAGTACCGATCAGGCAGGCCGGTCCGGCCACGTTGTGCGGCAGCTTGAGCGCCTTGGCCGCAATGTAGCTGATGACGAAGATGCCATAGCTCTGCACGATCAGCGGCACCGCGATCATGGCGATCACCAGCGGCTTGGCCACAATCGTTTCGGCCTGGAAGCCGAACAGCAGCACCACGGTGGCAATCAGCCCGATCACCGACCAGGGCTTGAGTTTCGCCACGAAGTCGGCCACCGCGTGCGCCGAGCGGCGCTGCAGCAGATGCCGCGTCGCCATGCCTGCCGCCAGCGGCAGCACCACGTACAGCACGGTGGAGAGCACCAGCGTTTCCCAGGGCACGGTGATGTTGGTCACGCCGAGCAGGAAGGCGGCGATAGGCGCAAAGGCCACCACCATGATCAGGTCGTTGACCGAAACCTGCACCAGCGTGTAGTTGGCATCCCCCTTGACCAGCTGGCTCCAGACAAACACCATGGCCGTGCAGGGCGCCACGCCCAGCAGAATCATGCCGGCGATGTATTCGCTGGCCGATTGCGGATCGACCCAAGGCGCAAAAATGTACTGGAAGAACAGCACGCCGAGTGCGGCCATGGTGAAGGGCTTGATGAGCCAGTTGACCACCAGCGTCAGCATCAGGCCGCGCGGTTTCTTGCCCACGTCTTTCACCGCGGTCCAGTCGATCTGGATCATCATCGGGTAAATCATCACCCAGATGAACACGGCGACCACCAGGTTCACGTGCGCAATCTCCAGCGCGGCAATGCCCAGGAAAGCCGCCGGCGCCAACAGGCCGAGGCCGACGCCGGCCAGAATTCCCAGCGCGACCCAGACGGTCAGATAACGTTCAAACAATCCCATGATGTTCCCTGTTTTTCAATAAATTCACGTTCAGGCGCGGGACAAATCGCGCGCGGCCTGCTGCACCATGGCCCGCTCCAGCTTGTCGGGCGGCAGGTTGATCAGGAGCTCCAGACGGCGGCGTATCGCGAACAGGGTTTGGCGGAAGGCTTCGAGTCTTTTTGCCTCATCCCCCTCGACCTCCGACGGATCGGCGTAACCCCAGTGCGCGGTGGCGGGCTGACTGGGCCAGTAGGGGCAGACCTCGCCGGCGGCGTTGTCGCAGACGGTGATGACCAGGTCCATCACAGGGGAGTCGGCCTTGCCGAACTCGTCCCAGCTTTTGCTGCCCAGGCCTTCGGTGGCAATGCCGGCGTTTTTCAACACCTGCAGCGCCAACGGGTTCGGCTGCTGGTTGTCACGCGGGCTGCTACCGGCCGAGAAAGCCTTGAAGCGCCCTTTGCCGATGTGGTTCAGCGTGGCTTCGGCCAGAATGCTGCGAGCCGAATTGTGGGTGCATAAAAACAGGACGTTGAGGGGGCGCGTAGTCATTGTCAGCTTCCTTCAGCAGCAGGCTTTGGCGGCCGGGGTCTGGGCGCCAGAGTTGGTGGATGGCAGAGTTGCTACTGTTTCTATAGCGCGTGGCGCACAACAGGAGGTGGATTCAGCCTGATTTGATAGAGATTCCGGTTCACTGAACACCGGAATGTTATCCAGGGTGTGAAACTGCTCCCAGGCCACGCCCTGCGGGTCGGTCAGCCAGTATTTGTCGCTGCGCGCATAACAGCAGGTGGTTTCCCCGTCGTCCTGCAGTGCAAGGTCGGCCTCCCGCGCGTGAGCCCGCAGCTCGGCAAGCTCTTCGGTGGACTCCACCTGGATGCCCAGGTGGTCCACGCCGGTGGCGCTGCCGCGGGTGGAGATGGCAAAGTTGACTGGCGGGTCCTGCAGCATCCATTTGGCATAGTCGGCCTCGGTGCGGGCGGGAGGCTGATGAAACATGGCGGAATAGAAAGCGATGTTTTTGCCGAGGTCTTCGACATGCATGTGGACATGAAAGCGTTTCATGGCGGACTCCAGGTTGAGGTTTCAAGGGCGGGGGACGGAAGGCAGTCGGCGTGGGGCGGGCTTTGGCGGGCGTCCGCAACCAGCGCCATCGCAGAAGGCAGCACCACCACCGGCGAAAAGCCGCCGCCGGCCGTGCGGAAGTTGGTGGTCTGGCCGGTGTAGGTGCGAGCGGCCAGCAACTGCACCTGGCCGCGGTAGGTGTAGGCGCGCAGGTCCAGCTTCAGCCGGGTGGGCACGCCATCAACATCGACCAGGCGTTCACTCGGCGGTACCAGCGCCTGCGCGATAAAACCACCGGCCAGGATGGTGCTCCACACGCCGCGTGTGAGTTTGTCGCCGCGGTAGGCGGCTTTGGCGCCGTAACCTGCCACGGGTTTGAAGAAGAGCTGGCGGCGGCGCGCCCAGAGGTCGTCGGCGTGGTCGGCTCTGACGAGTTCGGTATGTGGAACCACCGCCTGCAGCAGGTGCCGGTCTTCAGCCGACACGCCCCATGAGGCCAGCAGTGCGTCGTCGCCGAGGGTGATGAGGTTGCGCTTGTCGGCGTACAGCGCATGGGCGCGCGGGTGCGGCGTGACGACCGCCGCGCCGGCCATATAGGCGCTGCGCAGGGCTTCATGCGCCGGCTCGGCCAGGCTGAAGTCGGTCAGGCGGTTGTAGACCAGATCGACCGCCACGCCCGGCAAGGCCGGGTGCCACAGCGCGCCGCCTTTCCATTGCAGCTCACGCGCGTCGCCCACGGCAGCCGTGATGCCGTGCGCCAGAAACAGCTGCCGTGCCAATGCAAATTCAGGCGCGAGGTATTGGTCTTCCGGTGCATCGTCAACAATCAGCACGCTGCGCAGCGGCTGCGCGCCACGCTGGGCCTGCCACTCGGCGCGGAACATGTCCACAAAGGTCTGGTCGATCTGCGTCAGGTCGCTCGCACTGTCCATCAGCCCCTGCATGGGTTCGCAGCAGTCGCGGTGCGCACGTGCCAGCGCGGCGTTGAGCAGCGCGCCGCCGGCATTGGTGTTGATCTCGATCAGGCGCGGGCCGTCGGCACCCAGGTGAAAGTCGTACGCCATGAAGACACCGGCCGGGCCGAAATTCTGGCGGGCAATCTCGGGCGCGCTGGCCAGGGCCGCTTGCTGGTAGGCGGGCAGGGCGATCACGCCTTCGATGGCGGCAATCGCCTGGCCCAAGGTCGCGCGGATGGCCGGGTCCAGAAACACCGCCGTCTCGGAGAACAGGTGCGGGTGTGTCGTGGCCAGTCCGGCCAACATGCCCTGCAGGCTGGGGTCGGTTTCCAGTTGCTGGCGCAGGCGCTCGGGGTTCAGGGTGCGGCACAGGCAGCCCAGGTTCAAGGCTTCGGCGAGGTTCATGGCGGCGCCCCGGTCAGCAGGCCGCGCACGAGGCGGCGTCGGCGACCACGCACGTTTCGCCCTGGCAACAATGTTGGGTGAGGTAACCCAGCAGGGCGTTCATCTGTTCGAAGTTGGCGCGGTAAATCAGGTTGCGGCCACGCGGCTCGCTGCTGACCAGGCCGGAATGCGCGAGTTCTTTCAGGTGGAAAGACAGCGCGCTGGGCGCGACTTCGAGCAGTTCGGCAATCGCGCCCGGTGTCAACCCGTCGGGCCCGGCGACCACCAGCGCGCGGAAGGTGCGCAGGCGCTGGGCCTGGGCCAGCGCGGCGAGGGCTTTGAGGGCGCCGGTTTCATCGAGAGATTTTGTTTCCATAATTCAAATATAATTGAAATATCGAATTGAAACAAGGCAACAAGGAAAAATTCATGGCCGACATCACGATTTACCACAACCCCCAGTGCGGCACCTCGCGCAACACGCTGGCGCTGATCCGCAACAGCGGGGCAGAGCCCGAAGTCATCGAGTACCTGCAGCACCCGCCCAGCCGCGAAACCCTGGTCGCGCTGGTGGCCCGGACCGGGCAGCCGCTGCGCGCGCTGATCCGCAGCAAGGAAAAGCGCTACGCCGAACTCCAGCTCGACAACCCGGCGCTGACGGACGACCAGCTGCTGGACGCCATGCTGGCCCACCCCCTCCTGATCAACCGGCCCATCGTCGTGACGCCGCTGGGCACCCGCCTGTGCCGGCCTTCCGAAGCGGTGCTCGACATCCTGCCTGCGCCGCAGCAGGGCGCGTTCACCAAGGAAGACGGCGAAACAGGTCATCAATGACAAAGGAGAACGTGTTGCCGGCGCTTGAAGACCTTCCCAACCTCGACCCAACCCTGTTCACGCTGCCCACGGCCAGCGCACTGCAGGCGTTCCGGCCCTCGGCCCATGCGCCGCGCATTTTGCTGCTCTACGGCTCGGTGCGCGAGCGGTCTTACAGCCGCCTGCTCAGCGAAGAAGCCGCACGCCTGCTGCAGGCCATGGGCGCCGAAACCAAAACCTTCAACCCGAGCGGCCTGCCGCTGCCCGACGACGCACCCGACAGCCACCCCAAGGTGCAGGAGCTGCGGCAACTCGCGCAGTGGGCCGAAGGCATGGTCTGGACATCCCCCGAGCGCCACGGCGCCATGACCGGCATCATGAAGTCGCAGATCGACTGGATTCCCCTGGCGCAAGGGGCGGTGCGGCCCACCCAGGGTAAAACCCTGGCCGTGATGCAGGTCAGCGGCGGCTCGCAGTCTTTCAACGCGGTGAGCCAGCTGCGCGTGTTGGGCCGCTGGATGCGCATGTTGACGATTCCGAATCAATCGTCGGTGGCCAAGGCCTTCCTGGAGTTCGACGAAGCCGGGCGCATGAAGCCATCAGCCTATTACGACCGCGTGGTCGATGTGATGGAAGAACTCGTCAAGTTCACGCTGCTCACGCGGGATGTGGCGCCTTATCTGGTGGACCGGTACAGCGAGCGCAAGGAAAGCGCCGAGGCGTTGTCCAAACGGGTGAACCAGCGGAGTCTGTGACTGGTGTAACTACTCAGGTCGTCTGGACTGGTTTTACTCCTTCTTCCCCTGGGAGAGGGCGGGTGCTGAACGCTACGGCTCCAAATGCGCTTGAGCGCATCTGGACAGCGTGAAGAGGCCCGGACTCCGGCCGGGCTGCGGTCTGCAAGACAGGACTGGCGGTCTGTGCATGGAGCTATCGTCATTGTGGCTTGCAGGCCCTCACCCCAACCCTCTCCCACAGGGCGAGGGGGCAAGAAAAGCGTGCTGCATGCAGCGCCCTGTGTAGTTACGATTTTGTGAACAAAATCTGCCCCTGGCCCATGCTGCACGGGCGCAATAAGCTATTGAATTGATAGCGCTGTGTCACCCGGTTTTTGATGCATGGCCTTCTGCTGCCTCCGGTTGCAGAAGGCTGCGAACCACCCGGCGCGCCACGGGCGAAACGAGCAGCACCTCCGGGAAGGCGAACAGCCACGCCGTGAGCCACGAAACCATCCACAGCGCCAGAAAGCCCGGCCCCACCCCGGTGGCGCGCAGCGTGGCTATTCCCGCCACCAGCAGCGACATCAGGCCCGAGAGAAAGAAGCCGAACAGGACGGGCTCGAATTTCCGGGGGATCATGGCGTCACTTCCGCTTCGACATCGGCTGCCATGCGCAGCAGCGCTTCGGCGACATTCGTGCCGAACATCCGCGCCGTCTTGATGTCCCCGGGCACGAACGAATCCGCCGGCGCCGAATGCCCGGCCTGCGCCATCATTCCCGACCACGAGCCCAGCCGGTTGGCGGCTTCTTCGTAAGGCACACCGCTGTGCTGTTCGGGCAGGATGGCGTTGCCGACCCAGACCATGCCGTGCTGCATCGCGAAGACGAACATCGACAGCAGGGTGGATTGCTTGTCGCCTGCAGGCAACGACGACACGGTGAAGGCCGAGGCCAGCTTGCCCTTGAGGGCATGGCTTTTCCAGAGCCGGCCTGTGGCGTCCATGAAAGTCTTGAAGGTGCCGGAGACACCGCCCAGGTAGGTGGGCGAGCCGAAGACGAATCCGTCGTATTCCAGCAGGCGCTCAGGCGAGCTGGTGAGATCTTCCGCTTTGAGCAAATGCGCGGTGATGCCGGGAACAGATTGCGCACCCGCCAGGATGTGCGCGGCAATGTGGCCGGTATGGCCGTGGGCGCTGTGATAGATGACGGCAAGTTGCTTGTTCTTCATGGTGTGGTGTCCAGTTCAGGTTGAGTGAGTGAATCTCTGAAAAAAGTCTTCATCGCGAGATCCAGACGATGACGACGGCGGCCAGGTACAGGCCGAGTCCAAAAATGCTGTGGTTGGCCAGGCTCCTGAGCCGGTTTTTTGCCGGTGCCGGCGTGCGCGACGAGGCGATGCCCGCCCCCATGGCCGGCTGCATGACGAGCCAGGGCGCTGCGACCGTGGCTATGCCCACGCACAGCGCCGGCAGCAGCGTCGGGTTGTGCACCCAGTCCATACCGGCGATGCCGGCCAGCAGGCCCGCGAAGCTGATGCCGGATGCGTAGTGGACGAACCACCCCAAAGCGCGTTCGCCTCGCACCGGCGCGGCCTTCGCGATCGCGTCATGCTTCCAGGTGCCGCGGCGCCAGTGGCCGACCCAGCGGCCGATCATCGCGAAGTTGAGCGTGGGCACGCCCAGGCGCTGGAGTAAGAGCAGCCAGGCGTCCATGAGCGCCGTGGCGCCTATGCCGATCAGCGCGATATGCGCCGCGCCTGCAGTGAATGTGTTCATGTGATTCCTCGTTGACAAAAAGTGACGGTGAGGGCACTCTACAAGTTCAAGTCAACTTGAAGTCAAGGGGTTTTTTCATGGACATTGCCGAAGTCGCCAAAAAGTCAGGCCTGCCTGCCTCCGCGCTGCGCTACTACGAAGAAAAAGGGTTGATAACCTCGGCCGGCCGGCAGGGCTTGCGCCGAACATTTGCGCCGGGTGTGCTGGACCAGCTGGCACTGATTGCGCTCGGGCAGGCCGCCGGCTTTTCGCTGGACGACATCGGCGCCATGTTCTCGCCCGACGGCCAGGCCAGCATCGACAGGACCTCGCTCAGCGCCAAGGCCGACGAACTGGACAACACGATCAAGCGCCTGAAGGCGATGCGCAACGGGCTCAGGCATGCAGCGGTGTGCCCCGCACCCAGCCACGCCGAGTGCCCGACCTTTCAGCGACTGCTTCGCGCCGCAGCGGCCGGCGAGCTGACCCCGCGCGCGAGGAAGCCCGTGCGCGTGCGTTCGAAAGGGTGAGCGCGCTGCCGAGGCACTGGCCAAACGGGTGAACCAGCGGAGTCTGTGAGTTTTGTGGTAACTACTCAGGTCGTCTGGGGCTGGTTTTACTCCCTCTCTCCCTGGGAGAGGGCGGGGGTGAGGGCTGGCGGTCTGTGCATGGAGCTATCGTAATTGTGGCTTGCTGGCCCTCACCCCAACCCTCTCCCACAGGGCGAGGGGGCAAGAAAAGCGTGCTGCATACCGCGCCTGAATAGTTACGTTTTATGAGTCAAATCGGCCTCTGGCCCAGTGGGGGCGGGCGAAAGGAGCTATTGAATTGATAGCGGATGGCCGTGTTTGTTTTCTTTGTCAGCTGCGCGCGTGGCTCAGTCCTCAGTCAAACAGATACTCCACCTCGCCCAACCAGCGCATCTCGATGCGCGTGAGATTGGCCCGCTTTCCAACCTGCACCCGGTCGCCCACCGAGCTGCGAAAGGCGGTCCCCGAGATCTCTTCCAGCCATCTGTCGGCCGTCTCCTCGGGAAAGTCCAGGCCAAGCGCTTCAGCCGCGTCAATTCCGCTTTCATACCCTTTGGCATAGGCGTACAGAAGCGACATCGTGTCGCGATGACGGCCCGGGACGCAGTAAAAAACGCCAAACGCCCGGTCATAAACAAACGGACGGCCCAGGTCGGCAAGATGGAGCGGCTCCGGTTCGGAGGCGCCAGCTTCCTTGAGGGTCTGCAATTGTTGAGAGGTCAAACTTCGCATGGCTGTCTGGTTCAGGCCGCAGCCTGGTACTTCAAATCAAGCCGGGACAGGCGCTTGTGGTTCATGGCATTTATCTTTCACACATCGACATATCCAGACGCCGGGGCGGATGGACGTTGAGGAGGATGCATTCGGTTTGATGCTAGCCCGCTTTGGAGGCGTTTGCACGGGTTCTGGGGATGTAAATAAGTCACACCAAAGTGGGGTGGTGTGCGGCGGCATCAACCGCGGCGTGCGCTGGCGAATCCCGACAAGTCGTCGGCGGGCGGTGTGGTGGAAACTCGTCAAATTCGCACTGCTCACGCGTGATGTGGCGCCCTACCTGGTGGACCGGTACAGCGGGCGCAAGGAGAGTGCGCAGGCGCTGGCGAAGCGGGTCAATCATCGGGGGTTTGTGAGTTTTTGAGCCAAATCGGCCTCCAACCCACGGCGGCCTCAAAAGTGAAGTGCAACACACCTTTAATTTATTCCCTTAAGGTGTGCCATGAAATCAGAACCTTGTTACAGCCAGCTGGACTACCAGGACCGGCAAACCATTGCCATCAGCCTTGAGCAGGGCTTAAGCATACGGGCCATAGGTCGCGTGCTCAATCGCAGCGCCGCGACCATCAGCCGCGAGATTGCCCGCAACAGTGGCGGCAGTAGCTACAGTTGCCGTTATGCCCAACAGCGCCGGGTGAGAAGACGTCGCCACGGCCGAGCCCAGCCCAAGCTGGTTGCCGGCAATCGCCTGTTTGAAGTCATGACTGAACTTCTTCGCCAGCTCTGGTCGCCCCAGCAAATTGCAGCGCACCTGGCTAAACTGCATCCAGGCGATGCTGCCCAACGCGCCTCGCATGAAACCATTTACAACGTCATCTACGCCCAACCGCGAGGGGAGCTGCGCAAAGAGCTCATTGCGTGCCTGCGCATGGCTCGTGCCAAGCGCTGGCCGCGTTCCAAGGGCGAGGATCGCCGTGGACAGATGGCGAACCTGTTGAGCATCCATGTTCGCCCGCCAGAGATTGAAGATCGTCAGTTCCCAGGCCATTGGGAGGGCGACTTGATCAAAGGCGCGCTCAACCAAAGTGCAGTGGGCACGCTCGTCGAGCGTCATACGCGGCTGCTGATACTGGTGAAGCTGCCGCACCCGCATCCCGCCACTGCAGCTCACGTGCTGCAAGCCTTTACGGACAAGCTCAACGCCATAGCGCAGCCCATGCGCAAGACCCTGACGTATGACCGGGGCACGGAGATGGCCTATCACCAGCAGCTCAGTGCCAATACGGGGATTGCGGTGTATTTCTGTGATCCGCACAGCCCATGGCAGCGAGGCACCAATGAGAACACCAACGGCTTGATTCGCCAGTTCCTGCCAAAGGGCACAGACCTGTCTGGCTACACGCAAGCGCAGCTTGATGCGATTGCTGATCTGATGAATGGCCGGCCCAGGAAAACGCTGGACTGGTGCACCCCGCATGAGGTCTACAGTGCCTGGCTGACCAAGCTTGAACCCTCAGCGCAAACTATCCAATAAAATACCTCAGTGTTGCACTTGGACTTGAGCGCGCCCACATCCCGTATGTGCAAGCAGCTATTTATTTAGTAGCAGATGGAGTCCCCGCGACCGTGACGACGCCACGCGTAGCGAGCAGGGCACCATGGCGCACCGCCACCAGCTCCCCCTCGGCCAGCGGCTGCCAGGCCTCGTCGGTGAGCGGCACGCTTGCGATGAACAGGACGACGCGTTCCTCTTGCACGATCGCGACGCCGGCTTCGCGGGCTGTCGCCGGCTCCTCGGGTGGGCAATGCCGTTGCAGCATCCACAGTCCCGGCGGTCCGGCACGGCCGATGTCGGGTTGCAGGCGCTTGTGGCCGTGTGCAAACAGGGTGTCGCCGTCGGCGTACAGGAAGTTGGCCGGGCCGAGCGCGCGCAGGTCGGCGGCGAAGGAGGCCAGCAGCGACAGGCGTGTGTCCAGGGACGGTGGCTCGGCCCCGTTCCACAGTGGCCGCAGGCGTTCCATCAGGGCGCAGAAGGCATGTTCCGAATCGGTCTGCCCCACGGGCCGGTACGCACCGAGCGTCAGCGTTTCGCAGCTTTCAATGCCAGGAAGGTCGCCGTTGTGGGCAAACACATGGGTGCGGCCGCCCAGTTCCCGAACAAAGGGCTGCGTGTTCGAAAAGCTCACCGCGCCCCGCGTGGCATGGCGGATGTGCGAGATGGCCAGTTGGGTGCTCGGCCCCTGGGTTTCGAGGTAGCGAACCAATGGGCTGTCCCCGGCGGCCAGTGGTTCGCGAAACAGCGCCACGTCTTCGCCCTGGTAGAAGGCGACACCCCAGCCGTCGCGCGAGCTGCCGGTAGCACCGCCGCGCGAAGCCAGGGTGTGCAGGGAAAATGTCAGCCGGGTCGGCCCGGAAGTCGACAGGGCCAGCAGCTCACACATCAGGCGGGGCGCAAGGCGCGGTAAATGCTTGCTGCATGACCTGCAGCGTGACATGCGTGATGTGGAAACGGTCGTGCAGCTGGTCGGTCGCGTGTTTCAGAAAGGCGTCGTCAGCGTGTCCTTGCGGCATCACCAGATGCGCCGTCAGGGCGATCTGCGAAGTGCCCATCGCCCAGATGTGCAGGTCGTGCACCCGTGTCACGCCTGGCAGCGCAGCCAGACACGCGTGAACGGCCTGCGGGTCCACGCTGTCGGGCACACCGTCAAACAGCATGTGAAGCGACTGTTTGAAAAGGCTCGCGGTTCCCACCAGGATGACGCCCGCAATCAGCAGGCTGACCACCGGGTCCAGCCACACCCAGCCCATCCACAGCGTCAGCGCCCCGGCGACCACCACCCCGGCGGACACCAGGGCGTCGGCGGCCATGTGCATGAACGCGCCGCGGATATTGAGGTCGTGCTCGCGTCCGCGCATGAACAGCAGGGCGGTGGCGGTGTTGATCACAATGCCGATGCCGGCCACCACCATGATGGTCACGCCTTCGGCACCGGCCAGCGGCTCGGGTGAGAAGAGGCGGCCCACCGCTTCCCAGGCCAGTGCACCCATCGCCATCAGGAGCAGCAGGGCATTGGCAAAAGCCGCCAGAATGGTGCCGCGCTTCCAGCCGTAGGTGTGGCGCGCGTTGGGGCGCAGCTTGCTGGCCAGTGCGCCGCCCCACGCCAGAACGAGACCCGCCACGTCGCTCAGGTTGTGCGCGGCGTCGGCCAGCAGGGCCAGCGAGTTGATCTTCCAGCCGTAAAACGCCTCGATCGCCACAAAGACGATGTTGAGCACGATGCCGATGGCAAAAGCGCGGTTGAAGTTGGCTGGCGCATGTCCATGGTCGTGGTCAGCGCTCATGCGGCGAGGTTCTCCGGCCTCACCGCGACACTGTCCGGCGGGAAAGGGGCGGGTGGGTCCGATGCATCGAAGGATTCTTCGAATGCGCGGCCCCAGGCGGCCATCATGGACTCGCGTTGGCTGCCGGCCTCCTCACACACCCACGCCCTGATTTCTTTTGCGTATCCCATGCACATGTCGCTTGTCCTCTTGTTGCGATGTCGATGTTGCTTGCAGTTCAGCGCCGCCGCAAGACACCGCTCAAGTCAGTTCCCGGCGCAACGGTATTGAACACCGTGCCGTATTTCTTCACATTTTCATGCATCAAGTCCAGTCGCTGGTCCGATTCGTCGGTATCCACGATGATTTCGTAACGGATGGACTCCATTCGGGGCGGCACGTCCTGCCGCACGCCATCGACGATGACTTCAACACCGCGCATCCTGAACTTCAGAATAGGCGCCACCCGCTCCATGCCCTTGATCATGCAGGCCGACAGGGCCGCCAGCAGCAACTCTGCCGGGTTGAAGGCATCCGGGTTGCCCGCCAGGTCGGTATCCAGGGCGATTTCGGCGCTTTTGCAAGTGGACAGGCTGCCGTGCGCATCGACGCGGCGCGACTTGACATGAAAAGTCATTTTGGCCGTGGGCTGGCTCATGAAGGGTGATCCTTGTCGGTTGCGTTCGTACTCGGGGCAGGCGCGGCACAAGCGTCAAGTCGCCCACCGATGACAGGGTAACCCTTTTGCAGCGGGGAACGCGCTTTCGCTGATCAAGCGGTGGCAGTGAGCCATTGCTCGATCTTGTCGCGGCTGGGCACGCCGCCCGCATGGACCACTTTGCCATTGATGACAACACCGGGTGTGCTCATCACGCCGTAGCCCATGATGTCGCGCACTTCCTCCACTTTTTCCAGACGGACGGTGACGCCTTTGGCTTTCGCCACCTGGTCAATGAGGGCGATGGTGTTTTTGCAGTTGGTGCAGCCGGTGCCGAGTACCTTGATGTCCATGGTGTTTCCTTGAGATTGAAGTTGATGAAAAGAGTCTGTGCCTACAGCACCGCGTTGAATACAAAACCCACCAGCAGGATGCCGCCGGACACCACCGCCACAAAGGTGGGAATCAGCCGCAGCTTGAGCACCTTGCGCAGGATGATCAGCTCGGGCAGGGACAGCGCAATCACGCTCATCATGAAAGCCAGCACGGTGCCCAGGGCCGCGCCCTTGGCCAGCAGCGCCTGCACGATGGGAATCACGCCGGCTGCATTGGTGTACATCGGCACACCCATCAGCACCGCCAGCGGCACCGACCACCAGGCTTCCTTGCCCATGAAGCTGGCCATGAACTCTTCCGGCACATAGCCATGAATCAAGGCGCCCAGTGTTATGCCGCCCAGAATGTAGGGCCAGACCTTGCCGACGATCTCACGCACCGCTGAAAAGCCGGCTTGAATGCGGTCGGCCAACGTGGTGCCCGCGTCGTCAAACTGGGCTGATGTTTTGGGCATATCGCGCACCCAGTCTTCGAGGTAGGCTTCCATCTTGAGGCGGCCAATGACCCAGCCCGCGACGATGGCGACCGAGAGGCCCAAGCCCAGGTACAACAGCGCCACCTTCCAGCCGAACAGGCCAAACAGCAGCGTCAGCGCCACTTCGTTGACCATGGGGGCAGAGATCAGGAAGGAGAACGTGACCCCCAGCGGCACACCCGCCTGCACAAAACCGATGAACAGCGGCACCGCCGAGCACGAACAAAACGGCGTGACGATGCCCAAGGACGCGGCCATCACGTTGGCCACACCCTCGCTGCGACCGGCCAGCAGGGCGCGGGTGCGCTCCGGGGTGAAGTAGCTGTTGATCATGCCCATGACAAACACCACGCCTGTCAGCAGCATCAACACCTTGGGGGTGTCGTAGAAGAAAAACTGCAGCGCACCCCCCAGGTGGCTGCCCCGGTCCACCGGCAAGGCGGCGACCAGTGCTTCAGAGCCGGGCAGCAGTGTCTGGTAAAGGCCCAGCCAGACCATGGCGGCCAGGATCAGGAAGATGACCGGCTGGCGCAGGGGCCAGGATTTTTGCGGCGTCGTGACGGTGTTCATATTTATGAAGACGAACGAAACCGGAAAAAGACGCAGAAATCGCAGGAGTAGGTAACTACTCAGATCGCTGCATGCGGCATGCTTTTCTTGCCCCCTCGCCCTGTGGGAGAGGGTTGGGGTGAGGGCCAGCAGGGCACAACAGGCGATAACTCTATGCACAGACCGCCAGCCCTCACCCCCGCCCTCTCCCAGGGGGAGAGGGAGTAAAACCAGCCCAGACGATCTGGGTAGTTACAGGAGTAGTGGTTAAAAGTGCCTCCAGCCCTTATGCAGAAAGCGCAGGCAGCTATTAAAACTGTAGCAATAGGGGCAACACGGCAGGGGGAGCCGGTGAATTCAGCTCTCTGGAACTATGGGCGCGGCACAAAATCCGCCACATGCCCCGCATCGTCGATTTGCACCTGACACGCCACGGTCATGCGCTGCTTCAGGCGTTGGCGTGCGCGCTGCAGGCGCGATTTGGCGGCACTCAAGTTCAGCCCCCTGGCGGCGGCGAATTCGGCTTGTGGCATGCCCTGCAGATCGCAGAGCGTGATGACCTCGCGGTCCTCGGCCGTCAGCTCGGAGAGCACGCGTGGCAGGCAGGCGGTGAGGGTGTCCACCGTGTCGGTCTCGTCGGCCGGTGCGGCCAGGTCGTCGGGCAATTCCACGGTCGCGCGGGCCACGCGCAGCCGATCAGCCAGGGTGTTGCGCGCTACCTCAAACAGCCAGGCGCGGGCGTTTTGCACCGAGCAAAAGCGTTCGCCGTGGCGCAGGGCCTTGATGAACAGATCCTGCAGCAGGTCATCGGCCTCGGCCGGATTGCGCAGCCGATGGCGCAGCCAGCCGCGCAACTCGGGCGCGTGGGAGGCCCAGGCAGCGGTCAGACAATTCGGTGCGGCTCCGTTCAACATGGTTTCCTCAGGCACTGATGGCCAGCCGCTTCATTTTCTCCCAAGCGTCTTGCGGCTGATACCCAGCAGTTCGGCGGTCTTGCCGACACTGCCTTCACAACGGTTCAGGGCCTTGCGGATGTGATCACGTTCTGCTTCCTCCACCATGGCTTGCAGGGGAACAATGGCCTCTGATTCCGAGTGACGTGGCGCAGTCAGGCTTCGTGTCTCGTTGTCGGGCAAGGGTTCGTCCAGAACACCGGCATCGCTCATCACGACGGCCTGCTCCAGGTAGGAACGCAACTCGCGGACGTTGCCACGCCAGTCACGCCCCATGATGTCGCGCAGGAAGGGCTCAGACATCGCCAGCGGCCTGCCTTGTTCGATCACCATGCTGGCCAGCAGACGTTCTGTCAGCCAGCGAATGTCATCGGGACGCTCGCGTAGCGGCGGCAAGGTGATGCGGATCACCGCCAGGCGGTAGAACAGATCTTCACGAAAGCTGCCGGCCTCATGTCAGCGTACAGGACCCGATTGGTGGCCGCCACAAATTCTCCCTTGCTGGCTCGCGGGTCCAGGCTGTGAGCGCGCACGGTATGGCATTCGGCAACAGCCTCACCAGCGGTCAGGCCATGTCTTCATCCCGAATGCGGGCGTTGTTCAGACTTCAAGCTGGCGAAGAGGCCGTGTGTTTCATCAATATCGGCACGGTTTCAAAGCGCAAAGCACCCCGCCTGCATCCCGACGCCTCTGAATTCGTTTCAAGCATGTAATCACCGGCAGTGAGTTGGGCAGAGCCCGATGTGCTGTTTTCAGGTGATCCTGTGAGTCAAATCGACCTCCAGCCCTTATTCTACGGGCGCGAGCAGCTATTTAATCAGGAGCGTGTTGAGACTTCTTCATCGCGTCAGCCGTGGTTCATTGGGACGTTCATGCCGGCCGGCCAGAAAACACTTTTTGACACATCTCTCCGTGGACGTTGCGCTCAGGCCACGGTCAGAGTTTTCCCCAACAATTTGACAGCTGCCGTGTGGAAAATGGGTTTGTGGCTATCCGAAACCTGCTCCTCACGCCTATCGGCACCTTTGTCCTCGCAGTCTTGCTGGGCGCAATGCTCTGGGCGGTGGCGCCCGTCGCTATTGGTCGCCCCCTCAGTCTCTGGGAAGCGTTTGTTGCTACTGCCGCGATTCTGGTGCTTTTGGAGTGGTGGCGACGGCGCCGGCTCTGGCGAGAGCGTGAGCAACTCGAAAGCTTGCGTGACTCTGCCCTCTGGTAGCAGCCCGGCCGAACGAAGGCCATAGCGACGTTCTGGCCGGTTTTTCGCTGATGCCCGGGAGTGTATCGAATTCGCCTCCAGCCCCCTGTTCAGCAAGCGCAAGCGGCTATCGAGTCAATAGCGGGACCCCCGCCGGCACCTGTCATCAAACCGCCATCAAAGTGACATGAACACGTCACCCACCGCTTCCAGAATTCCTCCATCAGTCAAAAACACGATGGAGAGTGATTCATGGGTCAAGGATTCGGCAAGGATTATGAGCAGGGCGAAGGCGTCAACACGACGTCCAATCCCTTCATTCATGAAGTAGACGGCGAGCGCCGCCATGTGCTGCGCTGCACGACGGCGGCGGTGGCGCTGCTGATGGGCTCGCACACGCTGACGGCCAGCGCCGCGGCGCCTGCCAAAGGCAAGCCGCTCGGTTTTACCAGCGTGCCGGCTTCCAGCGCCGACGCGCTGGTGGTGCCGCCTGAATACGATGCGCAGGTGCTGTACCGCTGGGGTGACGCGACCGGCATTCCCGGGGCTGCGGCGCCTGCCTTCAGTGCGGACGCATCGAACAGCTGGCAGGAGCAGTTGCTGCAGTCGGGCATGCACCACGACGGCATGGAGTATTTCCCGCTGGACAAGAACCCGCGCCACGGCCTGCTCGCCATCAACCACGAATACACCGACGACGGCCTGCTGCACAGCGACGGCATGAAGACCTGGACGGCCGACAAGGTGCGCAAGTCGCAGGCGGCGCACGGCGTCAGCGTGATCGAGGTGGTGGAACGCGCCGGTGTCTGGCGCGTGATGCCCAACTCGCGTTATGCGCGCCGCATTACGGGCAACACGCCCATGCTGTTCAGCGGCCCGGCGGCCGGACATGCACTGCTGAAAACCGCGGCCGATCCCGAGGGCCTGCGCCCGCTGGGCACGCTGAACAACTGCGCCGCCGGCCAGACGCCGTGGGGCACCTTTCTGACCTGCGAGGAAAACTGGAACGGTTACTTCTCGGCTCAGGACAAGCCGAACCCGGACGAGGCGCGTTACGGCCTGCGCGCCAAGGGCTTTGGCTACCGCTGGCACGAGTTTGACGAACGTTTTGACGCGGTGAAACACCCCAACGAGCCGCACCGCTTTGGCTGGGTGGTGGAGATCGATCCGCAGGATCCGACACAGACCCCGATCAAGCGCACGGCGCTGGGCCGCATCAAACACGAGGGGGCGACGACGACCTTGAGCCGCGATGGCCGCGCGGTGGTCTACATGGGCGATGACGAGCGTTTTGAATACATCTACAAGTTTGTCAGCCGCGACAAGGTCAAGCCTGGCGGTTACCGCGCCAACAAGGACATTCTGGACCACGGCACGCTGTATGTGGCGCGCTTTGATGCACAGGGTTACGGCCGCTGGCTGCCGCTGGTGCATGGCGAGGGCGGCCTCAATGCCGCCAGCGGCTTTGCCAGCCAGGCCGACGTGGTGGTGAAGTGCCGCCAGGCGGCAGACGTGGTGGGCGCCACCAAAATGGACCGCCCCGAATGGGTGGCGGTGCACCCCAACACCGGCGAGGTGTTTGTCACGCTGACCAACAACAGCAATCGCGGCAAGGACGGCCGCATGGCCGACGCGGCCAACCCGCGCAACGACAACATCATGGGCCACATCATCCGCTGGCGCGAAGGCAAGAGCCGTCAGGGCGACGCTGTCAGCCGGCTCGATGGCGACGCCAGCGCCACCGAGTTCCGCTGGATGCACTTTGCCCTGGCAGGTGACCCGAATGCCGACAAGGCTGAGTACCGCGGCACCATCAAGGGCGACATGTACGGCAGCCCCGATGGCCTGCAGTTCGACGCCAGCGGCCTGCTCTGGATACAGACCGACATCTCCACCTCGGCCATGCACAAGGGTGCCTACAAGGGCATAGGCAACAACATGATGTTGTGCGCCGACCCGGCGACCGGCGAGACGAAACGCTTTTTGACCGGCCCGGCCGGCTGCGAGGTCACCGGGGTGAGTTTCACACCGGATCGCCGCGCGGTGTTCATCAACATTCAGCATCCGGGCGAAACCGCCAGCGAGCGCAGCGACCCGGCCCAGCCGAAGGCGGTGAGCCATTGGCCGGACGGCCCGGCGGGCGGGCGGCCGCGCTCGGCCACCGTCGTCATCCGGCGCAAGGACGGCGGCATCGTCGGGACTTAATTTCCATACATCACAGCCCCGACCTCCGGGGCTTTTTTACAGCATTTTTTGAGTGTCGAGTGTCGAGAGTCATTTGCGAGAAGACAACCAGGAGTCATCATGAAAGAACTGCCCAATCCCACCTTTGCATTGTCGCCAGTCGCAATGCCACGGGGGTCACTTCATCAAAGCTCTCATGCTGCCAATCCGGTCGCTGTTCAAGGGACTGCGCCGGGGAAAATCCAGGTAGGCTGGGCCAGGCACCAGGACGAGGTCCGGCAGGCGCAGCGGCTGAGGTACCAGGTCTTCGCGCTGGAGATGGGGGCGACACTGCCCAGCACGGTGGCGGGCCACGACATCGACCTGTTCGACGATTTCTGCGAACACCTGCTGGTGCGCGACGAAGCCAGCCAGGAAGTCATAGGCACTTACCGCGTGCTCACGCCGACCCAGGCCAAACGCGTGGGCAGCACCTACAGCGACACCGAGTTCGACCTGACGCGCCTGCGCGCCCTGCGCGAACGCATGGTCGAGCTGGGGCGCAGCTGTGTGCATGCCGACCACCGCCACGGCGGTGTGATCCTGGCCTTGTGGGGCGCGCTGGCCGAGTTCATGGCGCGCAACCAGCTCGACACCATGATTGGCTGCGCCAGCATTCCGATGCAGCACAGCGGCCATCCGGAATACGGCAGCGGGCATGCCGCGGCCAGCATCTGGCGCCAGGTGCGGCAAAGCCACCTCGCAGCCATCGAATACCACGTGACGCCGCGCCTGGCCCTGCCGGTCGAGCAGCTCGACGATTCGCTGGACGTCGAGCCGCCCGCGCTGATAAAGGGTTACCTGCGTCTGGGCGCCAGGGTGCTGGGCGCACCGGCCTGGGACCCCGATTTCAACTCGGCCGACCTGCCCATGATGATGCGCATTGCCGACTTGCCGCCACGTTATCGCAAGCATTTTTCCGCGGTGGGGGCCTGATGCGTACGCTGTTCGACAAGCTCGGTTCGCTCAACCCCGGTTTCCCACCGGGTGGGGATGACGCGCATGACGACGCCGCATTGCGCAAACGCTACCGCAGCATCTTCATCTCCGACCTGCACCTGGGCACGCCCGGCTGCCAGGCCGCGGCACTGCTGGACTTCCTCAAGGCGCACCCGAGCGACTACCTCTACCTGGTGGGCGACATCGTGGACGGCTGGCAACTGCGGCGCAAATGGTACTGGCCGCCGTCGCACAACGACGTGGTGCAAAAGCTGCTGCGGCGCGCCCGCAAGGGCTGCCGGATTGTCTACGTGCCCGGCAACCATGATGAGTTTGCGCGTGAATTTATCGGCCACCAGTTCGGCGGCATCGAGGTCATGGAAGAAGCGGTTCACGTCACGGCCGATGGTCGCCGGTTGTGGATCGTCCACGGCGACTATTTCGACGCCGTCGTGCAGTGCGCCCGCTGGCTGGCCTATGTGGGCGACAACCTGTATGAATTCACGCTCAAGCTCAACCGCCACCTCAACAGCCTGCGCGCGCGCATGGGCCTGCCGTACTGGTCGCTCTCGGCCTACCTCAAACACAAGGTCAAGAGCGCGCTGAACTACGTCACCGACTTTGAAGTCGCGGTGGCCAACGAGGCGCGCCGGCGCGGCCACCAGGGGGTGGTCTGCGGCCATATCCACCGCGCCGAGATGCGCGACATCAACGGCGTGCTTTATTGCAACGACGGCGACTGGGTCGAAAGCCGCACCGCGTTGGTGGAGCACTACGACGGCAAGCTGGAGCTGCTGCACTGGGCGCCTGCCCACGAAACGCAGGGCCGGGGCCATGTGGCGGGCACGGTGACCGCATGAAGATTGCCCTTGTTACCGACGCCTGGCAACCGCAGGTCAACGGCGTGGTCACCACGCTGGTGGAGCTGGTGCGTGAACTGCAGGCCCTGGGCCACACGGTGGACGTCATCCATCCCGGCCTGTTCAAAACGCGGCCTTGCCCGGGTTACGCCGGCATCGATCTGGCCGTGCGTCCGAAGGCCTTGCTGACCACCCGGCTGGACGCCTTTGCGCCCGAAGCCATCCACATCGCCACCGAAGGCCCACTGGGCTGGGCGGCGCGCCGCTACTGCCTGAAGCGGGGCCTGCGTTTTACCACCGCGTTCCACACCAAATTCCCGGAAATCCTCCACGCCGCGCTGAAAATACCGCTGTCCTGGGGTTATGCGCTGTTCCGGCATTTCCACAAGGCCTCCTCCGGGGTCATGGTTCCCACCCACGGCGTGTTGCGCATGCTGGAGCAGCGCGGTTTTCGCCAGCTGCGCAGCTGGACGCATGGGGTGGACACCGCCTTGTTCCCGTTTCATCCCGAGGCGCGGCTCTATCCCCGCATGGGCACGCTGGTGCGGCCGGTGTCGCTGTTTGTCGGCCGCGTGTCGTATGAGAAAAACATCGAGGCCTTCCTGACGCTGGACATTCCGGGGACCAAGGTGGTCTGCGGCGTCGGGCCGCTGGAGGCGTCGCTCAAGGAACGTTATCCGCAGGTGCGCTGGCTTGGTGTGTTGCCGCGCGACGAACTGGCCAGGGTGTACGCTGCCGCCGATGTGTTTGTTTTTCCCAGCCGGTCGGAAACCTTCGGCCTGGTGATGCTCGAAGCCATGGCCAGCGGCACGCCGGTCGCGGCCTACCCGGTTGACGGCCCGCTGGAGGTGCTGGGCAAGCCGGATGGCAGTTGCCACGGCGGTGTGCTGGATGAGGACCTCAAGCGCGCTTGTTACAGCGCGATGGCGGTGCCGCGTCATGAGGCCCGCGCCCGTTCGCTGGACTTCAGCTGGGCGCATGCCGCCCAGCTGTTCGAAGGGTTTATGGTGCCGGTACGTGGCCAGGCCACCAGTGCCCTGGTAACGGTGCAAGCCGCGGCCTGAAACATTTGTCATGATGTTGTCACGCTTTTGTCATCAAACCAGCGCACACTGACAAGTCAGATTCATGACAATTACCAGCTCGGACCGCATGTTTCAAACTTCTGCCAACTCGCCCCCGGCTGCGAGCGCCCCTGCCGCGGCTGCTGCCGTCCAGTTTCTGGACCGGGATCACAGCATCCTGGCTTTCAACGAGCGGGTGCTGGACTGGGCCAGGCGGCCCAACGTGCCGCTGCTGGAGCGGCTGCGCTTCCTGTGCATTGTTTCGTCCAACCTGGACGAGTTTTTCGAGGTGCGCGCCGCACTGCACCTGACGGCTGCGCTCAGTCAGGAGCAGAAGGCGCCGTACTCGACCGAGTCCTTCAAGACCCTGTCTGCCGCCGCCCACGACATGGTGGCGCGCCAGTACGCGCTGTACAACGACGAATTGATGCCGGAATTTGCGAAGCAGGGCATTCGGATCGTTTCCCACGGCGACCGCAGTGCGGCGCAGCGCCGCTGGGTCAAGGCCTACTTCGAGCGGGAGGTCAGGCCGCTGTTGATTCCGGTCGGACTGGACCCTTCGCACCCGTTTCCGCAGGTGGCCAACAAGTCGCTCAATTTCATTGTCCGGCTCGGCGGGCGCGATGCCTTCGGCCGCGAAAACGACATCGCGATCGTCAAGGTGCCGCGGGTATTGCCGCGCCTGATCCACATGCCCGACAAGGGCTCCCAGAAGAAGCTGCTGTTTGTCTCGCTGTCGAGCATCATCCGGGCGCACCTGGCCGACCTGTTCCCGGGCCGCGAAGTCGGGGAGTTTTCGCAGTTTCGCGTGACGCGTCATTCCGACCTGGCGGTGGATGAGGACGACGTCAAAAACCTGCGCACCGCACTGCGTCTGGGCCTGGAGCAGCGTCATTACGGGCAGGCGGTGCGGCTGGAGGTGTCGGCCGGTTGCTCCAAACACCTGTCGGACTTTCTGCTGACCCAGTTCAGCCTGCCGGAGGAAGCCTTGTACCGTGTGCACGGCCCGGTCAACCTGGTGCGCCTGACGCAGCTGGTGGACCTGGTCAATGACCCGAAGCTGCTTTTTCCGCCCTACAAGGCCTGTTACCCGACGCAGCTGGTGCCGGGGCAGTCGTTTTTCGAGCGGCTCAAGCTGGGCGACGTGTCCATCCACCAGCCTTTCGAGAGTTTTAACGGCGTGCTCGATTTCCTGCGCGAGGCGGTGAACGACCCGCAGGTGCTGGCCATCCGGCAGACCATTTACCGCACGGGGCCCGACTCCGAACTCATGGTCCTGCTGCGCGAGGCGGTGCGTCGCGGCAAGGAAGTCACGGTGGTGCTCGAGCTCAAGGCGCGCTTCGACGAGGAAGCCAACATCAACTGGGCCGAGATGCTGGAGTCGATCGGGGCGCAGGTGGTGTATGGCGTGGTCGGGCTCAAGACCCATGCCAAGATGCTGCTGGTGACGCGGCGTGAAGGACGCCAGCTGGTGCGTTATGCCCATCTTTCCACCGGCAACTACAACCCGAACACCGCGCGCCTGTACACCGATGTCAGTTACCTGACTGGCGACCCGGCGCTGACTGCTGAGATCGACAGCGTCTTCGGGCATCTGGCCAGCCAGAGCAAATTGCCCAAGCTGCAGCGCCTGCTGGTGGCGCCGTTTCAGCTGCAGCGCAAACTGATCGAAAAAATCGATGCGCTGGCGGAAGCCGCTGCGCTCGGCAAGGACGCGCGCCTGGTGGCCAAGATGAACGCGCTGACCGACGAGGGCCTGATGCTGGCCCTGGTCAGGGCAGGGCAGCGCGGCGTGAAAATTGACTTGGTGGTGCGCGGCGCCTGCATGCTGCCTGCCGGCGTTCCGGGGGTGACGGACAACATCCGCGTGCGTTCCATCATCGGACGCTTCCTGGAGCATTCACGCGTGTTCTATTTTCGCTGCGACGGGGAGGAAACCCTGTACCTGTCCAGCGCCGACTGGATGAACCGCAACATGCTGCGGCGCGTGGAGCTGGCCTGGTCGGTGACCGATCCCGTGCTGCGCCAGCGCATCATCGACGAATGCCTGGTCGCCTACCTGCATGACAGCCAGGACGCCTGGGACCTGCAGCCCGATGGAAGCTACCTGCGGGCCGGTGCATCGCCGCAGGGCAAGCAGCACGGTGCGCAGGCCGCGTTGATGGCCCGTTACTCGGCCGGTGCCGCCGCCGTGCAGGGTTAGACCGTAATGGACCTGATCCTGTGGCGTCATGCAGAGGCTGAAGAGTTGCCTGCCGGCGTGCAGAGCGGGAATGACCTCGAACGTTCACTGACGACTAGAGGCGAGAAGCAGGCGGCCCGCATGGCCGCCTGGCTGGACCGGCAGCTGCCTGAGCGGGCGCGCATCCTGGTGAGCCCGGCGCGCCGCTGCGAGCAGACGGCGCTGGCGCTGGGGCGCAAGTACAAAATCCGTGCAGAACTCGGGCCCGACGCGCCGCCGTCGCAATTGCTCGAGCTGGTGCAATGGCCGGTCAACAAGCTGCCGATCCTGGTGATCGGCCATCAGCCGACCCTGGGGCAAACCATCGCCCAGTTGCTGGGCCTGCAGGAAAGCGAATGCGCCGTGAAGAAGGGGGCGCTCTGGTGGCTGCGCACGCGTGAGCGCGAAGAGGGGTTGCAAACCGTGGTGGTCACGGTGCAATCACCCGAGTTGCTCTGAGCCACGCCTGCCGACTGGGCGGCGCTGATTCAGGAGGACTTTGTCGGGCGGCCGGTCTTGATCGTCGGCACATTGGCCAATGCCGCCAGAAAGGCGGCATCCTGCATGGCGGCCAGTGCCTTGATGCCGGCCCTGAGCAGTTCACTTTTTTTGACCGGCTGGGTCAACTTGGCAGCGCGCTGCTTGAGCTCGTCAAGCACCACATATTCGGCCTTGGGAATGGTGAAGCTGTCGCGTACCAGTTTGGGCTTTTTGACCTTGGCGGGCTTTTCCGGCGCGGTGGCTGACCCTGACGTGATTGCCTGTTTCTTGACGGGGCCGGTCGGGGCAACTGCTCTTTTTGCGGCCGGGGGCTTGGCCTTCGTGACGGGTCTTGCCGCTTGCCTGACGGGCGCCTTGCGGGAGGCGGTGCCGGCTTTCACCGGGAGGCCGGATTTTTTTGCAGTTGCCATGGGAATGCCTTTCGGAATAAACGGTATATACAGTTTATTCCGTTCCCGAAAAACAGGTCAAACCCCGGCCCGCAGGACTTCAGAGTCCTGCGAGCGCCAGGCTCCAGGGCGTTTTCTGCCAGGCCAGCACCTCTTCACGCAGCAGGTGCGCGGACTGGGGGAAAGCCTCGGCCCAGCCCGGCCGGCAGGCCAGCGAAAACTGCCGATTGCTGGCGCTGGCGATCTGCACGCCCTTGACGTCGGGGTCGCGGCGCGCGTGGCACAGGATCACCGCCAGCCGCAGGCAGAGCAGCTGCAGCACGAAAACTTCGTCCTCGAAATCTGCTTCCAGCTTGCGCAGCTTGCCGCGGTGGCCCAGCACCAGCAGGCTCAGGCGGTGCAGTTCCTGCAGGGTGAAGCCCGGTGCATCGGCGTTGTCCAGGATGTAGGCGCCGTGCTTGTGGTAATCGCTGTGCGAGATATGGCTGCCGATTTCATGCAGCAGGGCGGCCCAGTCGAGCTTGCGCTGGACACGCCCGAGTTCGGCCGGCGACAGGCCAGTGCTGGCTTGCGCGAAGAGGGTGCGGGCAACCTTGCTCACGCGCTGGGCCTGCGCGGTGTCGGTGTCGAACTTGTGGGTCAGCCGCTGCACGCTGGTCGAGCGCAGGTCGGTCGTTTCTTCCTCGCGATCGAGCAGGTCATACAGCACGCCATGGCGCAGGGCGCCCTGGGCGGTCTGCATCTGCTTGATGCCCATCAGCTCGAACACGGCGCGCAGCACGCTGACGCCGCCGCCAATCACGGCACGCCGGTCGTCCTTCATGCCCTCGAGCTTGAGACGCTCTGCGCTCTGGGCCTTGAGCAGGCGGTCCAGCAACCAGTCCAGCCCTTCGCGTGTAACCAGGCCCTGGGGCCAGCCCCCGGCCATCAGCACGTCGCTGACGGCACCCACGGTGCCCGACGAGCCGTAGGCCACATCCCAGCCGCCGCGGTAGAGGTTGGTGGCTTCGTCCAGCACCGCCTTGGCGGCCACCTCGGCCGTCTGGAAGGCCCGCGCAGTGAACTGGCCGTTGGGGAAATACTTCATGGACCAGCCCACGCTGCCGACGCGGTAGGACTCCATGGTCACCGCGTCCAGGCCCTTGCCCAGGATCATTTCGGTGGACCGGCCCCCGATGTCCACGACCAGGCGGCGTTCGCCGGACTGGGGCAGCAGGTGCGCCACGCCCTGGTAGATCAGGCGGGCTTCCTCGCGTCCGGAGATCACGTCGATGGGAAAGCCCAGCACCTTGTGGGCGCGCTGCAGAAAAACGTCGCGGTTGCGGGCTTCGCGCAGGGTCTGGGTGGCGACGGCGCGCACTTCCCCTTTCTTGAAGCCAGCGAGGCGCTCGCCAAACCGGGCCAGGCAGTCCCAGCCGCGCTGCATGGCTTCCGGCGTGAGGTTGCGCTCCTCATCCAGGCCGTTGCCCTGGCGCACGGTTTCCTTGAGGTATTCGGTACGGTGGATCTGGCCGTGATCGAGGCGGCCTATTTCGAGGCGGTAGCTGTTGGACCCAAGGTCCACGGCAGCCAGGCGGGTTCCATTTTGCATGTGTGAGTGATTGTTGGGGCGCAGCCAGCATAGCATTCACGCGGAACGCTGGTGCCGGGACAGGCATGGCGGCAAGGCCCCAGAAGGGCTACCTGCCGTCGGGGAAGCGACACAAACAGGCAGAATGCCGGGCACCTGTAACCGGGCTGTGAAACCCGGCCCAATCCTGGCCGCGGCCAGTGTCCGGTTGTGGGAGCGACGAATGCCCCGTTGGCAAAATTTAGCCCTGCTTTTTCATGCGATTGTCACGTACTTGTCACATTGAGCTTCTACAGTACAGCCTGTTGACCCGTTTATCCAACCGTAAGGAGCCACATGAAGCACAAGCGCAATTTCCTCAAAGCAATGGCCGTCGCTGCCTTTGCCACCTTGGGCATGGGTTCCGCCATGGCCGCCGACATCACCGGCGCCGGCGCGACCTTCCCTTTCCCCATTTATGCCAAATGGGCTGAAGCCTACAAAAAGGCCACCGGTGTCGGCCTGAACTACCAGTCCATCGGTTCGTCCGGTGGCATCCGCCAGATCCGCGCCAAGACGGTCGCTTTCGGCGCGTCTGACGCCCCCGTGCCGGGCGCCGACCTGGACAAGGACGGCATGGTCCAGTTTCCCGCCATCATCGGCGGCACCGTCCCCGTGATCAACCTCGAAGGCTTCAAGCCCGGCGAACTGCGTGTCACCGGCCCCGTGCTGGCCGAGATGTTCCTGGGCAAGGTTGTCAAGTGGAACGACCCGAAGCTGGTGGCCCTGAACCCCGGCAAGACCCTGCCTGACCAGAACATCACCGTGGTGCACCGCGCTGACGGCTCCGGCACCACCTTCAACTGGACCGACTATCTGACGGCGGTCAGCAAGGATTGGGCTGACACTGTGGGCAAGGGTGCAGCAGTCAAGTGGCCTGCACCATCCTCCGTCGGCGGCAAGGGTAACGAAGGCGTCGCCGCCAACGTGAATCGTGTCAAGGGCGCGCTGGGTTATGTGGAATACGCCTACGTGAAAAAGAACAACATGAACTTCCTGCAGTTGCAGAACGCCGACGGCAAGTATGTGAGCCCGGATGACTCCGCGTTTGCCGCAGCTGCAGCCGGCGCCGACTGGTTCAGCGTACCCGGCATGGGCATCTCCATGGTTAACGCCAAGGGCGCACAGAGCTGGCCCGTGAGCACGGCATCCTTCATCCTGATGTACAAGGACCCAGCCGACAAGGCCCAGTCCGCCGAAGTGTTAAAGTTCTTCGACTGGGCCTTCAAGAATGGCAAAGGCATGGCTGCTGAGCTCGACTACGTGCCGCTCCCCGACGCGCTGACCGCCCAGATCCGCACCAAAGTGTGGTCGCAGATCGCGAAGTGAGTTGAACTGATTCTGAAATGACATCCGCCGTCCGGGAAGTCCGGCCGGCGGATGTCGGTTTGTCAGATTGGATGACCTCACATGGGAGTCAAAATGAGCGTGGAAATCACCATGAATCCGCTAAATGCGCCTGTCGAGACCGCTAACCCCAACATGGCCACGATCGCCAGGCGGCAACGCTTCCAGGACGTCCTGTTTCACCGCGTCACCCAGAGCTTTTCGCTGCTGGTGCTGATCGCCCTGGTGGGTATCATCGTTTCCCTGTTTATCAACGCCTGGCCGACCTTCCAGAAGTTCGGCTTCAACTTCATCTGGCGCGTTGAGTGGGACATCATCAACGAAGAATTCGGCGCGGCGATCGCCATCGTCGGCACCATCGCCAGTGCCGGGTTGGCCATGCTGATTGCGGTACCGCTGGCATTCGGCATCGCACTGTTCCTCACGGAAACCTGTCCTGTCTGGCTGCGTCGCCCCTTGGGAACCGCGGTGGAGCTATTGGCGGCGGTGCCTTCCATTATTTACGGCATGTTCGGCCTGTTTGTGTTTGCGCCCGTTTTTGCAGACTACTTTCAGGTGCCGGTGCAGAAAGTGCTGGGCGGCATGCCGCTGGTGGGCTTCCTGTTTGGCGGCAGTACCAACGGGTTCGGTATCCTGGCCGCCGGCATTGTGCTGGCCTTCATGGTGCTGCCATTCGTGGCGGCGGTGATGCGCGACGTGTTCGAGATCGTGCCGCCCATCCTGCGCGAATCGGCTTACGGTCTGGGATGCACCACCTGGGAAGTGGTCAGCCGGATTGTCCTGCCTTACACGCAGAAGGGCGTTATTGGCGGGATCATGCTTGGCCTGGGCCGTGCTCTGGGTGAGACCATGGCGGTGACCTTTGTGATCGGCAATGCCAACCGCATGCCCACCTCGCTGTTTTCGCCGGGCACATCGATTGCATCCACGCTGGCCAACGAATTCGGAGAAGCGGCCGACTTCCATCTCTCCACACTGTTTGCGCTGGGTTTTCTGCTCTTCGTCATCACCTTCATCGTGCTTTCGCTCGCCAAGATACTGATGTTGCGCGCCGAAAAGGCCAAGGGCCTCTGAGCCGCTCTGCCTCACTCCAACAAATCGGGAAGCCCTGATGAAATTCAACCAACAACTCTACACAAGCCGCAGGCGCTCCAATGCCATCGGTCTGACGCTTTCCATGGGCGCCATGGTGCTCGGTCTGGTCGTGTTGCTGTGGATCCTGAGCGTGCTGTTCGCCAACGGCTTTGCTGCGCTGGACTGGAACATGTTCACCCAGTCCACGCCCGCGCCGGGCAGCGAAGGCGGGGGCCTGGCCAATGCCATCGTCGGCAGCCTGATGATGGTCGGCTTCGCGGTGCTGGTGTCCACGCCCATCGGCGTTTTCGCCGGCGTGTACCTGGCCGAGTACGGCGATCAGAGCAAGACAGCTGAACTGACGCGTTTTGTCACGGACATCATGCTTTCCGCACCGTCTATCGTGCTGGGGCTGTTTGTATATGCCATCGCAGTGGCCACTGTGGGCAATTTTTCCGGTTGGGCGGGTAGCCTGGCGCTGTCGCTGATCGCGGTGCCGGTGGTGGTGCGCACCACCGAAAACATGATGCGCCTGGTGCCCGGCAGTTTGCGTGAAGCGGCCTTTGCGCTTGGCGCCCCCCGCTGGAAAGTGGCCACGCTGGTTACCTTGCGGGCGGCCAAGAGCGGCGTCATGACAGGCCTGCTGCTGGCGGTTGCGCGCATGAGTGGGGAGACCGCACCATTGCTGTTTACTGCCCTCAACAATCAGTTTTTCAGCACCGACATGGGCGCGCCCATGGCCAATCTGCCGGTGGTGATCTTCCAGTTTGCGCTCAGTCCCTACGACAACTGGATACGTCTGGCTTGGGGCGGCGCATTGCTAATCACCCTGTCGGTACTCGTTCTCAACATCGTGGCACGCGTGTTCCTGCGTGAAAAGGCGCCGGGTTAACGCCGCCGTCCCCTTGCTCAAAACATCTGACTTTTTCAAGACCCGGAACCCACCATGCCCGATAACCCAGCCGCCGTGCAAACCAAAAAAAACGCCCTTGAGCTGCGCAAGCTCCACTTCTTCTACGGTAAATTTCAGGGCCTCAAGAACGTCAACCTCGATATCGAGGAACGCAAGGTGACGGCTTTCATCGGCCCGTCGGGTTGCGGCAAGTCCACGCTGCTACGCACGCTCAATCGCATGTACAGCCTTTACCCGGGCCAACGCGCCGAAGGCCAGATCAATTTCTACGGCCAGAACATCCTGGATGCTAAACAGGACATCAACCTCTTGCGCGCGCGCATCGGCATGGTGTTCCAGAAGCCCACGCCGTTCCCGATGTCGATCTACGACAACATCGCCTTTGGCGTGAAACTCTATGAAAACCTGAGCAAGGGCGAAATGGATGATCGCGTGGAGTGGGCCTTGTCCAAGGCGGCGCTGTGGAACGAGGTCAAGGACAAGCTCAGCCAGAGTGGCCTGTCCCTGTCCGGCGGCCAGCAGCAGCGACTTTGCATCGCGCGCAGCGTGGCGGTCAAGCCTTCGGTGCTCCTGCTTGATGAACCCACATCCGCGCTGGACCCGATCTCCACGGGCAAGGTGGAGGAGTTGGTGCATGAACTGAAGCAGGACTACACCATTGCCATCGTCACCCACAACATGCAGCAGGCGGCGCGTTGCAGCGACTACACCGCGTACATGTACCTTGGCGAACTTATCGAGTTTGGCGAGACCGACCAGATATTCCTCAAGCCAAAACGGCAGGAAACTGAAGATTACATTACAGGAAGGTTTGGTTGATCATGAGTGACAAACATCTGTCCAGCCAGTTCGACAGCGAACTGACAAGCGTCTCATCCCGCGTCATGGAAATGGGCGGGCTGGTTGAGTCCCAGATTCGCACTGCGGTTTATGCACTCGCCCAGTTCAGTGCCGAAGCTGCAACTGAAGTCACCGACATGGAGTCTCGCGTCAATGCCATGGAGATAGATATCGACAAGGAGCTGTCTTCCATCATCGCGCGCCGCCAGCCCACGGCCCGCGACCTGCGCCTGCTGATCGCCATTTCCAAAACCACCGCGAATCTCGAGCGTGCCGGAGATGAGGCAGAAAAGATCGCACGCATGGTGCGCTCCATCATCGACAGCGGCGCCACGCGCACCTTGCCGTCGTCCGAGCTGCGCATCGCTGCCGACCTGGCTTCCGGCCTGCTTCGCAAGGCGCTGGATGCGTTTGCCCGGCTCGATGTCAATGTGGCCGTGTCCATCCTCAAGGAAGACGACGCCATCGACAAGGAGTTTGACGGTTTCGTGCGAAAGCTGATCACCTACATGATGGAAGATCCCCGCACTATTTCGTCCAGCCTGGACCTGCTGTTCGTGGCCAAGGCCATAGAACGTATCGGCGACCACGCGAAAAATATCGCGGAGTTCATCATTTACGTGGTCAAGGGCGCCGACGTACGCCACACCTCCATGGAGGCGATAGAGTCCGTGGTCCGCTGACCATGGACCGCTGCATATGAAGACTGTACCGCGCGTATTGGTGGTGGAAGACGAGCCGGCGATTGCCGAGCTCGTCGCCGTCAACCTCAGGCACAACGGCTTCCAGCCCATCTGGGCGGCCGACGGCGATGCTGCCCAGCGCGAGCTCGATGCCGTGTTGCCAGATGTCATCCTGCTGGACTGGATGCTGCCTGGCCACAGCGGTCTGCAGCTGGCCAAGAAATGGCGCGCCAGCGCGCGCACCAAGGCCATCCCCATCCTGATGATCACGGCCAGGGGCGACGAGCCGGACAAGATCGCCGGGCTCGACGCCGGTGCGGACGACTACATCACCAAACCTTTTTCCACCCAGGAGTTGCTGGCCCGCATTCGCGCCGTGCTCAGGCGGCGTGCACCCGAGACAATGAATGACAGTGTGACGGTGGGCGCCCTGGTGCTCGATGCCGCCACACACCGCATTTCTTTTGAGAGCGAAGAGCTCAAGCTGGGGCCGACGGAGTTCAAGCTGCTGCACTACCTGATGAAACATGTGGAGCGCGTTCACAGCCGGGGCCAGTTGCTCGACAAGGTCTGGGGTGACCACGTGTTCATTGAGGAGCGGACGGTGGATGTCCATGTCAAGCGCCTGCGCGAAGCCCTGGGCCCCGCCGGTGCGCTGGTGGAAACAGTGCGAGGCGCGGGCTACCGGCTGACCGCTCGTCCCCGAACCTCATGAGGGATTGTTTTTCCCCCACAATCCGCGCATGACGTGGCGTCTTTTCCGCTTCTTCCTTTTTCAGCTGGCAGGCGCATTGCTGGGCCGGTTCCTGTTTCGCGGCAGCAGCCCTACGCAGGGCGCCATCCTGGGCCTGCTGGCTGCGAGTTTGTTGTGGGTGCTGATAGACCTGCGGCGCGGTGCCCGCCTGCTGCTTTGGCTCAAACGCGGCGAGACGGCTGTTCCGGCCAGGGTTGATGGCCTGTGGGGTGAAGTGGCCGACCGGACCTGGCGGCTGATCAGGGCGCGGGAGCAGAAAGCGGCAGACAGCGAGGCGCGGCTGCAGGAATTCCTTGCCGCCATTCAGGCTTCCCCGAACGGGGTGATCTTGCTCGACAAAAACAACCGCATTGAGTGGTGCAACGAGACCGCTGCGGTCCATTTCGGCTTCGACCCGAAAAAGGATGTCATGCAGCATGTCGGCAATCTGCTGCGGGACCCTCATTTTGCGGGCTACCTGGCGAGCGACGACTTCCTGCACGAAATCGTCATCATCGGTCCGCGCAGCACGGCCAGCCGGCCCGTCAGGCTGGCTGTGCATTTGCATCGTTACGGCGAAGGTCGCAAGTTGCTGCTGTCGCGTGACGTCACAGCGCTGGAACAGGCAGAAACCATGCGTCGCGATTTCGTGGCCAACGTGTCGCACGAAATCCGCACGCCACTGACCGTGCTCACAGGTTTTGTGGAAACTCTGCAGACCCTGCCGCTCGATGACGAGGAGCGCGCCCGTTACCTCGCCCTGATGGCCAGGCAGGCTGAGCGCATGCAGACGCTGGTCAACGACCTGCTGACGCTGTCGCGGCTGGAGGGTAGTCCGCCACCGGGAAGCAGTGAATGGGTATCCGTGCGTGCCCTGCTGACCCTGTGCGAGCAGGAAGGGCGCGCCTTGTCGGTCCTGCTTACCGACGGAAACGGGAAAAAGCATGACTTGCGGGTGGAAGATGCGGCAGACGAGGAGATCGCCGGTTCGCAGGCGGAGTTGCTCAGTGCGATGTCCAACCTGCTCAATAACGCGGTTCGCTACACGCCGGCGGGTGGCCGCATCGAGGTCGGGTGGCAGACGCTGCCGGACGGGCGTGCCGAGTTTTTCGTCAAGGATTCCGGGCCAGGCATCGCGCCTGGGCACATCCCGCGCCTGACCGAGCGCTTCTATCGGGTCGACAGCAGCCGCTCACGCGAAACCGGTGGCACCGGGCTGGGCCTGGCGATTGTCAAACACGTCACGCAGCGTCATGGCGCCGAACTCCGCATCGAGAGCCAGCCCGGCCAGGGTTCGCGCTTTTCCATCGTTTTTCCCGCCGGCCGGGTGCGCCAGCTTCAACCCGTTTGATTCCTCCGGCTGGTGCGGCCTTGACCGGCTGTGTCAGACCGTGGAGACGATCTCGACATCGTTGGCGTAGACGTCGACCCGCTTGTCGTACAGGGGGATGGTGGTGCCGTTGACCCGGTTGCTGACCAGCTTGCCGAGGTCCACGTCGGCAATCACGATCTGCTCCATGTTGGGCACACCCTCGGCAGCGATGCCGTCCCGCGCGAAGGGAAAGTCGGACGGGGTGATGATCGCGGCCTGGCCAAAATGAAGACCCAGACCCTCGACGGCGAGATTTCCCACGGTGCCGGTCACGGCAACGTAGACCTGGTTCTCGATGGCGCGCGCATGGCAGCAGTAGCGCACACGCCAGAAACCTTGCCTGTCGTCGGTGCAGGAAGGCACGAAAATGATGTCGGCCCCCTGTTCGCACACCTTTCTCGAGAGTTCGGGAAATTCGATGTCGTAGCAGATGAGGATGCTGATGCGACCGTACGGTGTTTCAAACACCTTCAGTTCGTTGCCCGGGTCCCCCTTCCACTTTTCCTTTTCCCAGCGCGTCAGATGGATCTTGTCCTGGGTGAACACCTTGCCGCCGGGCGTGAAAAGATAGGCGGTATTGAGCAGGCGTCCGTTGGTGATGGTGGGGTGGCTGCCGCCGATGATGTGAACACCCCAATGCGCCGCCAGCTCGGTGAACAGCGCGACGTAGCGGCCGGTGTAGCTGTCCATTTCCCGCACGGCGCTGCGCAGGTCGCTGGTGTCCATGAAGGACAGCAGCTGGGTGGTGAAGATTTCCGGGAACATCACGAATTGGGGCTTGTAGTCGCCGGCCGCTTTCATCACGAATCGGACCTGGTTTTCAAAACCATCCCAGTCGCTGATGGCGCGCAACAGGTACTGCACCGCCGCGATGCGCACCGTGGTCTGCTGGGGTTTGTGCGCGGGTTCGCGCGCGAGATCGGTGCTGCTCATGCTGTTGCCTCCTGCTGCAGAGCCGCGGCCAGCTGCAATGCGGGTGTTCGCGCTGGGTCGTAGTCCGGGTTGACCCAGGCGATCAGTGCGGCATGACCGAGAGAGTCGCTGTCTTCGGGCAGGTAATTTTCCATGATGCCGCAGTAGCGGAATCCCTCACGCAGCTGAAAGCTCAGAACGGGGTCCACGAAATCGCCCCACAGCGTTTTTTTGGCGTAGAGCTCTATCGACATCTGCTGCGCCACGACGCTGTACCCCGGCAGTCTGCCGCAGGCAATGATTCGCCGGAGGTTGAGTTGCCGGCAAATGCGGCGCCGGCCTTCGTACAGGGCGTGGCCTACGCGTTTGCCGCGCAGGCGCGGGTCGACAAAAACCTCCGCGCCGTACAAGGTGAACCCCGCCGGGTTGTGTGTGTCGAAGGTGCCGGCGGCGGTGATCTGGGACCAGGTATGTTCGTCTGCCCATTCGTCCCAGGCAATCACCAGCGCGCTGGCGCAGCCGACAATGCGCTGGTCCAGCGTGGCGACCAGCTGTCCTTCGGGGAACAGGTCCAGCTGGTGGGCCAGTTGATCGCGCCGCCAGGGGGCAATGGTGGGATAGACATGGGCCTGTAGTTTCAGCAAGGCGTCAATGTCCGCGGGAGAGGTCGAACGAACGGATAGTTTGGTCATGCACCATTTTTCTCCTGCGTCAACGCCTTCGCCAGAGCTTGTTGACGCAAGCGGCCGTAGGAGAAGGGCTGCATTGCCCGCACCGTGTCCGGCGCATATCCTTCCGGCGCGGGGCGGAAGACCGCTTACGGTCGCTGGCGGGCCGGTGCCGTGCCCGGGTCTGCCGCCTGGCCGGCAGCCGCCACGCTGACTCTTTTGTACAGTGCCACGTTTTCGTTTTTGTCGGTGGGCCGGCGCAGGGTGGCCAGGTAGGCCCACTCGGGCATGTCCACGGTCCCGCTGAGCGCGCCCTGGGCGTCGGCATCGACCACCAGGTAGGGGCAGACGGCTTTGGCGCCAGCCCGGCGCAGTTCCATGTGACCGTGGTACTGGAAGGCGGCGACCTGGGCGCTGTTCAGGCCGTACACCTCGACGCAGGCACCGGGCTCCACGCGTGCTGCGACCTGACGCGATAGCGGCGCGTAGCTGCGGGCGTAGTCGAGCAGGGGCAGCCACAGCGTCATCAGCAGCAGCCAACACAGCGTGGCGCCGCCGGCGGGCAGCACCATGGATTTCCACACTGCCGCGCGCTGGCGGCCGGCCCGCCACTTGACCAGCCAAGCCCAGGCCAGGGTGGCCAGCGCGGCGGCCAGAAAGGCCAGCCACGAAAAGCTGGGCTCAAAGCCAGGCGCCAGCTTGGCGACGTTCGCGGCAGGCTGCCTGGGCATGCCGGTCTGCATGGCAATCCAGATCACCCAGATGATGATGGCGCAGCCGGTGAAAAACAGCAGTGTGAACCAGTCAATCAGCGAGGCCACGCTGCGCTTGAGGGTGGGCAGGGCAAAGGCCGCCAGGGCCGCCAGCGGTGGCAGGCTCAGCAGCAGGCTGCGGTCCGACGCGGTGGTGGTCACCGTGGCGGCCAGCGCCACCAGCGCAAACCACAGCGGCAGGGCCACGTGCCGGCTGGTCAGCTGCCGGCGCCAGCGCCACAGGGTCCAGGCGGCCAGCGGCCAGGTGGGCCAGGTGAACCAGATCAGCAGGCGCGCCACGCTGCGCCATTCCTTGCGATCTGCCGGGCTTTCCAGGCCGGGAATTTCGATGCGCCACCGCCAGAGATCCAGCCCCCAGGACAGAGCGGCCACCGCCAGGGTCAGGGTCCCGGTCAGAAGTACCCAGCGCCAGGCGTGGGCCGGGTTGTTATCGGGGCGGGTGCTTTGCGCGCGGCCCAGCGCCACCAAAGTGCTGCCCGTCCCAAGGAGGGCGGCCACCGCCGGGGCGCCGCTCAGGGCCAGGCCGGCCAGGCCGACCACCAGCCCGAGCGCCGGTCCCATCACTTTCCAGGCGTTGCGGTAGGCGCTGGCCGCCACGGCGTAAAAAACCAGTGCCGTGAAACCGAGCTGCGCCAGCGCGGGGGTGGTTTCATGCGAGAGCTGGGCCAGGCCCAGGCTGGCGATCAGGGCCAGCAGGGCGGCATCGGCAATGGCCCGGGCGTAGTCGACCGGGCTGGCTTCCCCGCCAAAGGCAAACGCCACCGGCTGGGCCTGCGGGCTGCGCGCCAGGTAATAGACGGCGTACCAGGTGCACAGCAGCGTCAGCGCCAGCAGCAGGCCGAACGGTATCCGCGCCGCAAAAGCCGGGTCGAGAAAGGGCAGGGCCTTGATCGCCAATGCGCCCATCCAGTAGGGCGCGAGCGCTTCAAACTCGCCGACCTGCCCCAGCAGCAGTGGATGCAGCCAGCTGGTGTTGCCGGCGGCCAGTTCGCGCATCGTGCCGAAGGCCGCAATGTCGGCGTTTTTCCAGGGCCCGCGGCCCAGGAAGCCGGGCAGGATATAGGCCACGCAGAACAGCAGCAGCGCCAGCCGGGGCAACCGGCGAACCGCGGACTGGGCAATGATGGCGGGCGAGGGTTTGTTCAAGGGAAGTCAGGCTGGGCGAAAGGCCCGATTTTGGGGCAAAAAAAAGCAGCCTGACGTTCAGGCTGCTTTTTCGTGTGGCCGGAGCAGTTTCGCAGCTTACTCGGCAGCAGGTGCTGCAGCGTCTTTGGCAGCGGTTTTGCCAAAACGGTTGCGGAATTTCTCAACGCGGCCACCCATGTTGTCCACGGATTTCTGTGTGCCGGTGTAAAACGGATGCGATTCGCTCGAGGTATCGAGTTTGTACAGCGGCAGTTCGCGGCCGTCTTCCATCTTCACCATTTCTTTGGTGTTGGCGCAGGAACGGGTCACAAACTTGAAGTTGTTGGACATGTCCAGGAAACAAACTTCGCGGTAATTGGGGTGAATGCCTTCTTTCATGATCTTTCCTTGTTCGTTTCGGGAGCCACTCAGAACCGTTCTGAGCACTTTCCGTGAAGCCTCGCATTATGGCATGAAATCAATCACTTAGCGCGGTTTCGACCGGTTTTATGCCAGCCGGGGCCGCGGAACCGGCTTCGCCAGGCCGCAGGCGCAGCGGCCACCGAGGGGCTGGAGCCTGCGGCTCCAAAGCTGCTTGAGCAGCTTTGGACAGGCGACAGAAGCGAAGCCTCTGGCGAGCGGCGGCCTGCAAGGCCTCGGGCGCTACGCGAAGCGAGCAACCGTGGGGGCAATATCTAGCCGCCGCGCCTCATCATGTCGAAGAACTCGTGGTTGTTCTTGGTGGCTTTCATGTTCTTGAGCATCAGCTCCATGGACTCGATTTCGTCCATGTTGTACATGAATTGACGCAGGATGCGCGACTTCTGCAGGATTTCCGGGGCCAGCAGCAGCTCTTCCTTGCGGGTGCCGCTGCGGTTCAGGTGAATCGCCGGGAACACGCGTTTTTCGTAGAGGCGGCGGTCCAGGTGGATCTCGCAGTTGCCGGTGCCCTTGAATTCCTCAAAGATCACCTCGTCCATGCGGCTGCCGGTATCGACCAGCGCGGTGCCGATGATGGTCAGGCTGCCGCCTTCCTCGATCTTGCGGGCGGCGCCGAAGAAACGTTTCGGGCGCTGCAGCGCGTTGGCGTCCACACCGCCGGTCAGGACCTTGCCCGACGAGGGCAGCACGTTGTTGTAGGCGCGGGCCAGGCGGGTGATCGAGTCCAGCAGGATGACCACGTCCTTGCCGAGTTCGACCAGGCGCTTGGCGCGCTCGATCACCATTTCGGCGACGTGCACGTGGCGCGCGGCGGGTTCGTCGAAGGTCGAGGAAATCACTTCGCCGCGCACGCTGCGCTGCATCTCGGTGACCTCTTCAGGGCGCTCGTCGACCAGCAGCACCATCATGACGACTTCAGGATAGTTGGCGGTGATGGCGTGGGCGATGTTCTGCATCATCACGGTCTTGCCGGACTTGGGCGGCGCCACCAGCAGGGCGCGCTGGCCCTTGCCGATCGGGGCGATGATGTCGATGATGCGGCTGGTCAGGTTTTCTTCGCCCTTGATGTCGCGCTCGAGCTTGAACTGCTCGCGCGGGAACAGCGGCGTCAGGTTCTCGAACATCACCTTGTGCTTGTTCGCTTCGGGCGCGCCGTCGTTGACCTTGTCGAGCTTGTTCAGGGCAAAGTAGCGCTCGCCGTCTTTCGGGGTGCGCACTTCGCCTTCGATCATGTCGCCGGTGTGCAGGTTGAAGCGGCGGATCTGGCTCGGACTGATGTAGATGTCGTCGGTGGACGCGGTGTAGCTGGAGTCCGGCGCGCGCAGGAAGCCGAAACCGTCGGGCAGCACTTCGAGCACGCCGTCGGCGACGATGGTTTCACCCGTTTTGGAGCGCTTTTTAATGATCGCGAACATCAGCTCCTGCTTGCGCATGCGGCCGGTGTTTTCGATTTCGAGTTCTTCGGCCTGCTTGAGGACTTCAGACACGTGCAGTGCCTTGAGTTCGTTTAAGTGCATGGGGAAACCTTGCGTGAAGTCAACTCCTCGCGGAGTTCAGATAAAAAAAACGGGGGAGGTCTGAAAGGAAGCTAGAGGCGCTTCACAAACCGGGAACTCGAACCGGCCGGCAGCAGCCGGTCAGCGAACAGGGCCATTATGACAGGAAATTGTGGGTGTCTATCGGGGCGATGGAGGTGCGGGAGCCGGTCCTGCCGATCCGCTTCATGCCGGATGGCGCACCGGCAGGCTGTGCAGGGACAGCGCGCCGGTGGTTGGGGACAAGGCTAAGGAGGCCGATCAGGCCAATTGCTGGTCGATGAAGGCGGTCAGCTGCGCCTTGCTCATGGCGCCGACCTTGGTGGCGGCCAGCTGGCCGTCCTTGAACAGCATCAGCGTCGGGATGCCGCGAATGCCGAACTTGGCGGGAATGTCGCGGTTTTCGTCCACATTCATCTTTGCGATCTGCAGGCGGCCATCGTAACCGGTGGCGACTTCGTCCAGAATCGGGGCAATCATCTTGCAGGGGCCGCACCACTCGGCCCAGTAGTCGACCAGCACGGGTTTGGAGGCCTGCAGCACGTCGACTTCGAAGGTGGCATCGGTGGTATGTTTGATCAGTTCGCTGGCCATGGCATGTCCTTTGGAAGAGGGTTCAGAAATTTTTATGTCAGGGACTAAAGTTGCAGGCATTGTGGCAGAAACCAAGTCCCCCCGTCGGACATCCAGTCAGGTGCCCCCTATGAGCGTGATAGTCCATGCCGGCGTTTTGGCGACCGGCCCCGGCGAGTTTTGCTGGCAACAGGCGACCGCCCGGGTGGCGGCGCTGCTCCGCGAGCGGGACGTGCATCCCGCCCGGGCGGTGGTGCTGCTGCCCTATGCGCAACTGATGCAGCAGGCCAAAGCCGCCTGGGCCGCCGCCGCAGGCGACATACATTTTGTGCCGCGTTTTGAAACCACCATGAACTGGGCTGCCAGCCTGGGCGGCTGGGAGCCGGGCGCCGGGGACATCCGGCTCGATGCCGCCTGTGACGTGCTGACGGCCGCCTCGCTGCTGGCGCGTACCGGCCTGGCCGCACAGCAGGGCCTGCTGGCCCCGCGCCTGGTCGAGGCCGCCAGTTCGCTGGCCCGGCTGGCCGCCGCCGTGCCTCCGGCGCAGCGCCTGGCCTGGGGGGGGCGCATGGGGGCCCTGCTGGGCGCCGGGCTGGAGTCGCCGGTGCTGCAGCTCGAGTCGGTGCTGGGCCAGATCGCGCTGGCCTGGGTGGCCTCGTCCGCCTACCCGTCGGATGCGCTGTTTCTGGAGCCGGCCGACGTGGACCTGCTGGTGCTGGTCGAGGGTTTCCAGACCGAGGCGCTGACCGCGGCCTTCCAGGCCCACTTCGGTGAACGTGCCGTGACGCTGAACCTCAACCTGCCCGGCGCGCCTTTGCTGCCGGCGCTGCACGCGGCGCAGGACACGGAAGACGAGGCCGGGCGCGCCGCCGCCTGTGTGCTGGCGCATCTGGCCCAGGGCCGCAGTCCGGTCGCGCTGATTGCCCAGGACCGCGAACTGACACGCCGCATCCGCGCCATGCTGGGCGAGCGCGGCGTGGCGCTGCGCGACGAAACCGGCTGGAAACTCTCCACCACACGCGCCGCCGCCACGCTGATGGGCCTGCTGCGTGCCCTGAGCTGGAATGCGAGCACCGACACGGTGCTGGACTGGCTGAAAAATGCCCCGGCTTTTGACGCGGCGACCGTTGCCGCGTGCGAGAAGGAGTTGCGCCAGGCCGGCGTGCGCGAGTGGCGCGCGGTGGGCGATGCGCTGCTCGCCAGCAGCGCCATCGCGGCCCGGCTGCAGGCGCTGCGTGATGCGCTGCAGCGCTCGCGGCCGCTGGCCGTCTGGCTGCGCGACTTGCGCAGTGCCCTGCAGACGAGCGGGCAGTGGGACGGCCTGGTGCGTGACGTGGCCGGGCAGGCCGTGCTTGATGCCTTGCGTTTGCAGGAGGGCGCAGAGCTGGAGTTTGCCGATGCCGACGGCCGCATGGGGCTGGCCGATTTCAGCAGCTGGGTCAACCAGGCGCTCGAAGCCGGGGATTTCAAACCGCCACATCCGCCCGAGGCCCAGGTCATCCTCCTGCCGCTGAGCCAGCTGCTGGGCCGCGCGCCGCAGGCGGTGGTGCTGCCGGGCTGTGACGAGCTGCACCTGCCGGTGTCGCCCGAGCCTTCGGGCCTGTGGACGCCGGCCCAGCGCGAGCTGCTGGGGCTGCCCTCGCGCGAGACCCTGGCGGCCGACCAGCGCGCGGCCTGGCAACACGCCTTGTGTTTTCCGCACCTGGATGTGCTCTGGCGCGAAAGCGAAGGTGGCGAGCGGCTGATGCCCAGCGGTTTTGTGCAGGAGTTGCTGCTGCAGTTTTCGCCGGAGCTGGCGCGCGATCCGCGTGAGCCGCGGCTGCTGGCGGCCCAGCCCACGCCGCACCCGATGCCGACCGGCGAAGCGCTGCCGGTGCAGCGCCTGTCGGCCAGCGCGTATGAGGATCTGCGGCGCTGCCCCTACCGCTTTTTTGCCCTGCGCCAGCTCCGGCTGCAGGAGGCCGACGAGCTCGACACCGAGCTCGGCAAGCGCGACTTCGGCAACTGGCTGCACACGCTGCTGAAGATCTTTCATGAAGCCCTGCAACAGGCGCCGGCGCCCGACCTGCCGGCGCGCATGGCCCTGATGGACACGGCCGCCGCGCAGGCGGCCCGGGAGCTGGCCCTGAGCGACAGCGAGTTTTTGCCCTTTGCCGCGAGCTGGCCGCGGGTGCGTGAAGCTTATCTGGACTGGCTGGCCGGCCACGAGGCCGAAGGCGCGGTGTTCGAGGCGGCCGAAGTGGCGAAAGAGGTGCCCCTCGGGAGCCTGACGCTGATCGGAAAAATAGACCGCATCGACAAACTCGCCGACGGCAGCACGCTGGTGATGGACTACAAGACGGAAAACCGCACCACCACCGCCGAGCGCCTGAAGCAGCCGCAGGAAGACACGCAACTGGCGTTTTACGCCGGGTTGCTGGAAGACGACACGCTGGCTGCCGCCTACGTGAACCTCGGCGAAAAGGAAGCCACCAAAACCTACGCGCAGCCCGACATCGTGGCGCTGCGCGACGAGTTGCTCGACAGCATCCTGACCGACATGGCACGTGTGGCACGCGGCACACCGCTGCCGGCACTCGGTGAAGGCAAGGCCTGCGACTATTGTTCCGCTCGCGGCTTGTGCCGGAAAGACTTCTGGTCATGAATATTGCCCCCACGCTCCCCACTGTGTGTGGTTCGCTGCCCCCCGAGGGGGCCGCTGCGCCTGCGCCCCGGCAAAGCCGGTTCCGCGGCCCCTGCTGGTATCAGATGCCTGCGTCCGTCAGAGAAACTGGGCGATGAAGATGGTCCATCAAGCCGCTTACGAACACAACGGCCAGCCGGTCTCCGCCGAAGCCTTTTACGCTATCGCCTGCGATCCGCGGCGCAATGTGGCGGTGGAGGCCTGCGCCGGCGCGGGCAAGACCTGGATGCTGGTGTCGCGCATCGTGCGGGCCTTGCTGGCCGGTGCGCAGCCGCATGAAATCCTGGCGATCACCTTCACCAAACGGGCGGCCGGCGAGATGCGCGAGCGGCTTTACGAATGGCTGGAGCAGTTTGCCCACGCCGACGACGCGACCCTGAGGCGCGAACTGGCGATGCGCGGGTTTGCATATGAAAAAGGCCCGCAGCCCCCGCCGGAAGGGCGCGAGCAGCTATCAAATTTATACCAGCGCATTCTGGCCACCGGCCGCGCGGTGCAGATACGCACCTTCCACAGCTGGTTTGCCGCCTTGCTGCGCAGCGCGCCGCTGGCGGTGCTGCAGCAGCAAGGCCTGCCGCTGAACTACGAGCTGCTCGAAGACGACGCACCGGCCCGGGCCCTGGTCTGGCGGCGGTTTTATGCGGCGCTGCTGAAATTGCCGGAGCTGAAGGCGGACTTCGAGGCGGTGGTGCTTGCGCACGGGCGCTTCCAGACCGACAAGGCCCTGCAGGCCGCCCTCGACAAACGCACCGAGTTTGTACTGGCAGATGCGAGCGGCGTGGTCGACGCGTCGGTGCAGCATTTCACCGTGCAGTTTGCCGGGTTTGAGGGGCTGGCCGAACCCGAGGCGCTGCTCACGAGCGACCATCTGCACCGCCAGACCCTGGCCGACGCCGCCGTGGCGCTGGCGCGCGCGAGTGCACCGACCTTTGCCGCCAAGGGTGTGGAGCTGGAACAGGCGCTGGGCTCCTGCAACCTGCAGGCCGTGTTTGGCGCCTTGCTGACCGAGAAAGGTACGCCGCGCAAGTTCGGTGAAAAAATCATCGGCATCGAACAGGTGCGGACCGCGCAGGACCTGGTGGGGCGCGTGCTGGCCGCGCGCCAGCAGCACGAGGCCTGGCTTTACCAGCAGCGCATGGCGCGGCTCGCGCGCCTGTTGATCGCCGAGTTCACCGCCCTCAAGCGCGAGCGCGGCTGGGTCGACATGAACGACATCGAGCGTGTCGCGCTGGTGCTGCTCGGCGACGAGGAACTGTCGGGCTGGGTGCAGGAACGGCTGGACGCGCGCATCCGGCACCTGCTGATCGACGAGTTCCAGGACACCAACCCCTTGCAGTGGCAGGCGCTGTGGTCCTGGCTCAGTGCCTACGGCGGCGCCGGCAACGCGCCCAGCGTGTTTATTGTGGGCGACCCCAAGCAGAGCATTTACCGCTTCCGCCGCGCCGAACCGCAGGTCTTCAAGGCCGCGCAGCAGTTCGTGCGCCAGGGCCTGGACGGCGAACTGCTCAGCTGCGACCACACGCGGCGCAACGCCCAGGGGGTGATCCGCACCGTCAACGCGGTGATGGGTGCGGCGCGCGAGAACGACGGCTACGACGGTTTTCGCGAACACACGACCGGCTCCGCCGAAGAAGGTGCGGTCGGCCGCCTGCCGGCCATCCCGCGCAGTGCAGATAATTCCGTTCGGGCTGAGCTTGTCGAAGCCTTCGACGGGACATCAGCAAGCCCTTCGACGGGCTCAGGGCGAACGGATCTCGGGGGCGGCTGGCGCGACAGCTTGACCACGCCGCGCGAGATCCCTGAAGAAACCTTGCGCACGCTGGAAGCGCGCCAGGCGGCAGCTTGGATTTCTGAACAGGTCACACAAGGCCTGCTGCCCGCCGACATCATGGTGCTCTCGCGCAAACGCGCGGGCCTGCTGCCGCTGCAGGACGAGTTGCGGGCGCTGCACATCCCGGCGCTGGTCGGCGAGAAAACCGCGCTGATCGACTGCTGCGAGGTGCTCGACATCGTGGCGCTGCTCGACGTGCTGGTTTCGCCCGAGCATGACCTGTCGCTGGCCCGCGCCTTGCGCTCGCCGCTGTTCGGCCTGGGCGACGACGCGCTGGTGCAGATCGCGCTGGAGCGCCAGGCGCTGCGCCTGCCGTGGTTCAAGGTGCTGCAAAAATCGGAGCAGCTGCCACCCGCCATCAAGGCGCTGGTGCCGGCTTTGCTGCAATACCAGGCGTGGCTGGGCAGTCTGCCGCCGCACGATGCGCTGCAGGCGATTTACCACCACGGCGACGTGCTGGCGCGTTTTGCTGCCGCCGCGCCCGCCGCGCAACGCGCCGGCGTGCTGGCCAATTTGCGCGCTTTGCTGTCGGTCGCCCTGCAGCTCGACGGCGGCCGTTATGCCACGCCTTACGCCTTTGTGCGCGCGCTCAAGGCCGGCGGCCTGCAGGCGCCCGCGACGGTGGACAGTGCAGCGGTGCGCTTGCTGACCATCCACGGCGCCAAGGGCCTGGAAGCCGACGCCGTGCTGCTGCTGGACACCGACACCGTGGAGCGCAACGCCGACAGCATGGGCGTGCTGGTGGACTGGCCGGGCGCTGACGCCGCGCCGCAGAAGTTTGTTTTTCTGGTCAGCGAAAGCCGCCCACCCGCCTGCGCCGCCGATGCGCTGGCCGCCGAGCAGGAGGCGCGCCGGCGCGAGGAGCTCAACGCGCTGTACGTGGCGCTGACCCGCGCCCGCGGTACGCTGGTGCTGTCATCGATCACGCCGCACCGTGAGGCGCCGGCCAGCTGGTGGCAGCGGCTGGCCGCACACGTGGGCGAGCTGCCCGCGCCGCTGCCGGCCCCCGTCATTGATCCGGCCCGGGCCGGGGACGATACCCGTTTTATGTTGCCGGAATTGCCGAAAGCCCCCGTCCTTCCTGCGCCGGCAGCTATTGAAACCGTAGCAGACGAAGATGCGTTGGTGGCGCGTATCGGCAAGGCCATGCACCGGCTGCTGGAGTGGGGCGGTGTTTCGCCGGCGCGTGCGCGCGCGGTGCAGCGCGAGTTCCGCCTGGACGCGGCGCAGGCGCGGGACGCGGCCGACATGGCCCAGCGCATTCTGCAGGGTGAGGGTGCCTGGGCCTGGGATGCCGCGGTGGTGGCCTGGCAGGGCAACGAGGTCGAACTGGTGTACCAGGGCCAGACCCTGAGGCTGGACCGGCTGGTGCAGCGCAGGGATGCAGGCCATGCCGGCCACTGGTGGGTGCTTGACTACAAGTCCCGCGGCGCGCCGCAGGAGCAGCCGGCGCTGCTTGCGCAGATGCAGACCTACCGCGCCGCAGTGCAAGCGGTGTATGGCGGGCAGACGGTCAAGGCGGCTTTTCTGACGGCCCAGGGCCGCCTGGTGGCGCTTTCCGATGAACTGCAATAATCAGGGCATCAGCGAATCGGCACCTTTGCCGGGTTTCAAGCCTTTTTGCATGGCAGCCCTTGAGGGACGGGCGCTGCCAGCTATGAAAAACAGAGCAAACCGGCCGCGCCGGCATGCTCTGCTTCTTGTGCCATTTCACATTGCCATCACGTGCAGACGGACATTTTCTTGAACGATTCAACTTCTCCTGCCCCGCCACGGCGTGTGGCCATCATCGGCGGCGGCCCCGCCGGCCTCATGGCCGCCGAGGTGCTGGCCGGTGCCGGCGCGGCCCTGTCCGTGCAGGTGTACGACGCCATGCCTTCGGTGGGCCGCAAGTTCCTGCTGGCCGGCAAGGGCGGGCTGAACCTCACCCATTCCGAAGCCGCCGAACCTTTTCTCAGCCGTTACGGCGAGCGCAGCACGCAGCTGCAGCCGCTGCTGGCCGGCTTCGGGCCTGCCGAGCTGCGCGCCTGGGCCCAGGCCCTGGGGGTGGAGACTTTTGTCGGCAGCTCGGGCCGCGTGTTTCCCAAGGACATGAAGGCCGCGCCGCTGCTGCGCGCCTGGCTGCAGCACCTGCGCGCTGCGGGCGTGAAGTTCTCCATGCGGCACCGCTGGCTGGGCTGGGCCGACGACGGCGCGCTGACGTTTTCCACACCCGCCGGCCCGGTACAGGTGCAGGCCGACGCCGTGGTGCTGGCCCTGGGCGGCGGCAGCTGGGCGCGGCTCGGTTCGGACGGCGCCTGGGTGCCGCTGCTGGCCGCACGCGGCGTGGCCGTGGCGCCGCTGCAGCCCTCGAACTGCGGCTTTGACGTGGGCCCCGAGCCGCACGCGCTGGCGGCCGCCGAGCAGGGCGAAACCCGCCGCGAGTTTTTCAGGGAACTGGTGGGGCAGGGCCCGTCGCAGCAGCCTGGCTGGACCGAACACTTTGCCAGCCGTTTTGCCGGCCAGCCCTTCAAGTCGGTCGCCATCAGTTTCACCGATTCGCAGGGCCGCAGCTTCAGCCGCAAGGGCGAGTTCGTGGCCACCGCCACCGGCGTGGAGGGCAGCCTGATTTACGCGGCCTCCAGCCTGCTGCGCGATGAAATTGCGCTGAAGGGCAGCGCAACTTTCCTGCTGGACCTGCTGCCGGACAAGTCGCCCGAGCAGGTGCTGGTCGAGGTACGCCATCCGCGCGGCTCACGCTCCCTCTCCAGTCACCTCAAAAGCCGCTTGAGCATCGAAGGCATCAAGGCCGCGATGCTGCATGAGCTGCTCGGCAAGGAAGCGATGAACGATCCGGTGCGACTGGCCCGCGCGATCAAGGCCTTGCCGGTGCGTGTGGTCGCGGCGCGGCCGATCGACGAAGCCATCAGCAGCGCCGGTGGCGTGCGCTTCGGCGCCATGGATGGCCGACTGCACCTGCAGACGCTGCAGGGTGTGGCGCAGCCGGTGTTTTGCGCCGGTGAAATGCTCGACTGGGAAGCGCCCACAGGCGGCTACCTGCTAACCGCCTGTTTGGCCAGCGGCCGTGTGGCCGGGCAGGGTGTTTTGAGCCATTTCGGGCTCTAGCCGTTACCGTACGGGCGAAGACAGCTATTGATTTTATAGCGTGCCATTTCCCCTTACGTGACCTCATTCGTCACCACACTGGCAAGGTCAGAGAGTTTGGATTAGTATTACATACGTTATAACCAAGGTCGCATGTCATGCACACCCTCAAACTGACACAAATTGGCAATTCCATCGGCGTGATTTTGCCGCGCGAGGTGCTGGGACGGCTCAAACTCGAAAAAGGTGAGTCGGTGTTTCTCATGGAGACACCCGACGGCTACACCATCACGCCTTACGACCCCGCCTTGGACGAACAGATTCAAGCCGGCCGCGAATTCATGCGTGAATACCGCGACACCTTCCACCAGCTTGCCAAATGACCTGGCGCTGGATCGACAAGCAGGCACTGCTGCTTTTGCACGGCGAGAGTCTGGCTGAGCACGGCGGCGGTGAGGGCTTGCGTGACGAGGGGCTGCTGGACTCCGCGTTGGCCCGGCCTTTGAACCTGCTTGCCTACGGCGAACCTGATGTAGCCGCTCTGGCTGCGAGTTACGCCATGGGTGTGGCCAAAAATCATCCGTTTGTTGATGGCAACAAGCGTGCTGCTTTTTTGACGGTGGGTATGTTCCTGTTCTTAAACGGACACCGTCTGAACACAACGCAAGCGGATGCAACTGTTACCGTGCTGGCACTGGCTGCAGGTGACATCACCGAAGAGCAGTTTGCAGCCTGGCTTCGCACAAAAGTGGTCATTCGACCCATGAAAAAATAACGATGCTATTGAAGAAAAGAGGCTTGCCATGATTGTGCGTTTCCACATTGACCTGATGGAACAGGACCAGTACGAATACCGTGTCACTTACGAAGGCGAGGACCTGTACAGCGACGCCGGGCTGGACAGCATCGAGGCCTGCATCGTGGCCGCCACCGAAGGGCTGGGGCAGGACGCCATCGCTGCCGAAGTGGCCTACAAGGGCATCATCAGCGGCACTTACGCGCTGGCTTCACTGGCGCTGGTGTCGGCGCAGATTGCCGAACATGCGCTGCAGACCACGGCGGCGATTGAAGAGGTTCTGGAAGGCTGAACTCCTTCATCTCCTGGATCACGCCCTCGCGCCGCTCGAAGTAGTTGCTCCGGCATTCAGCCGTTCCGACTCGACTTGCAGCCGCCGCATCCGTTTGCAGGAATCTGGCGTGGCGATGGCTGGATGTGAGTTTTTTTCACTGCATCAGCGTACAGGTGAAAAAAACAGGGCGTCCATGGAAGCCCTGTTTTTTTTTGAAATAAGGTGACGGACCTTGACCCCGGCACTGGCTCGACAGTTAGGGCTGCTTGGTTCCCCATCTGACCCGGTTGGCCGCTTCACCATGCGGGAAGGCCCGTCACTCACTATTTTATGCGAGGCGCGGCGCGCCCGGCCCGAATATCATCGAATAGCTTAAAAATAGTCCGGCCTTTCAAGGAAAAAAACATGTCCTGGTTGTTGAAGGCCCTCGCGGGTATGGTGATGTGTGGCGGGTGGTTGGTCGCGCAGGCGCAGGCACAGGCACAGGCACAGGGTGAGGCCTTCACACCGGCCGGAAACCTGACGGCCTTTGCCGACGAGGTCGCCTTGCAGGCCTGGTTCGAGCCCTTTGTGGTGGAGCGCCGGCGCCGCGAGGAAGAACGCCTCAGGCAGGAAGAGGAACGCCGGCTGCGCCAGGAAGAAGTCCGGAAAAAATGGGAGGCCGAGAACCCGGGCAAGACCTGGGCCTCCCGGCCGAACCCTCCCGCCCCGACCGCCATGGCCATGGCCGCACCGGCGCCTGCCGCGGCCGGCGCCAGCGAGTCCATCACCAACAACCAGACGGCCGGCGTGGATGAAGGCGGCATTGTCAAGGTGCACGGCAAACACCTGGTCATCCTGCGCCGTGGGCGATTGTTCACGGTCGATGTGGAGCGTTACCAGCTGCTGCCGGTGTCGTCCATCAACGCCTACGCACCGGATGTCAGCCCGTCGGGCGCCTGGTACGACGAGATGATGGTGTCCGGCAACACGGTGGCCGTGATCGGCTACAGCTATGCGCGCGGCGGGACGGAGCTCGGCCTGTTCAACATCGACGAGGCGGGCAAGCTCAGCTACCGCGCCACTTACCATGTGCGCTCCAGCGATTACTACTCCTCGCGCAACTACGCCAGCCGTCTCATTGGCAGCGAGCTCATCCTGTACACCCCCATCCCGCTCAACGTCTGGCATGCCGATCCGGCGGCACGCCTGCCCGCCATGCGGCGCTGGCAGCCGGGCGCGACAGCCGCGGACTTCAAACGCATTGCCGACGCGACCCGCATTTACCGCACGGACGAGCCGCTGAATCCGCAGGAAGGCATCACCCTGCACACCATCGTGCGCTGCGACCTGGCCCGGCCCGAACTGGACTGCCGGTCCAGCGCCGTGCTGGGGCCGCCCGGCCGGGTGTTTTATGTATCGAGCCGGGCTGTGTATGTGTGGACCACGCGCAACCAGCGCGACGCCGCCAGCGGGCGTGTCGCATCGCATTCGGCGGTGTTTCGTCTGCCGCTCGACGGCGCGGCGCCCAGCATGCTCAAAACGCAGGGCAGCCCGATCGACCAGATGTCGTTTCTGGAGGGCGACGACGGTTACCTGAACGTGCTGCTGCGCGCCAACGGCAACGGAGACGGCATGTGGCGCGGCGAAGGCAGCGGCGGCAACCTGTCCCTGCTGCGTGTGCCGGTGCGTGATTTTGGCGATGGCCAGACCCGTGCCGGCGAGCAGGCCTACACACGCTTGCCGGCCGCCGGGGACGGCAGCCTGCAAAACCGTTTTGTCGGCCAGCGCCTGCTCTACGGTGCGGGCAGCGGTTGGCGCCGGCCTGCACCGGGAACGATGGGGCAGTTGCAGGTGGTGCATGTGGCCGACCGCGCCAGGACCGAAACCCTGACCCTGCCGCACGGCGTGGACCGCATCGAGGCGCTGGGTGCCGACGCGGTCGCGGTGGGCACCGACGGGCAGGACCTGCATTTTTCCAGCGTGCAGCTGGCACCCCGGGCGCGCGTGGCCGGGCGTTATGTGCAGGCGCAGGCGGCGCAGGGCGAGACGCGCAGCCACGGTTTTTTCTACAAGCCCGATGACGCCGCCTCCGGTGTGGTGGGCCTGCCGGTGCGCGGCGCGGGGCAGGGCGGCTACCGCCAGCTGTGGGACGAGCCCGCCGGCATGCTGTACCTGAGGAGCAGCAGCCTGAAGCTGTCCGGCATCGGCAGCCTCGCGTCGCGGCCGGGTATCGGCAGGGATGACGGCTGCCGCGCCTCCTGCACCGACTGGTATGGCAATGCCCGCCCGATCTTTCTGCGCAACCGGGTGTTTGCCTTGCTGGGTTACGAACTGGTGGAAGGCCGGATATTGACGGCGCCCGGCAGCTCCGGGCGCCTGGTGGAGACGCGGCGCATCAGTTTTGCGCCGGGTTCGGCAGATTACCCGCACTGAGGGGCTCTGGCGCAACCGTAGAATCAGGGAATGTCCTACCTCGTCCTTGCCCGCAAATACCGCCCCCGGAATTTTTCTGAAATGGTCGGGCAGTCGCATGTGGTGCAGGCGCTCAGCAACGCACTGGGCACGCAGCGGCTGCACCATGCCTACCTGTTCACCGGCACGCGCGGCGTCGGCAAGACCACGATCTCGCGCATCCTCGCCAAGTCGCTCAATTGCCTGGGGGTGGACGGGCAGGGCGGCATCACCGCCACGCCGTGTGGCGTCTGCCAGGCCTGCACCGATATCGACAGCGGCCGGTTTGTTGACTACACCGAGCTCGATGCGGCCTCCAACCGAGGCGTCGACGAGATTGCGCAACTGCTCGAGCAGGCGGTTTACAAGCCGGTGGTGGGGCGCTTCAAGGTCTTCATGATCGACGAGGTCCACATGCTGACGAACACGGCGTTCAACGCCATGCTCAAGACGCTGGAAGAGCCGCCTGAATACCTGAAGTTCGTGCTGGCCACGACCGACCCGCAGAAGGTGCCGGCCACCGTGTTGTCGCGCTGCCTGCAGTTCAACCTGAGGCCGATGGCACCGGAAACCATTCTGGAGCACCTGGTGCAGGTGCTGCGGGCCGAAAACATCGAAGCCGAGCCGCAGGCCCTGCGCCTGCTGGCGCGCGCCGCGCGCGGCTCCATGCGCGACGCGCTGTCGCTGACCGACCAGGCGATCGCCTTCGGCTCCGGCCAGTTGCAGGAAGCCAGCGTGCGCCAGATGCTGGGCAGCGTGGACCGCAGCTATGTGTTCCAGCTGCTCGATGCGCTGGCGCGCGGCGACGGCAAAAGTGTGGTCGAAACCTCCGAGGTCTTGCGCCTGAACGGCCTGAGCGCCGCCTCCACCCTCGAGGAAATGGCCACCGTGCTGCAGCGCATGGCGGTGCTGCAGGCGGTGCCCGGCATGGACGCGGGGGACGACGATGCCGACCCCGAGATCGCCGCCACCGCGCGCCTGGCGCAATCCATGCCGTCCGACGAGACGCAGCTGCTGTACAGCCTGTGCCTGCATGGCCGCGCCGAACTGGGGCTGGCGCCCGACGACTACGCGGCGCTGACCATGGTGCTGCTGCGCCTGCTGGCCTTCAAACCCCCGGGCGCGACGACGGCGGCCGCCGCACAGGGGGGCGCCGTCGAGCCCCCAAAAAAGCCGCAGCCTGAGAGTGTGCCGGCCAGCGCCGTGGCCGCCCGTCCCGTTGCGGCGTCTGTCGCGCCCTCCGCTCCGGTTCGCCCCGCGGTGGCTGCACCGCCGCTTCGCCAGAACATGGAAGAAAATCGGCCTTCTGCCCTTGTGCAGCGGGCGCCGGCAGCTCCTGATTTTGTAGCATCGAGGGATCCCCTGCCGTGGGAAGACGCCTTGCCCATGCCGGTTTCGGCGCCAGCACCGGCCCCATCGCCCGCGCCGGTCGCAGCTTCTGTGTTGGCGCCAGCCGCCGCTGCGCCTGCTGCGCCCGTGGTCATGAACAGCCCTCTCGGCGACCTCTGGACGGCGCTGGTCAACCGCATGGTGGCCGCTGAAATGATAGGCGCGCTGGTGCGTGAACTGGCGCTGCAGTCCGAGTTGCGCGCGCAGACCGACGGGGTCTGGACCCTGCGCGTTGAACGCGAGTCACTGAACCAGGCCGCCGCGCGTGAAAAACTCCAGCTGGCGCTGCAGGCCGCGCTGCCTGAGAGCAGCCAGGCACCGACACTCGTGGTCGAACTTGGCCCCGTCGGCGATTCGCCGGCCCGGCGCAATGCCGCCGCCGCGCAGGAGCGGCAACGCCTGGCCGAGGAAACCATTCAGAACGATCCGTTTGTGCAGGACATGGTGCGCGACTGGGGTGCCAGAATTGTGCCGGGCAGCATCAAACCGCTCGCTCCGGTGGCGGGCAAGCCGATATGATTACCACCAAGTTTTAAAGGAAAAAAGACATGTTCAACAAAGGACAACTCGCCGGCCTGATGAAGCAGGCGCAGGCCATGCAGGACAACCTGAAAAAGGCGCAGGACGAACTCGCCTTCATCGAAGTCACGGCCGAGTCGGGCGCCGGCCTGGTCAAGGTCACCATGACCTGCAAACACGACGTCAAACGGGTCGAGATCGACCCCAGCTTGCTGACCGACGACAAGGACATGCTCGAAGACCTGGTGGCCGCCGCCTTCAACGCGGCCGTGCGCAAGGCCGAAGACCTGAGCCAGGAAAAAATGGGCAAGCTCACGGCCGGCATGCCGGGACTGCCCGGCGGGATGAAACTCCCGTTCTAGAATTTTGGGCCCCCACGTTCCCTCGCTGCGCGTAGCTCTCTGCCCCCCGAGGGGGCCGCTGCGGCCCGGCAAACCCGGTTCCGCGGCCCCGGCTGGTCTGGTGTCCAGGCCTGCATACGCCGCAGTTGCCCTCCACCATGGCTGATTCGAATGCGCTTGAAGGCCTGACCCAGGCGCTGCGGCGCCTGCCGGGTGTAGGCGCGAAGTCGGCCGCGCGCATGGCGTTTCATCTGCTGCAGCATGACAAGCCCGGCGCCCTGCAGATTGCGCGGGCGCTCGAACATGCGGTGCACAGCGTCAGACACTGCGCGTTGTGCAACACCTTGACCGAGCTCGACATCTGCAGCACCTGCGCCAACCCGGCGCGCGACCGCAGCAAGCTGTGTGTGGTGGAAACCCCGGCCGACCAGGCGGCGCTGGAGCGCACGCTGGCTTACCGCGGCCTGTATTTCGTGCTGATGGGCAAGCTCAGCCCGCTTGACGGCATCGGACCGCATGACATCGGTCTGCAAAAGCTGTTCGACCGCGTGTTGCCCAGGGACGCCCAGGGCGATCCGCCCGCTGCCGCGGAGCGCGAGGTGCAGGAAGTCATCCTGGCCACCAACTTCACCGCCGAAGGCGAGGCCACCGCGCATGTGATTGCGCAGGCGCTCAAAAGCCGCGGCGTGCAGGTCACCCGCCTGGCGCGGGGCGTGCCTGTGGGCAGCGAGCTCGAGTACGTGGACCTCGGCACGATTGCCCATGCGCTGGTGGATCGCCGCTAGCGCGCGGCTGCGCCCCATTCCTATTGCTACTGTTTTTATAGCTAACCGCGCCCGTTCATCCATGACTGCAAGCCAGAAAGGCACTTCACCATGACCTATGCTCGTTTCACCGTGGCCTACTGGTGCCTGCTGGCCGCTGCGCTGCTGCCCATCGCCTGCGCGGCGCTGGCCAAGTGGGGCACGATGACGACCCCGGCGAACAGGGGCGGCTTCGACAACCACAACCCGCGTGCCTGGCTGGCGCGGCAAACCGACTGGCGCGCGCGAGCCAATGCCGCGCAGGCCAACACCTTCGAAGCCTTGCCCTTCTTCTTTGCCGCCGTGATCATTGCGCACCAGCTGCAGGCCTCGCAGGTGCGGCTCGACGTGTTTGCGTTCGTGTTTGTCGTGCTGCGCATCGCCTACGTCATGATGTACGTTGCCGACATGGCCATGAGCCGCAGCGTGATCTGGTTCCTGGCGCTGCTGGTCAATATCGGCATTCTTTTTCTGGGCTACCGGTAACGTCTGGTAACCAATGACTCTCTGCCTAACTCTCGCGCGCGGCGCGAGTTAGGCAGAGAGTCCTTGTTCCGTACAAACCCGCACGGGATGATACCGATGCGGGTTTTTTTTGTGCTGGCTATGCTCTTTCCGAAGCCATAAAAAAATCAGAGAGAGAACCCGCCCAATGAATCACCTCGCCGTCAACCGCAGAACTTTCGCCAGTGCGGTCGCACTCGGTGCCGCGTCCTTGGCCTTTCCGGCCTTGCGTGCGCAGGGCAAGCTGGAAAAAACAAAAATCGCGCTGGCTGTCGGCGGCAAGGCGGCGTTTTATTACCTGCCGCTGACCATCACCGAGCAGCTCGGCTACTTCAAGGCCGAGGGCCTGGATGTGGAGATCAGCGACTTTGCCGGCGGTGCGCGGGCGTTGCAGGCGGTGGTGGGCGGTTCGGCCGATGTGGTGTCGGGCGCTTACGAACACACCATCAACCTGCAGTCGAAGAACCAGATGTTCCAGGCCTTTGTGCTGCAGGGCCGGGCGCCGCAGATTGCCTTTGGCGTGTCCACCAAAAACATGCCCAACTACAAAACGGTGGCAGACCTGCGTGGAAAGAAGATCGGCGTGTCCGCACCGGGCTCGTCCACCAACATGATGGCCAACCTGGTGCTGTCGCGCGCCGGACTCAAGCCGGGGGACGTGAGTTTCATCGGTGTCGGCACGGCGGCCGGTGCGCTGGCGGCCCTGCGCTCGGGCCAGATCGACGCCATGAGCAACACCGACCCGGTGATGACCATGCTCGAGCAAAAAGGCGAGGTGAAAATCATCTCGGACACACGCACGCTCAAAGGCACGATTGACGTGTTTGGCGGCCCCATGCCGGCGGCCTGCCTGTACGCGCCCACCGAATTCATCCAGAAAAATCCCAACACCTGCCAGGCGCTGGCCAACGCCATCGTGCATGGCCTGAAGTGGCTGCAAACCGCCGGCCCGGGCGACATCATCAAGACCGTGCCCGACAACTACCTGCTTGGTGACCGCGGCCTGTACCTGGCGTCGTTTAACAAGGTGCGTGACGCGATCGCGCTGGACGGCCTCATTCCTGAAGAAGGTGCCAGGACGGCGCTCAAGGCCCTTGCCAGTTTTGACGCCAGCATCAAGGCCGACAAGATTGATCTGGGCAAGACCTATACCAATGAGTTTGCGCGGCGCGCCAAGGACAAATTCAAGGCATGAATATGGCCCCCACGTTCGCTCGCTTCGCGTAGCTCTCTGCACCTTGCAGGCCGCCGCTCGCCAGAGGCTTCGCTTCTGTCGCCTGTCCAAAGCTGCGCAGGCAGCTTTGGAGCCGCAGGCTCCAGCCCCGAGGGGGCCGTTGCGCCTGCGGCCCGGCGGAGCCGGTTCCGCGGCCCAGGCTGGTATGAGACCCTCACAGCCGTTTCGCGTGCCGCTCGCTCCCATTGAGCAGCCCTGTTCGCAACGACAATCGACCCATGCCGGACCTGACCGCCCATCACAGCGCCGATTACGCACTCGAGTTGCTGGACATCACCTGCACCTTCCGTTCGCGTGATGACGCCGGGCCGGGCTACACCGCTGTTGGCCAAACCACGCTGCGCATACGGGCGGGTGAATTTGTCTCTGTGGTCGGCCCGACCGGCTGCGGCAAATCCACCCTGCTCAACATAGGCGCGGGCTTGTTGCCGCCGACTTCCGGCACGGTGAAGGTGTTCGGCCAGCCGCTGAACGGCATCAACACCCGCGCCGGCTACATGTTCCAGACCGAGGCGCTGATGCCCTGGCGCAGCGCGATCGACAACGTCATGGTCGGCCTGCAGTACCGCGGCGTGCCCGACGGGCAAGCCCGCGCCCAGGCGCAGGCCTGGCTGGAACGGGTCGGCCTGAGCGGCTTCGGTGACCGTTACCCGCACCAGCTCTCGGGCGGCATGCGCAAGCGCACTGCGCTGGCCCAGGTGCTGGCGCTGGACCCGGACATCATCCTGATGGACGAGCCTTTTTCGGCACTCGACATCCAGACCCGCCAGCTCATGGAGAACGAGGTGCTGGACCTGTGGGCGGCCAAAAAGAAGGCGGTGCTGTTCATCACGCACGACCTCGACGAAGCCATTGCCATGAGCGACCGGGTGGTGGTGTTGTCGGCCGGACCGGCCACGGTTCCCATGGGTGAATTCGTGATCGACCTGCCGCGCCCGCGCAACGTCGCCGAGGTGCGCACCCAGCCGCGTTTCATCGAGCTGCACACGCAGATCTGGGACGTGCTGCGCGACGAGGTGCTCAAGGGTTATGCGCAGCAACTGAAGAAAGCCTGAACATGTGCCCCCACGTTCGCTCGCTACGCGTAGCTCTCTGCCCCCCGAGGGGGCGCTGCGCCTGCGGCCCGGCAAAGCCGGTTCCGCGGCCCCGGCTGGAGGGTGTGAGGTGGTTCGGCGGAAAACTGCGCGCCACCGCTCGCTGCGGAGGAGCTTGATATGTGGCGTTATCTCAAACCCTCCGACAAAAACCTGCGCGTCTGGCAAATCGGCATGCTGGTGGTTTTTCTGGGCCTGTGGCAACTCGCCTCGCGCGACCAGCAACTGGCTTTTTTCCTCGGCGAGCCGGTCAAGGTGGCGGGGCGGGTCTGGTCCTGGTTCATGCCTTTCGGCTTCGGCCCCAGCCTGTTGTTCCCCGACGGTCTGCCGGGCAACGCCGACATTTACCTGCACCTGGGCACGACGCTGCTCGAAACCGTGCTCGCCTTCGGCATCGGCACGGTGCTGGGCCTGGCCTGCGGCCTGTGGCTGGCACTGGCGCCCATGGCCAGCGCGATCATGGATCCCTACATCAAGGCTGCCAACTCGATGCCGCGCGTGATCCTCGCGCCGATTTTTGCGATGTGGTTCGGCCTGGGCATCTGGAGCAAGGTGGCGCTGGCGGTCACGCTGGTGTTCTTCATTGTGTTTTTCAATGTCTATCAGGGCGTCAGGGAGGTCAGCCCGGTGGTGCTGGCCAATGCGAGGATGTTGGGCGCGAATCAAAGACAGTTGCTGCGCACCGTTTACCTGCCCAGCGCCACCAGCTGGGTGTTTTCCAGCCTGCACACCTCGGTCGGCCTGGCTTTTGTCGGGGCCGTGGTGGGCGAGTACCTCGGTTCGGCGCGCGGCGTCGGTTATCTGATCCTGCAGGCCGAAGGCACCTTCGACGTCAACACCGTGTTTGCCGGTATCGTGGTGCTGACGGCGTTTGCGCTGGTGCTCGACGGTATTGTCGGCCGCATTGAACGCAAGCTCATGAAGTGGCAACCCCGCACCGGCGAGACGGAGAAACTCTGATGAACCATCTTTCTGCACCGATACGCCTGTACTCCGGGCCCCTGAGCATGTTCGGCGCCAAGGTGCAGATCGCCGCCCTGGAAAAAGGGCTGGACTTCGAACTGGTCATGGTGCCCTTTGACATGCAGCGCCTGTACCAGCCCAAACATCCCGAGGTGCTGCGCATCAACCCCAGGCAGCAGGTGCCGGTGCTGGTTCATGGGGCGCTGGAGTTGTTCGACTCGACCCAGATTTTTGAATACCTCGAAGAGCTGCAGCCCGAACCCGGGCTGTGGCCGGCAGGTGCCGCTGCGAAAGCCAGGGCGCGCCTGCTCGAGCACCAGTCGGACGAGGTCTATTTCCCGCCCATTGTCCGGCTGATGAGCCTGCAGGACCAGCCGCAGGACCCTGTGGCTGTTGCCGCGCGTGAGGCGTCCGCACTGTTTTACCTGAAGATGGACGGCCTGCTGGCCAACCGCGATTACCTGGGCGGCGCGTATTCCTTTGCAGATATTGCGTTTTACATGGCGCAGTTGTTCGGCGAACGCATGGGCGCCGCGATGGATGGACGCACGCCGCGCCTGCTGGCTTGGCGCGAGCGGCTTTCACGACGGCCGGCCGTGCGCGAGGTGGCTGGCGCGATGGCGGCCTACCTGCAGTCGCAGGGTCGGCCGCTGCCGGGTTTTCTGGCGGCGATGCTGCCGTCTCCACCGCTGGCACCGGCCGACCGGGCCTGATGGTCCTGATTCTTCCATCTGGCCGTTTCGTCCTACATACACGCGGCAGGCCGGTCGCTACATTGGTGCCTGCCTTGCCGCCGTGCCTCGAGGACTGGCGGCATCCCTTCACTCCCCGCAAGGAAACCCCATGAATCTTCATCTCAGCATCGGCCCCGTCGTCTCCCTGATCGCAGGCATCCTGATCCTGATCATGCCGCGCCTGCTCAACTTCATCGTTGCGATTTACCTGATCATCATTGGCCTGCTCGGCCTGTTCGGGACCGGCTCGCTCAAGCTCTAGTACATTGACACATAAATAACGAAACATGTGTAAACTCTCGTTGCCGCCATT
>NZ_JAQSDN010000012.1 GCF_029945925.1 Polaromonas sp. | reverse complement strand
TTTTTCGTTGGAAATACGCGCCTCCTTCAGGCTCATACCTCGTTGGACAAGGCTCCATCCTGCATGTCCCTGCCCACTGCACTAGAATGGACTCGCTCCGGGGTGCAACCCGACCATGGTGGTCGGGCTGCTGAGATGGCCAACCCAAACCCGTGAACTTGAATCGGTTCGTACCGACGTAAGAAGAGCTGACTGTGCACCGGTCCCCCGGCAAGCAGTCACAGCCCCCACCGCAGTGCTGGTGGTGGCCACACCCTTCGGAGCATTTTGTGTCTAGCCGCACGCCAAGGATGCCCGATGAACGCCCCCGACCCATTCGCCCAGTTGCTGTCCCTCACCCGTGAACCTTTCCCCGCCTCGCGCAAGATCCATGTGCCCGGCCAGCTCCATGCCGACCTTCGCGTGCCCATGCGCGAGGTCAGCCTGAGCAACGGCGAATCCGCCACGCTCTACGACACCTCCGGCCCTTACACCGACCCGGCCGCCGACATCGACGTGCGCCGCGGGCTGGAGGCGCTGCGCACGCCGTGGATCGAGACACGCGGTGACACCGAGGTGTACGCCGGCCGTGCGGCCCAGGCGGCTGATGACGGCACGCGCCGCCAGGACCGCGATGACCCGCAAGACCCCGAAGCCCAACGTATTGCCGCCCTGCGCGCCCAGGCCGCCGGGCTGCAGCGAATGCCGCGCCGTGCCAGGGCCGGCGCCAACGTCACCCAGATGCACTACGCGCGCCGCGGCATCATCACACCCGAGATGGAATACATCGCGCTGCGCGAAAACACGAAACGCGAATGGATGGCCGAGTACCTGGGTGATGCTGAACGCGCAGCCCGCGTGCGCGGCAACCCCATGGGCGCACACCTGCCCGCCTTCGTCACGCCCGAATTCGTGCGTGACGAGGTGGCGCGCGGCCGCGCCATCATCCCGGCCAACATCAACCACCCGGAAATCGAGCCCATGATCATCGGGCGCAACTTCCTGGTCAAGATCAACGCCAACATCGGCAACTCGGCGGTCACTTCGAGCATTGAAGAAGAAGTTGAAAAACTGGTCTGGGCGATCCGCTGGGGCGCCGACAACGTGATGGACCTGTCCACCGGCAAAAACATCCATACCACCCGCGACTGGATCATCCGCAACTCGCCAGTGCCGATCGGCACGGTGCCGATTTACCAGGCGCTCGAAAAAGTCGGCGGCGTGGCCGAAGACCTGAGCTGGGAAATCTATCGCGACACGCTGATCGAGCAGGCCGAGCAGGGTGTGGACTACTTCACCATCCACGCCGGCGTGCGACTGCCCTTCATCCCGATGACGGCGAAGCGCCGCACCGGCATCGTCTCGCGCGGCGGCTCCATCCTGGCCAAGTGGTGCATGTCGCACCACAAGGAAAACTTTCTGTACACGCACTTCGAGGAAATCTGCGAGATCATGAAGGCCTACGACGTGAGTTTTTCGCTGGGTGACGGCCTGCGCCCCGGCTCGGGCGCCGACGCCAATGACGAAGCGCAGTTTGCCGAGCTGCGCACGCTGGGCGAACTGACAAAAGTCGCCTGGAAGCACGATGTGCAGACCATGATCGAAGGGCCCGGCCACGTGCCCATGCACATGATCCAGGCCAACATGGACGAGCAGCTCAAGCATTGCCACGAAGCGCCGTTTTACACCCTGGGCCCGCTGACCATCGACATCGCGCCGGGCTACGACCACATCTCGAGCGCCATAGGCGCGGCCATGATCGGCTGGTTCGGCACCGCCATGCTGTGTTACGTCACGCCCAAGGAACACCTGGGCCTGCCGGACCGCAACGATGTGAAGCAGGGCATCATTGCCTACAAGATCGCCGCGCACGCCGCCGACGTGGCCAAGGGGCATCCGGCCTCCCGCGCGCGTGACGAAGCCCTGTCGAAAGCGCGTTTCGAGTTCCGCTGGCACGACCAGTTCAACCTGTCGCTGGACCCGGACACCGCGCGCGAATTCCACGACGAGACCCTGCCCAAGGAAGTCAGCAAGGTCGCGCACTTCTGCTCCATGTGCGGGCCGAAGTTCTGCTCGATGAAAATCAGCCAGGAAGTGCGCGAGTTTGCGGCACAACAAGGTATTGCTGAAAACGCGGCGCTGGACCAGGGAATGCAGGCAAAATCGGCCGAGTTCCGCGAGGGCGGCAGCGAAATCTACATCCCCATCCAGAAGCTCTGAGCGTCTGGGCGCACGCAAAAAAAGGCGGACATCATCATGCACATCGGCATCGCAGGCGCAGGCCTGCTCGGGCGACTGCTGGCCTTCGAGCTGTCCCGGGCCGGCCATTCGGTCGAGGTTTTTGATCCCGCGCCAGGCCCACAGGCGCCCGCTTCCGGCCCGGGCACGGCACCCTATGCGGCAGGCTGGACCGCCGCCGGCATGCTCAGTCCCACGGCCGAACTGGAGTCGGCCGACGAACACGTGTTCGCGCTCGGCCTGCGTTCGCTGGATCTGTGGCCGGCCATCGTGGCGGCCCTGGGCGTGCCGGTGGAACTGCACCGGCGCGGCAGCCTGCTGCTGGCGCACCGCGGCGACGAGGGCGCAGCGCGCCGCGTGGTGGACCTGCTGCAGCACAAGGCCCCTAGCGGTCATGCGCCGCAGCACCTCGACGCAGCAGCACTGCGCGGCCTTGAACCCGACGTCCACGGCGTGGCCCACGCCTGGCTGCTGCCGCACGAGGGGCAGATCCATACCGTGCAGGCCATGGCGGCGCTGGCCCAGGCCGCTGGTGCGGCGGGTGCGCGCTGGCACTGGGGCGTGGCGGTGAACCGGCTGCAGGCCGGCGAGATCCACACACCGCAGGGGGTCAGCCGGTTCGACTGCGTGTTCGATGTGCGCGGCACCGGGGCGAGACCCGCCCCGACCAACGTTGCACCCAACGAAGGTTTCACACCACAGGTGCGCGGCGTGCGCGGCGAAATCATCTGGCTGCATGCGCCCGGTGTGCAATTGCAGCGCCCGGTGCGCCTTCTGCACCCGCGACACCGGGTCTACCTGGTGCCGCGCGAAGGCGGCCACATCGTGGTCGGTGCCAGCGAGATCGAAAGCGAGGACCGCTCGCCGATCTCGCTGCGCAGCACGGTCGAACTGCTGGCCGCGGCCCACAGCATCATTCCGGAACTGGCCGAAGCGCGTATTGTTCATACCGAAACGAATCTGCGCCCTGCCCTGCCCGACAATCTGCCGCGCGTCGAACAACGCCCCGGGCTGGTCCGCATCAACGGCCTGTTCCGCCACGGCTGGCTGATTGCACCGGCACTGGTGGAGCAAACGCTGAAAAACATGGCGCCTTGCAGTGTGATGGAATCCTCATCCCCGCCTGTCATCCCGGACTTGATCCGGGAATCCAGGGGGGATCCAGGCCACATCAACCATCGTCCAGGCCCGCGAGGTATGGATTGCGGGTCAAGCCCGCAATGACAAGTAACATGACAAGCATCAACATCACTGTGAACGGCGAGGCGCGGCAACTGCCGGCAGGCGGCACGCTGGCCGATGCGCTGGTAGCCAGCGGGCAGCCGGCCGCCTCGTTTGCCAGTGCGGTCAACGGCGAGTTTGTGGCACGCGATGCGCGCGCGACCACGCCTCTCGCCGACGGCGACGCGGTTTTCACTTTCCAGGCCATCACGGGAGGCTAGCCAATGACGACCCCCACGCTCTCTTCGTTCGCTGCCCCCCCAGGGGCCCGTCAGGACCCTTCGGGCGGCCGTGCGGGCACTGCCATGACTTTTTCCATTGCAGGTACCGAACTGAACAGCCGCTTTTTCCTGGGCACCGCCAGCTACCCGTCACCGCAGGTCCTGCAGCAGGCCATCGCTGCTTCGGGCGCAGAGGTGGTCACCGTCGGACTCAAGCGCCAGCTGGCCGCCGGTGGCGGCACACAGAACGACTTCTTTCAGCTGATCCGGGACAGCGGCGCCCGCTTGCTACCCAACACCGCCGGCTGCCGCAGCGCCCGCGAAGCCATCACCCTGTCGCAGATGGCGCGCGAGCTGTTCGGCACGAACTGGATCAAGCTCGAAGTGGTCGGTGACGAACACACGCTGCAGCCCGACCCGTTTGAACTGGTGACGGCCGCAGCCGAGCTGGTGCGCGATGGCTTTGAAGTGTTTCCCTACTGCACCGACGACCTGGTCAGCTGCCAGCGCCTGCTCGACGCCGGCTGCCGCACCCTGATGCCCTGGGGTGCACCCATCGGTTCGGGCCAGGGTTTGATCAACCCCTACGCATTGCGCACCTTGCGCGCGCGCCTGCCGGGCGTGCCTCTGATCGTCGATGCTGGCATCGGCTCGCCAGCCGACGCGGTGCAGGCCATGGAACTCGGCTACGACGCCGTGTTGCTCAACTCTGCCGTGGCGCATGCGCGCGACCCGGTGCAGATGGCGCGAGCCTTCAAACTCGGCATCGAGTCCGGGCGCCTGGCGTACGAGGCCGGCATCATGGCCCAGCAGGACATGGCGGTCGCCTCGACCCCGGTCACCGGACGACCCTTCATCCTATGACAGCGCCCGCCAACACCCCATCGGTCTGGACCTTTGCCGGCAACGCGAAGGACATCCAGAGGCTGCTGGCCCGCAGCGCGCAGGACCTGCCGCGTGCCGCCCTGCTCTGCCTGAACCGCCGCGAAGCAGCCACCTTGTTGGGCACGGCCGCGCTGGACAGCCTCGAAGCCGTGGCACAAGCCGCAACCCATTTGCGCGCCGCCGTTTGCGAAGCGGTTGTGATCACCGGCGACGAGGCCGACCATGCCGACACACCGCAGGCCAGCGGCTGGCTGAGCCCTTCTGCCACGACCGGACAAACCCAGAGCCACCCGGATGCAGACGCGGTCTTCGCCGACGCCGCGGCACAAGCTCTGGCGCGCGGTTTTGTCGCGATGGAAGCCATCGTCATGGCCTGCATGGCGCGACAGGATGCACTGAGCCGGCACACGGGGACGGGACCCCTGCAGCCACGTCCCGACTTTGCGCAGCGTAGCGCCAACCTGCCGCGCTTCAGCCTGCCCCGGCCCACGACGGTCAGCGGCTTTGCCGCGCTCGGCGACGTCGATCTGGGCCTGTACGCCGTGGTCGGCAGCGCCGCCTGGGTGGCACGCGTCGTCGCTGCCGGCGTGCGCACGGTTCAGTTGCGCATCAAGGACGCAGAAGGTCCCGAACACCGCGACTTCGTGCGTCAGCAGGTCCGCGAGAGCATCCACGCGGCCACCGCAGCCGGCGCCCAGCTTTTTATCAACGACCATTGGCAGCTCGCCATCGAAGAAGGCGCGTACGGCGTGCACCTGGGGCAGGAAGACCTGCCTATTGCCGACCTCGCCGCCATCGCCCAGGCCGGCCTGCGGCTGGGCATCAGCACCCACGCCTACTGGGAGGTCTGCCGCGCCTGGGCGCTGCGGCCCAGTTACATTGCCTGCGGACCCATCCATCCCACCCAGGCCAAGGCCATGCCGTGGCTCCCCCAGGGCAATGACAACCTGGCCTACTGGTGTGCGTTGCTGCCACTGCCGGTCGTCGGCATTGCCGGCATGGACGTGGCGCGGACCGAACAGGCCGCGCGGGCCGGTGCCGCCGGTGTGGCCGTGATCAGTGCCATCACGGCGGCCGCGTCGCCGGAATCCGCCATCGCACAGTTGCAGGAAGCCATCAGGCGCGGCCGGGCCAGCCCGCCCGTCACGGCGCCCACGTTTCCCAAACCCACACTTTTGCCCATGCCTTGAGGGATTGAGACACCATGCAAGGTACCCCTTTAGCTGGAAAAATCCACCGCGCCACTGTCACCCAGTGCGAACTCCATTAGGAGGGTTCCTGTGCCATCGACGGCGACTTGCTGGAGGCTTCGGGCATTGCCGAGTTCGAGCAGATCCACATCTGGAACATCAAAAACGCGCGCGTTTTGTGACCTACGCGATACGCGCGCAGCGCGGCAGCGGCACCATCTCGGTCAACGGCTCGGTGGCACGCCAGGCAGCCGTTGGCAACCTGATCATCATGGCGGCCTTCGGCCAATTGCCGGCCGACCAGGTGGCCAGCTTCCAGCCTAAGGCAATGCTGAATAAGTCCCCCAGCTGGCCCGTGACTTGCATGTAGAACT
>NZ_JAQSDN010000011.1 GCF_029945925.1 Polaromonas sp. | reverse complement strand
TTTCGTTGGAAATACGCGCCTCCTTCAGGCTCATACCTCGTTGGACAAGGCTGCGCCCGCTGCCGGCGGCCGTTTCGCCGGATAATGCGGCCATTCATGGACAAACTCGCGTTTGGCTTCTGGGGCGTTTATTTCGGCACGGCGGCCCTGATGCTGGCGGGCTCGGCGCTGGCGTTCACCCGTTCGCTGCACCGCATCTCGCTCAATGCCGGCCTGTCGGCCACGGTCTCGAGTTTTTTCGTCGTCGCCTTTCTGGGCGGCCTGCCGATTGACGATGAAAGCAGGCTGGCGCGGGTTCTGGCGCATATTGCGATGCTGGTCTCGGGCTTTCTGGCTTACCTGCTGCTTTCCATCCTGGGTCTGCTGGACAGCAGGAAGACGCGGCTGCAGACCCGGCTGGCGCTGACGGTGCTGGTCCTGGGCGTGATGGCGGCGGGCTGGCTGCTGCCGCCGGTTCCCTCACTCGCGCTGGGTCTCGGGTTCGCCTGGACTCTGGGTGTGGTGGCGCTGGCCGTGTCGCTGCGCAGCGCCTACCGCGGAGACCGGCTGGCCTGGACGGCCGTACTCGGGGTGTTTTTCATGCTGGTGGCCATGCCGGGCCTGGGCTGGATCGCGCTGGTGCGCGGACAGGAGCCCTGGCCGGTGCATGCGGTCAGCGCGCTCGCCGGAACCGCCTACCTCGTGACCATGGCCGCGGCGCTCTGGACGCGCTACTCCTACCTGATCGAGCTGCACCAGGTCATGGCGATGGGGCCCAGTTATGACCCGGTGACCCGCATGCGTTCACACAATGAAACCGGGCAGATGATCGGGGATATCTTCCGGCGCCGCCGGGACGAGCCGGCCGGGCCGGCCGAGCCGGACGCAGCCGAAGTTGACAGCGGGGGCGGTGCCCGGGCAGCGGTCAATGCGCGGCCGGCACCCCACCGGGGGCCGCAGGTGGGCGTGATGGTCGTGAGCATAGGCAACCTCTACGCGCTCGAGCGCCTGCACGGCATGGCGGCGGTCAACCACGCGCTGTTTGTCTGTGCCGGGCGCTTGCGGCGCGCGGTGCCGGCCTACGTCGAGATGGGGCGGTTTTCGGGTGACGGCTTTGTGCTGCTTCTGCGTGATTGCAACGACAGTGGCCAGCTGATCCGGCTGGCGCACCAGGTGGAAGCACGCCTGTCCAAATCGGTGGTTCTCAGCACCAGCCTCGACGCGGCGCGGCGCGAAAGCGAGCAGACGCGCTGGCAGGCTGAAATCGGTGTCGGCGTGTTGCTGGTGTCCGACCCGGCGGCCAGGGCTTCTAGCGTGCTGGCCGCCTGCAAGGCGATGTCGCGCACTGCCATGTCGTATGCAAGCCGGGTCGCCTGGCTGGACCAGGCCAGTGGCGAAGCGGTCGAGCTGCCGGTGCTGCAAGCCGCTTGAAGCATTGTCTTGGCCCTGTTGACGGGCGGGCGCCCGCCAGCACCGATAATCAGTGGTTTTGAGCCCCATCCCTTGTCCTCGTCCCCCTTGTCCGTGCCCTTGCAGATTGATTTCCCCGAGTCCTTGCCCGTCTCGGGTAAACGCGAGGAAATCACCGCCGCCATCCAGGCCCACCAGGTCGTCATCGTTTGCGGTGAAACCGGCTCGGGCAAAACCACGCAGTTGCCCAAGATTGCGCTGGCCATGGGCCGCGGCAAGCTCAACTACCCGGCGGGCCAGGGCCGGCTGATCGGCCACACCCAGCCGCGCCGCATTGCCGCCTCCAGCGTGGCCAAGCGGATTGCCGAAGAACTCAAGACACCGCTGGGCGACGTGGTCGGCTACAAGGTGCGTTTCCAGGACCGGCTGAGCCGCGACGCCTCGGTCAAACTCATGACCGACGGCATCTTGCTGGCCGAGACGCAGACCGATCCGCTGCTGAAGGCCTACGACACCATCATCATCGATGAGGCGCACGAGCGCAGCCTGAACATCGACTTCCTGCTCGGCTACCTGCGCCAGCTCCTGCCGCGCCGGCCCGACCTGAAGGTGGTCATCACCTCGGCGACGATTGATGCGCAGCGGTTTGCGGATTACTTTGCTTCAAGCAAAGGGCCAGCGCCGGTGATCATGGTATCGGGTCGCATGTTTCCGGTCGAGCAGCGTTACCGTCCGTATGAAGAGTCGCGCGACTACGACCTCAACGATGCGATCGCCGACGGCGTGGACGAGCTCTGGCGCAACCCGCACAGTGCCGGCGACATCCTGATATTCCTGCCGGGTGAGCGTGAAATCCGCGAGGCGGCCGACCATTTGCGCAAACACCTCGCGCATCAGCCGCTGTTTCGCAATGCCGAGGTGCTGCCGCTGTTTGCGCGCCTGTCGCAGGCCGAACAGGACCGTATTTTTGACGGCCATACCGGCCGGCGCATCGTGCTGGCCACCAATGTGGCCGAGACCTCGCTGACGGTGCCGGGCATCCGTTACGTGATCGACGCCGGCACGGCGCGTGTCAAGCGCTACAGCTTTCGCAACAAGGTCGAGCAGCTGATGGTCGAGCCGGTGTCGCAGGCGGCGGCGAACCAGCGCGCCGGGCGCTGCGGCCGCGTGGCCGACGGCATCTGCATCCGCCTGTACGACGAGCAGGACTTTCTGGGCCGGCCGCGTTTCACCGATCCCGAAATCCTGCGCAGTTCGCTGGCGGCGGTGATTTTGCGCATGAAGGCGCTGCACCTGGGCACGATTGAAAGTTTTGCCTTCATCGAGCCGCCCCAGGGCCGTGCGATTGCCGACGGCTACCAGTTGCTGGCCGAACTCGGCGCGGTGGACGACGACAACGAACTGACGCCGGTGGGCCGCAACCTGGCCCGGCTGCCGTTGGACCCGCGTGTGGGCCGCATGATCCTGGAAGCCAAAGAGCGGCAGGCGCTCGACGAGGTGCTGGTGATTGCCAGTGCGCTCAGCGTGCAGGACGTGCGCGACCGCCCCATGGACAAGCAGGCCCAGGCTGACCAGGCGCATGCCAAGTTCGACGATGAAAAAAGCGAATTTTCGGGTTACCTCAAGCTGTGGAAGTGGCTGGGCGATACACGCGGCGGGAAACCCTCACACGGGGACATTCAACCAGTGGGGGTCAGAGCCCGATCTACCGAGCCGTCCGCTGGCGCGGACGCCTCCGGTCATCGGGGTCTGACCCACCATTCACACAAATTGTCCAACCGCCAGTACGAAAACCTGCTGCGCGAAAACTACATCAACATCCGGCGCGTGCGCGAATGGCGCGACATCCATTCACAGCTGCACGCGGTGGTGGGCGAGCAGAAATGGGTGCTCAACGACAAGCCCGCCAGTTACGAGCAGCTGCACCTGTCCATGCTCTGCGGCCTGCTTGGCAACCTTGGTATCAAGAACGAGGAAGACGACTGGTACCTGGGCGCGCGCGGCATCAAGTTCTACCGCCACCCTGGCGCCAAACTGAGTAAAAAACCGGGGCGCTGGATCGTGGCGGCCGAACTCGTGGAAACCACGCGCCTGTTCGGCCGCGGCATTGCCAACATCGAGCCGCAGTGGGTCGAGCAGGTCGCCGGCCATCTGCTCAAAAAACAGCTGCTGGACCCGCACTGGGAGAAAAAGGCCGCGCAGGTCACGGCGCTGGAACGCGCCACGCTGTACGGCCTGGTGATTTACAACGGCCGGCGCGTCAACTTCGGTCGTGTCGACCCGGTGACGGCGCGCGAGATTTTCATCCGCGAAGCGCTGGTCGCCGGCAACTGGGACACCAAGCTGCCTTTCCTGGCGGCCAACCTCAAGTTGATTGAACAGGTGCAGGACCTGGAGCACAAGGCGCGGCGTCAGGACGTGCTGGTCGATGAAGAGCTGATTTATGCCTTTTACGACCAGCAACTGCCGGCCGACATCTGCACCGGCGCTGGTTGCGAACACTGGTACAAGGACGAGGTCAAAAAGCAGCCCCAGCTGCTGCTCCTGAGCCGCGAAGAGCTGATGCGCCACGAGGCGGCCGGCATCACCACCCAGGCTTTTCCCAAAACGCTGCGTCTGGGCGGCGTTGATTGCACGGCGACGTATCTGCATGAGCCGGGCGACGCCAAGGACGGCGTCACTGTCGATGTGCCGCTGTTTGCCCTGAACCAGGTCAACGAGGAGCGCTGCGAGTGGCTGGTGCCCGGCATGCTCAAGGACAAGATCCAGGCCCTGATCAAGACCTTGCACCAGCGGCCGCGTTCGCGCCTGGTGCCGCTGCCCGATACCGCGGCGCGCATGGCGGCGGAGCTGCTGCAGCCGGAGAAGTTCGGTGCGGGCTCGCTGACGGACGCCGTGCTCAAGCTGGTGCGTGACGCGACCTCGCTGGACATCAAGCGCGGCGACATGAAAATCGACATGCTGGCGCCGCATCTGTTCATGAACTTCCGCGTGATTGACGAGCATGGCCGCCAGCTCGGCACGGGCCGCAACCTCGGGGCGCTCAAGGGCGAGCTGGGTTCGCAGGCGCGCGGCGCTTTCCAGGCGCTGGCCGGGTTGAAGACGCGCCCCGCGCCGCAGGAGTCCCGGGATTCTGAGTCAAATCGGCCTCCAGCCCAGAAGGGGCGGGCGCAAGCAGCTCCTGAAAACATAGCAGATCAGAAGGCTTCCACGGTCAGGACGCCGGAACGCTACACCAGCTGGAGTTTTGGCGAGCTGCCCGAACTCATGGAAATCAGCAAGGGCAAACAAACGCTGATCGGTTTCCCGGCGCTGATCGACCTCGGCGACGCGGTGACCATTGAGGTGTTCGACGAGCCCGACGTGGCCGCGGCCAAACACCGCGCCGGTTTGCGGCGCCTGTTTTCGCTGCAGATCAAGGACGCCCTGAAGTACCTGGAAAAGAATTTGCCCGAGCTGCAGAAAATGGCCACTGCCTACATGCTGGTCGGCCGCGCGGCCGACCACACGGGCGGCGGCACGCTGGAAGAACTGCGCGATCAGATCATCGAAGTGGCGCTGGATCGCGCCTTTTTACTGGACCCGCTGCCGACCAACGAGGCCGACTTCAAGAAACGCATCGACGACGGACGCGGGCGCCTGACGCTGATTGCCAGCGAAGTCGCGCGGCTGGCGGCCGGCATCCTGGTCGAGTTTGCCGCGGCGCAGCGCAAGATCAAGGACACCAAAAACGCCGCCGAGGCCGCCGCGGATGCAGCGCAGCAGCTGCAGCGCCTGGTGCCCAAACGTTTCCTGACGCTCACGCCCTACACGCAACTGCAGCACTTTCCGCGCTACCTCAAGGCCATCACCTTGCGGCTGGAGAAGTGGCGCGCCGACCCGGCCCGTGATGCGGCGCGGCTGGCCGAGTTGCGGCCCCAGGAACAGCGCTACTGGCGCCTGGTGGCCGAGCGCAAGGGCGCGACGGACGCCAGGCTGCAGGAGCTGCGCTGGCTGCTCGAGGAGCTGCGTGTCAGCTTTTTCGCACAGGAGCTGCGCACGCCGCAGCCGGTGAGCATCAAGCGGATTGAAAAAGCCTGGCTTCAACTGGTGGGTTGAAACCGGGCTTTTCAGCGCAGGCTGACAACTGCCCGCAGGGCTTGTTATGCCGTAGCTAAAAAGCCTGGCTTCAACTGGTGGGTTGAGGCAAGGCTTTTCAGCGCAGGCTGATAACTGCCCGCAGGGCTTGTGATGCGGCAGCTACAAAGCCTGGGCACAGATCAACAGCTGAGACGGTTTCACCGGGCCCTCGCGCGTAGCGCAAAAAAAAAGGACCCCGCCTTGCGGCAGGGTCCTTTTTTGTTCGAGGTGCTGGGAGCTCTAGATGCGGCCCATCAGCAGCAGCACGATCAGGATGATGACAATCAGTCCCAAACCACCGCTGGGACCGTAGCCCCATGAGCGGCTGTGGCCCCAGGTCGGCAGTGCGCCCACCAGAATCAGGATGAGGACGATGAGCAGAATCATTGAAATCGACATGGAGAACTCCTTGTTATGTATGCATTGATTCTTGCCTGTTGGTGTGCTGGATCAAGCAGGAAGGGGCGCTGACCTGCCGTCAGGGAGTTCCTACAGTTCGGGTTACGCGCTGCCTTGCTGCGCGGTGATCTGGTATCGGCTTGATTTGTCTGTCTGTAGTGCGCCAACAAGCCGGGTCTCGCCCCGGCGGGCGAGGCACTTTTCTTTGCGTCGCCAAAGAAAAGTACCCAAAAGAAAGGCGACCCGATGGTCTGGGTCCCTTCGCTTCGCTGCGGGCAACCTGTAGTGCTCGCCAAAAGCGGGGTCTGGCTAAACTCGCCTGCGGCTCAAACAACGCCAG
>NZ_JAQSDN010000010.1 GCF_029945925.1 Polaromonas sp. | reverse complement strand
ACAGCATTGCACACAACACCCCGAAGCCAAGCCTCGCCATGACAGACGCGGAGCGGACCCTGTTTCAGGAACAGTACACCAACTGACCCCCGCACCAAGCCGGGCAGGGTGAACACCGCCCGGCCCTTCTCCTACCCCTACCCCTTAAGGACATTTTCATGAAATATCATCTTCGCACAGCTACCTTGGCGCTTGCTCTTTCCGCTGCGTCGGTTGTTACCTTCGCCGCTGGCTCCCATGCAGGTGGTCACGGTGAGGCCACCATTGGTCAGCCGGGGCAGGCAGCCAACGTGAGCCGCACGATCAAAGTCGACATGACCGACAACATGCGTTTCACCTCGGCCGACATCGCTGTCAAGCAGGGTGAAACCATCCGCTTTTTGGTTACCAATTCCGGCAAGATCAAGCACGAAATGGTTCTCGGCACGCCGAAAGAACTCAAGGAGCACTACGCCATGATGATGAAAATGCCCGAAATGGAGCACGCCGACGCGAACATGATCACGGTCGCACCGGGTCAAACGGGCGAAGTCGTCTGGCAATTCTCCAAGTCAGGCAAAGTTGATTTCGCCTGTCTGCAACCCGGCCACTACGACGCCGGCATGAAGGGCCTGGTCACCGTCGCAGGAACCGCTGGTGCGGCGCCTAAAGCCGACACTCCCGCAGGCCACAACGCAAGTCACAAGCATTGATCGATCCGAATAGCCCGACAGCGTTTTTTGCCGGGTTCTCGCATCCCTGAGCGATACTTTTTTATATAACTTTTAACTTTTTCAACTTCCCCGGAAATCAATACATTATGAAAACCTCTAAATCTCTCGCCGCTTTTGGCGCCCTCGCTCTGGCGGCGTCTTTCGCCGCCAACGTCTATGCCCAGACCACCATGAGCAAGGACAGCATGTCCGGTATGGACATGTCCGGAATGAAGATGGACAAGATCGATAAAAGCAGCATGCCCGGCATGACGCTGGACACAGCGGCAAACTCAGCAAAAACCGACGGCGAGGTCCGCAAGATCGACAAGGAGAACCAGAAGATCACCCTGAAGCATGGCGACATCAAAAACCTCGATATGCCCGGTATGACGATGGTATTCAAGGTCAAGGACGCGGCCATGCTGGACAAGGTCCAGGTGGGCAGCAAAGTCAAGTTCAAGGCCGAAAAATCGGACGGCGCGATAGCCGTGACCAGCATGGAACTTGCCCAGTAAGCAGGGGGCAGAGAAACGCCGACCCAGTCGGCACGGCCTTTACCGTGTCACTTTTGCACAAAAGAAAATGAGATCACCATGGATGAACTGAAACGCAGATCGCTGCAGTCGCTGCTTGGCCTGGGCGCCTTGGGAGCGCTTCCACCCGGTTGGGCACAGCTGCGCGCTGTTGAGATTGGCGCGGTACCCGTCAACCGCGCCTACGACCTGACGATCGCCGAGACGGCGCTCAATATCACTGGCAAGCCTGCCATGGGCATCACCATCAACGGCACCATGCCGGGGCCTGTGCTGCGTTTTCGGGAGGGCGAAGAGGTCGTCATTCGCGTGACGAATCAGCTCCGCGAGATCACCGGCATTCACTGGCATGGACTGCTGGTGCCCAACAATCAGGACGGCGTGCCAGGCGTTACCTTTCCGGGCATTCAGCCGGGCGAAACCTTTACCTACCGCTTCAAGCTGCGCCAGTCAGGCACGTACTGGTACCACAGCCATGCGGGGCTGCAGGAAGCGGCCGGGTATTTCGCCCCCATCGTCATCGACCCGATCAAGCCCGACCCCTTCAAATACGACCGCGAGTACATCGTGATGCTGTCGGACTGGAACGACACGCCACCACCCCAGGTGCTGGCGAACCTCAAGAAGGTTGAAGGCTACTACAACTACCGGCGCATCACGACGCCCCAGTTTCTCGCTCAACTGCGCAATGCACCCGACAAGAAGGCGCGCGATGCGGTCTGGAACGATCGCATGGAATGGGCCAAGATGCGCATGGACCCGACCGACTTCAGCGACGGCGGCGACGAATGGACTTTCCTGATGGCGGGCAAAAAGCCAGCCGAGAACTGGACCGCGCTTTTCAAGCCCGGTGAACGCGTGCGCTTGCGCTTCATCAACGCCTCGCCGATGAATATGTTCGATGTCCGGATTCCAGGCCTTCCGATGACTGTGGTGCAGGCCGACGGTCAGAACGTGAGCCCTGTCGAAGTCGATGAATTCCGCATCGGCAACGGCGAAACCTACGACGTGATCGTGCAACCGAAGGAAGCCAAGGCCTATAGTATTTTCGTGCCCACCATCGCACGCATCGGCTACGCACTGGGAACATTGGCACCGGAACTTGGCATGAGTGCCCCCGTGCCGGACATGGGACCGAAGCCCGTGCGGACGATGGCCGACATGGGTATGGCGGGCATGGACATGAGCGGCTCAGCCGATACCTCGGGCGCGGCAGATGCTTCAGGCATGGCCGGAATGCCCGGCATGGATACCAAACCCGCTGCAGACGCGAGCATGGCCGGTATGAATATGGGCAAGCCGGCGGCCACTTCGCCAGGCGCGTCTATGGCCATGCCTTCCACGCCTGCCGACAAGGCCATGGCCGACATGCCCGGCATGTCAGCGTCGGGCAAGCCAGTGCCTGCAGCAAAGCCGGCGGATTCGATGGCGGGTATGCCCGGAATGTCGGACCAGACGGCGGCCGCCCCGATTGCTGCCCCGGTGGATGCGGACGGCTTGCGCCGGCTGAAATACGGGCTGCTGCGCGCTGCCACCCGCAACGCCGACAACCGTTCGCCGGAAAGAGAACTTTTGGTACGGTTGACCGGCGACATGACGCGTTATTTCTGGTCGATCAACGACAAGAAACTTTCCAACGCCAAGCCCTTCAAAATAGGGCTTGGGGAGCGGGTACGCATCAAGATGGTCAACGAAACCATGATGGAGCACCCCATGCACCTGCACGGCGTATTCATGGAGCTGGTCAATGGCAATGGCATATTCGCCCCGCGCAAACACACCATCATCGTGCCACCGGCGCAAACAGTGGAGCTAGATGTTACCTACGAAGACGAAGGCACCTGGGCCTTCCACTGCCATCTTTTTTACCACGCAGTGACCGGCATGTTTCGCCTTGTCGAAGTAGCTTGAACCTAACCATAATGAACAACAATCTCAACCCTATAGCATCGGTGCGTTGGCTCGCTGCTGCCGTCCTCGGCCTGTCTGCCCTGTCTGCGCAGGCGGTGGAAGACGAGTCGATTTATTCCTACACCAAGGTCGAAGCCGGAACCGGCAAGATACGCGGCCAGGCCGGCTCAAGCCAGTCACTCAGTGTCGATGGCTGGGTTGGCGGTGACGTCAATAGGCTTTGGTACCAGTTTGATGCTGAGCGTAGCAAAGGACGAACGGAGGCCGCTGAGATGCAGCTGCTTTACGGGCGTTACGTTGCTCCATTCTGGGACGCACAGATTGGCCTGCGACATGACGAGCGACCAGGTCGACGTGACTACCTCGCTTTGGGAGTTCGTGGCCTCGCACCGTACTCTTTTGACGTCGATCTAAAGTTATTCATTCGAGACGACGGCAAGGTATCCGCCCGCACCCGGTTCGAAAACGATTTCCTGCTTACCAACCGCTTCATCCTGCGTCCCTACGCCAATGTGGAGTGGTCCGCTTCGAACCTCGATTCCACGGTTCGCTCGGGACCTTACCAAGTCGACATTGGCATTCAGGCGCGTTACGAATTCAACCGGCGTTTCGCGCCTTATGTGGATCTGTCGAGAACTTTTTACCCTCTTACTCAACCGGGTGGGCAGCAGCCTTCAACACTGGTCCGTGCTGGTTTGCGCGTTATCTTCTAGCGGAAAATCACAACCGGGACCCAGTACACGACTTACGCGCATCAGAAGCTGTGTCAAATGCCCGTGGCCAGACTGGAGCCGCTATGAATGTTGCGATGTGATCACGCATGGCGATGACGTAGACATGCTTGCAGGCCCACCTTGTCGTGCTTGCAAACCAACAACTGACTGGACTACGAGGGCAAGCAGTGCGCAGCGCTTGACGAGCGCCATCAGCCGATGCCGGACACCGTAGAGGCGAAGATGCCGGGGCGCGGCGGGATAGCTGCAACCACGGGCGTATCGCGGCTCAGCATCGGGACAGCTTGTCCGAAATGTTCCCTGCGCAGGGTAGGTCACGACCTACTGCCTCTTTGCGCATGGCCGTCAAGGCCGGGGGCAAGTCTCCAAGTACTCGCTTGCGCCAACGCGAGCAAGCGCTGGTTCCCCGCCCCCGGTGCATAGCCTTACTTGACCTGCTCGAGCCTGACCACTGCGAATCCCGCTTCACCTTTTCCAGCGCGGAACAAAATCTTGTCGCCTTGCTTGACGTCCTTGAGCAACTTGGCATCAGCTGCTTTGAACGCCATGATCATGCCTGGCATGTCCAGGTTTTCAAGGGCCTCGTGTTTGATGGTCACCTTGCACTGCTCAAGGTCAGGCGATGGCGCAAAGCCGGTCGGGTGGTGAAGTGACTTTCATGCTGATATTCCCGATAGCTGATGCCGATCGGCCAAAACTGCGCTGAAGTCCTGCATGACGAGCGGCTTGAAGCCTGTGGCAGCGCCCGCGACACCGGGAAAATCAAGTTCACAGGCAGGACTTCAGTTGGCGTTTTTGTCAGTGCCAACCTCGATGACCGAGTCGGAGACATAGCGATGCGGCGGTACTTCGAGGTTGCTGGGCGCCGGAACGTTGCGGAACACACGACCTGCCAGGTCGAAAGCCGACCCATGGCAGGGACAAAAAAAGCCACCCGGCCACCCGGCACGCAAGTCGGTCGCACCGGCATCGGGGCGATACGCCGGTATACAACCGAGGTGCGTGCACAACGCGACAAACACGCCGATCTCGGGTCGGATCGAGCGCTGCGGATTTTCGGCGTAGTTGGGTTGCTGCTCGCGTCGCAGCGAAGCCGGATCCGCCAAGGCGCTTAGCAGATCGGGCGACTGCAAGCGCTGTTGCTGAGCCGCGCTGCGTCGCAGTATCCAGACGGGCTTGCCACGCCATTCGACGGTCATGAGCCGCTCTTCCGGCAAACCCTCGATCGACACCGTCACCGCCGCGCCAAGCGCCCTGGCGCGCTCGCTCGGGGCGAAAGATGAAACGAAGGGAACGGCAGCGGCGAGGATGCTCGCGCCGCCGACACCTACTGTAGCGAAGGTCAGTTGACGGCGGTGCGCATCGGGCGCACACGGAGGGGCTAGCAAGAGGTCAGACATGGCGAATCCTTTTAATGGGCCTCCCAACTCGACGACGACGCCCGCCATGATTCATGAAAGTTTCACGAACCCACAAAACCATGCAAGTGACACATCGATGCCTCACGCAATGCCCGCAAGTTCCATCAAATCCAGAAGTGCACCGGTCGCCACGTTCGAGTCCAAATCGCATCGACAGTTCCGGGATTCGCGAACGTCGCTACCCGGCTGTTATCCAGCAACGCCAGGCTCGGCGGAACACACTGTCTATGCCCGCGTCTCCATGACATAGCCCGCGCCTCGAACCGTGTGCAGCAGCTTCACTGGAAACGGGTCGTCAATCTTTTGCCGCAACCGCCTGACTGCGACATCAACCACATTGGAGTCGCAGTCGAAATTGATATCCCAAACCTGCTCCGCCAAAATGGTGCGAGAAAGAACTTGTCCTTCCCGATGAAGAAAAAGGGCAAGAAGCTTGAAGTCTTGCGCGGACAAGTCCAACCGTCTCCCTGAACGGGTGGCTCTATGCCGGATCAGGTCCAGCTGCAGGTCGCCCAACTGCATGACGGTCAGGTCTTGAACGTGCCCCCTTCGCAGCAAGGCCTGAACGCGCGCCAGCAGTTCCGGCAGAGCGAACGGTTTGACCACGTAGTCGTCTGCGCCCATCTGGAGCCCTTTGACCCGGTCCTCCACCGTATCGCGTGCCGTTAACAAAATAATCGGAAAATCTTTCTTTTCACGCACCGCTTGCAGAACACCGAAGCCATCAATGCCCGGCAGCATGACATCCAGCAACATGAGGTCATAGCTACCCTCTAGTGCCATATGTTTCCCAACGATTCCGTCGCGCGCAAGGTCAACGACAAACCCAATTTCGACCAGAGCTTGCATAACATGTTCCGCAAATTTTGGTTCATCTTCAACCGTCAGAATTCTCATTTCTTGCAATATTCTGGTTTGCAACTTGTGCTGCAGGCCGGTCGTTCATCCACATGAAGCACTGAGCAGAAACCGGGAGCGATGACTGACGTTTGCCTACGCAACCTATTGACCGTCGGCGCGGATTTCATGCGGCGAGTGCAAGATGAAGGGTATGCCTCGCGCGGAAGGCCCACTTTGGACCCACCCGAAAGGAATCGAGCACGGTCGACTTGGCCGTCGCGAAGAACATGGACTCCTGCAAGTTATGACGTTCAAACGCTCTTCGCTGGTTAAGCGATCGGCGTCGCAAGTCACCTTCTGAGTCGCCGCCACTTCGCTGCGATCGCCCGAAGAGCGTGACAGCGCGTTCGAGGTCGGCCAGGGCTTCGTCGCTCAGTGCCGGAATGGCGCGTGGAGCAGCCAAACGAATTTGCACGATGAAGGGATTGGGTCCCACGACCAGGCCCCATGGCCTTTTCCCCTCTGCAGGGTCTACCGCCAAGGCCTCGAGCTTGGTTAGACCGAAATGCCTGGCCAACCGCAGCCGCGTGGCCAACCAGGGATCGGAACGATCCAGCTCCTCCACAGCGACCTTGGCCTCCTGATCGCTGCCTGATACAGGCAACACTAGGGAGTTCAACAGCTGCTTTGCGTGCAAGTCACCCTCGCGTGCCGCGCGGTAGAGCCAACAAATTGCTTGTTCGGACTCCGTGATCGATCCGGCTTCGCGCAGCATCAAGGCGCCAAGTTTGCGTTGCGCCTCCGCTTGCCCGCGTTCTGCGGCCTTTTCAAGGAAGAACCTGGCCATTTGGGGATTGGCGACAGAGCACCGGTGGTCTGAGTTCAGCTTGTACAAATGCAGCCATGCTTCGTCCCGGCCGGCGTCGGCTGCCCGTAGCAGCAATGCCGTTCCCTTGCGAAGGTTCGGACTCTCGGCGAGGCTCGAAGGCTGAAGACACCCACAGGCGATCCCGGACAGCGCGCGCCCAAGCGTGTAGGTCGCATCCGGGTTTCCCTGTCCGTTTTGCATCTCCAGGCTTGCCTGAACGAATTCAACCGGCATGTCTTGCAGTGATTCACCGGTGCGTTCTGCCATTCGAACCATCGCAACGACGAGTTTGGATATCGCACTTGTAGGTTTTGGCAGCAGCCCAATCGCAGCATGTACACACAGCCGCAAGCGAGGCAGGTCCCCCTCCGTCTGTGCTTCCCGCGCTGCGAACTCTGCAATGGCACAGCCGTTCTCCTTCTTGTCGTCCGTCAGCAAGCGCAGGATTTTCGGTAGACGCTCACTGTCGCTGACGGACTCGCAGATGGCGAGCGCGCGGGCCGCACACGCCTCGCCTGCCGCCGCGTGCGCGTAATAGGCTGCAGCTTCCGTCTCCCTCCCGGTGTGGGTTAACAGGTAGGTGCCGAACTTCAGCTGTGCCAACGCACTGCCCGAAAGTGCCGCCTTGCGAAGGGACTCTTGCTGACCCAAAAGCAGCAACTCATCCAGGGGCAGGCACTCCGCAATAAGAATGCGTGCGCCAGGCAAGTCGCAAACACTAGGGTGGGTGAGATAGTCAATGCCCGTTGATGAGTGCTGAGAAAAACCCTCGATGCCCAGCAAATAGCGACGGCCGACCTCCAGACGCGCACCAATGTCGCCGTTTCTGGCGAGAGCTCTCAATTGAATGTCTTGCCTTCGCATGCCTGTCTCCTTGTTGTATTGAGGACGAAACGAGTAGCGGGCTGTTCCCCCCGTTTTCCTTGCGCGCCGGGGCCGCATTTGTTCCATGGAGAATAAAAATTCAACACCAACAAGAAGATTGCTGAAACATTGCAGAGCTGCAATGTTTCAGCCGTTGTGGACGTTCGTTCTGCCGTCTTTCACTCCCTTGTTGCAATTGCGAAACAGGGGTGCTCTGTTTATTGGGGGGTATGCATGCGTTGACCATCCCTTTGCGAAACCGAGAGTGCCCATCAACACTGCTTTTTCATAAAGTGACCTTCGTGGTGCGCTCACATCGAGGCACTACTAACTTCAACCAATCAAAGGATCAGGAACAATATGAAGCACATCGCAACAGCGGCGGCATTGCTTGCCCTAGCGGCGGGTACGGCCAGCGCACAATCTTCAGTGACGCTCTTTGGCATCGTCGATGTCAACCTGCGCAACGTGGACAACAGTGGTGTTGGCAGCAACTCCACGCTGAACAACAATGGCCTTTCCAGCAGCCGCTTTGGCTTCCGCGGTGTGGAAGACCTGGGCGGCGGCCTGAAGGCCGGTTTCTGGCTTGAGTCGGATATCAATCCAGACAACGGCACCACAAACGGCAACGGAAAACTCTTCGCCCGCCGTTCAACGGTGAGTTTGATGGGAAACTTTGGCGAGTTCCGACTCGGCCGCGATCTCACACCGTCGGGCGCGTTCACCTATACATTTGATCCTTTCGGTGTGATTGGTGTCGGCGGCTCCGCGAACATCGCACGCTACAGCGGTCAAGCCACATTTTTTCGCGCTGACAACGCGATCAGCTACTTCCTGCCCAACATGGGTGGTGTTTATGGCCAAGCGATGGTCGCGCTCAATGAAGGTGTGAATCCTTCTCTACCGGGGACGGGAGTGGATCGGTTTGCTCGCAAGTACGCTGGTGGACGCCTTGGCTACGCGAACGGCCCCATTGATGTCGCCGTCTCCTACGGCTCTACGGAGGTAGATGCCACCGGTGGAAAGTTCAAAACAACGGGCATCGGCGGTTCATACAACTTTGGCGTAGCCAAGCTGATGAGCCACTACTACAGCGACAGGTTGCTGGCGCTGAAGGAAAATCGCTTCCTGCTCGGTGTGTCCGTTCCACTTGGTGCTCATGAGATCCGTGCGTCCTACGTTCGCTCGGACGCGACTGGTGGCACCGCTGCGTACAACGCAAGCGATGCAAGCCAGCTGGCTTTGGGCTACGTGCACAACCTGTCCAAGCGCACCGCGATGTACGGCACCGCCTCACGTATCTCGAACAAGGGTGGAGCAACCTTTGCCATTGCGGGCGGCAATCCGGGAATCACGGCAGGCGGTAAGTCTTCTGGCTACGAGCTGGGCTTGCGGCACAGCTTTTGATCGTGGCTAGCGCTCACCCCTCAGGGGTGGCATCCGCCGCAAGGTCCCGGTTGCGCGGGGACCCACTACACGACTAGATCTGAAATGCCTCGCCTGTGCGGGGCATTTTTTTTGCCCTGATTTCGAAATGACAAACATGTAATTTGGAGGCCAGAGTTTTGTAGGGATGCTGTCCCTAGAGTTGTCTACATGCTGGCGGATATGCCAGCACGCCGACGCAAAGGATGGTCCCCCGCGCGGTGCCTGTGCCTCGAAAGGAAATCATCATGTCTACTCAAAAACTTGCGCTTATCGCCGCCTTTGCGGTCTTGTCTGGCGCATCATTGGCCGTATCCGCAGAAATCATTCACCCCGCGGACACGGAGATGGGTTACGTCTCTCATCCCGATCATGCCAAGCCAGGGAAGTCCCGCGCAGAGGTTCGGACAGAGCTGGAGGCCGCCATGAAATCCCCCCGATGGGATTTTTGGGCACGCCTGGGAGCGCCGATGCCGGCACCCTCGATCGGACCGGGCAAGTCTCGCGACCAAGTGCGCAATGAAGCGATAGCGGCCAATCGGGCAGGCCTGATTCCACGCGGCGAGTTCTCCTACTGAACCTTCCGGACTACTGCGGGATGCGAATGCCTACGCGTGTCATGCCGTCAGCGCTTTCACAGAATGCGCGACCTCCGTGCATCTTTGCGATAGCGCTGACTATGGCAAGACCCAGGCCATGACTGTCGCCGGAGCGAACGCGCGCCGGATCGGCTTGGTAGAAACGGGAAAACATCCTTTCCTGCGTTTCGGCCGGAATGGGTGGACCCGGATTGGCAACCGCTATCTCGGCGATGCGGCCGTGCTCGGTCAATGACAGCTTGATGGATTCGCCCGGTGCCGTAAACTTGATCGCATTGGATAACAAGTTCGAAATCGCCCGGCGCATCAGCGCGGGCGAGCAACGTGCGGTAGCTCGACCTTCAATGACAGCCTTCAGCCCGGAATCTTCAAGGAGTGCATCATAGAACTCGCACACCTTCTGAACCTCGGGCCTCAGGTTGGTATCGACCAGGTCCTGAACAACAGTGCCATGATCGGCGTGCGCCAAAAACATCATGTCGTTCACTAGCGATTTGAGGCCTTCCAGCTCCTCCAGATTGGATTCAAGAGTTGCTCGCAAATGCGTCAGCGGCCGATTTGCCGATAACGCCAACTGGGTTCCGCTGATCAGGGTAGCCAAGGGCGTGCGCAACTCATGCGCCACATCTGCGTTAAATGATCTCACTTGCTGGTAGGCCGACTCCAGCCGATCGAGGACGCCGTTGAATGCTTGAGCCAATTCCTCCAGCTCACGAGCGATTCCACTGATATCCAAGCGCAGTGCGAGAGAGTTCGGTGCGATCGTCGCGGCCTGCCGGGACAGGCGGCCTATGGGCCGCAATCCGTGCCGGGTCGCCTGCAAGCTCAGCGTAAAAGTAAGCAGCATGGCGAGTGAGCCGGCCGTCAACATCAGGTAGAGCAGCGCACGCAGCAGTCTGGCGCGCGGGGCCATGTCCAGTGCGATAACAGCCGTGCGAAGCTGGAGGGAACCCGTATTCTCCAGGGATTTACGCGCAAAGGCCATTTTCTTGCCTGAAACCGTCCGCACTTCAAAGTCACCTTCGCGCAGTTGCCTTACCGGCAAGCCGAGACCTCCGTGAACGACCTCATCCCTGTCATTCAGAAGCCAAACCGTCAGTTCACCGTGCCCCGTCATCACATCGTCGATGTGATGACGCAAGGTTTCAAGATTGCCGTCCTGAACTACTTCGTCAACAAAATGCTGCACGATGCGTAATTTACCGGTCACCTCTTCGCGAGCGGTCTGCTCCAGGGTGTATGCCACTCCCCAATAAATGGCGATCCCGGCTGCAAGAAACGTCACGGCTGTAACTCCTGCAAGCGACAGCGCCAGACTTGCCGTGATCGAAGATAACTGGGGCCTCATCAGATTCAGGCGATCAGATCGCGCGTTTCCAACACATAGCCCATGCCGCGGACCGTATGCAACAGCTTGGCAGGGAAGGGATCGTCGAGCTTGGCTCGAAGGCGCCGAACGGCAACCTCCACCACGTTGGTGTCGCTGTCAAAGTTCATGTCCCAGACCTGCTCCGCCAGGGTGGTCCGGGAAAGAATTTGCCCCTGCCGGCGAAGCAAGAGCGTCAGCAGATTGAACTCCTTGGCGGTCAAGTTAAGTCGTTCGCCGGCGCGCATTGCCTTGCGCTTGACCAGATCGAGTTGTAGATCAGCCAAAGCCAGAACCATGGCATCTATCGGGGAACTGCCAGCGCCGCGACGCAGCAGAGCCAGGACACGGGCCAGCAGCTCTGAAAACGCGAATGGTTTGACCAGGTAATCATCGGCACCGTCATGCAAGCCTCGCACTCGGTCTTCCACCTGGTCTCGAGCGGTGAGTATCAACACGGGTACCGGCTTGTTTTTTCGGATCGCTTCAAGCACCCCAAATCCATCCATGCCAGGAAGCATCACGTCCAGAAGTATCAGGTCGTAGTCGCCGCTGAGTGCGAGATGCCTCCCATCGATGCCGTTGTGCGCGACGTCTACAACATAACCGTTTTCGCTGAGACCCTGGCGCAGGTATTCGGCCAGCTTGAGTTCGTCTTCGACCACCAGAAGGCGCATGGAATTTCCTTTTTTTTGACAGCTGATTGTGCGCTCGGGGAGATTACAGATTTGTAATCTCCCGGTGGGTCTGGCGTCGAGGATGGTTATTTAAACTTCTGTTCGTAATGTGATGGTCTTTCAGCTTTACGGACGCGATTTTCCAGTAATCGAAGCGGATGACGCACCTTCGTCGAGATGGTCGGTAAATTCATATCCATTTAGTACATGCCCATGGGCAATATGCAGCACTGATTATTTCTTCCAACACCCACCCTTGAAAGGTATTCCATGAAATCACGAAACATCCTGCTCGCGCTGCCTTGCGCCTTGCTTTCTTTGTCCGCGATGGCTGCCGGCAGCCACGCGGGCAATCACGACGATAGCGCGATTGGCAAGCCTGGCGTCGCATCCAAAGTGACGCGCACAGTCACGGTCGACATGAAAGACGACATGCGCTTTCACTCTTCAAACTTCAACGTCAAACAGGGTGAAACCATCCGCTTCGTCGCAAAGAACTCCGGTAAGGTCAAGCACGAAATGGTGCTGGGTACCGAAAAGGATCTCAAGGACCACTATGAGGTGATGAAGAAAAACCCGGAGATGGAACACGCTGACGACAATATGGTCACCGTAGCGCCGGGTAAAAGCGGCGAGATCATCTGGCAGTTCACAAGCGCGGGCAAGGTTGACTTCGCCTGCCTGCAGCCGGGCCACTTTGACGCTGGTATGAAAGGGCTAGTGAATGTGGCAGCCAGCAAACTACCGCCAAAGAGTGACGACCATAACGATCACAAACACTGACATTTACGGCTGCCAATAGCGATAGGCAGGTCGGCGAGCTCGGTATGTCCGTGGATCAGGCCGGAATGGAAATCCGAGAAAACAGCGATTTTTGAGCGTTCGGTTTGCTCTTGAGGCCAGCAATTGGCAGAGTAACCGCGGCACCTAAGCTTTCGTTGGCATGGGCTACAGTTGATGCATCTCAATCGCATCGGTGCTCAAATTTTCTAGGATCAGATCCTTTACAAACAAGGAGTTCAGTATGCCAATTTCCATGGCGTTTCGCGGCGCCCCCAAGAAGGTTCTGATTGCCCTATCGCTTTTTCTGCCTTTGACGGTCGCGACTTTCGGCGTGCAGGCGCAGGATGGCCCGCAGACTTCACCCCAAGTGTCGGTCCAGCAAGGCGTCACGGTGAAGGTGACACCCAAGGCGGTCGGTGCCAGCATTGTGCGCTGGCAGTTTGCCGTCGTGTTTGACACCCACAGCAGCGACCTCAGCGATGATCTGCTCAAGACCGCAACGCTGATGACTGCCGATGGTCGCGAGATCAAACCGGTTGCGTGGACGGGTGCCGCGCCGGGCGGGCACCATCGCGAAGGCGTGCTCGAGTTTGTCATGACGGCACCTCCGCCTAGTGCCGTTGAGCTCAGGCTGGCGCGTCCGGGCGAAGCGGAATCGCGCGTCTTTCGCTGGAAGTTTTGACGAATTTGGCGCCTGACAGCGTGCAGCGATGTTGGGGCCTTGAAATGCGCTGACGGAAATTTTAGATAAGCATCATGATGGTTGCCGCCGCCGTACCGACAGCGATTGAAACGCTGTAGCCGGCTGCGACACGACGGCCTAGAGATCGGCCGCCGATCACCGTGGCCATCAACGCCTTCATTACCATGTTGGCCGCGACTGCGATGCCGACAGCCGTCACGGTGGGGCGCACCGCCAAGCTGCCTGCAGCCTGCATTTGAAGCACGGTGACCATGATTGCATCGACATCTGCCAGCCCGGAGAGTGTCGCCACCACATACAGGCCCGGGTTGCCCAGCCATTCCCTGCCGGCCTGAGTCAGTACCATCATCACGGCGAGAAACGCGCCGAAGCCAAGCGCCGTACTTAGATCGAACGGCGCGACAGGGTCGCCCTCGGGTGCGATGTCGACCGATGAGTGTCGCTTCCACTGCAATGCGCCCAGGCCGAGTAGCGCGACACCCGCAGCGACCATTGGAACTCCTAGCGGCCTGCCTAGCACAGGCTGAAGCGAGACGACGATCACAGTCATGCGCAGGAACATCATTCCGCAGGCGGCCAAAGTACCGGCTGCCGCGGCATTGGCCAGCCCCGGTTCAGCTCGAGCACGTCTGGCGAGCGTCAATGTGGCGGCGGTCGAAGAGGCGAGCCCTCCCAGCAGACCGGTCCAGAAAATGCCCCGCTGGGGTCCGGTGAAGCGTATTGCGATATGGCCGCACAGAGACAGGCCGGCGATCAGGACGACCGCCCACCAAAGACGATAAGGATTCAATGCCTTGTAGGGGCCGTAGCCGGCATCCGGCAGCAAGGGCAGGATGACCAGCGACAAGACTAGCAGCTGCAGCGCAGCGCTGAGTTCGCGGTGCTCCACCAGCCGTAGCCAGCGGTGCAGTGTGGGTTTGAGGTCCAGCAACATTGCGACGACGACAGATGCGCCGATAGCGACGGCAGCATGGCCGATGCCCGCCAGTGCGCCCAGGGCGTACGTCAGCAGTGCAGCGACAGCGGTAGTTGCACTCAGGCCGCCATGGGCACGCACACTTTCCCGATAAGACACTGTGGAGAGGATGGACAAGCCGGCGAGCCCTGCGGCCAGTGGCCAAGGGCCCAGTGCCTCGCTCAGTACGCCGAGCACGCCGCCCAACAAGCCGAACAATGCAAACGTCCGCAATCCCGCGACCCGGCTCCCATCAGCGCCCTCGCGTTCACGCCACCCGCGTTCGAGGCCGATCAAAATGCCGACGGCAAGGGCTGCGGCAAGAGAAAACACCGTGGACGTAATGGAGGCAGATAGGAGGTTCAGGAAAAGATCTCCAATTTTTCAATCAGAGCCCATATTATCGTCAAGGAGATCCAGCAAACGCCTCGTCTTCTTTGTCAATGCAGGCGGCAGACTGACCGGTTTTGTGATCTAGCTTAAGTTCCACTTGATGTATGTCAATCAGCTATCGCGTTGGCGAGATAGCATTAAAAACATAGATCTGTACCAGCATGAAGCTCTTTTCCAACATCCGCTCAAAACGCAGCATCGCATTCGTAGCGCTGCTGTTTTGGGTGTTTGCCTTGGCTTCAGGAGTCGCCAATGCTTGTCTTCTTGAGGCTCGCGGAACCCATCTCCATGTAGCAGCCGGATTGGCCGATGCAACGCATGCACCCGCCATATCACCTGGTCATGCTGGGGTCATTGCCGACCACGGAGATGACTCCCGTGCTTCCAAGGCACCGTGCCTTAAGGCTTGCGCCGATGACGAGTCCTCTGTGTCTCCGCAGAAATTGCGATCTGTCCAGATCGATCTTGCTGCGGCGCCCTTGGTCGCGGTTCTCTGGACCGCAACTGTTCCTGTCGTTTTCCCGTTTAGTCGAATCGACGAAATGCGGCCCACGACATCTGAGCGACCCCTTCGGGTTCGCTACTCGCGACTAGCACTCTAGCCGTCTGCTGCCGCGTGTTCCAGAGCCTCGCGCTCTGTGATCTTCGCCGCTCTCACATTTTTCCGACGATTTCGGCTCTTGGTCCTCTTGGTATAGCGGGCAGAGTCGGACATCACACCGGTACCTGCACGCGCGCGCATACACACCGTATTTCCCTTCCATCAACTAACCAGGAGTCTGTCATGACCCATCTCCGTTCAATTTCCCTTGCCATCGCTTTTGCCGCCACTCTCACGTTAGCTGCTTGCAATACCGCTCCAGCGATGCCCATGGGCTCGGCAGCTGCGGGCAGCATGGCCCCGCCCGACCATATGGCCAAGATGGACGCGCAGATGAAGACCATGCAGGGCATGCACGAAAAGATGATGAGCGCCAAAACCCCGGAAGAGCGCAGCAAGCTGATGGCCGAGCACATGAAAACCATGCAGGACGGCATGGCCATGATGGGCGGCATGTCCGGCGCTGGTATGGGTGATATGAAAAACATGCCGGGTATGACTGGCGACATGGGCGCGCGCCAGCAGATGATGGAAAAGCGCATGGAAATGATGCAGACCATGATGAAAATGATGATGGACCGGATGCCTGCCACGCCGGCGAAGTAAGGGGTGTGGTCATGACATCGTTTCGTACAGGTATTGCTCTGGCCATCACCGTCGGGGTGTTCTATGCCCTGTGTGCGTTGTTCTGGGCTATCGCCCCAGGGCCCTTTTTGGGCTTCATGAATAACCTTTTCCATGGCATGAACTTCAACAGCATGGTTCAGCCTCGGCCATTCGGGTGGCAGGGTTTCTTGATGGCGCTGCTCGTACTGAGCACCTGGGCGCTATTGGCAAGGACTTTTTTTGCCTGGCTGCTTAATCGAATGACGCGTTGATTGCCGGCTCTAGTGCGCCGGCGGGGTAGTTAAAGCTTGTAAAGGTAAGTTATATGTTGAAGAGAAGACAGTTGTTCCAGTTCGCCAGTGTGGCGGCCGTGGCCGCCGCCGGGGGCGCCGCCTGGATGTATTACGGATCGCCTCGTTCCGGGGCGCTGGCTGGCGGGTCGTTTCGCCACTATCCCTTCGATCCGGTGGCCGCAGATAATTTCCAGCAGAAGCTGTTCATTCCTGTCGGCAGTGGGCCGTTTGGGGTACTCGATGTCGCCGGGCCGCTCAAAATACGCACCACCGCAGCGAGCTTCCCGCTGCTACCCGGTCGCGAATCCCCCTTCCTGCTGTACCAGACCGAGCAGGCGGGCAAGGCCTACCAGAACCCGATATTGCGCATCGAGAGCGGCGCGCGCTTCACGGCCAGCCTGGACAACGCGCTTCAGGAGCCGACCATCATCCACTGGCACGGCTTGCATACACCGGCCAAGATGGACGGGCATCCTCGCGACACCATCGCGCCTAGCGCGCGCTACGACTACGACTTCACCGTGCGCAACCGCGGCGGCACCTACTGGTACCACACGCACGCACACGGGCTAACCGCCGAACAGGCCTATCACGGCCTGGCGAGTTTCTTCCTGGTGGACGACGACGATCAGCGCAGAGTCAGCAAGACACTTGATCTGCAGCTCGGCGTCACCGATTTGCCCCTGGTCATTCAGGACAAGCAGTTCGACGCGCAGGGCAAGCTGTTGTACAAGCCTGGTGCCCATGAAGCCATGATGGGCTGGCTGGGCGACATCGTGCTCGCCAACCTGACACCCAATGCGGTACAGGCCGTCACACCGCGCACCTACCGCCTGCGGCTACTCAACGGGTCGAATGCGCGCATTTACCGGCTCGCCTTCGTCAAAGGAAACAAGGCGCTGGACTTCATCGTCATCGGCACCGACGGAGGCCTGATCGAACGTCCGGAAACGGTGAGCGAAGCCTTTCTCGCGCCGGGCGAGCGCCTTGACGTGCTGTTCGACGCAGGCCAGGCGCGGCCCGGTGAGGACATCTTCCTCAGGAGCCTGGCGTTCGATGCGATGGAAAACGAAGGGCCAACTGCCGGCCCGGGCGGCATGCCTGGTATGAGCGGCATGGGCATGGGCCGGATGATGGCCAGCATGTCCTCGTCACGATTGCCGCTTGGCCTGGAGTTCAACATCTTGAAACTGTCGGTCACAACCGGCGAGCGCGTCGTCGCCAAACTGCCGGCCACGCTGTCCCAGATCAAGCCGATTGCTACCTCCGGCGCCACGCAGCGCAAGATCGAACTGTCGATGGGGCAAATGCGCTTCCTGATCAACGGATACACCTTTCGCATGGACGAAATCGCATTCGACGTTAAACGCGGTGCAGTGGAAATCTGGAGCATCAGCAATCCGGCGCTGGGCATGCCGCATCCGATGCACATCCACGGCTTTTCGTTCCAGGTGCTCGAACGCATTGGCAGCCCGCCCCAGATAGCAGCCACGGCGCGGTTCGGTCAGGGCCGCACCGTAAGCGACCTCGGCTGGAAAGACACCGTGCTGGTCTGGCCCGGTGAAACGGTGCGGGTGGCGATCGACTTCGCTCACGAATACCCCGGCGACCAGACCTATGTGTTCCATTGCCACAACCTGGAACACGAGGACGGCGGGATGATGATCAATTTTCGCGTCAAGGCATGAAGGCGTGGAGGCGAATCTATTCACGGGCTTAGGCAATTCAACTCACGGGAAAACTTACCATGAACACACTTAAATTTGACATCAGCGGAATGACTTGCGGCGGTTGCACGGGTAGCGTGCAGCGCACCCTAAAAAAAATTGACGGAGTCAGTCACGCCGAAGTGACTTTGAATCCGGGTGTCGCTACCGTTGTGACTGATCCCGCCCGGGTGTCGCCCGCGCAAATTGAATTGGCGATCACCAGCCTGGGCTACCCGGCTAAGGCGCGCCCGGCAGATCAAGGTCAATAGGCCCGGCCATGAACAAGAAGAACCGCAAAGACAAGCGCAGAAGAAAAAGTCACACGGCAACTCACGGTGACATGGTTCAGCCCCGGATGTCTCTAATCCAGGCGGCGCCAGGCTGCTGGTCCGCTGAATTATCTGCAATGGGAAACGCATGAAAACAACAACCATCGAGGTCGGCGATCTGGTCTCCACACTGAGCGCCACTGGCGTTGAGAAGCAGCTCTCTACGCTTCCGGGTGTCCATCACGTAAACGTGAACTACGTCGCCGGAAGCGCGACCGTGCACTATGACGAATCGCGGATCGAGCTTGAAACTATCCGGCAACGCGTGATCGACTGCGGCTATCACTGCCGCGGCCAACTCCTCCCAGCCCATGTTTGCGCTCCGGAGGAGCATAAGACGGCAGGAGATGCACATACCCGACATGCCGGGCACACCATGCCTGGCGGCGCAGGGCGCCAAAGCATTGGCGGCGATTCGGGGACAGAGCTGCGAGCTGCTGTGAAAGTTGCACCGGCGGCGCATGGCGACCATGGTTCTCACAGTGGTCATGGCGACCCTTCCGCTAACGGGAAGGCCGACATGATGCATGACATGGGTCACGCACCGGGTATGTCGATGGAAGACATGGCCAAAGACATGCGCAACCGCTTCCTTGTAGCTCTATTGTTCGCAATTCCAGTGTTTCTGTATTCACCAATGGGGCAGATGTTTGGCGACTTTGCTACCCCGTTCGGCATCGACCGCAAGCTGTTCCTGTTCGTCGTCGCGACAGGTGCCATTGCCTATCCGGGCTGGCCCTTCTTCATCGCTGCCTGGCGTGCTGCGCGCAACAAGGTTGCGAACATGGCGACTCTGGTCGTCCTGTCGGTCGGTACGGGGTACGTCTTTAGCGTCGGCGCCACTTTCATTTATGAAGGTGAGGTGTTTTACGAAGCTGCAGCCGTGTTGCTGGTCTTCATTTTGCTGGGGCATTGGTTGGAGATGCGGGCGCGCGCCGGGGCTTCGGACGCGATCCGCTCTTTGATGGACCTGGCCCCGCCCATGGCCACAGTGCTGCGCGGTGGCGTCGAGGTCAAGGTTCCTACCGCCGAGGTATTGGTTGGTGAGACAGTCGTCATCAAACCGGGAGACAAGATTCCGGTGGATGGCGAAATTTTTGAGGGTGGCTCCCAAGTCGATGAATCCATGCTGACCGGCGAATCCATGCCAGTGAAAAAAGTCGTGGGCGATGCAGTCATCGGCGCTACGATCAACAAAAGCGGCAGCTTCCGCTACAAGGCTACCAAGGTCGGCGCCGACACGGCGCTCGCGCAGATAGTCAAGTTAGTTCAGGAAGCGCAGAACTCGAAGGCCCCGGGCCAGTTACTGGCGGATAAGGCCTCGCAATGGCTGGTGCTGGCTGCCATTGTTATCGGGTTGCTCACCTTCAGCGTCTGGTTCTGGGTCTTGGGCCAGCCTTTACTGTTCGCCCTGACTTTAACGATCACGGTATTCGTGATCGCTTGCCCCGATGCCCTTGGGCTGGCCACTCCGATGGCCATCATGGTCGGGACCGGACTTGGGGCCATGAACGGCATCCTCTTCAAGAACGCTGCCGCGCTGGAAAACGCCACCAAGTTGACAGTCATCGTCTTCGACAAGACGGGCACGCTCACGCTCGGGCAGCCAGACGTCGTGGAAATGGTCACCGCGCCAGGTGTCAACGACGCGCAGCTGCTGGCCACGGCAGCGGCTGTGGAGAAGTTCTCCGAGCATCCTTTGGCGCTTGCAATACTCAAGCGAGCCGGCACCACGCCGACTGAGGTTGCGACGGGCTTTACCAATATTGACGGGCAGGGCGCTCGCGCAGCTATCAACGGTGAAAGTGTTTTGCTTGGCAATCGCCAGCTGATGGAATCGGAAAACGTCGCCTTGGAGGAGCTCTCGTCGCAAGCTTCCCGTCTTCAGGGCGGTGGCCGCACCGTGGTGTATGTCGCTCGGGCTGGCAAGCTGATCGGCCTGATTGCCATCGCCGACGCCGTCCGGCCAACCTCCATGGCAACGATCGCCAAGCTGCAGGAGCGCGGCGTGAAGGTCGCAATGATCACCGGGGACAACCAGTCCACAGCGGATCGGATTGGGAAAGAACTCGGCATCGACATTGTTCTGGCCGATGTCTTGCCTGGCCAGAAGGCCTCCAAGATCAAAGAGCTGCAGGCCCAGGGCCATAAGGTCGGCATGGTCGGCGACGGCATCAACGACGCTCCGGCCCTGACACAGGCTGATGTGGGCTTCGCAATTGGCGCGGGCACTGACGTGGCGATGGAGAGCGCCCAAGTCATTTTGATGAAGAGCGATCCCTACGACGTGGTCGGTGCCATCGAGCTGTCACGCGCCACGCTGCGCAAGATGCACCAGAACCTGTGGTGGGCGGTCGGCTACAACGTAATCGCCTTTCCTCTGGCGGCCGGCGTTTTTTACCCATTCACGCTGTCGCCCGAGGTCGCAGCACTGTCGATGTCCGGCAGCTCGGCCCTGGTAGCAATCAATGCATTGCTGCTCAAACGCACCAAGCTCGCCGGCATTAGGCAGCAGAAGCCGCAAGCTTCAACGACAACGGCCGCAGGGGTTTCATCATGATAAAGCGGTACTCGGTTCCAAGCGACCTGGACTCAGATTGTTCAAAACATCGAAGGGTAAATCATGGGCACCAGCACGCGTCGTCCTAAGGGGAAACCTGGGCGAGCTACCACAACAGAGGCCAGGTCTTCAGCCAGACCGGTCACAAACGCCTCACCCGGCGAGGCTGCCGTGCCAAAAGTACAAGCCGCGACGGACATTTTCGGGGCGTTGGATGCCGCTTGGCGCTATTACATCGATTCCGTGCAGCGCGGCGTGCTGTTTTTCGACGTTCTACGCGAACGCGGCGACAACATGCTTGCCCACGAGCGCGCTGGCCAGCCGCCTTTGCTCGACTTTGAGCATGAACTGGTGCTGGATGCCCGCACTTTCGACAAACCCTCCAACTACGCGCTGCTGCGCATCACACGCTGTGGTCCCACACATGCCAACGATTTCGAGCGGCAAGACCTGAGGCCGGTTCTGGTGATTGATCCGCGGGCCGGTCACGGTCCAGGTATTGGCGGTTTCAAGCACGACTCCGAGGTTGGCGTGGCACTGCACGAGGGGCACCCGACCTATTTCGCCAGCTTCTTCTCCGAGCCTTGCCCGGGCCAGACGCTCAGTAACGTGATCCATGCGCTGCGCGCCTTTGTAGAAGAGATCGTGCGTCGCCATGGCGTGGCACCGGTTCTTTACGGCAACTGCCAAGGTGGTTGGGCCGTGGCGCTGCTGGCCGCCGAATGTGAGGGTCTCGACGGTCCGGCAGTGCTCAATGGCTCGCCTTTGTCGTACTGGGCCGGTGCCGAAAAAGTGAACCCGATGCGCCTTGCTGGCGGCCTGCTGGGCGGCGAGTGGCTCACGCATCTGATGGCCGATCTTGGCGGTGGGCGGCTCGATGGCGCCTGGCTGGTGCAAAACTTCGAGGGTCTAAATCCGGCCAATACCTGGTGGGAGAAGAACTACAACCTTTACGCCCATGTGGATACCGAACGCGAACGTTTCCTTGAATTTGAACGCTGGTGGTCAAGCTACTTTTTTCTCAGCCGCGAAGAAATCCTCGCCACCGTTGAGAACCTGTTCATCGGAAACCGGTTAGAGCAAGGCCAGGTCCAACTCGACTCGTGCGATATGGCCGACCCCTGTGTCGTAGACCTGAAGCGCATCCGCAATCCGATGGTGATCTTCGCCTCCAGCGGCGACAACATCACACCACCGCATCAGGCGCTGGCCTGGCTTCCCGCGATCTACCCTGACACAGCCGCGCTCAAAGCCGCGGGACAGCGCATCGTGTACCTTCTCAATCCGCATGTCGGGCACCTGGGAATTTTCGTGTCAGCCAGCGTTGCACAACATGAACACCGAGCCATTCTGGAAAACATCGAAACCTTCAAGAATCTGGCACCCGGGCTGTATGAGATGAAGCTCGGAGAGCCGGTCAAAAGCCGGGCAGTGCGCGGAGCTGGAAAACCAGCTGGCGGGGATACGTCATTGCCAAGGCACAAAGTCTGGTTCGAGGAGCGACGTATCGAGGACTTGCAGTTCAACTATCCACGCAAGGCCTTCGAGAAAGTGGCAGTAGTGTCGCAGTGGAACGAGTTGGCATATCGCACCTGGATCAGCCCCTGGATCAAGTGGAGTGCCAACCCGGTGTCTGCATTCACGCAAAAGTGGGGCCACCCGATGCGTCTGCGGCGCTACCTGTTCTCGCCGCAGGTGACGCCGGTGATGGCTTGGGTGACCCTCGCCGCGGAGTGGGTCCGGCAGAACCGACAGGCTGCATCCAAAGATAACCCATGGCGGTTACGGGAAGAGGAGGGGGGGAAATTTATTTCCGGCGCGCTGGAACAGTGGCGTGTACAGCGCGATGCTGCCGAGGAGCGTCTGTTCACAACCTTATACGGAAGATCATGAAGTACTCCTATCGCGATCGACGCCATTCGATGGTGACAGCTCATACAGCATCCGTGCCCATAGCACCGGACTCCGAGGAATTTAGCCATGAATGAAGAGCCGCGCATTTTGACATCCCGTACACGGCCTTTGAGCCCTGTATTTTTTCCAACCACGATTCTCGAAAGGACCTTCACATGAAACGCTTACTTTCCTTACGCCGCCGCCAACGCGGCAAGGTCTCGACCTGGATATTCGCTGGTTTTGCGGCGGTCGCGCTGTTCTTCCTTTTGGCAGAACATCGCGCTCATCTTTTCGGCTGGTTGCCCTTCCTGCTCTTGGGGGGCTGCGTGTTGATGCATATGTTCCACGGCGGTCATGGGGGCCACGGTCAACATCGATCTGACGATACGCCCGGCCGCCGCGACCAAGACGCGGCACCCGGAGAGGGTGCCCCGAAGCCGGGCGCATCAGCGTCATCTGGCACCCACCACCACTGAACCTATATCGGAGTCAAGGAAATGGACCAATCTTCTGCACCAGCCTATGGGCTGTGGACGCTGGTAGTCATCAATTCACTGGTGTTCATTATTTTCGCTTTTAGTTTCGCCAAGCCGCAGAGCCCAAGGGACTGGCGCTCGTTCAGTGCTTTCTCCGGGTTTCTGGTGGCGCTTTTTGCCGAGATGTATGGCTTCCCGCTAACCATCTACCTGATGTCGGGATGGTTGAGCACCAAGTTCCCGGGTGTGGACTTCCTCTCGCACGATGCCGGTCATTTGTTGGAAGTGATGTTCGGCTGGCGTGCTAATCCCCACTTCGGTCCGTTTCATCTGCTTAGCGCCTTATTCATCGGCGGCGGCTTCTGGCTGCTGTCCGCAGCTTGGTCGGTGTTGTACGCGAACCAGCGTGCAGGAACACTTGCTCAAAGTGGCGCATATGCAAGGGTTCGGCATCCCCAGTACGTGGCGTTTGTGATGATCATGTTCGGCTTCCTGCTGCAGTGGCCAACGGTACTGACGCTGGTGATGTTCCCAATCTTGTGTGTGATGTACGTGCGGCTTTCCTATACGGAGGAGCGCGAATCGGCACAGCGTTTTGGGGATGAATGGGATCGCTACGCGAGCCGAACACCTCGATTTATTCCGAACTTTGGCGGATCGCCCTCGACTCAACACCCCACATAACACGTCGTCGGACATTGAAAATCATCTCACTTGGAGCGCAACGACATGACCGACGATCCATCTTTCCGCTATGCATGGTTAATCTGGGCCTCGGCATTTATGGTGCCGTGGGCACTGCTGTTCTACTTCCGCCCCGAACTGCGCCGTCCCATGCTTTGGGCCAGCATGCTGACCACACCCTTCGGTCTGACAGAGCCGCTGTTCGTGCCCGCCTATTGGAATCCACCCAGTCTGTTTGACCTGGCCCAACGAACAGGCTTTGATATTGAAAGCCTGATCTTCCGTTTCGCGATCGGTGGCCTAGGCGTGGCCGGCTATCGCGCTCTAACTTCATTACCACTCAGAAGCATGGATCACCGAGCGAGATCGATGCCACAGCATCGCTGGCATCTGTTGGCACTAGCCTCTCCACTTTTCGTCTTCGGTGGCCTGATGGTGCTGCGTTGGAACCCAATTTATCCCGGAATTCTGGCGATGTTTTCAGGGGCAATGGCAACACTCTTTTGCCGGCCGGACCTCTGGCGAAACACACTCTTCGGCGGAGGCGTTTTTCTGGCGCTGTATGCGGTCTTTCTGCTCGGGTTGAAGTGGTTTTGGCCCGGTTACGTTGAGGCCGTCTGGAACCTGGGCGCCTTGCTTGCCTGGCGTCCGGGTGGTTTGCCTATAGAGGAGCTCTTGTTTGGTTTCGCTTTCGGCATGTACTGGAGCAGTGTTTATGAGCATCTCACCTGGCGGCAGCGGGACATGGCGCGGATTCGCCGAGTCGTAGGCGCCGGAAGAGGTGCTACGTGAAAAGAGACTCGTGCTGCCGTGCCGGAAGGACGAAAGCGAAGGGCGCGTCGGCAGCGATATGGCTCGCTGAGCCCGACCTCGCAGGCGTCCTGAGGCGTGACGCCCCAGATCTCGCGGTAGCCCAGTATCGATTGATAAAGGAGAACGAATGAACAACATGATCCAGGTAGGCATCGTTGGCTACGGTGTGATCGGCAAGCGTGTTGCCGAAGCCATCAAAAGTCAGCCGGATATGGCATTAGCGGGCGTAGCCGATGTTGCCGCAGACTGGCGCATTCTGGGCGCCGTGACGCAACAAATACCCCTCTATGCCGCGGACGCGTCGGCAAGCCAGCGCATGCGAGAGGCGGGTTTTCATCTCAGCGGGTCGCTGGATGATCTCTTGGGCATCAGCGACATCGTCGTGGACTGTACGCCCAAGCGCGTTGGTGCCAGCAATGCGGAGCGCTATCGCGCCGCCGGAAAGGCATTTATTCTTCACGGCGGCGAAAAGCACGAAGTAACTGGGCATTCCTTCGTGGCTGAGGCGAACTACGCCTCGGCGGTCGGTCGCCCAGCGACCCGTGTGGTGTCTTGCAACACTACATCGATCGTTCGCACCCTGGGTGCACTCAAACGCGCCGGCTTGCTCAAACGCGCGCGCGGCACACTGCTGCGGCGCGCCACCGACCCATGGGAAAGTCATCTTGGCGGCATCATGAACACGGTGCTTCCCGAACCTTCGATTCCGAGCCACCAGGGGCCCGATGCGCGTAGCGTTGATCCCGATCTCGACGTGGTGACGATGGCGGTCGCTGTTCCGACGACGATTGCGCACGTCCATTATTGGGCGGTTGATATGACACGTTCAGCGAGCAAAGAGGAAGTTCTGGAGATCTTTTCCCGCTCCAGCCGGATCGCCCTAATCAAAGGCAGTACCGGCCTCACTGCCCCAAACGTGGTCAAGGAGTTGATGGCCGACAGCGGCCGACCGCACGACAGCCTGTACGAAGTAGGACTTTGGTCCGACATGCTGCACGTGGAAGGCGCGGAGTTGTTTTATGCCTACATGGTGGACAACCAGGCCATCGTTATTCCAGAGACGATAGACGCCATCCGTGCGCTTGGGACAAGTGGTGTGCCGGCAAGCGAATCCATGGCCATGACAGACGCCTCTTTAGGCGTGGGTGCACCGTTCGCATCAAAAAAATGGCCTTTGTCATGAGAGCGGGGTTTTTTTGTATACGACCGGTGGTTGTTGTACTGCAATGGCTAAACCAATGTTTGTGTCACCCGAAGCCCAATTTTCAATCACTTGCCTGAAAGTTCCCACATGAAACTCTCATTCCTCGGTGCCGCAGGCACTGTCACCGGTTCGAAGACGCTCGTCACCCATGAAGGGAAACAGCTGCTTGTCGATTGTGGTCTGTTTCAAGGCTACAAAAATTTGCGCTCGATGAATTGGGAGGAATTTCCCTTCGATCCGAAACAACTCGATGCCGTCGTCCTGACGCATGCCCACCTCGATCATTCCGGGGCCTTGCCGTTGCTCGTCAAGCAGGGTTTTCGTGGTCCGGTATTTGCCACGCCATCCACGATTGAAGTCTGCGGAGTTCTGCTGCCCGACAGCGGAAGGTTGCAGGAAGAAGACGCGGAGTATGCCAACCGCCGCCAGCGGTCTAAACACACACCAGCCCTGCCGCTGTACACCGAAGAGGATGCTTTCCGGGCCTTGCGTCGTCTGGAGCCGTTGCCTTTTGATGCCCCCGCCAGAGGCGTCGCCGGTATGCATCTCCGCCTACGGCCAGCGGGGCATATTCTGGGCGCCGGTTCGGTCGAGGTGACGGCGGGCGAGACCACCATCTTGTTCTCAGGCGACCTGGGCCGCCCGGACGATCTCGTCATGCGGGCGCCTGCGCCTATCGAGCGGGCTGACTATATCGTCGCCGAATCGACGTACGGTGACCGCCTTCATGACGGGGCAGATGCCGAAACTCTGCTGGGCGAGGTGATCAGGCGCACGGCCGCACGGGGAGGTGTCGTAGTAATTCCCGCGTTTGCAGTCGGGCGAGCTCAATCGCTTTTGTATTCGATTTACCGCTTAAAAGAGCGTTCGGAAATCCCTGACATGCCCGTATACCTGAACAGCCCGATGGCAATCGACATGACCGATATCTATCACCGCTATCGCGCCGAGCACCGGCTGTCGCCGGAGGAGTGCATCGGGATGTGTCAGGTCGCGAAAATGGTTCGTACAGTAGAGGAGTCGCGTGCGCTGGTCGCCCAACATTACCCGGCCGTCATCGTGTCGGCAAGTGGCATGGCCACTGGTGGGCGGGTGCTGCATCACCTAAAGGCGCTGGCGCCGGACAGACGAAACACCATTGTGTTCGCCGGATTCCAGGCTGGGGGCACACGCGGCGGCAGGATAGTTGCCGGCGAGAAAAGCATTCGCATTCACGGGGAGGATGTCGCCGTCAATGCCGAAGTGGTGTCTTTGCCAGGCATGTCCGCCCACGCCGACGCGCGCCAGATCGTCGATTGGCTCAAAACTTCTCCGAAGGCACCTCGGGGTGTTTTCCTCAATCATGGCGAACCGGCTCCGGCAGATGCGCTCCGGCAACGCATAGAGCGTGAACTCGGCTGGTCTGTGACCGTCCCGCGGCTGGGCCAGACCTTGGAGATTGCACGATGAACGGAGTTGGATTGCGGCTGCGTCCCCTGGGGATAGACACACACCAGGAATTCGTGATCTACATGCGGCGTGATTGCCACGTCTGCCGCGCTGAAGGGTTCGAAGCGCAAACACGCGTCGAGGTAGACCTGCACGACCGTCGCATCATAGCGACAATCAACGTCGTCGATTCAGATCTTCTGGCGGAGGGGGAGGTCAGTCTTTCAACCAGCGCCTGGAAAGCGTTGAATGCCATTTTGGGAGACATCGTCGGCGTGGCGCATGCGCCGACACTCGACTCTCTGAGTGCCATGCGTGCCAAGATCTACGGCCATCGGCTTGATGCCCCTGCGCTCAAGGCCATCGTGACGGACGTCGCTGCGGGCCGATATTCGGATATGCACATCGCCGCCTTCCTGAGTGCCTGCGCGGGTGGGCGTATGGACCTCCAGGAAACAATCGATCTGACGCGAGCAATGGTTGACGTGGGGGAGCGTATTGATTGGGGGCGAACCCCCATTGCGGACAAGCACTGCATAGGAGGTTTGCCTGGCAACCGGACAACTCCCATCGTGGTTGCCATTGCCGCTGCAGCTGGGCTGACAATGCCAAAGACTTCATCCCGCGCGATCACTTCACCTGCTGGTACCGCCGATGTGATGGAGACGGTGACCCGTGTCGATCTGGATCTACCTGCAATGCGCCGCGTGGTCGAGCGCGAGGGCGGCTGTTTTGTATGGGGAGGGGCGCTGACCCTGAGTCCGGCGGATGACTTGCTGATCCGCGTTGAGCGTCCACTGGACCTTGATAGCGACGCCCAGCTGGTCGCGTCCGTGTTGTCCAAGAAGATTGCCGCCGGGGCGACGCACGCGGTGATCGACATTCCCGTTGGTCCCACCGCCAAGATTCGGACCAATGAAGATGCGCATCGCCTTCAGGTCCTGCTTGAACAGGTAGCTGCTGCACATGGAATCCACTTGCGGGTTGTCCGCACGAACGGTGCACAGCCCGTTGGGCGTGGCGTTGGCCCTGCACTGGAAGCGCATGACGTCCTGGCGGTGTTGCGCGGTGCGGCTGCGGCCCCTGTGGATCTTCGCATGCGGTCGCTGGTGCTGGCGGGAGATCTTTTGGAGTTCTGCGGGCATAGCATTCCAGGCGCTGGCAAATCGGAGGCTTGGCGACTACTTGACAGCGGCGCGGCCTGGGACAAGTTTCAGGCTATCTGCGAGGCGCAAGGTGGGTTGCGCGAGCCCGGTGTCGCCCCTTTGCTTGAAGCGGTGACAGCCGAACGTACCGGCTATGTCTCCGGCATCGACAGTCGACGGCTCGCGCGGGTTGCGAAACTCGCCGGTGCGCCTGGCGCTCCCACTGCCGGGCTCACTTTACATGTGAAGTTGGGCGATCCTGTGCAGCTTGGTCAGCCCTTGTTCACATTGCACGCGGAGGCACCGGGAGAACTGGCCTACGCTAAGCGCTATCTCGCGACGCACCCGATTTTGACACTGGGCGAGGAGGCAAAATCATGAAGCCCGTGGGGATCGCCATGCCTGGCAATGAACGTCTTACCGACGATCTGGCTGCTCATTTTGATTTCGATCGCGGACTTGCAACGGTTCGCCGTTTCCCCGACGGAGAATCCCATGTGAGGGCTGAAACCTCGGTCGAAGGGCGACATGTGTTCATCGTGTGCACGCTTGACCGACCGGATGACAAACTGGTGCCGCTCCTGCTTCTGGCATGCGCCATCCGCGAAGCTGGTGCGGTATCGGTCGGCTTGGTGGCTCCATACCTGGCCTACATGCGTCAGGATCGGCAGTTTCACGCGGGTGAGACGATCAGCGCTCAGCATGTGGCAGCGTGGATCTCACGCCATGTGGACTGGTTGGTCACTGTAGATCCTCATTTGCACCGCATTGCGGAGCTATCGCAGGTTTACAGTATTCCGTCGCGGGTGGCCCATGCGGCAGACGGCGTCGCAAGCTGGGTACGGCTCAATGTAAACCAACCGCTTTTGATTGGGCCTGACGAGGAAAGCGCCCAGTGGGTAAGGGATGTGGCGCAGCGCGCGGAAGTGCCTTTCATCATATTGGCAAAGACCCGGCGAGGCGATCGTGATGTCAAAGTGTCCATCCCTGAGGTTGATCGCTGGCGCTCGCACACGCCAGTGCTGGTGGACGACATCGTTTCGACCGCACGGACCATGATCGAAACCGTTGGCCATCTACGCCGTATCGGTCTGGCCGCACCCGTGTGCGTGGCTGTGCATGCTGTGTTCGCACAAACGGCTTTTGAGGATCTGCATGCGGCCGGTGCGGCTGACATAGTGAGCTGCGACACGATTTCTCACCCGTCCAATCGCATCGCACTGGCCTCCGCCATTGCAGCCAGCGTGCGCGAGTTTCTTCCATGAATCCGAACCAGACTATCCGGGAGGCCGCCATGTCGTTCGTGTTGTCAAAACTGGCTGCACTTTTTGTGCTGCTCATCCTCGCACTTGGGTCGTCCGCCGTTCTGGCACAGGCACGCCTCGAACGCGACGGTGTGGTTCTCTACTGGGGTCTCGTGCCCGCTGCCGTCGTGTCAGAGAAACACGCTTTGGAAGACATGCACGGTGTCGTGCCGCAGGACGGTGGCCAAGTCCATCACCTCGTCGTAGCTCTGTTCACAAGTAGCGGCGCGCGTATCGGGGACGCCGTGGTGCGCGTCCAGCTCAGCGAAACCGGGATTGTCGATGCACCGCCAAAGTACCTGACGCCGATGAGTGTCAACGGCCAAATGACCTACGGCCAGTTGTTCTCGACCGCCAGGAGCGGGCCGTACCGCTTCCGCGTCATGGTCAAGCTGGCCAGCCGAGCCACCGAGATCGAGTTCGCTGTGTCGGCCTGGTCACCTCATCGCGAAGTCCGCTAAGCGATCCGCTCAAGAACCCGTCAGTCAACTTTCGGAGGCCCACAGTGACAAGTAACACATCGTCCCTTGCTTCAGGCCGCGCGTCGGATGCGGCCTCTGCACATTTGACGGCTGTCAGAATCTTCGACCGCTTGATGCGAGGCTACGCTGGATCAGCTTCCCTGCGGCTGTGGAACAACATCCTGCATGCGCCCGGTGATCAGTTGCCATCCTTCACGCTAGTGCTGCGCGATCCCGCCATCCTGCGGCGTCTGATTCTTGAGCGTAGTCCGCTGTTGCTGGCGGATGCCTACTTCCGGGGTGTGATTGATTTCGAGGGTGACCTGTACAGCGCACTCTCACTAAAGACGCATTTCGAGCGCCTGTCCCTTACCTGGCGCGACAAGCTGGCCCTGCTGCGCGATGCCTGGCGCCTGCCCGCCATGACGGATCCCAATCTCAAGCCGGGCGATACCTTGGCTTCCCGGATCGCCCGGCGTTTCTCCCATCGCCACTCGAAAGACAGTGACCGTGCCGCGATCCAGTTTCACTACGACGTCTCCAACGAGTTCTACCGCTTATGGCTAGACGCGGAGCGCGTGTACTCCTGCGCCTATTTCACTAGCCTCGACGAATCGCTGGATCAGGCGCAGCGCAACAAGCTGGAGCATATCTGCCGCAAGCTACGGCTTCAGCCCGGCGAGCGGCTGCTTGACATCGGCTGCGGCTGGGGGGCCCTGGTGTGCTGGGCTGCCAGGCATCATGGGGTGCGGGCCCACGGCATCACGCTTAGCCAGCAGCAGTTCGAGTACGCCCAGCAGCGTATCAAGGCAGACGGGTTGCAGGAACTGGTAACTGTGGAGCTGCGCGACTATCGGGACATGGCCGGCGAAGGCGTCTACGACAAGGTGTCGAGCGTCGGCATGTTCGAGCATGTTGGCTTGAGCAACCTGCCGACCTATCTGTCGACCGTCATGCGCCTGCTGCGTCCTGGCGGACTGTTCCTCAATCACGGCATCACGCACGACGAAGAGGGCTGGAACAAGACGGTGGCCACTGAGTTCATCAACCGCTATGTCTTCCCGGATGGCGAACTCGATTGCGTCAGCAACATTCAACTCGGGATGGAGCGCGCGGGATTCGAAATCCACGATGTTGAGGGTCTGCGGCCGCACTACGCGCTGACGTTGCGCCATTGGGTGCAACGACTGGAGGCCAACCGCGACGCTGCGCTGCGCGAAGTTGGCGAGGCGACCTATCGTGTTTGGCGCTTGTACATGGCAGCCTGCGCGCTGGAGTTCGAGTCTGGTGGAACAGGGATTTACCAAATTCTCGCCTCCAGGCGCAACCTTGGCGAATGCCCGGTTCCACTATCGCGGCGCGACCTCTACGCAGACTGCAATGGCCTAAATTCAGGAGTGAATTGAATGTGCTTTTCCGCCACGGCCAGTTTCACCGCGGGTGCCTTTTTGCTTGGCCTGGGTACGCTGACGCTGCGGTCGGCGCGGTGTCGACGCGAATTGCCGTTCGCCGCAATACCGCTGTTGTTCGCAATCCAGCAGCTGAGCGAGGGTGTGATTTGGCTGACGTTTAGCCACGAGGCGCCCTTGCTCAATACGGTGATGACACATGTGTATTCCTTCTTTTCACATGTGTTGTGGCCAGTCTACGTGCCGGTCGCCGTGTTGCTGATAGAACCACCCGGACGCCGACGGCAAGCGCTTGTCGTTTTTTCCGCCGCTGGCATCGCGGTGGGAGCATACCTGCTTTACTTCCTGGTCGCATTCCCCATCGTCTCGCGGCCCATCGGCCAGCACATCGAGTACGTTTCACCGCATTTCTATGCTGCGGTGGCCATGACGCTGTACCTGATGTCAACCACCGTCAGTCTTTTGTTGTCAACGCATAGAACGGTGAAAACCTACGGAGTCCTTGCGCTGTTGTCCTTTGGCTTGGCCTATTGGTTCTATACAACCTGGTTTATCTCGGTATGGTGCTTCTTTGCCGCGCTGTTGAGCGTTGTCGTTTCTCTTCACTTTCTTTTGCTTAGAGACGGACATCACAAGCCGAAGCGCATGTGCGGGCATCCGGCGTTGGATCGACTATCCGAACGCAGCCCGCCTGATCACTATTCATAGGAGTACAAACACTAGACATGGTGAAGACCCGCATCGTCGTCGGGCACCGTTGCACTGTCAAGCGGTTGGGGAAATCTGCTTGAACTGCTGCTGCGTGGTTGTGAGGGTTGTAGTCAATCTGACTGGCCTTTGCTCTTTGAGACAACAGTTGAATTAAACATTTTGGAGAAAAGAGTATGCGAAAACTATTGGCTGTCCTGACCGCAGCATTGGCGCTGAGCCTAGCGGGCTGTGGGTACAACACATTTCAGACAAATGACGAGCAAGTCAAGGCGAGTTGGTCGGAGGTCGTCAACCAATACCAGCGCCGTGCGGATCTGGTTCCCAATCTCGTCAATACCGTGAAGGGCGAAGCAAAGTTCGAGCAGGACACCCTGGCGAGGGTGATTGATGCGCGTTCAAAGGCTACATCAATCCAGGCTACCCCGGAGCTTGTCAATGACCCCGTGGCATTTCAAAAATTTCAGCAGGCTCAAGGTGAATTGACTGGTGCATTGTCGAGGCTGTTGGCTGTTTCAGAGAACTACCCGAACTTACGGGCCAATCAGGGCTTTCGGGATCTGCAAGCGCAGCTGGAAGGGACCGAGAATCGCATTACGGTTGCGCGCAACCGCTATATAAAATCGGTGCAGGACTACAACGTGACGGTGCGGTCCTTTCCCACCAATCTGACAGCGATGGTGCTCGGCTACAAGCAAAAGTCTAACTTCACCGTCGAGAACGAAAAGGAAATTTCCAAGCCGCCCAGTGTCGGTTTTGACTCCGCACCGGCAAATCCCAAAGTCGGTGCTTCAGGTGTAGCCAGGTGATTGAGAGAAGCGCAGGCAGGGCCTTATTCCTTGCATTCACACTTGGCTGGGCTGCATTCTCTATAGCGCAAGCACCGGTCCCGCCTTTGACTGGGCATGTCATTGATCTAACCGGCACGCTTGCCGCAGAGCAGAAGGCCTCACTGGAGAAAACGTTGACAGCGTTTGAGGCAAGGAAGGGCAGTCAGCTTGCTGTCCTGATAGTCCCGTCATCAGCGCCGGAAGAAATCGAGCAATTTTCCTTGCGGGTTGCTGAGCAATGGAAGCTCGGACGAAAGAAAGTTGATGACGGTGCTATCCTGGTTGTTGCCAAAAACGATCGCACGCTACGTATTGAGGTGGGATATGGCCTGGAAGGGCCGCTCAATGACGCTACCAGCAAACGCATCATCAGCGAAACCATTCTGCCTCGCTTCAGGCAGCAAGACTTCTACGGTGGCATCACGGCCGGGGCCGAGCAGATCATCCGCGTCGTTGACGGTGAGCCCTTGCCGGCACCCATCGGGCAACCTGCCACCAGTACCGGAGACGTCCGGCAGTACGCCCCTATCCTTTTCATTGTCGCTCTCGCAGTGGGCGGCGTGCTGCGGGCGACGCTGGGCAAAGTACCCGGTTCGCTGGTCACAGGTGGGGCAGTTGCAGTAGTTGCCTGGCTTATCGCTGGCGCCTTATCCGTGGCGTTGCTCGCTGGAGTGATCGCGCTGTTCATCACGTTGTTGGGTGGAGGCATGGGCGGGCATGGACACGGCGGGCACTACGGAGGAGTCGGGCGAGGCGGCTTTGGCGGCGGTGGCTTCAGAGGAGGAGGCGGTGGCTTCGGTGGCGGCGGCGCGTCGGGGAGATGGTAATCATGAATATCAAACGCATCTTGACGCATTTGCTGCTCACCGAAGGGCGGGTCAGGCGAGCCTTTCCGCGCAGTACTTTGAGCACTATCGAAAAAGCTATCAAAGCAAGCGAGACCGCACATGTCGGAGAAATCCGATTTGTCGTGGAGGGCGGGCTGGACGGCATGCCGCTGTTTAAGGGGCAGACGGCCAAAGAACGGGCCGTTGAAGTTTTCTCGCAACTCCGCGTTTGGGATACCGAAGACAACAGTGGTTTGCTGATTTACTTGCTGCTCGCTGATCGGGCGGTAGAAATTGTTGCCGACCGCGGGATTCACGCAAAAGTGGGATCACAGGAATGGAGCAAGGTTTGCCGCCAGATGGAAACGGCCTTCAAACAATCGAACTATGAGAGCGGTGCGCTCAAAGGCGTGCAGGCTGTGACGCTGCATCTGGTGGAGAATTTTCCCGCCAATGGTCGCAGTGTTGATGAACTGCCGGACAAGCCGGTAATCCTTTAAGGCTGGTCGATTTCAAATTTAGGAGTGTCATTACTATGCGAAAAAGCTCAATGAAATGGTTGGTCTCAGCTATGCAGATCAGTGCGCTGTTGGCTGCCGGGGCGTCCTACGCCGCGGCGGAGAAGGTCTATGTCGCGGATGAAGAGGGGAACACTGTCAGCGTCATCGACGCGACATCCTTCAAGAGGATCGGCAGCATCCCGGTCGGTCAAGGCCCGCACAACGTCCAGGTCGCGCCTGATGGCAGGCAGGTCTGGGTGACCAACAACGGTGAACCGGCAGAGGCGGTCCACAACATGCCCAAGTCCGAGCATGGCGCAATGGCTGGCAGCGGAGAAATTTGGGCCATTGACACCACCACCGATGCGGTGGCGGCTAAGGTGCCAGTCGGCATGCATCCCGCACACGTGGTCGTGACGCCCGATGGCCGTTTTGCTTACGTCGCAAACGGCGGCGAGAACACCGTTAGCGTGGTGGATATTTCTGCGAAACGGGTTGTTGACACAATTCCGGTCGGCGCCTCCCCACACGGCATGCGGATCAGTTCGGACGGCAAACAAGCCTGGGTCGCCAACCTCAAGGGCGGAACCATCTCGGTCATTGACACGGCGGTACGAAAGGAAACTTTGCAAATCGCTGTCGGCAGGGGTCCCGCGCAGGTGGGTTTTACGCCCGATGGTCGGCTGGGGTTCGTGTCGCTGTCTGGGGAAAACCGGGTCGCCGTGATTGACCCTGTGAGTCGAAAGGTTATCAGCAGGATAGCTGTGGGCACAGTTCCGATTCAGTTGTACGCGACACCTGACAGCCAGCTATTGTTGGTGGCGAATCAGGGAACACGGCAAAACCCAGGTAGCACTGTCAGCATCATTGATCTTCGTAGCTTCAAGGTCGTATCGACGATCAAGACCGGAAAGGGTGCTCACGGCGTGGCAATTGATCGCAAGGGACTCCATGCCTTTGTGACTAACCTTTACGAGGACACAGTCTCCGTTATCGATATCTTGCAGCGCAAGGTGATCGCCACCATCCCTGTCGGCCGTCTGCCCAATGGTGTCAGCGTGACCCCTTGACCATGGTAGGGCTATGCGGCAACAGGGCAGCAATGGCGAGCTAAGGTTTTCAGCATTGAAATTTTATTACTGCAATGACTTCTGTCTCTCCGTTAACTGCAGCGGCTGATCTCCCCAGATTGCAGCCTGTGCAGTTGGGGTGGCTGGCTGCGGCGGTGTTTGTTGTGTCGGCCGGTTATGGGGCGCTCATGCCTCTCTTGCCGGGATGGCTGTCTGAGTTGACGCCAGGTGCGACTGAGGCTGAAATTGCACGCCACGTCGGCTTTCTAAGCGGCACGTACGCTGGCGGCGTACTGGTCGGCGCCCCTCTGTGGGGTGTGATGTCGGACCGCGCCGGGCGGAGCCGGATACTGGTTGTTGGACTCGTTGGCTACGTTGCTAGCCTGCTTCTTTTGCTGGTTCCTACATTTAGCAGCCTGTGGGGAATGTATGTGCTACGCGGTGCAACTGGCTTTTTCGTGGCGGCGGTGGTTCCGGTTGTTGCCGCACTGGTTGCTGAACACACTCCCAGGCAGCAGCGCGCGCGGCGCTTCGCTTGGCTCAGTGCTATGTCGCTACTCGGATTTCTCTTCGGACCTGGGATGGGAGTCATAGCAGACGGGATCGGCGCATTGTTGATTTCAGGGGTGGTTTCCCCCTCGCTCTCGGCACGTCTTGTTATTGTTCTTTCCGCTGTGCTCGGTGCGACCATGATGGCGGGACTCACCGTGACGCTGCCTACGACGCAGCCTGCCAACGCAGCGGCGCAGATAAGTCCGGGTGCTTCCACTGAAGGACGCCATCTCGCGTTGTGGTGGATGAATGGAGTTGTCATGCTCGTGCTCGCGGGTTTTGAGTTGGGGATACTCCTGCAAGGACAGCAACACCCTGGCGTCTCTTCGCGCGAGATCGGATTGATGTTCGCCGAGTGCAGCCTTGTGATGCTTGGTGTCAACGCCCTGCTGTTTTTCACGAATATGCTTGAAAGAGTTCAAAGCAGATGGTTGATCGGCGTAGGGTTGCTTTTTGCGATGGCAGGGCTGCTGGTGCTCGCTCGCCATCGATCAGACATTTGGATGTATGTGGGCATCAGTCTTACAGCCGCTGGAACCGGTTTGGTTCTCCCAGTCATCGCCTACTTGGGCGCGAGTGTTTCGCGACAGATGCTCAGCGTTACGATGGGTGGGCTTGCCGCGGCGGCTAGTTTCGGGCAGACGCTCGGATCGTCCGCCGGCGGATGGATCTTCGGTGCTTTCGCCCGTGACAGCTTCGCATGGCTAGCTCTTCCTTTGGCGGTGATGCTCGTGCTCTTGCTGATGTGCCCGCGATGGTTGTCGGCCGTCTACGCGTCGCCGACCATTCAACCGGCTTTGCCAGAACCGCGTGACTGAGTAATCATGGGGCACACCATGGCAAAACTATTATTAATAGCTGCAACCATATTCGTGGTTAGCGTACCGCTCAATTTTCTGTGGGAGGTGGCGCAGATGCCGCTATATGTGGAGGAAGGTGACTTGTTGGAGTTTGCAGTACATTGCGTCGTCCCCAGCCTAGGGGACGGCCTAATCGTACTGATTATCTTTGGCGTCGGCGTCATTGTGCTGGGCCGGACGGACTGGTTTAGCCAGCCGGGACTCGGCGGTTACGCTCTGATGATCTTTACCGGATTCGCTATTGCCCTGGCTATTGAATGGGGCGCTGTGTATGTCTTAGACCGCTGGAGTTACACGGCGCGCATGCCACGCTTACCAGGCTTGGGTGTCGGCCTTTCGCCAGTGCTGCAAATGCTGGTATTGCCACCCGTCATATTCAAGTTTTCGACATGGTGGCTTGACCGGAAGCAGCGTGACTAAGCCGTTGAGGCGATTCACATTCATATGGGCCTCCGGGTTTGCGTTCATCGTTATTCCGTGGCGGTGGGAGATACCGTGCCTGGCGTAGAGCAATAGAACATTTTCAAACCCCGGAAGGTTCGTGAATTCCAAGCCTTGGCGGCAGTGGTCAGCGCAAAACTGATCTTTACCCTTGTGACACAGCAGGACTAACAACACCGGGTAGAATCCGACCACTATGTTGCGCTTTCGCCACTTGTTGCTTTGCTTGATGATGCTGGCCTTGCCCCTGCAGGGTTTTGCTGCGGCATCCATGCTTTATTGCAGCTCGAGTCCAGGCCACGAGACCGCGCAAAGTCAGATGATCGCCGTCGCACCTCATCTTGCGGATGGCATTGTCTTGCAGCATGAGCCCACACAGGCTGCACTGCTGGTGCAACAGGTCGACAAAGCATCCGACGTCCAATCGCAATTACCGGACGCCACTCACAAGTGCGGCGTATGCGCTTCTTGCTGCAGCGTCGTGGCCATCGCTGATTTGCCCCGTACGGTCGCAATCTCGCCTTCCCCCCATGCTGATCTGGCCGAGCCTTTCGTGCTGATCGATACCGTTCCCTCGCGCCAGCCCGAGAAACCACCTCGCGCCTGACGCGCCTGTAGAGCTGCGGCCGTTCGCGCCGCAGTAGCAGGCACTTTTCATCTGTTCGCCCTCGAAGAATCCCTTGCGGGATGACTTCGTGTTCGCCGCCCTTTGAAAACGCGAGGAATTCATGTTTAAATCTTTGTTGACTAGTTCGCTGGTCCTGCTATCCGCCTTGCCGGCGCTTGCATTAGCACAAGCCGCTCCCGCAAGTGCTCCATCAGCCGCGCCAGCCAATCCGGCGGCGGCATCATCACCCACGCCCCCAGAGTACCGCTCAGCATTCGAAGGCTATCAGCCGTACACCGACGAAAAAACGCTCTCCTGGAAGGAGGCAAATGATCGCGTTGGCAGCATCGGCGGATGGCGCGTATACGCCAAAGAAGCACAAGAGCCCTCGGCCCCAGGCGCCTCAGCTAATCCCGACCCGCATGCCGGGCATTCCAAACAGTGACAGGACGACCCATGAAAAGAATTTTTCGACTGGGCGCACTGACCGCCGCCGTCTTTGTGCTGGCGGGCTGCGCTTCCGTCAACATTGATCAGGCTGTTCAGGACGCCAACGACTCGACTACCACATTTACTGGCGGCAAGCTTGAGCTCAGCCGTACCGCACAACAGCAGCAAGCCAGGACCAAGCTGACCAACGAGCTGCTGGGCAAACCTTTGTCGATGGACGACGCCGTCCAGCTGGCGCTGGCGAACAGTCCGGCTGTGCAGACCTTGCTGGCGCAAAGCTGGTCCGAACTGGCTCAGGCCAACCAGGCAGGGCGGATCAGCAACCCTGTTTTTACGTTTGAACGGATCCGCTTTGCGGATGAGCTGGAACTGGGCCGCTTGCTATCGTTCGGCTTGCTGGACCTGTTGACGCTGCCGCAGCGCCGGATCATTGCGCGCGGGCAAACCGACCAGGCCAAAGTCCAGCTCAGTGCCAATGTGGTCGAGCAGGTCACACAGGTGCGTCAGGGCTGGGTCAGGGCAGTCACCGCTCAGCAGACGCTGCAATACGCTGAACAGGTCAATCGCACCGCGCAAGCGAGCGCCGAGCTGGCCAAACGCATGCAGCAGGTGGGCAATTTCACCAAGCTGCAGCGGACGCGCCAGCAGGCCTTTTACGCGGATGCCACGGCGCAGCTGGCATCCAGCCAGCACGCCGCGACTGCTGCGCGGGAGGAGTTGATCCGTCAATTGGGTTTGACCGACGCCCAGGCCAAAGAGCTGAAGCTCCCCGAGCGCCTGCCCGATCTGCCCAAAGCGCCGCGTCAACCCGAGGTGGTCAATGCCAATGCCATGCAGCAGCGCCTGGATGTGCAGATGGCGCGTAGCCAGCTCGATATCGCTGGCAAGTCACAAGGCCTGAACCTGCTCAACAGCCTGGTGGATGTGGAGTTGGGCATTCGCAGGGACACCGTTTTTGACAATTCGGCCGGCACCAGCACGCCCAGGCGGGGGTTCGAGCTGGGGATCCGGCTGCCGATCTTTGACTGGGGTAGCGCACAACGCGGTGTCATGAACGCCCAGTCCCTGGCCGCCGCCAGCCGCTACGAAAGCACGGTGCGCGGCGCGTCATCACAGCTTCGCGAAAGCTACTCCGCCTACAGGACTGCTTATGACGTTGCCAAGCACTACCGCGACGAAATCGTTCCGCTTCGCAAAACAATGGCTGAAGAAAACATCCTTCGCTACAACGGCATGCTGATCGGCGTCTTCGAATTGCTGGCCGACACGCGAGACCAGATATCCAGCGTGACTGCGGCGATCAACGCCTACCAGCAGTTCTGGCTCGCCGATGCCGCGCTTGCCGCGTCGATGACGGGCAAGCCGACCTCCATGGCCATGGCCGCAGGGGGTGCCACCAGCGGCGGCGCCGAAGCCGGCCACTAGACCTGATCAACTATTTACGGAATTGACATGACAAATCGAAGAAATTTTCTTACAGGTGCAGGGGCAATAACCACCGCTGTCGCTGCCGCGGCCGTCAGCAGGGTCGCCATGGCTGCGCTGCCTGAGCCGGTCCTGCAAACCAAGCCCGACACCATGGCGCCGTTGATGCCCAGCACTGGCCGCCCGTACAACCCCGTTGTGACCTTGAATGGTTGGACGCTGCCCTGGCGCATGAATGCCGGCGTCAAGGAGTTCCATCTGGTGGCCGAACCTGTGGTGCGCGAAATGGCACCGGGCTTCAAGGCCCATCTCTGGGGATACAACGGCCAGTCCCCCGGGCCAACCATCGAGGTGGTCGAAGGCGACCGTGTCCGCATTTTTGTCACCAACAAGCTGCCCGAACACACCAGCATCCATTGGCATGGTCAACGCCTTCCAAACGGTATGGACGGCGTTGCCGGATTGAACCAGCCGGCCATTCCGGTGGGTAAGACGTTTGTGTACGAGTTTGTGGCAAGACGGCCTGGCACGTTCATGTACCACCCGCATGCCGACGAGATGACGCAAATGGCCATGGGAATGATGGGATTCTGGATCACTCATCCCAAGGCCAAGCACCCACTGATTGATGACGTGGACCGGGACTTCGTATTTTTGCTCAATGCCTACGATATCGACCCTGGTGCCTACACGCCGAAAATCATGACCATGCTGGACTTCAACCTGTGGAGTTGGAACAGCCGTATCTTCCCTGGCATCGATCCGCTGGTGGTTCGCAAGAACGACAAGGTCCGGATCCGCATCGGTAATTTGACGATGACCAATCACCCCATGCACTTGCATGGGCACGAGTTCCTTGTGACTGGTACCGACGGCGGGCCGACCCCAAAATCCACCCGCTGGTACGAGGTCACGACCGACGTCGCTGTAGGCCAGATGCGGCAGATCGAGTTCCTGGCCGACGAAGAGGGCGACTGGGCGTTCCATTGCCATAAAAGCCACCACACCATGAACGCCATGGGCCATGACGTCCCAACCATGATCGGCGTCGAGCACCGCGGCATTGCCAAGCAAATCACCAACCTGGTTCCTGACTACATGGTGATGGGCGAGCGCGGCATGGCGGACATGGCCGAAATGGAGATGCCATTGCCAGACAACACCGCGCCCATGATGACCGGAACCGGCCCGTTCGGCTCGGTCGAAATGGGTGGCATGTTCTCAATGGTCAAGGTACGCAAGAACCAGAAAGCAGGTGATTACAAAGATCCGGGATGGTACAAACACCCGCCCGGCGAGGTCGCCTATGAGTGGACGGGCTCACTGCCCAACCCTGCGCGCTTCGCCGCGGAAGGTGGCAAATCGATGCCAGTCCAGAACATGCCCGCCAAGGAAGTTGAAGTCCAGGTTCGCAAGCCCATGGGCAATATGAAGCATTAATTCCGGATACGCCGTATCCACTGACTCTTTCTCTCAATTTTTCATCAAAACTAACTCAAGGAAACTCTATGAAAAAAATCAACATCGCAATCTTTGCCGCTCTGATCGTCGGCGCAAGCACCTTCGCCATGGCGCATGGCGACGAAGCCCACGCTAAAAAAGCAGGTCCCGTCAAAAAAGAACAGAAGGAGTGGGGCATCGCCGGTGATACCAAAAGCGTTACTCGCACGGTGACTTTCACCATGACCGACAACATGCGTTTCAACCCTGACAAACTGGAAGTCAAGCAAGGCGAAACGATCAAGTTCGTCATTAAGAACGGCGGGAAAGTCATGCACGAAATGGTGATTGGCACCAAGAAGGACCTGGACGAGCATGCCGCACTGATGATGAAGTTTCCCGGCATGGAGCACGAGGAGCCCTACATGGCCCACGTCGGCCCCGGCAAGACAGGCGAGATCGTCTGGACCTTTAACAAGCCAGGCACTTTTGACTACGCCTGCCTGATCGCTGGCCACTATCAGGCTGGGATGGTGGGGAAAGTCACTGTGGTGGCCTCCAAGTAATCACCTGAGCCCAAGGCGGAGGCCTCATGAAAAAACGCTCGTTCCTCCAAATTTTTCCGGCATTTGTAGCCGGCGCGCAGCTTGTTCTTAGTGGCGGCACGTTCGCTAAAACCCGCCACATCCTCGAGGTCTGGAAAGACCCGGAGTGCGGCTGCTGCAAAGACTGGGTGAAACACTTGGAAGGCAGCGGCTTTGATGTGCGGGTCCATGACAGTGGCAATTCATCGGCAAGAGTCCGGCTTGGCATTCCTGTCAAGCTAGGCTCATGCCACACCGCGCAGGTCGGCGACTATGCCGTTGAAGGCCATGTACCGGCGCGAGACATTCAGCGTCTGTTGGCGGAACGCCCGAAGGCGATCGGCTTGGCAGTGCCCGGCATGCCTGTGGGCTCCCCGGGCATGGGCGGCTCCATCTATGGAAAGCGCAAAGCCGCTTACGACGTGCTGCTGGTCAAAGCCGATGGCAGCACCAGCATTTTTAAGTCTTACTTTTCAAAATCTCTCACTGTTTCCTGAAAGGAAATTAACCATGAAATTCCTCAAAACCGTTCTGATCCTCGTTGCCCTGTTTGCCGGTGCAGCTCACGCGCAATCGACCATGAACCACGGTAGCGGTGCTATGCCGATGGGTGAAGCAAAGAAAGATGCCGCTGCACCCGAGGCCAGCATGGCCGACGGTGAGGTTCGCAAAGTGGACAAAGAAGCCAAGAAGATCACCCTGAAGCACGGCGAGATCAAAAATCTGGACATGCCAGGCATGACCATGGTGTTCCAAGTCAAGGATCCAGCCATACTGGACAAGGTCAAAGCAGGCGACAAGGTGCGTTTCACCGCGGAGAAGGCCGGCGGCGCCATTGTTGTGACCGACATCCAACCAGCGAAATAGTGGCCATCGATCTGCCGGGCGGATGCACCGGCGGATCCAGCGGAATGTTCTGATGCCACACGAATTTCGTAATTTGCCGAATGTTTCGCACGAAACACTGACCACTGCACTGGTGGCCAGTGCCGTGGCGGCGCTGATGATTTTTGCGCTAATAGGCTATCTGCTGTGGCGCGACAGAAAGAAATTAAAGGCAGGAAAGGCAGCGCGCGGGCACCCGCGCCGGGTTCGAAGGAAGAGGCCGAGGTAGGGTCAAGAAAATCGAGATTGCATTAAATTGGCTTGTGCACTGCAGGCCCTGAAAGGCAGCGAAAGATTTCATCGACGGTTCTGGTGGTCGTTGCCTTTAACGGCAACAGTCTCAGTGCTCGCCATGTTCGGGCACAAATTAGGCTGGTTTGGAATGGGCACACAGAGCTGGGTTGAACTGATGCTGTCGCTGCCCATCGTCAAAGCCCGAACATGTGGACCCTGGTGGGTTTGGAGACGGCGGCCGCTTTTGTGTACCGCGTGGCACGGCACCGCTTGCGCCGGGGCAGTGGCTGGTGTGCGCGGCGATGGCCAGCGTGGTGTTGATCTACAGTGAAATGCAAAAACTGTTCAACCGCCGGTAGGGTCCATAAGGTGCCGACAGGCAACAAATATATCAACCGTTCGCGAAGCAGACGAATACCTGATCCCGGCGTCCGAACAAGAAGGACGGGGCAACACCGAAGGTCCCCCGGAAGGTGCGCGAGAGATGGGACGAGTCGCTGAAGCCGGCCGCGTGCGCAGCCTCGGTCAATGTACTCCCCATCAGCGCCGACTCCACTGCCCGCCACAGCCGCTGCCACAACACATAGCGGCGCAGGGGCATGCCGATCTGTTCGGTGAACTGATGGCTCAGCCAACTCGGCGACATATTCAGCGCAGCAGCGAGAGCAGACAGGCGCAGCGGTTGATCGAGTTGGGTGCGGATCAACGCCAGGCTGTCCACGATGCGCGGGTCGAGTATGCGGCGTTGTTGCGCGGCTTCGACCAGTCCCAACCATGCGAGACAGATCGCATCAGCCTGTTCGACGGAGCCCCCGGTGGCTGCGAGCTGCCGCAGCGCCTCGACGGTAGAAGACTGAGGGGCGGCGGCCCGGATCGCTGTCGCGCCTTGCGATGGTGCTTGCAGCGCCGCGAACTCGGCGCTCTCAGCTTCCACATAGACGATGGCCGTCGACGTGGCGGTGGCGATGAGCTCATGCGGTTCGTCTGGCGGAACGTAGAACCCCTGGTGCTCACCCCACTTCAGATCCTCTCCGGAGCGTAAGCGCAGCGGCCCGTCGAGCCCCACGCAAAGTTGCGCCGCATGATGATGATGCATGCCCGCGTCCATGCCAGGCCCGAGATAGAGCAAGCGGTGCGGCCAGAGATAGAGGCGGATCGTCGGTAGTTCGTTGGTCACTTGTTTGCCAGTTTATTCTAGCCCGGCGGGGCCAAGGGGGCGAGACTGCTGACATATGGAGGCCGTGGGGTTTCCCTACCGCCAACCGGTCAAATCTTTGACGCGAAGCGAAACTCTATGATTTATTCGGAACTCTGGCTCGGAGGATTGGGCGCGGCCCTGGTGCAGGTAGCGGCAGGCGAGTTCGCCGCCGCGGTACACGGCACGCAGACCTCGCCCCTGCGCGCAACCGGCCGTTGGTTGATCGACGTCATTCCGACACCCCTGATCGATCTCGGGGTGGCGCTGTTGCGCCGGGCGGATAAACCTGTCATTGCTGCGACGTTGCTGCTGCTGTCATTGAGTGTGCCGGCGCTGGCCGCGCTCGCCAGCCGCGCGGCGCTCGTCGTGGCGCTCGTGCTACTCGGGGTCATCGGGCTGGTGGCGCTGTGGCGGCGTGACGAACTGAGCCGTGTCGCTGCGTGCGGCATCGGACTCGCAGCGCTTGCCGGTGGGGCCGGCGGCATGTTGTTGTCGCCCACGGGGGTCTTGGCGATTATTTTCGCGCTGGCGCTGGGGGTAGCCGGGTTGCGCGCCGCGGCGCGATCCCGTTCCCAGCGCCATCAGCCGGTGTTGCCGTTGCCGCAGCAGCCTTTGCCGACCGCCTCTTCTGGCGCCACGCTGGCCATTCCCGGCATCTCCCCTTTGTTTACGGCGCCGGAACGGTTCTATGTGACCGACGTGACGTTCCCAACACCCATGGTCGATCGGCACCGTTGGACGCTCACAGTCGTCGGCCTCGTCGACCATCCTCTTTCGCTGACTTACGACCAATTGCTTGCTTTGCCGTCGGTGGAGATCGATGCCGTGCTGATGTGCGTGCATAACCCGGTGGGCGGTCCGTTCATCGGCAACGCCCGCTGGCAGGGCGTGCGGCTTGCCGACCTGCTTGCCAGCGCCGGCGTATCAGAGAACGCCGATCACACTCGTTTGCATTCGGTTGACGGCTTTACCGCCGGCTTCAGCCTGGCGCTGATCGAACAAGGCTACGAACCACTGCTCGCCTACGCGATGAATGGTGTGCCTCTGAGGCGAGCGCACGGTGCACCCTTGCGGTTGCTGGTGCCGGGTATTCACGGCTATGACTCCAACATCAAGTGGCTGCAATCGATCGAGGTGACACGCTTCGAGCACGCAATTGACTATGCGGAGCGCAAGGGCTGGCCGCGCGTGCCGTCGCGCATGGGGCCGCAATGCCGAATCGATGTACCAGTCACCTCGGCGAGCCTGTCGCCAGGTGAGCAGGTGGCCGCTGGTGTGGCCTGGAGTCCACCCCACGGGGTTATGCGGGTCGAATTGCGAGTTGATGGCGGCGCCTGGCAGGTCTGCACACTGGCGGACGCCTTGGGACCACGCGCATGGCGTCATTGGTCCGTCCGCTGGCAGGCCACTTCGGGTCGCCACTTCGTCGAAGCACGAGCCTGGGGGCGTGATGGTGTGCAGAGCGAAACCATCGCTGCGCCATACCCCGGCGGTGCCGGCGGATACCACCGCGTGGAGATCAGCGTCGACGAGCGGCACCCACCACGGTCTCGTCAGTTTGTTTGGTGGCTCGCCGATCATGTGCGCGGCCGCTTGCAACTCGGGCGGTTGGGCCTGCAGGCTTGGCGCCGAGATCGGCCAGGTGCGGCGCCGAAACCCCTCAGCGGAACGACGAATCGGTAGCCGAGGACATGGCCATTTCTGAATCGCTCGGCGACCTGCGCACCCTCGAGATCGAGGACGGCCGCATCGAATATCGCATCCGCGGAGAGGGTCCGGGCCCCGCCGTGGTCTTCCTCCACGGCATCATCGCCAACGCAGATGTCTGGCGCGGAGTCGTCTCGGATCTCGCATCCGATCACCGCTGCGTGGCACCTGACTGGCCACTCGGTGGGCACCGGCTCGGGATGCGTCCCGGCACGGACTTCTCGTTACCCGGGATCGCACGCATGGTCGAGCGATTCCTTGCCGCGGCGGGGCTCGATCAGGTCGTGCTGGTGGCCAACGACACGGGCGGCGCCGTGGCCCAATACGTCGCCGCCGCTCACCCGCAACGGATCGCCGGGCTCGTGCTAACCCCCTGCGACGCATTCGACAACTTCCCCCCGCCGCCGATCCGGCATCTGCGTCTCTTCGGGCGCACTCCTTGGGGCCTGTGGCTACTGGCCCAGACACTGCGCTGGCGCTTTGTGCAACGGCTGCCGATCGCGTTTGGGCGGCTGACCGAGCGACCTATTCCCGCTGCCATCATGCGTTCGTACACAGGTCCGCTGCGGGACTACGCGAGCACACGGCGCGACTTCGCGGCGCTGGTCCGGCAGATCCACCCACGCTACACAATCGACGTGGCACCGCGCTTGGCGAGCTACCGCCGGCCCGTGCTCCTGGCGTGGGCTCGGGAGCGGCGACGTTTCTTTCCGCTCGATCACGCGCATCGGCTGGCGGCGATCTTTCCGGATGCCAGAGTCGAGATCATCGAGGATTCGGGGCCGTTCGTGACGGAGGACCAACCCGCTGCCGTGGCGGCTGCGATTCGCAAGTTCGTGGCCGGGCAGGTTCCTCATCGCGCAGAGATTACCGCACCGTCCTGAGGTCGCTAGATCTGCGGCGCCGCATGCCGCATTTCGGCAAGCATTTCCGGCTCGTCCACCCATCCAAACCACCGGTTCATCTGGAGTTTGAGGCTCACGTCCGGGTATGTCGCGCAGGAGTTCGTAACTCCAGGTGAGCGCAAGGTCAGCAAGGGTGATCCCGGGCTGTCATGAAATTCGATATGCGTGCTTATACCTACGAAGATTCCGCTATGTGGTTCGTCACCAGGTTGTATCAGGGACAAACCACTAACTTTCGCCCCCTGGGCGAAGGCTTTGCGCCGGTGTATAGCGGATCCGTGGTGGGTGGCATCGGCACCGCTTCCAGCTCTGGCGCCTGTGTTTCGTATTGCTCATCCACCGGGGCAACGACACAGCTGATATGTCATCCAGAGATATCGCCTCCCAAACGCGGGGTGGTGTGCGGTCATCAACCGGACCTCAAAGTGCCGGCGGGTAACCAGCTTCGGTCAATGCCTCGACGAAATCCGACCGGTCTTCGGTCGATTCGATCTTGACCATTTTGGTGTTTATGTTGACATCCACCTTGGAGTTGGGATCGACGAGCTTGGCGGTCTTGGCGACGGTACTGGCGCAATGGCCGCAGCTCATATCTGGCAGGTTGAATTCAAGCATGGGAGGCTCCTCAAAATTGGAATGCCTAAATTTAGACCTTGCCACCGTGGCAAGGTCTAAATGTTTCGTCACATATCCACATGCAGGACAGGGAATCAACTTCTTCCGGCTTGACCCTTCCATGGTGGGAAGGTTCAGAATTTCCCTCATCGCCGCCATGCCGGCCTAAAAGCAGATGAGGAACACCGTGAACACAGCAACATCACTTCAACCCAGCGCGCCAGGCCAAATCGACTGGACCTTGCCAGTCGAGGGCATGACTTGCGCGTCCTGCGTCGGTCGCGTCGAGAAAGCTCTGTCGGCCATTCCGGGTGTTAGTGAGGCGAACGTGAACTTGGCAACCGAGGCGGCCACCGTCCGGGCCGATCAGGGCGTGGCCTTGAATGCGTTGCGCGCAGCCGTCGAGAAGGCCGGATATACGGTGGGCGAACAAACGGTGCAGTTGAGTATCGAGGGCATGACCTGCGCGTCCTGCGTTGCTCGCGTCGAAAAAGCCCTGCTCAAAGTGCCCGGCGTGACCTCCGCCCAAGTCAATCTGGCCACCGAAACCGCCGAGGTTAAGCTTGCGAGCCGTGATCTGGACGTTAGCGCGCTGACTGCGGCGGTGGCCAAGGCCGGCTATGCCGCGCGCGCGATCGCCGAGGAGAAGAGACAGGGGGAGGCGGTCAAGGGTGGCAACGATTGGTGGCCGGTGGCTGTCGCAGCCGTGCTGTCGATTCCGCTGGTCATCCCGATGGTCGCCATGCTGTTCGGCATCGAATGGATGCTTCCTGGCTGGGTGCAATTTGCCTTGGCAACGCCAGTGCAGTTCTGGCTGGGCGCCCGGTTTTACCGCTCTGGCTGGAAAGCACTCAAAGCGCGTGCCGGCAACATGGATCTGCTGGTGGCCCTTGGGACCTCAGCTGGTTACGGTCTGAGCGTGTACCAATTGCTGGTTCACGGTGACCATGGAATGGCACACCTCTACTTTGAGGCCTCAGCAGTAGTGATCACCTTGGTGTTGCTCGGCAAATGGCTGGAAACTCGCGCTAAACGCCAGACGACCGAAGCCATTCGCGCGCTCAATGCGTTGCGGCCGGAAACGGCCCGAGTACGCCGGGACGGACAGGATCACGAAATGCCGATCAGTCAGGTGCTCAAGGACGATCTTGTGGTTATTCGGCCGGGCGAACGTGTACCGGTGGACGGCGTGGTGGTCGAAGGGGCCAGCCAGATCGATGAATCCCTGATTACTGGCGAAAGCCTGCCGGTGGCCAAACACGAGGGTGACAAAGTCACCGGAGGCTCCGTGAATTCGGAAGGCTTGCTGTTGGTAAAAACCACTGCCATTGGCGCCGAATCGACCTTGGCGCGCATCGTGCGGCTGGTCGAATCCGCCCAGGCGAAGAAAGCGCCTATCCAACGGTTGGTCGACAGGGTCAGCGAGGTCTTTGTGCCGGTTGTGATTGGCATTTCGCTAGTCACCTTACTTGGCTGGGGCCTCACCACGGGCAACTGGGAAAACGCCATCCTGAACGCTGTAGCGGTGCTGGTGATTGCCTGCCCCTGTGCTCTTGGCCTAGCGACACCCACGGCAATCATGGCCGGCACCGGGGTTGCCGCCCAGCATGGAATTTTGATCAAGGACGCCGAAGCGCTCGAGATCGCGCATGGCGTCAAAGTGGTTGCGTTCGACAAAACAGGCACGCTTACCGAAGGCAAACCAGAGTTGGTAGCAGCCGATGCTGTCGACGGCAATCGCCTGGCTTTTCTTGCCGCAAGTGCCTCCATCCAGGCGGGGAGCGAACACCCCCTAGCGCGGGCCGTTATGGATGCCGCTGTACAAGAGGGTGCCCAGCTGACATCGGCGGCCAAAGTTCGCGCTATTGCCGGCCGCGGCATGGCGGCCGTGGTGGCGCAGCGTGACCTGCGCCTCGGCAGTACACGTTTCATGGATGAACTGGGAGTGGGCTTGGGGCCCTTATCGGGGCGTGCCTCCGAGCTCCAGGCCCAGGGCAGGACGGTGTCATGGGTAGCTGATATCACAGACCAGCCTGTTCTGTTGGGCCTGCTGGCATTCGGCGACACGGTCAAACCGACGGCGGCGCTGGCCATCGCCAAGCTCCACGAGCAGGGTGTCAGGTCCGTACTGGTGACGGGCGATAACCGCGGCAGCGCCCAAGCAGTGGGCAAGCTGCTAGGAATTGATGAAATCCGTGCCGAAGTGCTGCCGGAAGACAAAGCCCGCATCGTGGGGGAACTCAAAGCCGGGGGCATCATCGTCGCCATGGTGGGGGATGGCATCAACGACGCGCCCGCCCTGGCAGCTGCGGACGTCGGAATCGCCATGTCCACGGGAACAGATGTCGCGATGCATGCTGCGGGCGTGACGCTCATGCGCGGCAACCCGGCCCTGGTAGCTGATGCAATCGACATCTCGCGCCGTACCTACGCGAAAATCCGGCAGAACTTGTTTTGGGCGTTTATCTACAACGTAGTGGGCGTGCCGCTGGCAGCCTTTGGTCTTCTGAGCCCGATCATTGCCGGAGCAGCCATGGCTTTTAGCAGCGTCAGCGTGGTGACGAATGCCTTGATGCTGCGCCGCTGGAAAGGAAGCAACACATGAACTAATCGAATATGGGGGGCGATTCAACATTGGCGAAGCCGCTCGTCAATCCGATGTCTCCGCAAAAATGGTGCGGCATTACGAGTCACTGGGCCTTCTGCCCAGTGTGGACCGCACAGATTCCGGGTATCGCCAGTACACCGACAAAGAGGTTCATACGCTTCGCTTTATAAAGCGTTCCAGGGACTTGGGATTCAGCATGGCAGAGATTTCCGAGCTGCTCACACTTTGGCAAAACCGACGACGTTCAAGCAGCGATGTTAGGAAGATCGCGCTCAAGCATGTGGCTGATCTCAACGAGAGGATGTCAGAGATGGAAGCGATGAAACGGGCCTTGGAGGCCCTAATTCATTGTTGTCATGGCGACCACCGGCCTGACTGCCCAATCCTTGACCAGTTGGGTCAAGTTCAAAAAGTCCCCACCAGTGTCAAGACTCGCCGTAGTGACTGACACATCGCAGGATTGGGGACCGAATATTACTTTTACTCGCTCCTGTGCGGGTGCTTTGCGAGGAATTTGTCAAACTGGGCTATTTATTTTTTCTGGTCAGAAATGATTTTCTTAGCCATTCTTAGCATTTCAGGATCTTTACCGCTGCGCAAATGAGCCTCCGCCATGTCGATGGCGCCTTGGTGGTGCATCCGCATCATCATGGCAAAGTCCGCGTCGGCATTGCCGGTCATTTTCATCGCTGCCATCTTGTCGTTGTTGTCCTTCATCATGGCCTTCATGTCCATGCTACCTTGCATTGGAGCAGAGGCCGCGGGTGTTCCTTGCATCCCTGACATGGCGCCACCGGCCGCTCCGGACGACTGTGCATGAACGACAGGCGAAACAAGAGTTGCAGCCAAGATCGCTGCGCCGAGACCGCAGTTATTTAAAAGAGTGAACTTTGAAATCATGATTTTTCCTTTTATTGAATTGGTTAAGCCATCGTCGCCATGTTCCGGCACTCTTGGGCGCATGCACGGCAGGCCCGCGCGCAGGCCTGACAATGGTTCATGTCATGCTTGGCGCACTCGTCACCGCAGTCTTGGCAGACGTCTGCGCACGCTTTGCAGAACGTGTTGGCGTTTTCGCTGCCTCGTGCCATAGCTGAGGCCACCATCGAACATATCTGCGCGCAATCCGTGTCCAGCGCGATGCACCGGGCCATCATTTTGACGTCAGGCTCCTACAGGCATGAAGCGGCACAGTGATTCCAGACAATGACGCATGCGTTACACGCCTCAATGCATGCGGCATAAACTTGATGTGGCATAGCGATCTCCAGAACGAGCGTATGGGCTGGAATTATTTTCACATGCTCATTCGGAGCTCCCTCATGCTCTGTAGTCCAAAGCCGCTAGCTACAGGAATCCCGACGGACGGCCTGGCTCGTTTCAGGCCTGGCTCAATCAACTTGCAACAGCTTTCGATTCAATGCAGCCCTAATCACGCACAACGCACCAACAAAAATCATGCCGTCCGCCAGATTGAACGCTGGCCAGTGCATGCCCATCCAATGGAAATCTAGAAAATCGACAACCTCTCCGCGGACAAGTCGGTCGACAACATTTCCAAGCGCGCCGCCGAGGATCAGGCAATAAGCGGTTGCCTCTATGGGAGGCGGCTTTCGCTGGAGTTCACACATCAGCCAGACTGAAACACCCAACGCCAATGCACTAAGACCATAACGCTGCCAGCCCCCCGCGTTTGCGAGAAAACTGAACGCCGCGCCGGGGTTGGTGACATGGACGAGATTGAAAAAAGCGGTGAAGGGCACTTGCTCTCCATAGGCGAGGACTTGAGTGATCGCCAATTTCGACGCCTGGTCAAGCACTACCAAAATGCTGGCATAACTTTTCCAATTCATTTTCGCAGCAACCTCAGTCCGTTGACCACAACCAACAGACTGGCGCCCATGTCGGCAAAGACTGCCATCCACATGCTTGCGCTGCCGAATACCGCCAGTACAAAGAACACCGCCTTGACGCCTAGCGCGAAGCTGATGTTTTGCAGCAGGATGGCATGCGTGCGTCGGGAGAGTCTGATCGTCTCTCCTACCCGCTGCAGGTTATCGTTCATGATGACAACATCCGCTGTTTCCATGGCAATGTCAGTGCCCGCGGCACCCATGGCAAAGCCTATGTCGGCTTGAGCCAGCGCTGGCGCGTCATTGATGCCGTCGCCCGCCATGCCGGTGGGCCCGTACTGCACCTGCATTTGCTGGATGGCTGCAAGTTTTTCTTCTGGCAGCAGATTGCCCCTCGCGTCGGCTATCCCGGCAAGAGCTGCCACAGATTTAGCGGTCGCTGCGTTATCGCCGGTGAGCATGACGGTGGTCACACCGAGGGACTGCAGCTCGGCGATCGCCTGCCGGGAGCTTTCCTTGATGGTGTCGGCGACCGCGAAGATGCCCAGTACCGCCTGGTCGTCGGCCAGTAGCGTGACGGTGCGACCTTGTTCCTCGTGGACGGCCAGCACAGCCTCAAGCTCTGAGGAGCATTGCTTGCGCTCCTCTACCAGGCGGTGATTGCCCAGAATATAGGATTTTCCATCCACAGTGCCCTGCACGCCGCGTCCGGCAAGCGCCGTGAAGGCGTCAACAGAAACCGTCTGCCCGTCAAGTCCGGCGGCGATGGCTTTTGAGACCGGATGATCCGAGCGAGCGGACAGGCTGGCAGCGATCTGGCGAACAAATTCCTTGTCTGCCAGATGCCACACCTGCCAATCAACCAAAGCGGGTTTGCCTTCGGTCACTGTTCCTGTCTTGTCGAGCGCAATTGCTTTCAGCCGTCGGGCATCTTCCAGATAGGTGCCGCCCTTGATAAGAATGCCGCGCCGCGCAGCTGCTGCTAGGCCACTGACCACAGTAACTGGCGTTGAAATGACCAACGCGCATGGGCATGCAATCACAAGCAAAACCAAGGCCTTGTACAAAGCCTGCATCCAGGTCCAGTCGAGCATGAGAGGCGTCAGCAGCGCAATACCCAGAGCCATGACAAATACGGCAGGCGTGTAGATGGCGGCAAATCGATCCACAAACTTCTGGGTGGGCGCGCGTGTCCCCTGTGCCTGCTCCACTGCATGGATGATGCGCGCCAGCGTGGAGTCATTGGCTGCCGCAGTTACCCGGATTTCCAGCTCGCCGGCTTCGTTGATCGTGCCGGCAAAGACCGCATCCCCTGGCGCTTTATCGACGGGAATACTTTCGCCGGTCACCGGCGCCTGGTTAACCGCGCTGTTGCCTGTGAGCACCGTGCCGTCCAGAGGCACCCGGCCCCCCGGCTTGACGCGCACCACAGCATTCAGGGGCACGTCTTGCAAGCCCAGGGGCTTCCAGCTGTCGTCGGCCTGCCGCGTTTCTGCCTCTTCCGGGGCCAAGGCCAGCAACCCTTTAATAGCATTTCGGGCGCGATCTACTGCCAGCGCTTCAATCAGCTCGGCGATGGAATACAAGGCCATCACCATGGCTGCCTCGGGCCACTGGCCAATCAAAAACGCCCCGGTGACGGCGACCGTCATCAAGGCGTTGATGTTGAGCTTGCGCTGAAACAGCGCCGTCAGTCCCTTCTTGTAAACGTCGAGGCCCGCCAGATAAATGGCTGCCAGCGCCACACCCATGCCTGCGAGCTTCCAGGCCAGGGTATCTGGCGCGAAAAAGCTGAGTGCCTCGGCCGCCCCAGCAAAAACCAGTGCAGCAACCAATCGCGCCACACCAGCCGAAACACCGTGCTCATCGCCGGCTGTTGCGCTTTGTTTGCCCTTGGCAGGGGCCAATGGCAGCATCTTGAAACCGGCCTTGCCGATGGCGTCCACGGCTGCCGCGATGGCCTCCTGCTGCGCATCAATCGCAAGTGTCCGCGCCACCAGCTGAAAGTTGAGCGAACGTATTCCAGGCACAGATTCCAGGGCGCGTCGTATATCTGCCTCCTCAGATGCGCAGTCCATATTAGGAATGCGAAAAATCGCGCTACCCAAGGGTGACACAGCCGACGAGTCAAGAGGCTCTTTCGGAGTTGTATTACAGCAGTCAGACATGATTTTGTTCTCCATAGCAGGATTCAACACCTTAAAGTGACTTGAAGGTCAAGCAATTCGTATTAAAAGTCCATCTCACTGATGTGCTTGTGAAAATCGGTGCGGCCGTACGGCCAAAATGCGGCTGGTCCGTGCAGGTCCTAGGGCATCGATCTGCCATCCGGTAACGCTTCCCCAGAATGGAATCACTTCACTCCAGGCGCGGCCTGACCGACGCATTGCTTCGGGGTTCAAGTGATCTATCGCAGTCGGTCACATTCATGTAAACAAGTTCGTCCACGCGCACACCTGAACTCGGGCGAAGCGGCACCACTCTTTTGCGTGGCCGGTTTAAATGCCTATACGAAAGCACAACAAATTTGTCAGTTGCAAGCTGCTGTGGCAACGCCGCGTCACGACAGTCCGAGAATTGTGGTGTGGGAATTTCGGAAGCGTGCCCTATCTGAATGACTTTGGCTTCGCGCCAACCGTCGGCAAAGTCGTACTTTCCCTCATACACAGTAGCGCATCCAGCAAGGGCGAAGGCCGAAAGACAGACAATTAGCGCGTCTCTGTATTTCATGTGGATCTCCATTTACTCAGCTGTGAGCTTTGATCCCGTTTGGTTGCCATCAGTAGCGTAAGTCAGTGGTGTTTCGGCGATACCCGTATCACGTTCAAAGAAATTGCAACCATCAGCGCCGTGTTCACACGCAACCAGTTCACACTGAATCGTGGTGTGAAAGACCGAAAAACGTTTCGCCACGACAGTCTTGATTTTTTCAATGACTTGTGTAGGCGCCACGTCCGATGCGTGTACAACGTGGGCGGTCAGGCTGTTCTTGCCGCTGGTACGTACCCATACATGCAGATCGTGAACATCGGTAACACCCACGACCTCATGCATGGCGGCCCTCACTTCATCCAGCGAAACACCTTCGGGTGTTCCTTCTAAAAGAATATTCAGGCTTTCCTTGAGCAACACCCAGGTGCGCGGCAAGACCCACAGGCCAATGCCGACTAGGTAAGTGCATCCTGCAAAGGCTGTGTTGGCTAGCGCCGAGCGCAGATGAACGATTACTTCAATTCAAAGCGCGCGGTGGCGGGCGGCTTCCCCGCCAGCGTCACGACGGCAATGCCCTTGGTTCCCTTGACGGCTTTGAATGTGCCTTTGGCTTCAAGTTTGTCGCCGACGGGCAGCAGCTCGGCTTCAGACTTCTCCGTACCATTGAGCAAGGTGACTTTGGCTTTGGCGCCGTCAAGCCTCATCGGCTTGCCGTGGTCACTGATGTAAATCTGCAGCACGTCGGGCTTGGCCACAATTTCCAGGTCGCCGGCTTTGGTCTCTACCACCACGCCACCGAATTTGGCGTCATGGCCGTGATCGCCCGCGGCCATGGCTGTCCAGCCCGTCAGAGCGAGGCTGGTAGCGAGAGTCAGCTTGATAAAAGTGTGTTTCATGGGATTACCTTTCAGTCAGGGTCAAAAAAGCGAGGGAAATTAGAAAGTTTCAGAACCGGAATCTGCGACCAGCGCCTCAATCGGTTTCCGGCCAAACATCGCGACCATGGCTGGCGTCAAAAACGAATCAAGCAGGGTCGAGGTGATCAAGCCCGAAAAAATCACCACCGCCACTGGGTGCAAAATCTCGGTCCCCGGCATGTCGGCTTCAAACAGCAGCGGTGCCAGCGCCAGCGCTGCCACCAGAGCAGTCATCAGTACCGGCGTGAGGCGCTCCTGCGAGCCGCGCAGGAGCATGGCGCTGCCAAAGTTTTCTCCTTCAAAAGCGCACAGGTTGATGTAGTGCGACACCTTCAAAATGCCGTTTCGGATGGCTATGCCCGCCAGCGTGATGAAGCCAACCAGTGCCGCTACTGACAGCGGCTGCCCGGACAGCCACAAGCCCACCACCGCACCCACCAGTGCCAGCGGTATGTTGGCCATGATGATGGCGGCCAGTACACCAGAGCGGTAGCGCGAGTAAAGAATCAAGAAGATCATGGCCACTGAGCCCAGCGACAGCAAGCCAATCAAGCGCGATGCCTCTTCCTGCGCCTGGAATTGACCGCCCATCGTGATGAAGTAGCCCTCGGGTAGCGCGGTGGCGGCTATCGCCACCCGCATGTCGGCTACCACTTCGCTCAGCGCACGGCCCTGGGTATTGGCCGACAGCACGATGCGCCTGCGCCCGTCGTCGCGACTGACCTGGTTCGGGCCGTCGCTTTCTTCCACACTGGCGAGCTGGCTCAGTGGTACGCGTCCGCCCGGTGTGTCTATCATCAGGTTACGCAGGCCTTCAATGCCGCGCGAGGTTTCGGGAAGGCGAAGCACCAGATTGAAGCGGCGGCTACCCTCAACGATCTGAGTGACCTTCTCGCCGTCAATCAGCACCTGCAGCTCTTGCAGAAGTTTCGCCGGCGGCAGGCCAAGGCCCAGCGCGCGGTCATAGTCCACCTGGATCCGGATCTGGGGCGTGAGCACCTGCTTTTCAACCTCCAAGTCCACCACGCCGTTGATGCCGGCGAGCTGTTGCCGCAGCGCCTCGGCCTGCGTGCGCAGGGTGTCCAGGTCATCGCCAAAAATCTTGATCGCGATTTGCGAACGCACGCCCGACAACATATGGTCGATACGGTGGCTGATCGGCTGGCCGATGCCAATGGCCGCCGGCAAGGTCGCAATGCGGCTCCGGATGTCGGCGTAAACCTCTTCCACGCTGCGGTCGCTGCGTTTGAGTTTGAGGTCGAGCTCGGACACATGCACCCCTTCGGCATGTTCATCGAGTTCGGCCCGGCCCGAGCGACGGCCGACGTGTTCGACTTCCGGAATGCCGGCCAGTGCCTTTTCGGCAATCGTTCCGATGCGGGCCGACTCGGTCAAGGTGGTACCGGGGTTCAAGCGCAGGCCGACCAGCGCTACGCCCTCGTTAAAAGGCGGCAAGAAGGTCGTCGGGAAAAACGGCACGGCCGCCATCGCCAGTACGGCCGCTGCCGCCCCGGCCAGCACCCAGGCGCGCGGCGCCAACAGCACCCGGTTCAGTGCAGTGGCGTAGCGCGTCTTGACCCAGGTCTGAATTTTGGTGTCCCCATGCTCCAGGCCTTTGATTTTTGGCAGCAGGTAATAAGACATCACCGGCGTCAGCGTGACCGACACCACCATGGACGCCAGCAGAGACACGATGTAGGCAATCGCCAGCGGTTGCATCAGCCGGCCCTCTATGCCGGGCAGGAAAAACAGCGGCAGCAATACCAGCACGATGATGACGGTGGCGATCAAGATGCCGGAGCGCACTTCCAGCGTGGCTTTGGCGATCAGCTCCAGCGGCCCCAGCCGTCTGTCAGGGTGGGCGGCGCGGTCCATTTTCAACCGACGCAGTACGTTCTCGACGCCGACCACCGCGTCATCGACCAGCCCGCCAATGGCAATCGTGAGTCCCCCCAGCGTCATGGTGTTGATCGACAAATCGAAGTAGCGAAACACCAGCACCGTGATCATCACAGACACCGGAATGGCAGTCAGTGAAATCAGCGTGGTGCGGATGTTGAGCAAAAAGAAATACAGCACCACCGCCACCACGGCAGATGCAGCGAGCAATTTGCCGCGCAGGGTGTCGACTGAGGTCTCGATGAAGTTCGCCTGGCGCATGGTGACCTGCGGCGCACCCATGCCGGATGGCATGCCTTTTTTGAGTTCCTCAATCGCGGCCTCGACTTTTTCTGTCAGTGCCACGGTGTCGGCGTCGGGCTGCTTCTGGATGCCCAGGATAACTGCCGGCTGGCCGTTCAGGCCCGCGTCGCCGCGTTTGATGGCGGGTGCAAAAGTGACTTTGGCAACCTGGTTGAGCTGGATCGGTTTGCCGTTTTGAAACGCAACTGGCAGGCGTTCCAAATCTTGCAGGCGTGTGGTACGGCCGATGTTGCGTATCAGGTATTCGCGCGAATTGAGCTCAAGAAAACCGCCGCTGGAGTTGCCTGAGAAGCCTTTCAGTGCAGCTTCAATACTTTCCAGATCCACCTTGAGCGCCGCCATCAGCGCAGTGTCGGGTTGCACCTGGTACTGCCGCACCTCGCCACCAATCGGCACCACCTGGGCCACACCTGGAAGGGTCAAGAGGCGCGGGCGCATGACAAAGTCGGCGTATTCGCGCACCGCCATCGGGCTGATCTTGCTGGTATCAATCGGCAGTGCCAGCAGCATGATCTCGCCCATGACGGAGCTGATAGGACCCATGCCGACGTGCTCCACGCCCTGCGGCAATTGCTCGCGCGCGGTTTGCAGTCGTTCACCCACCATTTGCCGGGCGCGGTAAATGTCGGTCTTCCAGTCGAAGGTGACATAAACGAATGACAGGCCGACGCTGGAGATCGAGCGAATGCTCTCCACTCCCGGTATGCCGCCCATGGCGATTTCCAGCGGCGCGGTGATCAGTTGCTCGACTTCTTCGGGCGCCATGCCGCCTGCTTCGGCCTGCAGCGTCACCGTGGGTTTGTTCAGGTCGGGAAAGACATCGACCGGCATTTTGACCAGCGTCAATGCTCCGACCAGCAGCAGCACCACCGAAAGCACCACCACCATCAGCCGGTTGCCGAGGGAGGCGTAAATGAGTTTTTCAAACATGTTCTGCGATCCTGAGCTCAGCGGACCTGATTGACCAGGGGTGCGCCTTGCGTCACCACCCGGTCACCGGCCTTCAGACCATCCACAATCGCAACGGTGCTACCGTCCAGCGGTAACTGCCGCACGGTGCGGGGTGCGAACAGTTCGGCGCCTGTGTGCACCCAAACCATGTCCTGGTTGCTGGCGTTTTTGACGACGGCACTGGTGGGCACGGCAAAACCCTTGACCTGGCTTTTGGTCTGTACCGTCACTTTGACCGGCTGGTTGATGGACAGTAGCAGGGCGGTTTTGCCTGGCACGGTGCGAAACACCAGCGGGATGGCGCCCTCGCGCAGGCTGTTCCCGGCGCCGACAAACTGCAATGGCACGCTGGTGCCGGGTGCCGCACTGGCGCTGGCCGACGCAATGTTGCCCGACAGCGCGGCGTCAAAGGCGTTAGCTTCCACACTCATGCGAGTTGGATCGACAATTTCGAACAGCAGGTCACCCGCATTGACCACCTGCCCGGCCACCACACTGGCGGCTGCAATCACACCGGATACAGGTGCCCGGAGCGACTCCGTGGCGGACACACTGCCGGCAACTGCGGCCGCGCGTTGCTGCAGACTGGTCACGTCGGACCGCGCCGCTTCGATGTCTTTTTGCGGCACCGTGCCTTCGAGCTGCTGCAGCCGCTCCACGCGGCGGACTGCCAAGGTCAGGCTGGCATTAAGCTCCGCGCTTTGTGCCTGCTGGTTGGCGCGTTCGATCGCGTTGCTGGAAGCGCGCACCAAGGCCAGCACCTCACCCTTGCGCACAGCTTGACCGAGTTGCGGCAGGCCGCGTGGACCGGCTTCAATGCGTCCGGCCTGCGTAGGCTGGACCTTGCCGCCAGCGTTGCTGTCGAGCACCACCCGACCCGTCAGCTCGACGGTGGTGGGCAGGGAAGCTTCCTCGGCGACAAGGGTTCGCACGCCGAGTTGCCTTTGGCTGGCCTTGGGCAAAAACACGCCGCCGTCGCCCAAGCGCTGTGGTGCGTTTCCGCCCGCTGCGGGTGTGGCTTCCCCGCCGTGGTCGTGGCCTGGGCCGGCCTGCGCGTCCCAGGGTGCGGCGGTACCGAGGGCAAGCAGGCCGGCCGCCATCAGACCGGCAAACCCTGTGCGGCGGCGCATGCGCCATGCCACAGCGGCCAGCGCCACCAGCAGCAGCGCAGCGCCCACATAAGCTGCCCATCGCAGCCAGGGCCGCGTCTCCCCCGCATGATCGTCATCGGCATGAGGGTCGGTGATGACCAGGTCGCCGGCCAACAGGTCGGTGTCTTTGCCCGCGGCGACCACAAAACTCACAGACAGTGTGCCGGGCTGAGCCAGCAATTCATGCTTGAAGCTGTAGCTGCCGTCGGCCTGGGGTGTGGCCGCGCCCTTGGCCGTACCGGCTTCGACCTCGATTTTTGCATCGGTGACCGGCTCGTTGCTGGCATAACGGTCCAGGTAAATTTTCATCTCACCGTTGTCGACCACGCCAACCAGCTCAAACAGCTCGGAGTGGCTGTTGATACGCGGTGAGGTGACGGCGCTGGCTGCTGCTGGCGCCTCTGCACCATGGTCTCCTGCCGCCCAGGCCGGGGCGAAGACACTAAATGCTATGAAAATAATAGCTGCCAGCGCTTTATGGACAAGGGATAGAGGCCTATTAGGCTTAAATATTGCGTTCATGGGAGCAGTCCAAGGGCTTGGTTCAATTGAGAAATGGCGCGTTGCAGACCCACACGGGCTCGCGCCAGGGAAAGATCGGCTTCAAATTTTTCGCTGTCGGCGCGCAGGCGGGTTGGCAGGTCCGACTCGCCGAGGCGGTAGGCCTTGGCGACAAGGGTCTGCACCTCGCTGCTGAGGCGTGCGCGTTCGGCCATGTTGGCCTCTGTTCGGCGGGCGGCATCAAACTCGACCAGGGCCGACGCCAGCTCGCCGCGTGTCTGGCGTTGGACGGTATCGAAGTCCGCTTGGGCGTCATCAAGTTCGGCGCGTGCTGCCGCGATGCGCGGGGCATTGCGGTTGTCGGTTCCGAAGGGGATCTTCAGTGCCAGGCGCAAACTGGTCTCACCGGCTGCAGCGAAAGTTGCGCGTTCACGCGTGACGCCGACCCCGATAGCCATGGGATCACGTTTGTCGGCTTCGCTCAGCTCCAGCTTTGCCTGCGCCGACTGGACGCGCGTTTGCGCCGCCTGCACCGCAGGATGGTCAGGGCTGGCGGTCGCATTGGCAGGAGGTAACGCGTCTTCCAATGAAGGCGTAGCAGTCAGCCCGGTAAGGGCCAGCCACTTGTTCTGCAGCCGGGCCAAGTTCACCTCCGCCTGCTCCCGACTGGTGGCAGCTTGTTGCACAAGTGATTGGGCCTGCAAGCCATCCACGCGCGCGCTGTCGCCGGCCTTGACGCGGCGATCCACGTCCTGCGCCAGCACCAGCGCTTCGCTGTGTTTGCGTGTTGCCAGTTCACGTTCGGTGCGTGCCAGCGCAAGGCCGGCGGCCACTTCACGCACCTCGGCGGCGAGCTTCAGCCGCGCCATCAACTGCTGAGGTTCAAAGGCCAGGCGTTGGGCCGCGGAGTCCCGCTGGGCGGCGCCACGCACGCCCGGGCTCCAGATCGGCAACTCCAGCTCGGCTTCGTATTCACGAAAGCCGCCGTTGTTGTTGAAGCGGTCGCTGCGTTGCGCCAGCAGGGCGCTGGGTGAGCCGTTGATCCAGGATGATGCGGCGCGCTCGCGGGCCTGCAGTTCCGCGCGGCGGTTGTCGGCGCTGCGGGCTGCCGGGCTCAGTGCCCAAGCGGCATCCAGTGCTTCACGCAGACTGGGGCCTTGCCTTGCCGGCACTGTAATTTCGGGAACAAGCGGTGGGGGCAGCGTTTGCGCGCTGGCGGTGGCTGCGACGGCAGCCGACAAGGCGAGCGTCGCATAGGCAGGCCATGCACGATGCAAGCGGGAAAAGTAAAGCAAGAGCGTTCTCCGAAGTGACTAAAACTTCGGCGAACCTTTGCGCTGGCGCGGACTATGGAAAAGGCGTTACAGGTCCGTCAGCTTCAGAGGTTCACCACGGCTGGCGTGGTGAATTTCCATTTGGGGCGCTCAATGCTGTCGGGTTGTCCTCGGCTGGTCCAGACCTGAGGCCTGGGCAGCGGGGCGGCAACGTCCCCAACGCTGTACCGAACTTCGGCAGTCGTGAGCATGCCGGTTGTGTGGCTGTGGCCACAGTGGCTCTGGCTGCAGGCCTCGCCTTGGCCATGGTCATGAGTCACGCTCGATTTTTCAGCGCCTCCGGCACCCGTGAATTGGTCTCCGATGGCATGGGCGGCCACGTGGCCCAGCTCCTGCGCGGCGTCCGCTGCCGCGTGAGCATACGCGCCGCCTGACAGTAGCGCCAGCCAGACAATAAGGAAGTGACAAATCAAACGTTTCACGGGCGCTATCCTAACAGCCGGCAAAGTCCCCGCGCCGCGCAAGGGCTGACTTGGAGGGGTGCCGGAGTGCTCATACCTTTGGGCTCCACGCAACTCCTTGCGTAGAAGTCTTGCCAGCTCCGGTGGATACCGACTGTGTCGCACGGATGCGCGCGACATTCCGGTTCATTGAGTGGCGAATCCAATGCTGGTACAGCCAGCGCTTGAGGCCGCCCAGGTTGGCGCCATGCCGGGCGTAAAAGGTGTCGGGATCGGCAAATACGCCGAAGTCACCATTGATGCCTTCCTTCTGGATATAAGTGTCCGAGCCGCACCAGGCAACCGCAGGCGCTTGCAGATTGGGGGTAGCTGCGCCATAGCCACTAAAGGCTTTAACGCCGGCAAACCTGCGCTGCAGACTGCTCAGGTAGCGGTCATCCAGGATGAAACCCTCAAGATTGACCCAGCGCCCCTGCACCTGGACTTCGACCCAGCTGTGGATGATGCTGCGGGGCGCAAGCGCATAGGCAAGTCCGGTGATGGCGCCCTTTTGCAAAGCCTTGTCAATGGTGAAACCATGAAAGCGGCAGGCGATACCTGCGCCGCGCAGCAAGGCCATAAACAAGGTGCCTTTGGTGTTGCATTGGCCGATGCCGTCGGCCAGCACCCGGGATGCAGGCAGTGTGTCATCTTCGTTGTAGCCGAAAAGAATCTCGTTGCGCACAAAGTCATAGATGTGCCCTATGCGTTGATGCTCGTCTAGTGCGAGCCAGCCGCGTTCGACGATCAGGGCGCGTAGCGCAGGATTTTGGTAGTCCAGCAGTGGCGTGCTGGCGAGTAAAGGGTCTTGGGGCGGCATTGGGAATAGGTCTTATAAGAGAGTTGAAGGAGTAATTGGAAACCTTCAAGTCACTTTAAGGTCAAGGTGTCGGATTTAATTCCCCGTGACGTCTCATGGACATCAGGTACGTCAGCGCAAGACCTGACCACTTCAACAAAGCATCTGCTTGGCGTCAACCCATCAATTTCGCGGCGGAGCTACTAACGGAGGCGTCAACGCGAAAGTAGCCCACAACAGTCGCCACGCTGCGATGCCCCGTCATGGCCATGGTGTCGGCCAACGGCACTTCCTGCCGCCCAGCTTCGGTCACAAAACCCGACCTCAGTGAGTGCGCAGTAAACTCGCCCACGATCCCGGCAAGGGCACATCGCTCCTTCACGATGGCTCGAACCACAGCAGGGGAGAGCGCTTCGCCCAGATGCCCGCCCTTGCGGACACTCCTAAAAATCGCCCCCGATTCAATCCCGCTAGCCCGCAGCCAGGCCGCAAGCGCCACAGCAGCCGCACCCAGCAGTGGCTTGTTGTTCTCGGGCAGGTCCACACCCGCCTGGTTGGTCTTGGAATAAGCTAGGTTGTAGACAAAGCCCTCTGGGATGGGCTTCAGGAACTGCATGTCTGCCCCCGTGACCTCGGAACGCCGGCGCCCGCCGCTGGCCCAGGCAAACAGCAATAAGGCGCGGTCGCGTTTGCCGCGCAGCGAGTCGTCGCAGGTGGCCAAGATGGCCTGCAGGGGATCTTTGGTCAGCGCTTCTTTCTTCTGAGGCAGGGCGCCGCGTTTGGCGTAGGCCTTGCGCGTGCGTGACAGCAGCTCGCGCACCGTGGGATCTTGGCAGGGGTTTTTGAGTTCGCGCACTTGGTGCGCTTTGGACAGCACGGCAATCCGGTGCACAAGGGTGTTGTGGGCCAGTGCGCCAAGCTTGCCTTTGTAGCCGGCCTGGACCAGCGTCTGGTCGATCAGGGCCGGCAGCTCGGATACCAGGCCCTTGTCCGTAGTGCGCTCGGCATGGTCGACGATGAACTGCAGCACGCAGGGGGAGGGCACAGGCAGTTGGATCTGGCCGCCATAACGGATGCCGTACCAGGCGGCCCAGTAGCGCAAGGCGCTTTTGTAGCTGGCCATGGTGTTTTTGGATTCGCCTTCGCGCAGCAGTTCCTCGACCGCACGCTGCGTGACGTCGCTGAGCTCGGTTGGCTGCAGAGCCGGGACTTTCTGAAGGGCAGGCAGGCGCATGTTTGGCTTAGGGCGATTTATTGATTAAATTCATACATGTTATGTATGATGTATTACATAACTATCAAATAGATCACGATAACAATCTCTTATCGTTGGTAAATATAGCGACTGAGGCGAAGCCATGCAATCGAAAAGTACGAGAGGTGTTCAGCAGGAAGAAGTTTGGGCCGCAGCGGACGCGTTGATCGCCGCCGGCGAGCGCCCGACGATTGAGCGGGTGCGTTTGAAGATTGGTCGAGGCTCGCCAAATACCGTCAGTCCCATGCTGGAAAGCTGGTTTGCCACCCTCGCGCCGCGGCTTGGGGTTGCGGCGTCGGGCGCCCAGCCGGCAGAGGAAGGTGCGCCTAAAGAGCTACGCCAAGCGCTTGATAACATTTGGGCGGCTGCTGTGGCAAATGCGCGCGACAAAGCGGACAAGGCGCTCGCCCCTGAGCACGACAAGCTTGCGCAGCAAGCCCTGGAGCTGGAGGTCTCGCGTCAGGAAGTTATGCAGCAGGAGACCGCGCTGGCCGGGCGCGGCGTTGCTCTGCAATATGCAATGGAACTGGCTCAATCGCAGCTGCGGGATCAAGCCATCCTGTTTGAAAAGGCGGGGCGTGAACTTGAAAGCGCCCGCAGCAGCTTGGCCACCTTGGTTCAGGAGCGCGATGCTGACAGGCGCCAGTTCGACGAACAGCTTCTCACCCTCTCTGGGGAGCGGCAGCGTATAGAGCAACGAGCGTCGGCGAACGAAAAGCGCCTGCTGGAAGAAGTAGATCGCGCTCGTCAGGAAACGAAACAGTTGTCTCGGGTCCTGGAGGACGCGGGACGGAAGCACGCCATTGAAAGGCAGACACTTGAGCACACGAACGCCGCGCTGGGTAATCGTGTGCAGACAGGGGAAATCGAGCTTGCCACATTGAGGGAACGGCTTCAGGGTGCCGAAGAACGAGCAAAAAAGCTGGACGAGCTGCTAGCGGCTACTCGACAGCTAAAGCGACCGGCTAAAGGCAAATCTGAAAAGTCCCCAGCAAGCGGTCGCCGTGCCACTGGCGCGGCAAAGCGACAGCCCTAAACGATGTCCGGCAGCCATCTAAATAGGCCAGACAATATTCGGAAACAAAGACGGAGATGATGATTTTTTTTTGGTCAGCCCGTGCTGGCAGCTTACGACTCGACCGTTCTAAAAGTTACCAATGCGCACCTTTTCAATTAATCGCCGATTGTGCAGTTTCGGGGTCTCTTCAAATTTGCTGAAATAAACTCCTGACGCGAATTTGATTTTCCATCCGTCGCTTCGGACGCGTGAGCCATACATCTGAAGGCTTGCTACGTTGGCATGATTCGCCAATTCCAGCAAGGCAGTCCATTTCGCCTGATCATTGGCGAGAGGGGAGTCAGTGATCCCGCGAAGTTGACGCAGTTCATCCTCAAACGACAGGTTGCTGAACAGAAGAACGTGAGACAGTCTGGTGAGTTGCCCGTGCAACTCGAACTCGCAATCCGTGTAACTGATAGCTTGCCAGATGAAGCGAGAGGCCCTGGGTGAAAATCCGTTATCCAGCGGCAGGTACTTGGCTTCCAGACCTATCGGATCAGGCTTGAAACCCTGTGCGACCAGATGCGCGCGGGGAACGAGGATGTAATCGATTTGCACACGGGTTCGCGCGGTCAGGTGATGACCTCGTACTTCTGTTGCTACTTCGAAATCCCGCTCAATCATGGGATGGAGCCAAGAGCGAAGCTGAATTTCAGTCTCGAACGGCACGAAAGACGCCGGCTGGGGATCTGTGAACGTAGCCGAGTGGTTGCGCTGGAGGTGACTGATGATGAACGGTAGACGCCTTTGCCACTGCATCCTGTGGAGGGCGGGTATTGCCGCATCCAATGCTTGGGAAGCTTGAGTGAGCTGGGCGAAAGAGGCATCACGGTCAGCCTGTACTAGAGCCTGAAATTCGGCGCGCTGAGGTGCAAGTCCCGGATCGATCAGGTCTGCCAGAGCGCCTTTGGCTTCGCTCAAGTCTTGATCAACCGAAAACCGCTGCGCGTTGTACGTGGTTGCCAGATCGGTGCCGAATTCAAGGGTTTCCGCCGTAGCACTCGTTCTTTTTTTCGCCTCGCCGCGTTGTTGACCACAGATAGTGCACTGTTCCACGAGACAGCGCCCACCTCCTTGAACCGTTCGCAGTCGGAGGGAGAGAGACAGCCTGCAATCATGTTGCAGCTGATTTTGTTGCGCAGTCAACCGCGCGATCTTCGCCGTAAGGTCTGTGATTTTGTCCATAGTATGAGGCTAGCTTGAACCCAGGGCGCGCGACCTTTTGAGGAACGATGCCGTGCAAGCTTTCTAACGAGTTACGCCGCACATAAAGTGTCTGGATTGTGATGTTCCGAGATCGCTGCCTCCTCCCTTGGCAAAAAGTCGTTTCTTTCACCTCTCAAACTGACTCCGCTATTGCAAAGTTATCGATCAACGAGACTCTTCGAACAAATGCAATTGCGCAAGCAACGCTACCAACCTATTCGCTAAATTTGAGGCATTTGCCGATGCCTCCTGAACCTCATATGTGCCAGTTGACATCCCTCCATAAATGAACTCAACGAAATTTGCAAAACCCTCCGCACCTAGCGCCTCTTGCCGGATCGCGGTATCAATACGGTCATAGGTTTCTGGCTCCCTGGCGGCAACCCCTCCTAGTGTTGGGTGCGCTTCGTAAATGCCGGGGGCAATCTTGTCAATTTCGACGGTCAAAATCATTCTTTTATCCTCAATCCAGTTGTCACACGGACTCCATGCGGGAACTCTTCGCTTCAAGAATGACGAACCTTCCATGCTGGCGGCGAAAAGAAGTCATTGCGACCATCGTGGTGGTGAGCGTCGGTTCCAGCGGCCGGCGGACAGAGTTACAGATGCCCGCTCTTTGGTTAAGCCTTTAGGGATGGTCTGAATAACTCCCCGCCACATCGAGTAGCGGGGTCGTATTTTTCA